>DATGMQ010000019.1:0-53618 GCA_035293545.1 Alloacidobacterium sp. | reverse complement strand
TTCAGACAGGGCCGGGGATTTGGAAATCCCGAGAGCAGCAATGCTATTCCGAGACTGCCGAGGACTAGAATGGTTCCGCGCACCAGAGATCGCGCCCGAAGATTAAAACATGCCGGAGGCATTTAGAAACGACCGCTATGTCTACTGTATCGAACCCCAGCGCCCAGATGTACGGCAAAACCCAGGAAACAGAAAAACGTGAGCGTATCGTCAAAAGAGTCGCACGTGAACTGCGCGATGGGTACTACGTGAACCTGGGCATAGGCATGCCAACACTGGTTGCAAACTACGTCCCGCCAGGCATCGAAGTCGTTTTGCAATCGGAAAACGGGATGCTTGGGGTTGGTCCCTACCCTTTCCCGGGAATGGAAGACCCCGATCTGATTAATGCTGGCAAGGAAACCATCACTGAGCTGCCCGGCACATCCTATTTTTCCAGCGCCGATTCCTTTGCCATGATCCGCGGCGGCCACATTGATCTGAGCATCCTGGGCGCCATGGAAGTGGATGAAGAAGGCAATCTGGCCAACTGGATGATTCCCGGCAAAATGGTCAAAGGCATGGGCGGCGCAATGGACCTGGTCGCCAGCGCCCGTCGTGTGATCGTCGCCATGGAACACACAACCAAAGACGGCAGACCGAAAATTCTGAATCGCTGCACCTTGCCAATTACAGGCCTGAAAGTCGTCAATACCATTGCAACGGAAATGGCCTGGATCAGCGTGACCTCTGACGGCCTGGTACTCGAAGAGATTGCTCCGGGCCTGAGCGTCGACGAGGTTCAAAAGGCCACAGAAGCCAGACTGAAAATCAGTCAAAATCTTAAGGAAATGGTGTTTTGATCAGGCTGCCTGTTCATCTGTTTTGTAATTATTTTCTGGACTAAAGTCGCGTTTATCAGAACAGTTACGTGCTTCTCGACATTTCAATAGCTTTTTCAATTAGATTGGTGGCTGTCTTTAAGCCTTCTTGCCGACGAATTTCTGATTGCAGCTTCTTTGCTGCCAACCGGTAGCTGTCGTTTTCAAGAACAGATTGAACGGCACGCCGGAGTCGGCTCGTTGCGAGCTTCTTCAGCGGAAGGACGATCCCAGCGTTTCGATATGCAATACGGGCGGCAACGCCGGGTTGATCGTTGCCGAGTGGAATAGCCACCAGCGGCACTCCTTCGGCAAGTGCTTCGAGGGTAGTATTCAATCCTGCATGTGTGATAACGAGGGATGCACGGTTGAGAATCTCAAGCTGCGGCGCATAACCGATCACTATGGGACTTCCAGGCAGTGAGCCCATTTCATCGGGACGTATACCGCCTCCCAGTGAGATCACAAGCTGCGCGTTGAGTCCGCTGCATGCTTCCGCAATGATACGGAAGACATGATGAAGCCGATTCTGCAGTGTCCCCATCGAAGCGTAGATCAGAGGGCGTCCATCGAGCTTTTCCCAGGGAAACGGAACCGGCTTACGCGCCTGTGTGTCCACGAAGGGACCTGTGTAGTGCAGCAGCGGAGGCAGCTCGGGGATCGGGAATTCAAGCGCAGCGGGTAGTTGCGCGATTTGCGCAAGCGGCGACAGCATATCGCCGGCATGGCGCAGCATGGGCAGACCCCAGGCCTTTCGCTGTTCATTGAGCACGGCCAATACTGGAGCAGCGAAGCGCGACAGCAAAACTCCGCCTAATCTGTTACGCAAGCGGCCATACAGGCGCGCGTTGTACTTCCAGCCAAAAACAAAGGGCGGGACCAGGTCGCTACGCAACAGTGGCGGAAAGCAGGCGATGGAGACAAAGGGAATATGCAGAAACTCGGCAACGGTTCCGGCAGTATCGGCTTCGTCTACGAGAAGAAATTCGACGCCTGTATCCCGCACTGCGGCAGGAGCATCACGCAGAATCATCCGCGCATAGTTCTTTACTCGTTCCACTGTGAAACGGAAGACACTCAGCCCTTTTTTCTCGCAAAGCTGCTGGTCAAGTTTCAGCAGCGTACCGAGCGGGTAATCCAGATTGCCGATCCGGTAAAATTCAATGCCGCAGGCACGGACTTTCTCTTCGACATCAGCAATGCCGAACAGCACCAGCGAGTGACCGCGTCGTTCGAGGCTGCGGGCCAATGCGGTCATCGGGTTCAGGTGGCCTGTTCCGGGAAAGCAAAATGCTCCGATACGCGCCATGATGTCTTCTTTCTGAGGGTCTTTAGTTATAAAGTCCGGCGGAACAATGTCAAGAAACCTTTGCAGCCACTGGAATTACGGCTGCGCATGCATATTGGATTTGTGACAGAATGTCCGTGAGCGGCGGCTGGGAACCACGCGGCAATGGCCTGCGTATCTATAAACTAGAGGTTTGAGGGAAACGATTATGGCGGTATTCTGCAGCAATTGCGGCAAGTCTCTCACCGACGACGCACGTTTTTGCTCGGCCTGTGGTCGTCCGATCTATGCACCCGGACCTGTCTATGTGCAGACGCGGTTGATTCGCCCGCGCGAAGGACGCATGATCGCCGGCGTATGCCAGGGCCTGGCGAACAACTATCACTGGGATGTGGTCTGGGTGCGCGTCATTACCGTTCTGGCAACGGTCTTTTCCAGCGGCGCCGGGCTGATTGCCTATATAGTCTTCTGGCTTGTTATGCCCGAAGAGCCTTTGGCCCTGCCTCCGGGCACTTACACGCCGACAAGCGGCAGCTAGGCTTCTGTCGTGTTTTACACCTCAGGAGGAACGAAACTTTTTGCGGAAACGATGGGTGAAGGGCAGGAGATTATCCTGCTTCACCCGACGCCGGTCCACCACGCCTTCTGGCTTCCTGTGGCCGAGATACTGGCGCAGCGTTATCAGGTCATCCTGCCGGACCTGCGGGGGCACGGCCAGTCAGAAGCAGGCGATGGCCCGGTCACAATAGAAAAACTGGGCGAAGACATTGAGCGGCTGATGAACGAACTCAGCATTGGCAAAGCACTCTTCGCTGGATGCTCAATTGGCGGCTACACGCTCTACGAGCTATGGCGAAGAATGCCTGAGCGGATCGCGGCGCTTGCCTTCTGCTGTTCAAAGCCACAAGCCGACGCCGAGGCGAACCGCGCCAAACGGCAGGAGTGGATCGAAGAAATCCGGCTGCGCGGGACCGGCGATTTCTTTGAGCTGATGCTGAATAGCCTTATTGGCCCCACCGCGCGCAGACGCTTTCCACAGAAGGTCGGCGAAGCTCGCGAGATGATGCAGGCCATGCGTCCTGAAGCGGTAATTGCCGTGCAGCAGGGGTTGGCAGCGCGTCCGGATTCCGTTGCCACAGCAAAGACCATTCGTGTGCCCGCCTGTGTGGTTGCTGCCGCAGAAGATCCGGGCAGCACAGTGGAAGACATGAAACTGCTGGCAGAGACAATCCGCAATGGTGGGTATGGCGCCGAGTTCCACGTGTTGCACGATGCCGGACATTATGCTCCCTGGGAGCAGCCGGAGACCGTTGGGCCGATTCTGCGGCGATTCTTCGATTCTGTTGTGGGCTGAGGAACCAAAGCCTAAGATAATGCGTATTGTTCATTGGGTCCAAATTCTGAAGCAGGTTCCAACTGAGAAAGTGAGTTCCGGATCAGCCATGTCACGCCGTTGGCTTTATCTGTGTGTTGCAGTTTTACTGGCGGTTATATTCGTCCCCCGCGCGCATGCTTCTACGGACCGCGTTTCGTTCATGCACGATATCGTCATCAGCGACAACGAGGAAGTGGATGATGCTGTATGTTTTCTTTGCTCGATCCGCAGCAATGGAAAAATCAATGGTGATGCGGTAGCTTTTCTTGGAGGCATTCACCTCAACGGCGAAATCAACGGCGATGCGGTCTCATTTCTCGGTGATGTGTCGATGGCCGATCAGTCGCACATCGGCGGGGATTGCGTAGTTTTCGGCGGCCCGCTTCGGATGAACGGCAATGCCTCTGTCAGTGGCGATACGGTGAATTTTCCTTTCATCCTCATCATGCTGCCGTTTATTGTTCTGGCGCTGTTGATTTACGGAATCGTTACGCTCTTTCGCCGCAGAAGATATGCGGCGTATCCGATGCCTCCGCCTCCCATGCGATGAAAAGTGAATGCGAAATGATAGGCTCAAAGCAATCCTTTTTCCTTTGAGGCCGCTTGATTCCGTCACGTCCCTTTGTTCATCCTGATACACGATCTCCGTTGTCCTGCGATGGCGTAAGCCTGGAAATTCTGGCAAAGAAATACGGCACTCCGCTGTATGTCTATTCGGCAAACCAGATTCTTCAGCGTTTGCGTCTTTTCACCAACGCGTTCGAATCCATCCAGCACCTCGTTTGCTATTCCGTGAAGGCGAACTCCGCGCTGGCGATCCTGAAATTACTTGATCAGAATGGCGCAGGCTTCGACATCGTTTCCGGCGGCGAACTGGAGCGCATTCTCCGCATAAACAAAGCAGCGACACAGCGCGTTGTCTTCTCCGGAGTGGGCAAAACGGCTGCTGAGGTTGACCTCGCCCTGCGTTCGGGCATTCTGATTTTCAACGTGGAAAGCGCGGGCGAGCTTGAGCTGCTGGCCGAACGCGCCGGCAAGCTGCGTAAACGCGCTCGTGTGGCGCTGCGTGTGAATCCGGATGTATTTGCCGAGACGCATCCATATATCTCAACCGGATTGCGCGAGCATAAGTTCGGGATTGATATCCGTCAGGCACGAGCGGTTTATAAAACTGCGGCAAAGCATAAATTTCTGGAACCCTGCGGAGTGAGCGTCCACATCGGTTCACAGATACGCAGCGTCGATCCTTTCGGGGCTGCCGCCGAGCGAGTCGCGCAGCTGGTTCGCGATCTTCGCGCCGATGGATTGCCTATCAGCTCTGTGGATGTAGGCGGTGGCCTCGGCATCGAATATCACTCCGATCACAGCTTCAATCCGGAAGAGAAAGTCCATCAGTACGCAACCGCGCTGCTCAGAGCTTTGCGCCCGATTGATAATCTGCGGCTGCTGCTCGAGCCGGGACGCTTCATCGTCGCGCAGGCAGGAGCGCTGCTGACGCGTGTGCTCTATGTGAAAAAGAATGGCGAGAAGATCTTTGTTATCACCGATGCGGCCATGAATGACCTGATTCGCCCGGCGCTCTATCAGGCTTATCACGACATTGTTCCCGTCACCCGCCGCAAAGGCGCGCGAAAAAAGACCGTTGATGTAGTTGGCCCCGTATGCGAATCGGGAGACTTCTTTGCCCGCGATCGTGAGTTGCCTGAATTAAAACCCGGCGACCTGGTTGCGATTCTCGATGCAGGGGCTTACGGTCTGTCGCTCAGCTCGAACTACAACTCGCGTCCCCGTCCGGCAGAGGTACTGATTGAAGGCAGGCGGGCACGTATGATCCGTCGCCGTGAGACGATGGACGATCTGCTGGCAGTTGAACAGTTTTGATTGAGTAAAGGAATCGTCATTCTGAGGAGAAACGCGACGAAGAATCTCAGCGATGCACCTTTAACATGAGGTCTTTGAGATTCTTCCTCCCGTTGGTCGTCAGAAAGACGATACATTTTTGGGGTTCATTATCTACTTCACGCCCTTCGATGCATCCCACGAACCCTGTTCTTTGCGGATATAGACAATCTGCCCGATATGGTAAGCATTGTGCGTGCCGACATGCGCGATAGTTGAGGCCCATTCGGCCAGTTTCTTGTCATCGGCGCCTTCGACTGCCTTTTCCCATTCGGTCATGACTTCGTCGAATTCGCGGGCCGTCTCCTGCCACTTCTTGCTGTCAAAATTATTGAAGGTCTCGTCGTTGTTGCCGCTGAATTTCTCCGGTGTCTCGCCCTTGAACTTGGCCAGGGATTCCTTGTTCCAAAAAACCAGATGATAGGTCAGCTGTCCAATAGAATGATCATTCGGATTGCTCTTCCAGTTCACCTGCTCCGGCGTAAGTCCCTCGATGGCGATGTTGCCGGTTGCAAACCAGTCCTCTTTGTTATGCGTGGTTTTCAGCTGCTCAAGCAGAACTTCTCTCAGAGTCATCGGCTTTTTCTGTTGATCTTGAGCACAAACAGGCAAAGCAACCAGCATTGCAAGAAGCATGACAAATTTTTTCATGCAGTAAATCCTCCTCAAACCATCCACGGAAAGAGGCTACGTTCCGCGAACGATCCTGTCAGCAAAATCTTGACGAAGCGGTAGTTTCCATAGATCAGCAGCAGGATTTATTCTGTCGTTCGACAATTTAGCGGCCTGCTGTCTGTGCGCCGTGATAACGTTTTTTCAAAGAAAATCAGAGGGGATGAAGAAAGGGTTTCCGGGATGCGGGTGATTCTTCGAACATTAGCAGCTGTGTGCCTTGCCACGACCACCGCAACGCTTTTTGCCGCGGATGCGCCAACGGTGAAAACAGACAAAGGCAAGGTCCAGGGATATGTAAGCACGGATGGGCAGGTACGTATTTTCAAGGGCATTCCATACGCGGCTCCACCCGTCGGGCCTTTACGCTGGAAGCCTCCGCAACCGGCGGCGAAGTGGCATGGGACACGCCAGGCGACGAGTTACGGCTACCATTGCATGCAGCCGGTCCTCTGGCCGGACATGATCTTCCACGACCCTGGCCCAAGCGAAGACTGCCTGACTCTCAACGTCTGGACTCCGGCGAAAGACAAGAAGGCAAAGCTGCCGGTGATGGTCTGGATTTATGGCGGCGGTTTCACAGCCGGCACAACCTCTGAGGCGCGTCAGGATGGCGAAAATCTCGCGCATAAGGGCGTTATCGTCGTCTCCATGAACTATCGACTTGGCATCTTCGGCTTTTTTGTCCATCCTGAATTGACCGCTGAATCGCCGCAGCATGCCTCCGGCAATTACGGCCTGATGGACCAGACTGCGGCACTGCAGTGGGTGCATAAGAACATCAAGGAGTTCGGCGGCGATCCGAATCAGGTCACGATCTTTGGCGAATCCGCTGGATCGTTCTCGGTGAGCGCGCAGATGGCTTCACCGCTGGCGCAGGGCCTCTTTCAGCGGGCCATCGGAGAGAGTGGCGGAGCGTTCAGCACTACTCTTCCCTTTGCCACACGCGAAGAGCGCGAGAAAGCTGACGTTGAGACTATGGACAAAATTCTCGGCGTTACGAAACTTGCCGACCTGCGCGCGCTCAGTGCCGATAAAATTCTCAGCGCAGCCACGCCGCGACCCGGCGTCAGCACTGTGCGCTTCGCGCCGGATATCGACGGCTACTTCCTGCCCGAGAGCGTTCCTGCGATCTACGCAGCCGGAAAACAGGCGCATGTTCCGCTTCTTGCCGGGTGGAATGCCGACGAGGGCGGCATCCCCGAGAAGACCATGACGGTCGCCGAATATACCGAGATGGCGCAGAAGCGGTTCGGCGCGAATGCGGAAAAATTCCTCGCCGCTTATTCGGCCACGACTGACGATGAGGCGCTGCGCGCCGCCAAAGACCTAGCTGGAGACGTGTTCATCGCCGACTCCACCTGGCGCTGGCTGGAAGCCCAGGTCGCAACTGGAGGAAAGCCGGTCTATCGCTACCATTTCGAACTGCCTTCTCCGGGCGACAAGTTTCATCCAGCAGGGACAACTTTCCACTCCGATGACATCGAGTATGTCTTCGGCACGCTCGATTCACGGCTGGGGATGAATGTCCGTCCGGAAGACCGGAAGATGTCGGAAATTATCCAGGGTTACTGGACGAATTTCGCCAAAACAGGCGATCCAAATGGCGGCGATCTGCCGAAATGGCCCGTCTACAATGCCGCTGGAAATTGGCAGGTCATGCATCTGACGCCAACTCCTGAAGCGCGCCCCGACACACAGAGGGCGCGGTACGAATTCCTCGGTAAGCACCCGCAATCCACGCACTAATCAATCGGGTCGCTACCAGTCAGGAGGGATTACTGGCTGCATGATAAGTGTTGATTCTGGGGGTGACTCCGGCCTTTGCCGCAACGCAAGCACAAGCAGAACGAAAATTATTGCCTGTGACACCAAAGTCATCACTGCAAGCAGCCTTGGATCAGGGCCATTAAAAACCGGGAGCGAAATGTTCAGTACTACCCATACGGCCAACACAAGACACAGTGTCCGGACGGCAGGCGTCACCCTGGCGGCCAGCAATATCAAGAGCCACAGCACGGGAAAGATTCCATACTGAGGAAGGAACGGACTTCGAAGCGAAGCCAGGATCAGTATCGTCAGCCAGACGATTGCCTGCTCGTTGCTCTTTAATTTCCGCATCGCAATAACTACCGTGACGGCAAGAAGGATTAGTGTGTAAATCGTGCCGACGATCTTCATGACTTCATACGATCCATTCGGTAAGCCAAATAACTTCAACTTGAACAGGAACCCGGGGACAGACAGATTTGATGCGATAGCACTCGGGCGGCGGAGGGGCGGGAACGCCTCGCCGCTCAGCAGTCTGGGCAGCTGGTGAAGAAATGCGCTGTAAGTTACCCGGCCCGTGTCAAAGAAGGAGATTCCTACAAGCACAGCGCACAGTCCCACTGTCCATACAAGGGCGCGCCACTCGCGCCGCGCTGCTAAGTAGACAATCAGCATGCCCGGAAACATCTTGCTGACAGTCGCGAAGGCCAGCAGAGCGCCACCCACAGCGTAGCGGCGCTGCGTAAAGAGCGCCATCGCAAACATGGCCAATACGAATACTGCCGCCTGTATATTTCCAATCTGCAGCGTGCCGATAGTGATATCGGCGCCAAGCACAAGTGGTGCGAGTAGTAATACACGGGTTCCAATGATTGGATCAAACGTCCGTGTCACAGCAAGCAGCCCGATAAGCACAACCGAACCATAGAGCGCAAACCACAGCATGCGAAAGTTCAGAAATTGCGGAGCAACAATCGTTAGCTGTCGCGGTAACAAGAGAAACGGCGGCGGATACTCAAAGGCATCGATGTCGAAGGGTCCGATGGTCCGCGCCTTCCGGGGAGCATTTGGGTCCTGTGTTGGGAGTGAATACAGCCGGTACTCATCATAGATATTGGGCACTGTCTTCACGGATTGAGCAGCCACGAAGTAAGCCGTCATACATAAATGTCTGGGCGGGAGCCCCACTCCGCGATTAGGGCCAATGGCATAACTTGCTGCTGCCGGATTCACGATAAAGACGCATAGGCGCGCCAGTTGGACGAGCGATGCGATCGCCGCCAGCACAAACAGGATGTTCAGGGCGGGAGAAGCTGCTCTCTCATCCAACGGAATAAAGAGACGGTTCCAGCATATCCATGCAATACAGGCCGCGACGCAAACCGAAAGCAGAACGGCAATCCAGCGCGACAGCTCGAGGCTCATGGCGCCTGCGAATGCGAAGATCGCAAAGGCCCCGGCAAGCCATACACCAATCAGAACACGCAGGGGAACAAGGGAGGTAATGCGGGTGGACATAAACCACCTCTGACGTCACTTCGAAATGAATTTGTCCCGAAGCCCGGATTCGATGGCCCTGATACTGCTTTGCCCGATGCTATCTGGATGGATCAGCAGGGTCAATCATTCTCTTTGAGGTGTCTGAGAGGTGAAGCTCTGTGTCAAAACAAGCTGCGATCAGAACACAAAAGGCTGCACAGATTCGCAGCCCTCGTTGTATTCAGTGTCGGGAATAGATCAGTTCTGAATTGAGTGGGCAGCGGCCAGCGTGTTTGCCTCAGCAACGGCCGGAGCAGTCTTCGCCTGAGGCGCGACCGCGTCAGCAGTTTTAGCAGTCGTTGCAGCGGCAGGCAGAGTCCCTGAGTGGTCCGGGCCCAGACCCAGTTTGATCAGGGCGCGGGAATCGGGCGTAAGCTTAGTTTGCCAGCCGTTGTCAGCCTGGTACTTCTGCATGGCTGCCTGAGTTTCGGTGTCCCATTGGCCTGAAGGCTCCCCGCTCAAATAATTCTGCCTGATCAGTGCGGTCTGGATTTCGCGGGCGCGGTCGGAATCAATTCCACGCTGTCCCTGAACTTTGTGGGAGGTTTTTTTCTTGTGGCCTGAGGTGGGGGTACGGTGGCTGCGTCCGGCAAATGCAGGGGTAGCAATCAACGCAATGGTTAAAAGAGCTGCCTGGCAGGCTCGAACAAAAAGCATGCAGTGAAAACCTCGCAGGGGGAAACTAGTAATCGAACCTTTTTGAGAGGGTATAGTCGTACTCTTTGAATTGCAAGTCTTTCTGCACCGGCGCCCATTTACTCATGAAGCGCCGGTTCAGAATTGGTTGCGCTGTCCCGTTTCAGGGCAGCGTTCCGCCCAGCAGCGTGCCGCCATCTCTCGGATGCTGCGGGTCTACCACGTTGAAGACCACATCCTGCCCTGACTTCAGGCCGGAAATGATCCCATTGTATTCAGATTTGTTGTGCACTGGCTGCTTGTTGACTGCTGAAATCACATAGCCCTCAAGGCCTGTCATTCCGATCTCATCAGCAAAAGAGCCGGCCTTGACGCTCTGAATCAGAACGCCGTGCAGGCTCGATGGAGCATTCGACGGCAGATCAGCCACTGTGATACCCAGTTTGCTCTGCGAAGCATCCGCGCCATTGCCCGGCGCGTTCTGATCTTCATCGCCGCCGCCCTGGCCCGCTGCCCGTTCCATTTCGGCACGGTCAATGATCGAAACATTAGCAGTAGAAGGCTTGCCATCGCGAATATAGCCAAGCTGGACGGTGCTGCCCGGCTTGCGCGCAGAAATGTCGTTCACCAAATCATCTCCGTCCTTCACGGGACGACCATTGATACTGGTAATAATGTCACCCGGCTTCAGACCTGCTTTATCAGCAGGCAGACCCGGCTGTACGCCGCGGATAATGACGCCGCTCTTCGCTCCATAGACGCGCTGCACGGCGCTGGAAACATTCGGCTGGAAGGTGATTCCGATGGAGCCGCGCACGACTTTGTGAGTTGGGCCGACGAGCGCGTTATAAACATCGACTACGGTGTTCGCGGGCATAGCAAAGCCGATACCCTGATATCCCGCCGTCTGCGTAAAGATGGCGGTGTTCACACCGACCACCTCACCCGCCATGTTTACCAGCGGACCGCCGGAGTTGCCGGGGTTAATGGCGGCGTCTGTCTGGATAAAGTGCTGAAACTGGCCGCGTATGCCCGGCTCAATTGTGCGATTTTTTGCGGAAATGATGCCTGCCGTAACGGTTCCGGTCTGGCCGAAGGGGCTGCCGATGGCCATTACCCAGTCGCCCACCTGAGCGCTTTCGGAATTGCCCAGTTTGACTGTCGGCAATGGGCGATCGATATCGATCTTAATAACGGCCAAATCGGTGGCCTTGTCTACACCGACGATCTTTGCCGGATGTCCGGGGCCGTTGCCGTCAGGATCGCTGGACAATTTCACATAGATACGATCGGCCTTATCGACCACGTGATTGTTGGTGACGATGTAGCCCTTGGGATCGACAATAAAGCCGGAACCCAGCGCTTCGTGTGCCTGGTCATCGGGCTGCATCTGGTCTGGGCCCATTCCGAAGAAGCGGTTGAAGAAATCCTGCATGCCGCCCTGGCCGCCGTCCGGTCCCTGATCCTGGTCGTTGTCATCGCCATTACCGTTGTCCGGATTTTGCGGGTTCTGCGGCATCTGGCGGAAGCGCTGCATGCCGCGACGGCGGCCCTGCTGTTGCTCTTTGGGCAGTGTTTCGGTATTGATGTTCACCACTGCCGGGCCAACTTCTTTTGCAATCTTTGTAAAGTCAGTGGAAAGGTCGCGCGGCGCGGGGACTTTCAGGGGAGTGGCGTCGGAGCTGTCGACTTTCGACTCCTGCCCTTTCACTCCATGCGCAACGACGGAGCCAATCAGAATTCCGGCTGAAAGAGTCGCCAGAATCGTAAAAGTAGAAGCAAGACGGCGGATGCGAAGCCGTTCCAGCAGTGAGTTCATTTCGAATCTAACCTCTTAATATCTTTGGGTTGGGCCATCAATCTGGTAGAACTGCCACGCAATCGGCGCGAACGTCCAACATATTCCAGTATACCGAGGAAAATGACGCAGCAGATGGCAAGCGGACGTACAGCCTTCACCTTCTCTTCTAATTTCATTAGACGCTAAAGCCGAAGAATCCGTCTCACTTTCGCCATTTGGCAGTCAATGTCCAGGGCCCGTGTCAAATTCTTACATATTCAGATTCAGACATCGCAAAAAGCAAGTCCTTCGATTCTGTTTGGCGCGAAAACGCGCCAAACTCGCTCAGGATGACAGCGCATATGCAAACTTCTGAAACAGGCCCTAGTTTAGTGGAACCGCTTCGTGCGCCGTAGGTTGCATGCGGTTCGGCAGGAATTCTGTAATGCCAATACCGGCAAGCACGAGCAAGGCCCCGGCAGATCCCCGAATGCCAAGCCGCTCTCCAAGAACCACAAAGGATGTCAGCCAGGCAAAAACCGGCTCCAGAGCAAGAATCAGTGCAGTATGCGTGGCGGGGAGAAACTGTTGCGCCCACGACTGCACCGTAAAAGCCGCAGCCGTCGCGAGCAATGCAGCGATCAGTAAGGCAAAGAGGACTCGCGGCGTCCAGCGAATGTAGGGATGCTCCACGAGTGGGCCGCTTAGCGCCATAAACAGCGCACAGAACCCGATTTGAAGAACGGCCAATTGCGTGTAGGGCACGCGCGGCACGGTATGGGCCAGGGCCAGCACATGCAGCGCGAAGCCTAACGCGCAACCCAGAGTAAGCAGATCGCCGCGATTGATGGAAGTGAAATCGAATCCGGCGTCCGCAGGCGTGGTGAGCAGAATGATTCCGATAAATGCCGTCAAGGCACCAAGATAGGCGTTCCAGCGCGGGACATGCGAGCCTGCCGGACGCAGCAAAGGAATCCCGGAAAGCAGCGGAACCAGGACCACTACCAATCCGGTAATAAAAGCTGATTTGGACGGCGTAGTAAGCCTCAAACCCGCTGTCTGAAACTGATATCCCATTGCCAGGCAGAATCCAACTGCGGCCCCACTTGCCAGAGAGCGCCGCGTGATGTGTTTCCAGTGCGCGCGGTACACAATGGCCAGGCATGCAAAGGCCATGGTCATGCGGATGAAATTGAAGAGCAGGGGTGAAACGTCGCGTAGAGCGTCTTTGATAAGAACAAACGTTGCTCCCCAGATAAAAACAACCGCAATAAGGAGCACATGCGCGCGCAGCGAACGGGACATGGAGGAAGGTTAGCAGAGGAAATCCCGGCAACAACCCTATTTCCAGGGTTCCCAGTAAGGAAGTCTCAGGCATATCGGGCCCTCCGGCTGAGGGCCGAGTGCGCTCACCGCAAACGCATTGATCGGCTCCCCGCCATATACAAGGGGCAAACCATGCTCACTGCTGGCGGGCTTGAGTTGCGGCAACTGGTCGGCGCCGGAGATTGCCGGATATTCGGCTGGCGAAGCTGCGTCCGCTACATAGCCATACAGATTGTCTTCTGCATTGGAGCCGCTCAATCCATAGTGAATCACGGTGCTTCCACCAGCGCTCCCAAAATTCGACCATAGATAGGTGTCTCCAAGTTCAGCTATCGCCTTTTCACCTAAGTGAATCGGGTTTTCATTTTCTACACCCGATCCCGGCACGATTGGCCTGAAGTTTGCACTTTTGGAGATCACACAATACTCGGTGCTTCTGCCATTCAGGAAACTCATGTCCAGTTCATACAGATCGGTTATCCAAATGAGATATGTGACGTCTCTGTCTTTTCCTTTGTCAGATGGCTGTCCAAATTCCTGAATGTAATATTCCGGTATTCTTCTGAGCTGTAAGGCTTCGATCTTTGCCTCGGCTTCCTGTACACGTGCGTTTGGCGCTTGTGCTGCAACCCGCTGCCTGTCCGCCTCTAACGCATCCTCGAACCCCCGTGAAATCTCCCTGACATTGGCAGGACGATAAGTAATTGCCAGCGCCGCGATTGCGCCGAGGAGAATGCAAAAGATAACGAAAGCCCAAAAATAATAAGTATGAACGCGTGCTGTGAGGTACTGCGTGGGAGTCATTTCGCCAGGTATCGGGACCGCTCCCATCTCCATCTGCAACGCCGGAAGACGATCTTTTTCCGGCAGTTTTCGAAGATGAAAGAGAAGATTCTTATTCCGCTGCACCTTGAGCGCCACAGCTGCCCATCCAACCACGGCAACCACGTAGGCGATAAGAGCGCGCGTGTCACCGAGCACATGAGGAAGAGCGGAGAAGGCAGCATGGAGAAAATTCGGCATAACCTGTCAGTCAGAGTTCGGTACTAAGTTTCACCACCCGGAATTTTGCACCAAAATACCATTAAGTAAAGATCATCCAGAACAAAAATCACACCTTTGTGCCAATCATGTTTTTGAGCGGACAAACGACACACCTGAAGCTAATTTGCACACCGATCAGCCGTGGCCGGCTGCATGAGACAAAACCGAGAATCTGAATAGGTTCAACATCATAAGACACAAAATCTTCAATGAACCGGTTACCAGAAGTACCCCCAACTGGTTCCCTCCTGCGTCCATATGAGTTACCCTTCATCTAATAGGCAAGGAACACTGGAAGGGACAACGTGACCCAATCAAGAGAAAAAGACCGGAATAATCTCCGCAAGCTCCCGATGATGCCGATCCGGGACATGGTGATCTTTCCCTACATGATGACCCCGTTCGTTGTGGGCCGCGAATCCAGCGTGCGCGCGCTTGAAGAGGCGCTCAATGGAGACCGCAAGATCTTCCTCGCCACGCAGCACGACGCCCGCATTGACGAACCCAAGGCCGAGGACATCTATTCAGTCGGCACCATTGGCAATATCGTACAAAGCGTCAAGATGCCCGACGGCAACATCAAGGTGCTGGTCGAAGGGCTGGAGCGCGCCAGGGCCGTCGAATTGAATGACTCGGATGGCTTTTTCGTTGCCACTGTGCGCACCGGCAAGACCGATATCGAGATTACGGGGAATATTGAGCAGCTTACGCAGCGCGTTACTTCGCTCTTTGAGCAGTACGTCAAACTACAGCAATCGCTCAATTACGAGACCATGATCGCCGCGGTCCGTACGGACGAGCCGGCGAAGCTGGCTGACACGATTGCCGCGAATCTGCAGCTTGAAATCCCTGAAAAACAGGAGCTTCTCGACATTTTCGACCCTGCGGAGCGCCTTCTGCGGGTGGCCGATGTGCTCGACGTGGAGATTGAAAAGCTCAATATGGACCGCAGCATCCAGTCGCGCGTGAAGCGGCAGATGGAGCGCGCGCAGAAAGAGTACTACCTCAACGAAAAGATCAAGGCGATTCAGAAAGAACTGGGCCGCGGCGAGAAAAACGAATTTGACGATCTGAAGAAAAAGATAGAGACGGCCGGCATGCCGAAAGATGTGCAGGAGAAGGCCATCCAGGAGCTGAAAAAGCTCGAAGCGATGCCGCCAATGTCCGCCGAGTCGACGGTTTCGCGCAACTATCTTGATTGGCTTCTCGCTGTTCCGTGGAAGAAAAAGTCGAAGGAAACGCGCAGCATCGACAAAGCCGAGAAGGTTTTGAACGAAGACCACTACGGCCTGGAAAAGATCAAAGAGCGCATCCTGGAATTTCTCGCTGTTCGCCAGCTTGTTAAGAATCCTAAAGGCTCGATTCTCTGCTTTGTCGGGCCTCCGGGGGTGGGCAAGACTTCGCTCGGTATGTCTATCGCGAAGGCTACGGGACGCAAGTTTGTACGTATGTCCTTAGGCGGGGTGCGCGATGAGGCTGAGATTCGCGGGCATCGCCGCACTTATATCGGCGCGCTGCCAGGCCAGATCATTCAGTCGATGAAGAAAGCCGGCACCAAGAACCCGGTGTTCATGCTCGATGAAGTGGATAAGATGGCCTCCGATTTCCGGGGGGATCCGGCATCGGCGCTGCTCGAAGTGCTTGATCCGGAGCAAAACACCAGCTTTCAGGACCATTACCTCGACGTTGAATACGATCTTTCCGAGGTGCTTTTCGTTGCGACGGCGAATGTACTGCATACCATTCCGCCACCGCTTCAGGACCGCATGGAGATTCTGCGCCTGCATGGCTATACCGAAGCCGAGAAGCTGGAAATCGCCAAGCAGTATCTGATCAAAAAGCAGCGCGAAAACACCGGCCTGACCGACAAGAACATCGTTTTTGCGGACGACGCCATTGTGGAAATGATTCGCAGCTACACGCGCGAGGCCGGCGTCCGCAATCTGGAGCGCGAGATCGGAAATATCTGCCGCAAGGTCGCGCGGCGGGTTGTAAAGCAGGGCGCAAAGCACAAAGAAGAGATCACTGCGGCCAACGTCAACGAATTTCTCGGCGTGCCGAAGTTCCGCGATTCGCAGGTGCATGAAAAGAGCGAAGTCGGATTGGTCACCGGCCTTGCCTGGACGGAAGTTGGCGGCAGCATTCTGCCGGCTGAAGTCCAGATTCTCGATGGTAAGGGCAAGCTCACGCTTACCGGCCAGCTCGGCGACGTCATGCAGGAATCGGCGCAGGCTGCGCTTTCTTATGTCCGGAGCCGCGCTTTGCATCTCGGGTTGACACGCGATTTCTATCGCAATATCGATATCCACATCCATGTTCCTGAAGGCGCTATTCCTAAGGATGGGCCCTCGGCGGGGATCACGATGGCTACGGCGCTGGCCAGTGCGCTGACTAAGATTCCGGTGCGCCGGGACATTGCCATGACTGGCGAAATCACACTGCGCGGCAAGGTCCTGCCTATCGGCGGCCTGAAAGAGAAGCTGCTGGCGGCTCACCGCGCCGGTATCTTGGAGGCGATTCTGCCGAAGGACAACGAGAAGGATCTGGCGGAACTGCCCGACAACCTGAAGAGCGCCATGAAACTGAACTTCGTGGACTCAATGGATGAGGTGCTGCATCTGGCGCTCGAAGGTCCCCTGCCTGAGCTGAAGGAAGAAGACCCGGCGGCTCTGGCCAACGTGCCTCCGCCAACTGCCATTGCTCCGGAGCAGCGGCCACATCAGTAAGGCACAGACTGCAAGTGAGTCCCAGGTCTCAAAATTGAGATCTGGGATTTCGCATTTGCGGAACATTTGACATCGAGCTTTTTGCTGAGCACGACCAGAATACGTCGGCTGCGCGATAAGTCGCGGTGAAAAATTTCAGGAGCAGCCGCTTACCCCTGCTACAATCCGTCGGCATGAGCGCCCCTTCCACGACGTGGCCATCTACGCCCGTGACGCACTTGCCTCTTTGTCCGGTCCTCATGCACGAAAACAAATTCTGCGGCCGTCCTTTGCACTCTGCGCCCGCGCATGATCCCATTCCCGTTTGTCTCATGCACTCACTCGATCCAGCGAAGGACGATGTCCTATTCCAGCAGGAAATCGACGCCATTCTAGTTTTGAGTACCACAACAACAGGAATAGCTGATTTCACGCGCTTCGTTTTTCCCACCTCTCAGTACATGGTCCGGAGCTTTCCTGCACATTGCGTTTTTACCAATGCAGTTTTTCTGAAAGAGGCCAATTTCTACAGCGCCGATTTCGCAAATGGCGCCAATTTCCAGAGCGCGCGCTTTGAAGATGTGGCCAGTTTTACCCGCGCCAAATTTGACTCAGAAACGATTTTTCACAGCGCAATCTTTAAGGAGGATGCACATTTCTCCACTGATTTCCCCCACAAAGTCTCCTTTGTTATGGCCCATTTTTTCAAAAGAGCGGGTTTTTATAATGCATCTTTTGCGGAAAAAGCCATCTTCAGCAGCGTTAAATTTGAAGGAGATGCCGCTTTCGCCCGCGCTGTCTTCCGGGACGAAGGCGATTTCGGAAATGCTGATTTTTTCCAGCAAGCTTTCTTCGCCTACGCCACCTTCGAGCAGAAGGCAGACTTAGCTGCTCGTTTTATGGGCGACGCGCATTTTGTCGCCACGAAATTTCAAAATGAAGCGAACTTCAGCGAGGCTGTCTTTCACGCCGGCGTCGAATTTCGCGGCACAGAGTTTCGCCGAGACCATGAGCTCTTGCCTGGTCCGGTTTTCTCGTTAACGCAATTTATGATTCCCGAGGCAGCAGTCTTTTACCGTACTTATCTTGGGCAAGCGCTCTTTTATAACTGTGATGTGTCCCGTCTGACGTTTTCTTCCGTTGATTGGCGCATGCGTCCGAACGGCAAGCGCCAACTTTTCGAAGAATGCGTGGAACTCGGAGACTTTTATGATCTTTGGGATGACATCGATGAGCGCGACTACAGCCTTATTGCGGAAACGTATCAGCAACTCAAAAAGAACTACGACAATCGGATGGATTACTGGACCGCCGGGGACTTCCATTACGGCGAGATGGAGATGAAGCGCCTGCACAGCCCGCGCAAGAACAAGATTGCGCGCTGGCTGCATCGCAATCTCGGCCTGGTTGCCTGGTATCGTTATGCCAGCGAATATGGCGAGAGCTACGTTCGCCCATTGCTGGCCCTGCTCATTGTTCTCGCTCTTTTTACTTTTCTCTTCCCGGTCGCGGGTCTTGTTTTTACCAAACCAGAGAATGCCGGTACTACGCCGTCGCAATTTTCGCCACTCAGTTATGGCAATCTTCCCGCTTTTGTCCACTCCTCAAGCAGTCGGCCATGGATCGCCACGCTCGCCTTCTTTGGGCATAGCCTTATGACTGCCCTTTCGGTCGCCGGCTTCCAAAAGGAACTCATTTATCAACCAGCTTATCCGTGGGGACGCGCCCTGGCTCTGCTTGAGCTTCTTCTCACCTCAACGCTGATCGCTTTATTTTTGCTGGCCCTTCGAAGGCAATTTCGGCGTTAAATCCTGTCCATTTGTGGACATTTATTTGCGATTCCGAACACGTATTTAGGCAAGTATGCCTGTAAACAGGTAAATTTTCAGGCTTTTAAGCCCGATAGCCTGTGATTTAATGGCACGTCAAATGCTTTGCTCACGTACAGAGGCACGCTATGCATTCCATCATTCAGGACATCCGTTTCTCCATTCGCAAGCTCCGCAAATCGCCCGGCTTTGCCCTGACAGCGATTCTCACCCTGGCGCTCGGGGTCGGCGCTAACGTTGTCGTCTTTAGTGTTCTGAATGCGCTTGTCCTGCGCCCTCTCAATTTGCCCGATGCACGGAACCTCTATCAGGTCTCGCGGTCGCATTCCGGGTGGGACTCCCAGTCTTATCCCGATTATGTGGATTACCGCGACAAGAACACTACCTTCAAAAGCCTCGCTGCTTACAGTTTTACCGGGGCCGGCGTCTCTGCCCCTGCTGCCGGATCACAGGACCCCAATGTGATGCAGTTGTGGGGTTATGAAGCCTCCAGCAACTATTTCGATATGCTGGAAATCCAGCCCTATCTTGGCCGATTTTTCCACGCCTCGGACGAGCATGGTCCCGGTTCCATTCCCTATGTTGTCGTCAGCTATGCCTATTGGCATGATCACCTCAATGGCGATCCCAAAGCTATCGGCGCCGTTCTCAACTTTGACAAGCATCCTTATACACTCATCGGCGTAGCGCCGCCTTCGTTTCACGGCATTGAGCTCATGTGGTGGCCTGATTTCTGGTTTCCCATGTCCAATGAAAAAGACCTCGAAGGCAGCGATTTCCTCAACGTTCGCGGCGACCATCAAATCTATGTCGTGGGCCGCCTGAAAGGCGGAGTCTCACCCCGCCAGGCGACGGACAATCTCAACGCTATCTCCCGCCAGCTCGCCAAAATTCATCCCGAAGATGAAACCCTCGATGCCCGCCTCGTCCAGCCCGGACTCATGGGCGCTGGTCTGGGCGGACCTGCGCGGGCCTTCCTCGTGGGGGTCATGTTCATGGCCATCCTCGTCCTGCTCGCCGCCTGCGCCAATCTTGCAAGTGTTTTCGCTGCCCGCGCAGCTGACAGGAGCCGTGAGCTGGCCATCCGTCTCGCCGTTGGATCGAGCCGCTGGAGCATGCTGCGTCAGCTTCTCACCGAATCCGTCATTATTGCCCTCATCGGCGGAGCTGCCGGGACGGTCGTTGCCTCCGCGCTTCTGCAGGCGCTCAGCCGCTGGCAGCCGGTTGTGCAGGTGCCGATTCACGTCATCGTTTCGCCGGATCCTGCCGTCTATGTCGTTGCGTTTTTGCTCTCTGTCGCCAGCGGCATTCTCTTCGGAATGCTCCCCGCCCGGCAGATATGGAAGATCGACGCCACCCATGCGATGAAAGCCGGTTCTGCCGCTACTGTCTCCCTCTTCCGCCGCCTTACTCTGCGCGATGTTCTGCTTGCAGTGCAGATCACTATCTGCACGCTGCTTGTTACCGCTTCACTGGTCGCACTGCGCGGCATGGCGCGTTCACTGCATGCCAACTTCGGTTTCAATCCTGAGGGCGTCACACTCCTCAGCACAGATACCAGCATGGCTGGATATACAGACCCACAATCGCTGGACCTGCAAAAACATCTTATTCAGCAAGCGCAGCAGATTCCCGGTGTGATCTCTGTCGGCATCATCAACCATATTCCGCTGGGCATCAGCAGCGGAGACTCTTACGTTTATCGTCCCGACGTTACAGACTTCCGCGACTCCAACAGTTTTACCGACGCCATGTACTACACCGTCTCGCCCGGTTATTTCCAATCGGCTGAAACACGATTGCTGGAAGGTCGTGATTTCACCTGGCATGACGACAAAAATGCTCCGAAGGTCACCATCATCAATGCTGCTTTTGCTCGTCTGCTCTCTGGAGACAAATCCGCCATTGGCCAGCGCTTCAAGAGAGGCGGAAATCAGTTATATGAAGTCGTGGGAGTGGTTGAGCAGGGCAAATATTTCAATCTGACTGAAGACCAGAAACCGGCGATGTTCTTTCCCCTCACGCAGGACACGCCCAGCGATTTCTACCTCGTTGTTCGCTCGCAGATGCTTCGCGCTGATGTCGCGCCATCCCTGCAGCGCATTATCCGCAGCACCGACCCCAATCTTCCTTACCACATCAATTCATGGCGGCAGGCGCTCGAGTTCGCGCTCTTTCCTGCGCGCGTGGCCACTGCGGCCCTGGGAGTTATGGGTCTGCTGGCGGCGATGCTTGCAGTTACAGGTATCTTCGGTATGGCTTCGTACAGCGTTTCAAAGCGCATGAAGGAGCTGGGCATCCGCGTAGCGCTGGGCGCGCAGCCTTTGCAATTGATGCGGGCCGCGCTGGCCCGTCCTGTTGTTCTGCTTGCCGGCGGGTCAATCGCAGGCCTTGTTTTAGGCATGCTGGCCAGCGGAGTTCTTGCCCATATTGTTTATCAGGCAACACCGCATGATCCGCTTGTGCTGCTGGGGGTTGTCCTCACGATGATGCTTCTGGGCACACTTGCGACCTTTGTGCCTGCGCGGCGCGCGCAGTCTGTTGACCCTGCGCGTTTGCTGCGGGAAGAGTGATTTTAACCGGCAGAGAACGCTCGCACTATCGCCTGAACCAGGCCATCGACGTCATGAGGATCGGCTTCGGCTGTGGGCCCGCAATTGTGCTCGCGCAGGGTAGCCGAGGTAATCGGGCCAATCGAAATGGCGCGTATGCCTTGAGGAAGAGAGCAGATTCCGGCCTGGCTGAGCAATTGAAAGAAATTTGTCACCGTCGAGGAACTGGTGAAGGTCACGGCATCGGGCAGCGGGACATTTTCAAAAACGCCACGTATCAATTGCACTGAGTTTTCCGGGATCACTGTTCTGTATGCGTCTGCGATGTCTACGGTTGCGCCTAATTTTCTAAGCTCGTCCGGAATTACGTCGCGTGCCACGTGGGCGCGGGCGAGCAGGATCCGGGTTCCAGCAACTTTGTTGCGGAGTATGTCGATGACGGACTCGGCAACATATTTTGGCGGGAGCAGATCGACCCGGAAACCTGCTTCGTGCAACGCAGCAGCGGTGGATGAGCCGATTGCGACAACCTGAGTATCTGCAACGAAGGCAGGTTTGAGATCAAGCAGGGCCAGACGTTCCCGCAGCACGCGGACCGTGTTGGCGCTGGTGACGATCAGCCACTGATACTGTGGCAAATTGCGTAGAGCCGCATCGAGAGGCCCATAGGAATCCGGAGGAATGATTTCGATGGTTGGAAGCTCTATGATGGTCGCGCCCCGCGCTTCCAGTTCCCTTCTGAGACGGCCCGCCTGCTGCCGCGCGCGCGTGACGACTATCGTGCGACCGGCAAGCGGCTGATCGCTCACAACTGGACGGCCCCGAGAATTTCACGCGCACCCTGTTCGAGCAGATGCGCGGACAGGTGTTGACCCAGGGCTTCGGCGCTCTGGTTGCGCTGATGTTCCAGCTCTGCCCGCGCGAGTGCTGAGCCATCCGGGCGCGCAACGACTCCGGTAATGGTGTAGCCCTTCTGCGAAGGCTCGCAGTAGACGCCGATGGGCACGTGGCAGCCGCCGCCAAGCTCGGCGAGGGCCGCGCGCTCGGCTGTGACGGCGAATCGGCTTGAGGCATGATCGAGAAATGCTACTGTTTCGCGCGTCTGCGTGTCATCGGCTCGGGTCTCGATGGCCAGCGCTCCCTGTCCCGGCGCCGGGCACAGCACCAGCGGAGAGAATCTCTCGCGAATCCACTCCGTGCGTTCCAGGCGTTCTAAACCAGCCGATGCGAGCACCACGGCGTCCACCTGGCCTTCGCCCAGCTTGCGCAGACGGGTATCAACATTGCCGCGAAACTCAACCAGCTCCACATCGCGTCGCTGCGCCCGAAGCTGCGATTGCCGGCGAAGACTGCTGGTCCCGATCTTTGCTCCGGAAGGCAGCGCAGCAAAAGAATCATAGTTGACGGAGACAAATGCGTCGCGCGGATCGACGCGGGGGGGAATGGCTGCTATGGCAAATTGCGGCGCAAGTTCAGTCGGAAGATCTTTCAGGCTGTGCACGGCGAGGTCGATACGGTTTTCGAGAAGCGCGTCTTCAATCTCCTTTGTAAACATGCCTTTTGTACCGACTTTATTGAAGGCCACGCTCTGGAGCTTGTCGCCGGTGGTGCGGATGATCTCGATGGAAACTTCATGTCCGGCGCGGCGCAGCGCGTCGGCGATATGGTTTGCCTGCCACAACGCAAGCTGGGAGCCGCGGGAACCGATACGAATCACGAGCGGTCCTTCTGCTCGCCGACGGCAACCGGCTCGCGCGTCTCAGCGGAAGCCGGCTCCGTTTCTGGTTGACCTGCCAGCTCACGCGCGGGAGGAAGGTGGAAGACGGTGCGCATCGCATCCAGCATGACGGTATCGGCTTCGAGAGCTGCTGTCTTGATTGCCTGCATGGGCAGGTGAAGAAACTTGTTCATCAGCCCGCGTGTCAGCGTTTCAACTGCCAATTGCTGCTCCGGCGTGAGCGATTGAAGACGTGCGTGCATTCGGCGCAATTCAGCCTGGCGCATCTCTTCTGCCGTGTTCTGCAGGTCCACGATCATGGGCGCGGCATTCAGCGCTTGCGTGTGTCGCTGGAAACGGGTTACTTCTTCCGCGATGATCGCTTCGGCCCGCTGCGCTTCGCGCGCGCGGTCGGCCATGTGCGATGCGGCAACGGATTGCAGATCATCAATGTCGTACAGGAAGACGCCGTCTACGCGGTTGATTTCCGGATCGATGTCGCGCGGCACGGCAATGTCAATGAAGAACATGGGGCGGTTGCGCCGTTTGTGCAGGAACTGCTGACCGTGCTCGCGGCGGAAGATGTGTTCCTGCGAGCCTGTGGAGGTGATGATGATGTCGGCCTGATCGGCCGTCGCGTAAAGATCGTCGAAGCGAACTGCGCGCCCCTGGAAATTCCGCGCCAGCCGCAGGGCGCGCTCATGGGTACGATTGGCAACGAAGATTGAATCGGCTCCCTGCTGCATGAGGTGCCGCGCCGCGAGTTCGCTCATCTTGCCCGCGCCTACGAGCAGCACGCGCTTGCCTTCGAGTGAGCCGAAGATTTTCTTCGCCAGATCGACAGCTACGGAGGCAATCGAAACCGACGAGCTGCCAATCTGGGTTTCACTGCGGACCTTCTTCGCTACCGCGAAGGTTGATTGCAGCAACTTCTCGAGGTGCGTCTGCACTGCGCCGGCTTCGCGCGCTGCTGTATAGGCTTCTTTCACCTGGCCGAGAATCTGGGGCTCGCCAACGACCATGGAGTCGAGGCTTGAAGCCACGCGGAAGAGATGCCGGACGGCATCTGTCTCGCGGTATTCATAGATATGCGGGCGCAAGGACGCGGTCTCAATGCCAAGATAACTTTGCAGAAAGCGGAGCAGATCCGGGCTACTGCTTTCATGACATGTCAACATCTCCACACGATTGCACGTGGAAAGGATCATTGCTTCATGGGCGCCGGAAAATTCCAACAATGCTTTCGTGGCCTCGCCCAGACGCTCTGAAGCAATCGCCACCTGCTCGCGCAGCTCGACCGGAGCGGTCTTGTGGTTCACACCTGTGAGCAGAAGTTTCATTGCGTTGTGAACCTATGCACTGAGCTGAAAATGTTGGCTGCCCATACGCAGAGCATCAGCAGGAAGACCGCGCTCGAAAGATACACAGCACGTCTGCCGCGCAATCCCGCGGAACGGCGCACGAACAGGATCACCAGGTACAGCACCCACATCACGAACGAGAGCACGACTTTGGGATCGAGGAAATATGCTGCTCCCATGTGCTCCTGGGCAATAAATGACCCGATCAGCAACCCTACGGTCATGCAGTGGAAGCCAAAGATGAGCGTGGTTTTGGCGATCTGCTCCATGGTATCGAGCGGCGGGAGCCATTCCAGAAATCCGGGTGATTGGCGATTCTTTAGTCTTCGCTCCTGCGCCAGATACAACAGGCTGGCAAGGAGGCTGAAGATCAGCGCAGCATAGGCGGCCAACAGCAGGGTTACGTGAATCGCAATCCAGCCGCTGCGCACCAGCGATGATGAGAACGTGTACTTATCAGGGCCAAGCGCGGGCGGCAGAATCACCAGAAACGCAAGCGGCAGAGCGAACACGCCTAAGGAAATGGTGCGATAACGAATCCAGATCAGCAGAAATACGGTTGCAATCAACAGCGCCAGAGTCGATTGCACCTCGCGCATGCCTACAGGCATGAAACGGTGCGCCGCCACCAGCATTTCTACAAAAGCGACAAAGTGGAAGAACCAGCCGCCGATTGCAAGCGGGAGGCATATGCGCTGCCAGCGCGGGCGGTCCCCCAGCACAGCCGGCAGCGCAGTAACGCTGGCCAGCCCATAGAAAACCGCCGCCACCCTAAGCCATAGCAGATACATGCAGACCTATAGATAAGTATAAGCTGTGCGGCGGTTTGCATCTCTCACAACGAATTCAGAAATGCGATCAGCGCGGCGCGTTCCTCCGGGTCCAGTTCCCTGAAGCGGCGCGATTCCTCGCGTGCTTCGCCTTCATGACGCTTAATTGCATTCTCAAGTGAGAGCGACTTCAGGTCGTGCATAAAGCGGGTTTTTGTGCGCAGGCCCCATAGCGGGGCCGTTCTGAGTTTGTTGGCGGTATCCTGCCCGCCGACCTGAACAATGCCGTCGCCTGTGCCGATGTCGTGCAGAAGAAAATCGCCAAAGGGATGGATGATCTTGTCGCCCAGCGCTTCAGGAACGGTGAACATGCCTCCGTCAACCACCGTTCCGGCGGGCGCAGTAGTGATGGATTCTATGTGGCAGGTGCTACAGCCGATCCGGCGAAAGATGTGGCGGCCATGCTTTGCGAGCGGAGTGGCAGCGAGCGCTTCATCGCGAGGAGGAACCATGGTTCCCCGTATGAACTGAGTGAAGTGGTCGATATCTGCCAGACCGAGGCTGTCCGGCTGGTCTTCCGGATCGGTTGTGGTCTTGCATACATTCGTGACATCGTGAGGGCGCAGGCGGCTGGTGACGCCCATCTCGTTCACGTAAGCATCTGCAACAAACGACAGCAGGCTGCCGTGCTGGTCTTTCCAGCCGAAACGGCCTACGCGGGTTTGTCCGGGAGCCTCAAAGATGGGCACCTGCACTGCCTCCCCGTGAATTCGTCCGTAAGTCTGTTCGGCCTGATATTCGGCAATATCGGTCAGTGTTTTGTCATCAATGGCTTCGACAAAGCCGTCTCCCAGTGTGTTGAGTGTTGCACGCAGCGCGCGGATATTTTCTGTGGCGGGTATGCGCTCCTGCGCCTGCGGACAGATGGCGCGGTCATTGACAATCGAGCGGCCCGTGATGGTGTCCTTCCCGTCATTGATAAAGATGGTTGGATTTACGAAATTGCCATTCTCATCGTTGTGTCCAACGCGGAGTTCCGTGATCTGGCTGGCTCCTCCGCTGTTAGGATTTTCATGGCAACTGACGCAGGCCGTCGCATTGTAGACGGGGCCGAGGCCGGTCTTTCCCGAATCAGGACTATGCGCCTGGTGGTTCTGCTCGTACACCTGCTGGTCGAGCGCAAAGGAGTCCCCGGGCGGCTCCGGGATTCCGTTGCTGACACTCTGCGCGCCATTGAAGCTGGGTGTGTTGAACCCGGCCGGCGCGTCCTTTGCCGATGGTTGGGCGATGCCCGAGATCGCAATGGTTACCGCAGCCGGCGCTGCAAACAGACACAGACCCGCAAGGACCTTCCTGCGAAGCGAGACAGCCATGACATTCCTCCAGACAGCAGCTTGCGGGACGCCTGTACACAGATGGTCCGCCGGAATGATGCCCCATTACGCCCCCCGCGCAATGAAGTAAGCCAGCGAAAGCTGCTGCTTGCAGTAGTCCCTACGCTGCATAACTGAGGAGCACGGAAACTATTCCCACAAAAATGTCACAGTATGTCGTGGTTCTGAATGCAGCACAATTGCCGGATACGATATGCTGGCCTTTCCCGGTGTCTGATACTTCTCTCCAATCTGTTGAGGCGGCGCAAACGCCGCTTATGCGCCAATATGCCGCGGCCAAGCAACAGCATCCTGATGCGCTGCTCCTTTTCCGGCTGGGCGATTTTTATGAGCTGTTCTTTGAAGACGCCCACGTCGCTTCGCGCGAGCTGCAAATCACCCTTACCTCGCGGGACAAAGAGCGCGCTGTTCCCATGTGTGGCGTGCCCTATCATGCCGCCGAGGGCTATATCTCGCGACTCTTGCGGAAAGGCTTTCGGGTTGCCATCTGCGAGCAGATGGAAGACCCGAAGCTGACGAAAAAGATCGTTCGCCGCGAAGTCACGCGTGTCCTCACTCCCGGTACGGCAATCGATCCGGGGCTTGGCTCTGAGCAGAATAATTTTCTCGCTGCTGTATTATTTGCCGAGAACCTGGCTGCTCTGGCGATGCTCGATCTCTCGACGGGCGATTTTCGCGCGGCTGAGTTCTCCGGAGCGCAGGCATCGGCTTTGTGCCTCGATGAGTTACAGAAGGCCTCGCCCAGCGAGGTGCTCTTCGCCGGCTCGAATCCGCTGCTGGCGCAAAAGCCAGAATTGCCACCGGTGCTTGACCGCGTTCGGACGAAAACACCTCTTGAAGATTGGGTATTCACGCGCGACTATGCTGTACCGCTGCTGGAACGCCAGCTGGGAACCGCTTCCCTCGACGGCTTTGGCCTTACACAGCATCCTGCAGCAGCCATCGCCGCCGGAGCCATTCTGCATTATGTGCGCAACACGCAGCGCGTCGAGCCTGGGCATATCGACGGCATCCGTTTCTACGAACGCGCTGAACATCTGCAGCTCGATCCGGTTACTATCCGCAATCTGGAACTGGTTGAGCCACTGTTTACCGAGTCCGGTGCAGATGCAACGCTCTTCCATACGCTTGATGCATGCCAGACCCCGATGGGAAAGCGCCTGCTGCGCTCATCTATCCTGCGTCCTCTGCTCGATAGCGCAGCAATTCAGGCGCGTTATGTAGCTGTCGCTCATCTGAAAAATGACCTGATCCAGCGGGAAAAAATTCGTAAAACGCTGTCTGGAATTCTTGATCTCGAACGCCTTCTCGCGCGCATTTCGCTCGACAGCGCGGGACCTCGTGATCTGCTCGCGCTGGCTGCCTCGTTGCAGCATCTCCCGGAACTGCGGCAAACACTATCCCAAATCGACATCCCACTCTGCAAGCAACTCACGTCCCGTCTCGATCCGCTCGAAGACCTCTGCGCAAAAATTCACCAGACCGTCCAGCCATCGCCGCCGCTTACATTGGCAGAAGGCGGAGTCATCGCACCTGGCATGGACGCGGAGCTCGATGAACTTCGCACATTGAGCCAGAGTGGTCGCCAGTCCATTGCCGCCATCGAAGAGCGGGAACGCGCCCGCACCGGCATTGGATCGCTGAAAGTCCGCTTCAATTCTGTCTTCGGGTATTACATCGAGATCACAAAGACGAATCTCGCCAATGTTCCTTCTGACTATGAGCGCAAGCAGACCCTTGTCAACGCTGAGCGATTTACCACGCCCGAGCTGAAGGACTACGAGACCAAAATCCTTACCGCGCACGAGCGCTGCGTCGAGATTGAAAAGCGCATCTTTGCGGAACTGCGCAGCGAAGTTCTCAACCACGCCAGCCGCATCCGCAAAACCAGCAGCGCTGTGGGTGAAGTAGATCTGCTTGCGAACTTTGCTCATCTGGCTGCTCTGCGAAACTACACGCGACCGCAGCTTGAAGAGGAGCCTGTGCTGGAACTGGTCGGCGCGCGGCACCCGGTGATCGAGTGCCTGATGGAGGAAGCAGGCGAAGGGCGTTTCATTCCGAACGATCTTTATCTTGATACGCACAGCACATCCATCGTGCTCCTTACCGGGCCGAATATGGGTGGCAAATCAACCTATCTGCGTCAGTCCGCGCTGCTGGTCATTATGGCGCAGATGGGCTGCTTCGTTCCCGCTGATCGAATGCGCTACGGCCTGGTGGATCGCGTTTACACGCGCATTGGAGCCAGCGATAATCTGTCACGCGGACGCTCGACTTTTATGGTCGAGATGACTGAAACTGCAACCATCCTCAATACAGCAACGGGCCGCTCGCTGATTCTGCTTGATGAGATGGGCCGGGGCACGGCGACCTTCGATGGGCTATCGCTCGCATGGGCGACTCTTGAATTTTTGCATGCAAACATCGGCGCGCGCACTCTTTTCGCCACGCACTACCATGAGCTGACACTGCTGGCCGAGCAGCTGCCTCATCTCAAAAATCTGCGTGTTGCCGTAAAGGAAACGCCGCAAGGCATTGTTTTCCTCCATGCCATCGAGCCTGGCCCGGCAAATAAAAGCTACGGCATCGATGTTGCCCGTCTCGCAGGATTACCACCGCAGGTGATCCAGCGCGCCCGTCAGGTGCTGAAGCAGCATGAGCGCTCTGAACGCCGCAATGTTGCCGCGGAAACCGAAGCGCCACTGCAACTCACCATGTTCACGCCGCTCTCGCAGCGCATTCTCGACCGCCTACAGGAGACTGACATCAACTCGCTGACTCCCCTGCAGGCGCTCAATCTGCTGGAAGAGTTGAAGAACGAAATCAAAGGCGGCAAAGCATGAGCAAGACACTCCGCCGCCAGGTGGGACAGCTCTTTATTGTCGGCCTCGGGGGCACAGAACTGACATCCGTCGAACGCGCATGGTTGAAACTGATCCGCCCCAGCGGCGTGATCCTCTTCCGCCGCAACATTGAAGAAGCTGCCCAGACAATGCAGCTACTTCGTGAAGTCGATGAGATCATCGGAGCGCCGAATTTTCGCTGTATCGATCTCGAAGGCGGCCTTGTTGACCGGCTGCGCGATCTGGTTGCGCCTATGCCCTCTCCGGCCGATGTTTATGCCACGCGCAAGCCCGCGCTCTTCAAAAAACATGGCCGGCTCATTGCGGGCGAATCTCGCAGCCTCGGCTTCAATACGGTGTTTGCTCCGGTGCTCGATCTTGCCTTGCCCGAGTCGGCAAATGTCATGCGTACTCGCGCCGTATCTGCTGACCCTAAAGAGGTAACCGCATATGCCGCGGCTTTTCTGGATGGTCTTAACGGAGAAGGAATCCTGGGATGCGGCAAGCACTTTCCCGGTCTCGGCGGCGGAAATCTGGATTCTCATCACGCCACACCAGTCATTCGACGCTCCTGGAACGAAATGTGGGCCCAGGACATGGCCCCATTTCGCGCGCTCCATTCCAGCCTGCACATGATTATGGTGAACCATGCGTCTTACCCAACGGCATCCGGGGACATGCTGCCTGCTTCCATCTCCCCTTTCTGGATCACGAAAGTGCTGCGCGGAAAAATCGGCTACAAGGGCCTGATCGTATCCGATGACATGGAGATGGGGGGCATCCTTACCCAGCGCTCTATGGAAGAGGCAGCCATCGAGGCGATCACCGCTGGTATGGACATTCTGGAAATCTGCAGGGATCCCACTCTGATACTGCGCGCTTATGAAGCGTTGCTGACTAAAGCAGAAGGCTCTTCTTTATTTCGCCGTAAGATCGATCAGGCAATTCGCCGAATAGAGTACAACAGGAAACATTTTCTGCGAGCACGTATGCTGCGGCGAGTTTCGCCACTGCTCATGCAAGGGTTGAGAGACCGTATACAGCATTTCACACAACAAACTAAGGTGAGTGTGTAAATTGATTTACAACCAAGCAACCATAATTGGAACTACTCAATCTGAATCAGATCAACTGTAATTGTCACATTCACAATATCTTGTTGATTCTTTTGGGACGGGAAGCACATGTTAACGATTCATTCATACCTGTGGGACTGTTTAGCAGGCAGAATGATGAATCCATTACTTCTTTTTATGAGTAAGTTTTTGGTGGTGTAAAGAAATCCTTGTTTGTTGTATACTCCATTTAGTACTAATCAACTTCTCTGTTTCGTATATCTTTAAAAGCACTGCTGTAGGTTCTGGAAGTTTAATCAGATTAGCGTGCAAGTATCACCCGAAAAGATGATAGGTGTGTGGCTCGCGCCATTGTTAGCTTTACTGCATCGACAAACGCCCTCATAAATTTAAAACAGATTTCATCCAGTCGTTTTTCAACGCATTATGGCCACATCAGAATACGTTCGAAAGAATGCGACAGCAAAGCAACCCCGACGGCTGGAGCACAAAGGTGTCCCTCGCAGGCGAGGATTTGCGGGGCCCGGTGTTTCTTCTAAGCTCCTTCGCATGGCTGGCGACATCGTAATCATCAGCCTGGCATTTGTAATTGCTCTCGAAATAAGGTTCCACCTTTTGGGGAATGGCAGCATATTAAAAGCTGTCCGCTTCTCGGATGCTCCGATTTATCTTGCATTCTTTGCCTGGTTTCTGTTCTGCCTTCTGTTTGTTTCAGAACACTACGATCTCTACAATCCAGTCCTGGCCTCCGGAGGCGCCCGCGAATTGCGGTTAACTGTCCAGGCGACACTCCTGGCGGGGCTGCTTCTCTGTGGTGCTCTTTATATGGTTCGCGGCGATGCCGCTTCGCGTGGTGTCGTTCTTCTGTTGGTGGGCACGAGTCTGCTCGCATTGTGCATCTGGCGCGCGTCTGTCCGTCTGGCCTATTATCAGCACTACAAAAATGGCATCGATACCCGCAATGTTGTAATTCTCGGAACGAATCACCTCAGCCAGGCGCTGGGCGAGTACATTGCCGGCAACTATCGTCTGGGCTACCAGTTCCTCGGGTATATTTCTCCGGTCGATGCCTTGGGCGCGCCCGATACAGTTGTTTCTGATGTCTTAGGTAACGTTAGGCGCTTGCGTCAGCTTACCCGTCTACATTTTATTGATGAAGTCGTGATCGCTCACACCCTGCCGACAGAAGAGATTATTGTCCTGCTCGAAGAAGCGCGTGAATTAGGCATTGATATCCGAACCATAGCAGGTTTATACGGCGATCTTTCATCTCATAGCCACATTGAATATCTCGGCGCGTATCCCGTTACGTCCCTCCATCGCTCTCAGTCCCGAGTGTTTTCGCTCTTTTTTAAAAGGGTGTTCGATATAGTTTTTTCGCTCGGAGTCATGGTTGCTATTTCTCCTCTGATGCTGCTTATAGCGCTGCTGATCCGTCTCGACAGTGACGGCCCGGTCTTCTATGTCTCGGAGCGCATCGGCAAACGCGGCCGCATCTTTCCCTGCTTCAAATTCCGCACCATGGTCAAGGATGCAGAAAAGAAGAAGCGTGAATTGGCTTCCCTCAACGAACGCGACGGCATCCTCTTCAAGATTTCAAATGATCCGCGCATCACTCGCGTTGGACGCATCCTGCGCAAACACAGCCTTGATGAGCTGCCACAGTTCTTTAATGTCTTCCGCGGTGAGATGAGTGTTGTTGGTCCACGGCCTCCGATTGCCAGCGAAGTGGAGAAGTACGAGCTTGAACACTTCCGTCGCCTGGAAGTGCTGCCTGGGCTTACGGGCCTCTGGCAGGTGCAGGCGCGTCAGGATTCGTCCTTTGCCAAGTACATTGAGCTGGATACCGCTTACGTCGAGAATTGGACCTTCTGGCTTGATGTGAAAATCCTGCTGCGCACTGCGCACGTCGTTCTTCGCGGCACAGGCACCTAGGCGCTGGATCAGCTACTGGGCCACCGCCTGCGCCAGAACTCCGTCCTTCAGAAGCATCTGGCGAATTCCGCGCAGGGCCTGACGCGTGCGCTCCTCATTCTCGATAAGAGAAAACCGCACATGGCCGTCGCCAAACTCTCCAAAACCAATCCCGGGGCTGACCGCCACCTTCGCTTCTTTCAGCAGCCTGGTTGAAAACTCAAGTGAACCTAAGGCTTTGTACTGCTCCGGAATCGGTGCCCAGACGAACATGGTCGCCTTCGGCAGCGGAACATTCCAGCCCAACTTATTCAGTCCACCCACCAGCACATCGCGTCTTCGGCGGTAGTTGTCGCATATCTCCTGCACGCATTCCTGCGGGCCCTCAAGCGCCAGAATCGACGCGACCTGCACCGGCGTAAATGTTCCGTAATCGAAGTAGCTCTTGATCCGGGCCAGCGCGCCAACCAGCTTCCGGTTCCCTACCATGAAGCCGACGCGCCAACCCGGCATGTTGTAGCTCTTGGAGAGAGTGAAAAATTCAACCGCGACATCTTTCGCTCCCGGCACCTGCAAAATCGAGGGGGCTTTATATCCGTCAAAGCAGATGTCCGCATATGCCAGATCGTGCACAAGGTAGATACTCTGTTCCCTGCACAGACCCACGACCCGCTCAAAGAAGCCCAGGTCGGCGCACTGCGTCGTGGGATTCGCGGGAAAATTCAGGATCAGCATCCTTGGGCGTGGATACATAAGCGGTATCGCGCGTTCCAGTTCAGCCAGGAATGCTTCTGTGTCATGAATAGCGACGCTGTGGATATTTGCGCCGGCGATTACCGGGCCGTAGATGTGGATCGGGTAACTGGGATTCGGCACCACAACAACGTCGCCCTGGTCCAGCGTGGCAAGACAAAGGTGCGCAATCCCTTCTTTCGACCCGATGGTGGCAATGGCCTCAGTATCAGGATCGAGCGCCACATCGTAACGGCGCTGATACCAGTTGCAGATGGCCTTCCGCAGACGTGGAATTCCGCGCGAAAGTGAATACCGGTGGGTTTCCGGCTTGCGCGCCGACTCAATCATCTTGTCGACGATATGCTGCGGCGTAGCTCCGTCTGGATTGCCCATGCCGAAGTCAATAATGTCCTCTCCGCGACGACGGGCGGCAGACTTCAATTCTGAGGTGATATTAAAAACGTAGGGCGGCAGCCGCTTAAGTCTTGAAAATTCTTCCACGCATCATTCCCTTGAGATCGACGACACAGAATTTCATCGATTTGGATTCACTTTCTCTCAATATAGAGGATGCGATAAGAATTTTCCCGGAACGCTAGACTCCACTCAGCGCCTCCTGCAGGCGGTCACTATAGCTGCGGCTCACTCGGAGCGTCGTGCCGTCCTTCAATCGCAGCAGGCAGTCGCGGTTCGCAAGCGCCTGCATTTCTGATATGCGGTCCAGCCTGACGATGGTCGATCGGTGAATGCGGATGAAAACGGAAGCATCCAGCCTTCGTTCCAGCAGGTGCAGCGGCTCGCGCAAAAGATGCGTTTTATTCCCCACATGCAGTGCTGCATAATCACCCTGCGCTTCAATCCATTCCACCTCATTCGCGGTGACAAAAAAGATGCGCCGGCCATTCCGAATCGCGAATCGCTGTGGATGGCCTGCTGGACGTTTCGCGTGCAAGTCCGAAAGCAGCGACTCCAGCCGCTCTCCCAGAGTATTGTCTTTCTCCATCTGCAAGGTATGCTGGACGCGCTCAATGGCCTCGGCAAAACGCATGTCATCGATGGGCTTGAGCAGGTAGTCCGCCGCATGCACGTCAAATGCCCGCAGAGCATATTGATCGAAGGCGGTCAGAAAAATCACAGCCGGACGCTCCTCCGGAGCCAGGTTCTCCAGCATCTCAAACCCGTCCATCTCCGGCATCTGCACATCCAGAAAAATCAGGTCCGGATGGTGCTCTGCGATTGCGGCCAGCGCGTCTTCTCCGTTGCCGCACTCGCCGATGACTTCAAATTGGGGATATGGCCGCAACCGGGAAATGATTCCCCGGCGCGCCAACGGCTCATCATCAACAACAATCGCTCGGTATGTCATTGTATTCTGCTCTCCTCTAAACCTCCGGCGGCCATCTCTGCCGGAGCCATATATGTATGCAGCGGAATTCTGATTGTTACCCGGCACACGTCACCTGCGGAAAAATCAATATCAAACTGGTGGGCATCTCCATAAAGCTGCTGCAATCGCGTGCGGATATTGGTAAGCCCGATGCCATACGTGCATGGCTTGCCATTCAGGGGCAGCAATTCATTTCGCACCTGGATTACCAGGTCCTTTCCTTCCTGAAAGGCTGTCATGAACAGCTCGCCCCCGTTACGCCGCTTGGCAATTCCGTGGCGCACGGCATTTTCCACCAGAGGCTGCAGCAACAGACGCGGAACCCCTGCTTCCAGCAGGCTGGAATCCATCTTTTCGACGATTGTCAGGCGCTCGCCCAGGCGCGTTTTTTCTATTTCGAGATAGAGGCGGGTTATATCCAGCTCATCGCGCAGCGGACTTTCATAGGTCCCATCATCATCCAGGGTGGCGCGCAGAAAATCTGCCAGCCGCGCGATCATGCGGTTCGCCGTCGCGGTGTCCCGCTCATAGACAAGCGTGGAAATGGAATTCAGCGTATTAAAGAGAAAATGCGGATGGATCTGATATTGCAGCGCTTTCAATTCTGCTTCGTGCACGAGCGATTCCAGCCGCAACAGCCGCGCGCGCTCCTCGGCCTGGGCCCCGTAATGTTTAATGCCGAAGTAGAGCGTGCACCAAAGAGCCAGCATAAATGTTGGGCTCAGCGCATTGGCAAACACATAAGGCCATTGAAACTTTTCCCATTGCGGCATCAGGTATTTGGACTCGATCCACAAAAGAATCGTGCCGCACACCAGCCCAAACGCATAACAGCAGAGCGCAACAATCCGCAGCGCATTCATCCAGGGCATCTGTTTCCGCCAGAGGCGACGGCAGATTGTATGCATGGGAAAACTTGCGAGAAAGCAGACAGCGCAGAAACAGAACCGGTACAGCATGTCCTCGCGCAGCTCTTTCGACGGGAGATAGCTGAGAAGGATGACACAGAAATATACAGCCCAGCCGCCAATCTGCAATTGCCAGAAAGACGGGAGCCGCTGCTCTTCTGAGATACTCACACCCGACTATGTTAGCGGTAAATTGACCTCGTATGCTCCGCCGCGTGTCGCAAAATTTGCACGGACTGCCGTTATCAGTGCGATCCAGCCTGCGAATAGTTGCCCAAATAGACTCGCTGCCTCGTTACTGCGGCATGACGGGCGCGGTAAAGCCGAAGCCTAACATGCTACCGCAGCAATTTCCCTGGAAGCGCAAGCGCCTGGCAGAACCGAGAATCGCCGCATTAAGAAGCTTCCCGAATGCAGTGGAATCGGAATCTGCCGGCGCTTTGTTTTTAGATGAACTAAGCCTCATTCGCTCCGTGGCACTTCTTGTACTTTTTACCGGAGCCGCATGGACAGGGGTCGTTGCGTCCCACTTTATCGCCCGTTCGGCGCTGCGCCGGAGCTTCTGCTCCACCGCTGCCAGCCATACGCGCAACTTCAAGTTCGCGCTTCTTCTTGCGTTGAAACTCACGCTCAATTTCATCAATTGTTGTTGAAGGCTGACGCGTGGGAATCGGGACCACTGGCCGCTCCTCCGCGGGAAGAGCGGGATGATGTCCATTTCCCTCTGCCGAAGCTACAGGCGGAGCGGCCGGAACTGCAGGGCGCGCCCGGGATGGAATCTGCAGTGGCTGCCCATCCGGACCAACGATCTGCATGAGGAAGAGGAAGCGGACTGTGTCTTCCTGGAAGCGCTCCATCATGCCCTCGAACATATCGAAGGATTCTTTCTTATAGGCCACCAGCGGGTCCTGCTGGCCGTAGCCACGCAGCCCGATGCCTTCCTTCAAATGATCCATGTTAAGCAGATGGTCTTTCCACAGACCATCGAGCACGCTGAGCATGATCATTCGCTCATGGAAGCGCATGGCCTTGTCGCTGACGATCTGCTCTTTGGCTTCATAGCGTTCTTTCAGGCGTTCAAACAGCGTTTCACCCAGCTCATGCCGTGTCATCTCGGTAATGTTGAGACTTTCAGCATCCACATCCAGCCCGAATTGGCCCAGCAGTTTTTCTTTGAGCGACTTGAAATCCCACTGATCCGGATGCAGTTTCTCCGGCGCGTATTCATCGAGTAGATTGCTGAGAATATTCGCGACGTAATCCTCAATGATCAGTTCTTTCTGATCGAGGCCTTCCAGCAACTGGCGGCGCAATCCATAGACTGCCTCGCGCTGCTTGTTCATCACGTCGTCGTATTCGAGCAGGTGTTTGCGGGCTTCAAAATTCTGCGATTCGACTGCCTTCTGCGCGGCTTCGATGCGTTTGGAGATCATGCGCGACTCAATCGGCACACCCTCTTCCATGCCCAGCTTCTGCAGCAGAGTCCCTACCCACTCCTTGGCGAAGATGCGCATCAGGTCATCTTCGAGCGACAGATAGAAACGCGATGCGCCCGGATCACCCTGACGTCCCGCGCGTCCGCGGAGCTGGTTGTCGATGCGCCGCGACTCGTGCCGCTCCGTGCCAATGATATGCAACCCGCCCGCAGCAATCACTGCGTCATGCTCCTCGGCAGCTTTTGCGGCGAAAGCGGAATATGTGCTGTCCCAGGTTTCCTGCGTGGTCTCGAATTCCTGGCCTTGATAGTAGAAGCGCATCATGCCGGGAGCAGCCATCGGATTCAGCTTGCCTTCGGCCACACTGATAGCGCGCGCTGCGCCTTTTTTCACCAGGTCCTGCTTGGCTACAAACTCAGCATTACCGCCGAGCAGAATGTCGGTACCGCGGCCCGCCATATTGGTGGCGATCGTTACCATGCCCAGGCGTCCGGCCTGTGCTACGATCTCTGCTTCGCGCTCGTGGAATTTCGCGTTCAACACAACGTGCTTTACGCCCTTACGCTGCAGAATCTGCGATAGCAGCTCTGACTTCTCAATCGATGTAGTGCCTACAAGCGTAGGCTGACCTTTTTCGTGCAGCTTCGCGATCTCATCTGCCACGGCAAAGTATTTTTCTTTGGCCGTGCGGAAGACGACGTCAGGGTTCTCGATGCGCAGGAGTGGCTTGTTCGTCGGAATGACAACAATGTCGAGCTTGTAGATTTTGTCGAACTCAGCTGCTTCTGTCTCTGCCGTACCGGTCATGCCGGCGAGCTTCTGATACAGGCGGAAATAATTCTGGAAGGTGATGGTTGCCAGCGTTTGGTCTTCGCGCCGGATATTTACGCCTTCCTTCGCTTCGACGGCCTGGTGCAGGCCATCCGACCAGCGGCGACCCGGCATCAGACGGCCCGTGAACTCATCAACGATGATGACCTCGCCGTCCTTCACCACGTACTGCACATCGCGTTTGTAAAGCGAGTGCGCCTTGATAGCAACTTCAACGTGGTGCTTCAGGTCCCAGTTTTCCGGATCAGCAATGTTGCCAATACCGAGCAGCTTTTCGATCTTCTCCCAGCCCTCATCGGTTACGCTGATGGTCTTGTGCTTCTCATCGACAACATAGTCGCCGGTAAGGATTTTTGCCTGATCAACGCCCTGCTCGATCTCCTCGCCCTGTTCAAGACTTGGGATGATACGGTTTACGCGTGCATACTTGTCCGTCGTCTGGTCGGTGGGACCGGAGATGATGAGCGGTGTCCGTGCCTCATCAATCAGGATCGAGTCCACTTCGTCGACAATGCCGAAATAGTGGCCACGCTGTACGCAGTCGGCCAGCTCAAATTTCATGTTGTCGCGCAGGTAATCGAACCCGAATTCATTATTCGTGCCGTAGGTGATGTCGGCGCCATAGGCCTCACGGCGCTGATTATCGTCAAGATCATGCACGATCACGCCGACCTTCAGGCCGAGAAACTCGTAAATCTTGCCCATCCATTCGGCGTCACGTTTAGCCAGATAATCGTTGACCGTGACCACATGGACGCCGTGCCCGGCAAGCGCATTCAGATAGCAAGGCAGAGTCGCAACGAGCGTCTTTCCTTCGCCCGTTTTCATCTCCGAGATTTTGCCCTGGTGCAACACCATGCCGCCAATCAGCTGCACATCAAAATGCCGCATGTTGAGCACGCGCCTGCCCGCCTCGCGGACGACGGCGAAAGCCTCTGGCAGAATTTCATCGAGCGCCTGCTTTTCGGCAGCCTTGCGCGCCTCGGCATCATCGATGCCCTCCAGCGCCGCAGCAATACGTGCCTTAAACTCCTGCGTCTTCGCGCGAAGCTCGTCATCTGAGAGCCGCTGCATATCCGGCTCCATGGCATTAATCGCCTGGACGACAGGCATCAGGCGCTTCACGGCGCGTTCATTGCTGGTCCCAAAAACCTTAGTAAGAGCACTACTGATCAAAGCAGAATTTCCTCAAGATATAGTGTAAATGGGGACTGGCCATCCCGGCGAACGCGCCTCTTGCGCAACACACCAACGCTGTCATTCAGAGCGAAGAATCTGCTTTTCACATTCAATTGGCGGTGTTCTCTCACAACGTGAGGGATTATATTTTGCTTGTTTACTTCGCCCGCGGATGCGTCCGGTCATAGACCTCAGCTATCTGTCCGACCGTAAGCTGGGTATAGCGCTGCGTTGTCGAAAGCCGCTCATGCCCAAGCAATTCCTGAATGGCCCGCAAATCCGCGCCTTCTTCCAGCATGTGCGTGCCAAACGCGTGCCGCAACGTATGCGGATGCACCTCAGCCGGCAGCCCATTTGCAACCGCCAGCGCCTTAACGATGCGCCCTACGCTTCGCGTTGTTAACCGCCCATCGCCGCGGAGTTTTGCATTCAGCAGCAAGGCCTCAGACCGCTTTCCTGCTGCCTGCAATCGAACCTCGCGCTGCGGGAGATACACGCGCAGAGCTTGCGCCGCCGCATCGCCTAGCGGAACATAGCGCTCCTTCTTGCCTTTGCCGCGTACCAGGATTGCCTCATTGGCCCAGTGAATATCTTTAAGGTCCATCCCCACCAGCTCGGCGTTGCGAATGCCGCATCCATACAGCAGCTCGAAGATCAGGCGGTCACGTTCCGGCCATGCGGCCAAGTCTTCTGATACGCCATCCACTGCGCGGTTCATCTGTTCAATGGTCGGCACCCGGGGCAGATGCTTCGGCAGCTTTGGCGTCGCAACCAATGCCGCAGGACTCTGTTCAACTTGACCCGCGCGCGCCAGCCATTTGAACCATGAGCGGATCGCTGCCAGTGCCCGGGCCGCCGATGCCTTCGACAATCCCTTTTCATAGAGTGTGCCCAGATAAGCTCGAATATGCTGATGCTCTATGCGCTGGATGGATACTTCTGCGCCAAACATCTCTACAAGATATGCAGCAAAGTTGTGCAGTTCTCGCTCGTAAGCCCGGAGAGTATGCGGGGATGATCCACGCTCATTCGCCAGCACCGCCAGATATTCACTAACGAGCCAAAAAACACGTGTTCTCGCAAGGCCCTCAGGTGTCCCATCCTTTGCGTATTTTTTAGCGCGATGGATAGGAGACCGCAAATCCTTTCTCGCCCTCATCCCTCAACCCGCTTTGCCCGTGGATGATGAAGCCGATGGACAGCCTTCAATCGCCCGAGCGCCAGATGCGTGTACACCTGCGTCGTCGCAATATCGGCATGTCCAAGAAATGTCTGTACGGTGCGCAGGTCGGCGCCGTGCTCGACCATGTGTGTGGCGCAGCTGTGTCGCAGCTTATGCGGACTGGCGTGCGAGTCGCTCGATTTCACCAGCCGCCACACCCACTCCCGCGACAGCGGCTTACCGCGCGCAGAAAGAAAAAGCTGGTTCGCGCGACTGCTTCGAGCCAGTACCGGACGCCCGCGCTGCAGATATTCATCCAGCGCCTTCACACATGGTGAGCCCAACGGCACAATGCGCTCCTTGTCACCTTTGCCGCGAACGAGCACGCGCCCGGCATCGAGCGAAAAATCCGCCACGCACAATCCGATCAATTCGGAAACGCGCAGTCCACCGGCATACAGAAGTTCCAGAATCGCCCGATCACGCAGCGCGATGGCGTCGGATTCGGGATGATCCAATGCTACAGCCGCGCGTTCCAGCATTGAATTTACTTCCGCCGGTGCAAGTGACTTCGGAAGCACCTTCCATGCATCCGGCGATTCGAGGTTCACTGTCGGGTCATGTTTGATTCTCTTATCGAGCAGCAGCCACTTGTAAAACCCGCGCAGGCACGAGAGCTTGCGCGCCATTGATCGCGATTCGACGCTATGCCTCCGCAGATGCTCCAGAAATCCGGCGACCTCCTGCTGCCGCGCCGTCATCAGCAATGCGTTTTCCCGCTCCAGATACTCGGCGAACTGAAACAGGTCGCGCTCATAGGCCTCGCAGGTCAACGGACGCAGACCTTTTTCTACGCGCAGATAGATCAGGTATTCGCGAACCAACTCTGTATTGAGACCTGCGCTCACATACTGATTATCTCTTCCGGAAGAGGCAATAACATTAACATGCCATGAGGCCCGAACCAACTTCACTAATGCTATGTTGTCTCCTTGTGCCATGTGCAGAGCCACTTTTGCCTGGGCCAAATAACAACGTCGTCCCGGCGAACTCGGCTATTTAAGATAGGCACGGACAAGATCGATCAAATCTTCTGCCAATTCCGTTGGCGGCTGTGAGCTCTTCTCGGTCATCATGTGCAGGCGAATATGATCTTCCAGCACCTCGGCCATGAGACTGTTTATTCCGCCGCGCACGTTGGCCAGCAGCATCAAAACATCAGCACAATCATCTTCGCTGGACAATGACCGCTCGATAGCGTCCACCTGACCGCGAATGCGGCGGATGCGGGCAATCAGCTTCTGTTTTTCTTTATCAATATGGCTCATTTTTCTCTTGCTTATATCCTACGGGGATATGTTATAACAATCGAGGCGACACTTCCAGCATATGCGGAAGCGAGCCATGAAGCCTATGAATATCGAAACTTCGCTGGAACCTCTAGCGATGCCGGAGCGTTTACCTGCGCTGTGACGAATGAACAGGACGCAGCATCTCCTCTTCCGCTCCTCACAGTGCCTGACATTTGGTACGAGTGAGTGAGCGATTTCTGCCCACCCCTCCTTAATTTTTCGACAGGAAGGCGTTCTGCAGACGCGGGGACTCGAGCTCCGTCCGCGTTCTGACCGCGCCTGTGTGGAGAAGGAGGACTGTCATGATCAGAACCATCAGGGTAATGCCGAATCTGAGAAGCAAGACCACTCAACACGCTCAGAGCATGATCTATTCCACCCAGCTGAGTTGTGTGTGGATTGAAACCGGAAATCCGGCGCAGCCGCTTGCCTGCGTGTGGATCGATAAAGACTTGAGCGCTGTATCCAGCAACAGTGAAGAACAGCCGGAGATATATCCATTATGTGCTTAATAAGAGACTGGGCCTTTTGTCCGCATCTCACTCATGGTGTTGCGCAGCTATCTGCTACATATCTTCCTGCTGCTTCTCTACCCTGGGCTCACACTAGGGGCCATGCCTATTCTCTGTAACGCGGCTGCAACACTTGCAGGTCATGATCAGTTTGTCATTTTTCGAGGAGATCCTTTTGCGTAAGCTGCTGATAATTCTGATGCTGACGCTGTGTGCGCTTCATGGCCACAGTCAGCTACCTTCTGCTCCTGCGCCGCAATTTAAAGCAGACCTGCAACGCAGCCCGTCGAGCGCTGCAGGTGTATCTCCAGAAGAACGCGAAGCGCCTGACGCTCCCGATGTGACGATATTTCCGCACAGCCAGACAGCGCCGTGGTGGATATCCGGCCAGACGAACATTATTTTTCAGGCGCACCCGTCGTTTCACTCGCCTTACCAGGGAACGAACAGCCTGCACGGGGCGGGCGAGTACAAGACTTCATTGCTGGGCACACTCTTTCTTGGTTATCAGCCGCATCGGGATACGCGCTACAACACGGATTTCATTGTCGACTTTGAGAGCTCCGGCGGACGCGGGTTGAGCCAGGCCCTGGGTCTTGCCGGATTTACCAACGTTGACGTAGTCCGTAATCCGAATCTCGGCTCCAAACCCTACCTGGCCCGCGGCGAGATTCATCAGACAATTGGGCTCACCAGTGAAATGATCGAGGCTGATCGCGGCCCATTTTCGCTGGCAACACAGGTTCCCGCGCGGCGGTTCGAATTCCGCATTGGCAAGATGAGCATGCCGGATGTTTTCGATATAAACTCCGTCGGCAGCGACAGCCACCTGCAATTCACCAATTGGACGGTTGATAACAACGGCGCATGGGATTATGCCGCTGATACGCGCGGTTACACCATCGCTGCGATTGCAGAATACGACGACCGCAGCTGGAGCGCTCGATATGGGTTGGCCGCGATGCCTACGGTCGCGAACGGGATCGATCTGGACTGGGCGTTTTCGCGGGCCAGCGGGCAGAACATGGAATTTGAGCTGCGAAAATCGCTGATTCATGGGCGCAAAGGCGTGGTTCGTATTCTGAGCTACGTGAACCATGCGCATATGGGGACGTATCGCGAAGCAGTGGACGCATATCTGGATGGAACAGATCCTACGCCGGACATCCACAAGCACGAGCACTTCAGGGCAGTGAAGTACGGCTTCGGCTGGAACAACGAGCAGGAGATTACTGAAGATTTCCGCATCTTCACCCGCTTTGGGTGGAATGAAGGCCAGCATGAGTCATTTGCGTATACAGAGGTGGACCAGACGGTCGAGCTCGGCGGCGATCTTCAAGGGATTCGCTGGCACAGACCGGTAGACAAGATCGGCATTGCTTTTGTTTCAAATGCCATTAAGCAGGATCATCAAAAGTACCTGCGCTATGGCGGGTTGGGCTTCCTCTTAGGTGATGGGAGGCTCAACTATGGGCGCGAGAACATTGTCGAGAGCTATTACAACTGGCATGCGTGGCGCGGAGTCTTCTTCGCGCTCGGGTTGCACTATATCGACAACCCGGGCTACAACCGCGACCGTGGACCGGTATGGGTTCCCAGCGTTCGTATGCATGTGGACTATTGATTCATATCTCTGCGCCCTGACTGCGAAACGATTGTTTTCCTCACTTCCTTCAATTCTTTATTAGTTCCAGGGCTTGACATATTCTTATATAGGAATATATAGTCCTTTTTATGGCGAGAGCTGCTACGACCACAGATGTTTTTAACGCGATTGCCGAACCGCGACGACGAGAGATTATCGGCATGCTGGCTGATGGCCGCGAGCACGCTGTAGGTGATGTAGTGCTGCGACTGAAGATGGCACAGCCGGCGGTCTCGAAGCACCTGGGTGTGTTGCGCAAAGTTGGCGTTGTGACGGTGAGCAGGCGCGGACAGATGCGCCTGTATCGTCTGAATGCGAAAGAACTGAAGCCCGTGCACGACTGGGTAAAGGTGTATGAGCGCTTCTGGACACATCAGCTGGACCGCATCAAGATGCGCGCCGAGCAAAAGATGATGGAGAAAATTGCTCGCGAAAACAAGGAAATGAAATGAGCTCTAAGATATCGGAGCAGCCCGCAGAGATTCTTGAAATCGTACACGAAATCGATATAGCCGCGACCATTGACATCGTGTGAGAGATGGTTCTTGAACATATGGGGCCGTTGAACGAGAGTCCGAACAAGGAGCTGCACAAATCTGAAGCTGGAGACGTGGCCGTGCGGTCGGTGGTATCGCGATCTGGGAAAGAACATCGGGCACTGGTGGGGTACAGTACAGTCCATTAAGCCCCCGATGTTGCCGGAACTGCATGGACCGATGTTCATGTCGGCTCCGGCTGTAAACCATGTGATCTTCCGGCTAAAGGAAGCGAAGGGCCTCACGCGCATTGATTTTTCGCATCGCGCAGTGGGTTTTGATCCCGCACTACCGGATGGTTGGTGTGGATGTGAATAGAGGCTGGTCAAATTTTTTCACCAATGTTGAGGCCGGTGTTCAGCAACGGCTAAAGAGCAAATAACGAACCTATGATTTCTGGGCTGTGATTTCCTGCTTGAAAGTATTGCAGGCTGCCCGGGCAGGTGGTGGTGCAGAGCTGATGCGGCGCTCACAGTGAGTCGCCATTACGACAATATTTAATTCTACGGAGGAAAATCTAATGACCGCAGTTGCTGAGAAGCATGTTGTTGTTTCGCAGGAAGAATGGCTTAAGGCGCGCAGAACGTTTCTGGCGGAAGAGAAGAAGCTGACACGGCTGCGGGATGAGCTGAGCCGCAAGCGGCGAGAGCTGCCGTGGGTGCGCGTAGACAAGGATTATGTATTTGACGGACCAAATGGCAGTGAGAGCCTGGCAGACCTGTTTGAGGGACGGAGCCAGCTGATTGTGTATCACTTTATGTTTGGACCGGAGTGGGAAGAGGGCTGCCCGCGGTGCTCGATGGCTGCAGATCACTTTGATCGCAGCGCGATTCATCTGGCAGAGCGCGACGTTACTTTTCTTGCCATTTCGCGGGCGCCGTTCAGGAAAATCGATGCGTTCAAAAAACGGATGGGCTGGGGATTCAAATGGGTATCGTCTTATGGCAGCGATTTTAATTATGACTATCGCGTGTCGTTTACTCAGGAGGAGATGAAGAACGGACGGTTCGATTACAACTATGGACCGAACGGGTTTCCAAGCGCCGAGGCAACGGGCACGAGTGTCTTCTATAAGGATTCGGAAGGGAACGTCTTCCATACTTATTCGCAATATGCTCGCGGCGGCGAAGGCATGCTGCTTCCCTACCATTTTCTCGACCTGGCACCTAAGGGACGAGATGAAGAGGAGTTTGGACAGGATGCGATGGCCTGGGTGCGGCACCATGACCGCTACAAAGCAAGTGGCTCCAAGAACAAGCATGGGCAGATTGTTTCTATGTGCGGATGCGAACAAGACCTATAAACACGCATACATACTGCACAAAAACAATACAGTTCTGTACTTGTTTTATATTTTCAGGGTTGCCGGCGAATCTGAGAATACGATGTATTGCGGAAATGCGAATGAGAAACGCAGTTTCTCATTCGCAAAATCCTGTTTTTTTAAGCTGCAGCGCCTACGATCTGATGATTATGCCCTGGGTTCTCTGCTTCGTTCAGCATAAAGTCAGCTACATCAGCGCGTGATATGACCGGACCGCCTTCGGGCACCGGCCGTGATATGTATCACATGCTGATGCGTGACCGTGCTGGACGGCTGATGAATATGAAACCCGGCTGGCGAACTTGCTGGTTGAAACGCTGATTGAACCGGGCACGAGTTAGGCCGCTAATCAGAGTTTCGCAATCTCTTCCACCGCAATACGCGCGGCTTCTTCGCAGGCGGCCCGGTCCACATCGTGGTGCGTAACAAGGCGGATCGAATCGCGTCCGACAGTTCCGCACAGAACGCCGCGTTGTTTTAAACGCGCGACCAGCTCTTCTACTTTTTCTTCTTCTTTCAAAGCAAAAATGATGATGTTGGTCTGGACTGTTGCGAGATCGAGCCTGATCTGCGGCAGACCGGACAGTTGCTCGGCAATGTATCTTGCATTGGCGTGATCTTCGGCCAGCCGCTTCGGCATTTCTTCCAGCGCGATTAACCCTGCTGCGGCCAGCACTCCGGCCTGTCGCATGCCGCCTCCGAGCGCCTTGCGGATCATGCGGGCGCGCTCGATGGCCTTGCGATTGCCGACAAGCATTGATCCAACCGGCGCGCACAGGCCTTTTGAGAGGCAAAACATCACGGTATTGAAGCCGCTGGTGAGTACCGCAACCGGAACATTCAACGCGACCGATGCATTAAAAATGCGCGCGCCATCCAGGTGCAGTGGAATCCCCATTTCGCGAGCGCCATTCCAGATTTCTCCGAACACCGAGAGAGGCGTGGCTGTGCCGCCAGCCATGTTGTGCGTGTTTTCGAGTGATATCAGCCCTGTCGGAGCATTGTGAACAGTAGGCCGTTTGATGACAGACTCGATGAGCTTCCACGTCACAACGCCACGTTCGGCAGCTATGGTGCGAAGCTGGCATCCGGAAAAAGCCGAGGCCATCGCCATTTCCCAATCGACGATATGCGAGCGCGACTCGCAGATGATTTCCTGCCCCGGCTGTGTGTGCAGCTTGATGGCGATCTGGTTTCCCATTGTGCCTGTAGGCACGAAGAGAGCGGCCTCACGGCCAAAAATACGCGCGGCGCTGGCCTCGAGCAGGTTTACGGTTGGGTCTTCCCCGTACACATCGTCGCCTACTTCGGCAGCAGCCATAGCGGCGCGCATGGCCTTCGTGGGACGGGTTATGGTATCGCTGCGAAGGTCAATCAGATCAACCGGACGCTGTGAGGAAGCCTCTTCGCGGTGTTCGGCTTTCGTGGACATGGTTCTGTTTTACACCGTGGCGGGCTGGGCAGTTTCCACTACATCCAAAAATCGGGCGAAGACTTCGTTTGACAGCATGCGTCCGCGAAGCGTGAGCGAAACTTGATCCGCATTTGTTTCAAGAAAACCGTCTGCAATCAGCTCCTGAATGATTGGCATATAAGGCTCTGCCACTTCCCTACCGAATTCGGATTTCATCGTCTGCAAACTGATTCCGCAGCTCACACGGAGGCCGAGAAACCAGGCTTCCTCAAGCTCTTCCTGACGCGTGAGTATGTGCGCGTCATCCCAACCCGTAGTTGTGAGATAGGCTTGCAGATCATCGGTCGTAGCAAAACGAATGGCTGCGCCATTCTCTATTCGCAGCATCGAATGAGCATCTAAGCCCAGTCCCAGATATGGATGCCGCAGCCAATATTTCATGTTGTGAACGGATTCTGATCCGGCATGGGCAAAATTGGAAATTTCGTACTGCTTCAACCCGTTTTCGGTAAGCATGTCGACTGCGCCGGCATACATATCGGCAATCGCATCATCGGACGGAATTGCAGGAGCATAGTAGCGTGCTCCCCCATTCAGTACCTCACGTCCCAGACGCGAATCATCATCCACTTCCAACATGTAAATGCTGGCATGATCGACGCCGGAATCCACCAGAACAGCTAAGGATTCATGCCATGAAGCGGCTGTCTGGTGCGGTAATCCCGCAATCAGGTCGGCGTTGACGTGCCGGATACCTGCCTTCCGCATGCGCCGGATGTCCTCAAGCGCAATGGCCCGTGTATGCAAACGGCCTGTCGCCTTTGCCTCCTGATCGATAAAGGACTGCACCCCGAAACTGATGCGGTTTACGCCAGATTCGGTCATCGCATCGAGGGCCTCGTTGGCCACTTGGCCCGGAGCACACTCAATGGTAATTTCAGCGCCCTTAACTATCAGAAAATGCTCGCGAATCGTGCCGAACAGCGTTTTCAGAAGATCAGGAGGCAGGAGGCTCGGCGTGCCTCCTCCCAGATAAACCGTGTCGACCATGCGGGGAATTCCTGGAAATCGACTTACAGCCACTCTCAGGTCCTCACATACCCGTTCGACATACCGCTCCATGTAACTCGACGGAAATACCCCGGAGGCGAAGTTGCAGTAGGTGCACTTCGAGCGGCAGAACGGCACAGAAATATAAATACCGAGGGTATTCATAAGCGTGTCTATCTACTATTTTCTCATTGTGAGCGATTTTCCCCAGACGATCCTTAAAACCAACCGGCTTGTTCTGCGCCGCTGGCAGGACTCGGACCGGGAGCCCTTTGCGGCAATGCATGCCGATGCGCGAGTCATGGAGTTCTTGCCCAGGCTGATGACACGGGAAGAGAGCGACAACCTCATCGAACGAATTGAAGCAGCCTTTACCCAGCGCGGCTTCGGATTATGCGCCGTCGAGCTGAAATCCGATCACAGATTCATAGGCTTTATCGGACTTTCCGTGCCGAATTTCCAGGCGCATTTCACGCCTTGCGTGGAAATTGGCTGGCGTCTTGCCGCTCACGCCTGGGGACTGGGATTCGCCACAGAAGGAGCGAGAGCGGTTACCGCCTACGCCTTCGATACCTTAAAGCTGGACTCCATTGTGTCTTTTACCGCCGAACAGAACCTGCGCTCTCGACGTGTTATGGAAAAGATTGGCATGACCTTCGATCCAGCCGAAAGCTTTAATCATCCGAATCTGCCCGAAGGTCATCTATTAAGACGGCATGTGCTTTATCGATTGAGAGCCAGAGATTTTGCCAATCCGTAAAATAGAGTCAGGAGCGCATGGCCGAGCAGAAGAAATCGAAGCAAGCCCAGCAGCAGGAAGACGAGATCGTCGGCAAAGCATACGACGGCCGCCTTATGCGCCGCCTTATTCGCTACCTTTACCCTTACAAGTTCGCGGCGATCACCTCACTGATTGCGATTCTCATTAAGGCCGGCTCAGACGTTCTTGGGCCGTATCTAACAAAGGTTGCCGTTGACCGCTACATGACGCAGAGCACCACCAAGAGTTCCTGGCTTGCGCGTCATCTCAGCGACAATGCAGTTACCGGCATCTCCCAATTGGCGGGACTGTATCTTGCTTCGCTTGTGCTGAGCTATTTTCTGGAATTCGTCCAGACCTACCTGATGCAGTGGACCGGCCAGAAGGTCATGTTCGACATGCGCAGTCAGATCTTCCGGCACCTGCAGCACATGCACATCGGGTATTACGACCGCAACCCGGTTGGACGCCTGGTCACCCGTCTTACCAGCGACGTGGACGCGCTGAACGAAATGTTTACCTCCGGCGTCTTCGCCATCTTTGAAGATGTCTTCGTGCTCGCCGGAATCGTCATCGTGATGCTGCGCATGAGTTGGTGGCTGGCACTGCTTTCCTTTGCCGTGCTGCCGCTGATCCTGCTGGTCACACGCATTTTTCGCAAACATGTGCGCGACTCCTACCGTCGTATCCGCACCGCGATTGCCCGGATTAATTCTTACACGCAGGAACACATCAGCGGCATGACGGTTGTGCAGCTCTTTAATCGTCAGAAGCGGTCTTTCGGGGAATTCAGGGCCGTCAACAAGCAGCACATGGAGGCATTCAAAGACGCGATTCTCGCTTATGCGCTTTATTACCCGGCGGTTGAAATTCTCAGCTCCATCGCTATCGCTATCGTCATCTGGCGCGGCGGATACGGCGTTCTGCACGCATCCGTTACTCTTGGTGTGCTCGTGGCCTTCATGCAGTACGCGCAGCGCTTCTTTCGCCCCATTCAGGACCTAAGCGAAAAATACAACATTTTGCAAGCTGCGATGGCCGCCAGCGAGCGCATTTTTAAGCTGCTCGATACTGCACCGGAGATTGTCTCCCCTGCGCATCCTAAAACAGGCGACAACTCAGGACGCATCGAGTTCCAGAACGTCTGGTTCACGTATCAGCGCCTCGACGAGGCCCAAAAAGCATGTATCGCCCGATGTAGCGCCACAGAACTGGCCGCTATGGACAACATAGAATGGATCCTGCGCGGTGTCTCCTTCACCATCGAACCGAACCAAACAGCAGCCATTGTCGGTCACACCGGGGCCGGTAAGACCACCATCATCAGCCTGATGATGCGTTTTTATGACATCCAGCACGGCAGCATTTTTGTTGACGGCGTGGATGTGCGAGAACACGACCTCAAAAAATTACGTCAGCGCTTCGGCGTCGTCCTTCAGGACCCGGTGCTCTTTACCGGGACAATCGCGGACAACATCCGCCTCGGCTCGCACTGGATTTCTGACGCGCGCCTCGAAGAAGCAGCCGACGAGGTCAATGTCCGCGACTTTATCGAGTCGCTGCCCGAAGGCTTTGCAGAACCCGTTCGCGAGCGCGGCAATGGACTTTCTACCGGCCAGAAGCAACTCATCAACTTCGCCCGGGCTTTGGCGCACGATCCCGGCATTCTTATTCTCGACGAAGCCACGTCGAGTGTCGATACAGAAACCGAGATGCGTGTGCGCCTTGCCCTCGAGCGCATGATCGAAGGCCGCACGTCAGTTGTCATTGCGCATCGGCTCTCAACCGTACAACGAGCAGATGTAATTCTTGTCATGCACAAAGGCCAGCTTCGCGAGATGGGCACACATCAGGAACTGCTGGCGCAGCGCGGCATTTACTGGAAGCTTTATCAGCTGCAATATAAGGATCAGGAATTGCCTGAAGCTCTGTCATCGCTGAATACCAGTCTTGCCGTGGGGACCGACTAAGCAAGCATGGCCCGACCAAAAATCTTCCTCTCCGCCGGCGAGGCCAGTGGAGAGCACTACGCCGCGCAGCTTATCCCTGCTATCCGAAGGCTCATTCCAGACGCCGGCTTCTTCGGCCTCGGGGGGCAGCGCATGGAAGCGCTGGGCTTCCGGCGCATCGTCCGAGCTGAAGATGTAGCCGTCATGGGCATTACCGAGATCATCCGGCACATCCCGCACATCTATGGTGAGTACCGCAGGCTCAAAACCAGCATCGCTAAAGAGCGACCAGATGCGGCCATCCTCATTGACTTTCCTGATGTAAACCTCTCGCTTGCGCGTACTCTCCACAGGCTCGGGATTCCAGTCATCTATTTCGTCAGTCCTCAGCTCTGGGCGTGGAAGAAGTACCGCATTCGCCGCGTACAGCGCTATGTGGATCGCATGCTCGTCATCTTCCCTTTTGAGGAATCCTTCTATCGCGAGCACGGCGTCAACGCTAGATTTGTGGGCCATCCGCTGGCTGAGGTTCCGCTGCCTTCCATCTCACGAAAAGACTTTGCTGACCAATACCATCTCGACCCGTCCAAACCTTGGGTGGGTCTGCTGCCGGGAAGCCGTTTTAAGGAGATTCGCCTCAACCTTCCGGAGATGATCGAAGCCGCAAGACAACTGCACGAACCTGTTGAATTCCTTCTGCCGCTCGCCCCTACGCTCAAGCCGGAATATGTAGATCATGTTCGTTCTATGCTGCCTGCAGGCGGCCCGCGCATTACGCTTGTCCATGATGCGCGCGCCGCGCTGCATCATGCGCGCGCGAGTGTTGTAGCCAGCGGCACAGCGACTGTCGAAGCCGCTCTGATCGGCAATCCTTTTATTGTGGTCTATCGCGTTTCCGGATTGACGTATGCTGTTGCAAAGCGGATAGTGAAGGTCCCGCACGTGGCCATGGTCAACCTGATTGCCGGACGCGAAGTTGTTCCCGAACTGATCCAGAGCGACTTTACCGCTCAAAACGTCGTCTCACACCTTCAGAAGCTGCTGCATGATGATTCCGTGCGCAGCGGCATGGAGGCCGATCTGGCAGAGGTGGGAGCTTCGCTGCATGCGGAGAAAAGTGCGATTGAACAGGCAGCCAGCATCACAGTAGAGTTAATGGGTCCGGCACGATGAAGATGCGAATTACAAAATTGTTTTGTCTTGGAATAGTGCTTGCGGCTGCAGGAACGCTTTTAGCTCAGCAGCAGAAACCGGCCATCGACATCACCGGCTATACCATCAATGCCCAGTTGAGCCCTGCCGATCACAAGCTCTCCGCTACCGCGCAGGTCACCTTCACTGCGCTCGATAATACCGATACAGCGATTTTCGAATTGCACGGCGCGCTCAAGGTTGAGAAAGTCACAACGACGGCAAATCTCCCGTTAAGCGGCGAGCGTGGCCCGAATGCGACCGTCATCGTCACGCCAACAACTCCGCTGGTCAAAGGTCAGCAGTACACCTATATCTTTACGTATGATGGTGTGCTTGATGGTGACGCCGGCAGTCCGGTTGAAGGACTGAAGCTGGCGCAGGTCGGCGATCCCATTACTTACCTGTTCTACGCCGGACGCTGGTTTCCTATGGTCGGCTACATGACCGACCGCTTTACCGCAGACATTCACATCACCTTGCCTGCAGGTTACAAGGTCATAGGAAGTGGACCGACCAACTCTTCTCCTGCGACCGGAGGCGAGCAGTACAACTTCCACTGGGCCAGGCCTGGATTTCCCGGGACCATTATTGCCGGTAAATTCTCGCCTCCGGTTGCTGCTGCGCCGAATATCCATGTCTACACCACCGATGCGCACAAACAATCTGCGCAGGATTACGGCCAGACCGCGCTGCGCGAATTCGCCTACTTCACCAGCACCTTCGGCGTACCTGAATCGACCCAGCTGAACATCGTCGAGCTGCCTGCCGATACTGTTCCAGCTGCCTGGGCGCCTGAAATCGCCGCCGTTGGCGGGTCGCACATCGGGACTGGAATGGGCGATGCGCGGCTGCTTGCCAATACGATTGCACATCAATGGTGGGGCAGCGAGATCAGTCCGGCAACGCTGAACGATGCCTGGATCACGAACGGCATGGCGCGCTATGGCGAGCTGATGTACCTCGAAGATGCCGCAGGACGGAGCGCCCTGAACGGAGCCATTCAGGATATATCGGCTGGAGCGCTTGCCTATGACACAATTCCGCTGACCAGCGCAGGCCGTCTTGCGCCATTTTCGCCGCAGTTTCAGTCAATGACGCTTGATAAAGGCGCTTTAGTTTTTCACATGTTGCGCTGGGAAGTTGGTCAGGACAGCTTTACTAAAGTACTTCGCGCGACGCTTTCACAATTTACAGACAAGTCCATCAAAACCAGCGACTTTGAAAAGCTGGCTGAAGCCCAATCGCAGCAGCAGCTCACGCCCTTTTACGCGCAATGGCTGGACGGCACGGGGGCGCCGCAGTTCACCAATAAATATGCCGTCTACCGCTTGGGCAACAACAAAGGCTTCCGCACCATCGGCGAAATCCAGCAGGACCTCGATCTCTTCAACATGCCGGTTGAGCTGCGCATCGAGACCGACGGCAAAACCGAAATTCGCCGCGTTGATGTCGTCGGCTCGGATTCGCAGTTCGTGGTCGATACCTTCGGGCGGCCCCGTCACATCACCATCGATCCGGACAACTGGATCCTCAAGAACTCGCCCGACATGCAGGTGCGCGTCCACATTCTGCGCGGCCAGCAACTCGTGGCCCAGGGGGATAATCCGGGCGGGCTGGCCGAATACCAGAACGCGTTGAAGGCCAATCCGAACAGCTCACTGGCCAGTTACCGCATCGGCGAAGTGCTCTTCTCCATGCGCAACTATCAGGCATCGATTAATGCCTATCGCGATGCGCTGCGGGGTGACGACGATCCCAAATGGACCGAGGTCTGGAGCCACATCCAGATCGGCAAAATCTTCGATGTGACCGGCCAGCGCGACCGAGCGATCCCGGAATACCGCCAAGCGCTACAGACCAATGACAACACGGGCGGAGCGCTCAACGAGGCCCG
>DATGMQ010000018.1:0-197689 GCA_035293545.1 Alloacidobacterium sp. | reverse complement strand
TTTTCATCTATTCAAAGCGATTCGCCCGCAGACTCGTGCGCAGTCCACGCTTCTTGTTCTATTATTCGGTCGGACAAAAATCCACAGCGAGGAATAGCGCTATGCGAATCAAACCCGTTGCAATTGCAGGTTTTCTGATCTTCGGCGTTGCCGGACTCTCAGCGCAGTCGAATACCACCGTCAATGGCTTCATCAGTGATGCGCATTGCGGCGCCCAGCATAGCTCGCCCAGCGCGGCTGCCACCAAATGCATCAAGAGCTGCATGAAAGGCGGTTCCGCCCCGGTGCTGGTGAGCAATGGAAAGGTCTACAAACTCAAAGGCGAGGACGCAGCCGTGAAAAACCTGGCCGGCGAAAATGTCACCGTAACCGGCACCGTCGAAGGCGACACCATCAGCGTAAGCTCTGTCTCCGCGCAGAAGTCCTGAACCGGAACACTACGCTCAGGCTCGTGGCCACAATCCCCGCGAGCAGAATGAGTGTATGTTATAATCAAGACAGATCAAGAAAAAGGCATGGCCCATTGGCCATGCCTTTTCTATTGCTGAGCGTCACGCGAGTAGCAGTAATCCGTCATTCTGAGGAGCAACGCGACGAAGAATCTCAAACTAGTTAAGTAACTGTAAAACACATGCCACACGAACAAAACAAATCATTTACACTAATAATTAATCTAAGTATTTGAAAACAAACGATCTCCGTACACGGCGAACGCTGTAACTCACTGAAAACAAACGATCTCCGTACAAATCGAAGGAGGGGGTGTTTCATAAAGAGCACTACTTCCGAGAACGTTTTTGCCGATTCCGCTTCTTTATTTCTTCGGCTGAGTACATCGTTCTGCGACAGTTTGCAGCGCCACAGTTGCAGGTAGCTTCCTCGCCTTCGCCGTCATAAAGGCAGTAGTCATAAGTCAGCTCTTCACCGGCAGCAATGTCGCGAATCGCTGTGATCCAGACGCGGCCGCGAATCTCATCGCTCTCGCAGTTCGGGTCGCAGGAGTGGTTGATAAACATGGCCGTGCCGAAGCCGTCGATCACCTGCGAGCCGTCACCGAGGCCGAACAGATACGTTGTAGGCGAGTTCTGGTATTTCTCATCGGCTTCTTCTTTGCTGATGCGCGGTCCTGTGTACTCAACGACGCGGGTGCCTTTTTTGATCGGAGCAGTCGTATAGCAACCAGCTGCATGAATGGCAGAAGAACGGATAATCAGGCCCATAAGTGAGTAAGGATTGAGCCGAGTATAACGCACTTAGCATCTGCATCGAACTGAGTTTTGTCACCTGCTTAATGCTGAAATGTCTTCCGCGCAAGCGATAGAAAATTTTCTTCGAGTTCGGTCAGCGTCTCGGCGCGATAGGCAAGTTCCAGATGGCTGAAGACCTTTGCATTGCGGATCTTCAGGCAGCGCACTTCGGGATCAGCGATTCGCTCCACGCACGCCGGAGCGATGGTCACGCCGAGTCCAGTGCCAACCAGCCGCAGGATCGTCAGCCAATGCGGAGCCTCCTGCACAATCCGAGGCCGAAAGCCACCCTGCTGGCACAAACGCATCACTTTTTCCCAGGCATTTCGTCCCACATCCGGCGAGAAGAGAACGAAAGGCTCGTTACGTAACTCATCGATCCGGGTTGAAGCCTTCGCAGACAGCGGATGTTGCGCGGAAACAATGGCAATGTAAGCTTCCGGCAGCAGAATCTCTGTATGCAGGGTGTCTTCTTCGCCGGCGTCGCGTGTGAATCCGATGTCGGCTGTGCCCTCACGAAGCGCGCGCAGCAGCCCGGCTGTGTAGAACTCGCGCAGCCGCAGCTCCACTTCAGGGAAGCGGTTGCGGTATTCGCTCAGCATGCGCGGCAGCACTGTCAGCATCGCCGACGCTATAAATCCAACCGTTAACGTGCCGACTTCGCCGCGCCCGATACGCCGCGTGCTCTGGACATCTTCAGCCACTTTGCGCAAAGTCTGCTGCGCCCGCTTAAGCAGTTCTTCTCCAGCTGCCGTCAATCGCACATGACGCGAAGTCCGCAGCAGCAGAGGATGTCCGACAGCCTCTTCCAGCTTGCGAATCTGCTGCGACAGCGGGGGCTGGGCCATGTGCAGGCGTTGCGCCGCGCGGCCAAAGTGCAGCTCTTCAGCCACTGCGACAAAGTAACGGAGATGGCGCAGTTCAATGTCAGCTATATCCATTTCATCTGAATAAAGACAAACAATATATTGGACATCTTATTCGGGCGGTGACTAAATAACAATCAAAGGAGCGAGACTCATGCAGGCCCTCATGCAGATCACCTTTCGGCAGTATTATCCCGGCGACGGCGAAGCTTTTCGCGCGCTCAACGAGCAGTGGATCGCCAAGTATTTCGCCCTCGAAGAAAAGGATCGCCTCACGCTGAATGATCCGGAGAAGTACATCCTTAAATCCGGCGGGCATATCTACTTCGCCATGCTTGACGACAAGATCGTCGGTTGTTGCGCCCTGATCGCCACCGGGCCGCAGTCGTATGAGGTCGCAAAGATGGCTGTCGATGAGTCGCATCGCAATCTCGGCATTGGCAAGGCCATGCTGGCGCACGTGATTCAGGAGGCGCGATTACTCGGTGCGCACAAGCTGACGCTTGAAACCAATAGCAAACTTATGAACGCCATTCATGTTTACGAATCGCTCGGTTTCCGGCATTTGGATCCAGCCAAAGTTGAGCCGTCGCCGTACAAGCGCGCGAACGTCTTTATGGAACAGATTCTCTGATCTTTCCGCATGCATTTATCTGCTCCTTTTACCTGTAGATCGCGTCTACAATAAGAGGAGAAGTTTTCGTGCGGCGGCTGATTTTTATTCCGGTTCTTTCCTTCGCTCTTTGTCTTCCGGCAGCATTCGCGCAGCAGCAAAAGCAGCAATCTGATCCCTACGCATCTCCCCCTCCTCCCCCGCAGGCTCCGGCCACGCAGCCGGACAAGAACTGCAGCGGACAGGCCACGAAAGGAAATAAAGGTCCGTGGAAAGCCAGCAGTACCTGCCCACAGTCAAACATGGCTGACAACACTCCGGCGTTGCAGACTGCTCCGAACGCGAAGCAGCAGAAGAAATCCACAGAGGAAGACAATCCTTTTCCTGAAGATATTTCAGAAAAAGCAGCCGCAGCAGCCAGAGCGCGCGATGCAGAAGCTGCACAGCCAGCGCCGTCAGTCGCAGCAGGCGAAAGTTCCAGTCGAAGCAAGCAGATGGAAAGCCTCGATCTTGAAGGGGACCGGGACAGCCGTATTTCGGATGGCGCAGGCGGGGTGATCCACGACCCTAAACTGGCGGCTGATGATATCCATGTTGGCCAGTTTTACCTGAACCGCGAGGATTACAAAGGCGCATATGCCCGTTTTAAGGAAGCCACGCAGGCCGACCCGGAAAATGCCGATGCGGTTTTCTATCTGGCCGAAGCCGCACGGCACATGAATCACCGCGACGAAGCAGTGCAGAATTATCAGCTTTATCTGGCAGCATTGCCGGATGGCCCTAAAGCCAAAGAAGCCAATAAAGCCTTGCGGGAATTGAAAGCCTCGGCCAAGCCATAATTTAGCGGAAAAACTGTAAGTACCACTTGAGGATTGGTTCGCCCTGAAAAATCACGTAAATCGCAGCCGCGCACAGAAATGATCCAAACGGAAGCCTCAGGGACCGCATTCCACTGCCTTTTCTCAGACCCATCCAGACAAGCCCAAAGGCTGCCGCCGCCAACACTCCTAAAAACAGGGCAAGAAGAGCTGGCAAAGCTCCCTGCCATGCAGCAATCATAGCCAGCAGCTTCGCATCGCCCAGTCCCATACCTTCCTCCCTGCGGACCAGCCAATACGCTCCGCGTATCAGTACGATCAGCAGCGCCGCCGCCAGCGCCCATCCGGCAGATGCTAGCGCGTCGCGCCAGCCCCCGCGCAATCCAAAATACGCGATTCCGAGCGCAATCCCTGGCAAGGTAAAGGCATTCGGAAGCAGCAAGGTCTCGGCGTCCATTACGGCAAGTCCGAGAAGAAAAAAACAGAGAACAGTCATTCCAATGCCTTTCAGCGTCAGGTCAAAAGTGAGATAAATCAGCAAAAAGAGAGCGGCCGTTGCTAATTCGACCAGTGGGTAGCGCAGAGGAATACGCCAGCGGCAGTGACGGCAACGTCCGCGGAGCAGGATCCATCCCAGAACCGGCAGATTGTCTCGTGCCCAGACGGATTCTCCGCACGCCGGGCATCGCGAGCGAGGCCGGACAATCGACTCATGTCTTGGCAGGCGCGAGATGCAGACATTCAGAAAGCTGCCGAAGGCAAGTCCGAAAAGCGCTGTGAAGATGGCGACAAGGAGAGTCACTTGCCGCAGTATATAAAGCTTTAAAGCCAACACCTTTTCAAAGATGTGGGGGCACCAGCACCCGTTTGCTTTCAACGTTGCGAAAGCCGCTCATGAATGGAAGAATGGTGCGGCAAAATTCTCCATACATTTCCCCCAGCCAAAACCATTCGGTCCTGAGCCGGATGGCAGATGGATATCTGTACCCTAATTCAGAGAAAGAGAACTCGACCGGAAATGCCCCTCTCCAATGAACTGAAGTTGTTGCGCAATGCTCCTCTATCGTTTTTGAAGAAGTATTGGGTTTCGCCCAGCAGCCAGTACTCGCAGTTTCAGCTGCCCGACCAGTCCAACCCCGCGTTCTACTCGCGCGAAAACGTCTTTCAAGGGCAGAAGCGCCAGGTGGACGGACAGGTGACCATGAGTCTGGCCGAGCACAAAATTGCCTATGCCAATCTCGCGCACACCGGTGGAGACAGCTACGCTCTGCATTGCTATAACGGTAATCAGCTTACCCAGGCGCAGAAGCAGGACCTGCTGCCCATCTGGTATCTCCCCTGGTGGGAGGACCGCGTAACCAAAATGAGAATTTTGAAGGCGGACCAGATGCCGCGCGACCTGCCCAATCCATCCATTTTCTTTACCAGTGCGCTCACCGGCTGCAGCATTTTTGTCAAAGGGCCGACTGACTCGCCCACCGTGTATCACGCCGGATTCGACAGCAACCGCGATTACACCGCTAACCCAAAGCAGGACCCGAACAGCATCCGCCACTGGCAGATTCTCTTCGACCGCTACTCGCCCAACACGCCTGTTCGCGGCGAGGCCAACAAGGGACAGTATTTAGCAGACTTACAGAACAATCCCGATCTCCAGGTCTATTTGAATTATCTGAAGACCTCAGCGCGAGGAAACCTCGAAATCCGCAGCCTTATCGGCGAAGGAAATGTCTTTGGCCTGCGCGATGCCACTGGCAACTGGACCTTCTATCTGCAGGAAGTCGTTACCGTGCAGTACCGAACATTCACCATCAGAAAAAGAATGCTCGGCCTGCGCTCGAGTGAAACGATCTACAGCGCAGTCCAGAACCAGCGCCGACCCATGTGTTTGCGTGAAATCTTTCCAAATGGGGGAGGGAACGCCCGCATCTGGAACACAGAGCCGGTCCGCGTCTGAGCTGGTGTTCTGAGTCTGAAATTTACAGCATAAAAAGCTGTCATCCTGAGTGGAGCGAAGAACCTGCTTTCAATGATCTACATGGCCTACAGTCTCTCTGTTTATGCAAATAAATTCAGACTCAGGACATTTAATAATCCACCGAAACCAGAAACAATCCGCGCGCCGGAGCCGTGGCTCCGGCCGCGGTACGTGAGCGCGCTTCCAGAATCCGCCTCAAATCTGCGGCAGCAACCTGTCCCCGTCCAACATCCAGGAAAGTTCCCACCAGGTTCCGCACCATATGGTGCAGAAACCCCGATCCATGCACCCGATATACCAGTAAGTCCGGCCCTGCATAGTCCCATGACGAAGAAAAAATCGTCTTCACCGTGGAGATATCCTCGTCCGTAGCCGACCGCTGCGACAGGTCCGGATCGCTCGCAGCGAACGAAGCAAAATCATGCTCCCCAACTACGGCAGCAGCCGCTTCTCGCATAGCCTCCATATTCAGAGGCCAGTTCAGGGCATAGACATACCGTGCAATCCACGGTGGGCAAATCTCTCCGCGGAAGATGCGGTATTCATACCTCTTACCAACGGCTTTATGTCTTGCATGAAAATCCGGTGAAACTCTTGTCGCTTCCAGAACGCGAATCGAAGCAGGCAGGGCACGGTTGAGCGCTCTGTGGAAATTTGTCGCCGGGATGGGAGCGACCAGCGCAAAGCTGGCCACCTGTCCCAGAGCATGCACACCCGCATCGGTGCGCCCGCTGCCCTGCGGCAGAACGCGTTCACCGGTGATGCGCTCGATGGCATCGGCCAGCGTTCCCTGTATGGTTTCCAGGCCCGGCTGCACCTGCCAGCCGTGGAAATCTGTGCCGTCATAGGTCAGCACCAGCTTCCATCCCGACCCCACCTGAAATTTTTCAGTCATTTAGAGCGTCCAACCGCGAGGATAAAACATCTACTCTCTGACATTCACTTCAGGGAAGGATTTAGGGCAGGGAACTTGGGAAAAGGGGCCACGGCTTGCGAAACGACCTGCGGTCGGCTGCGAAACAGGCGGGGTCTGCCTGCGATATACTCAGTTTTTCCTGTCATGGTGGTGATTTTGCGTCTGTTTTCTACGACATGTCTGTCGAATCCACGGAACGAAGCCGGGATGAAGAGCGTATAGACGGAGAGTAACGGTCAAAGTTACATAACCATCAACCAGTGTGTCTTCAGGCAGCGAGAAGGCGCATATGAGGAAGCCAGCCGCGTCTGAAAACGCCGCTGCCAACGCTGCAATTGGATGGAGAGGCGAATGGAATTGTTTAGCGAACGCCGCGATGTGTTGAAGCCGAAAGGCGCGTTCTTTTTGAAACTGCGTGCTGCTGCGGCCATTGCGATCACCCTGGCCAGCACTGCCCCATCATGGGCCCTCGGCCAGCAACCGAGCCAGCAGCCAGCTACCCAGCAACCGAACACCGCGCAGGCGGGAACCCAGCAGGGAAATCCGGCCAACCTCGATCCGGCGCTGCAGGGACTTCCGCCCGAGCCGGCGCCTAACTTCACGCAACCGCTGTACATGCGCCCGACCAGCCATGATTACTCGAAGCCGCGCAGTTATTGGCCGAAGCCGTTGGCTCCATATTCGCCCATGACGGCCGAGGTGCCGCGTTTCACCAATACCATGCGCCTCGACGATCTGGTAAAGGACGGCAAGATTTATCTCAGTTTGGCTGATGCCGTGCTTCTCGCGCTCGAGAACAACTACGACATCGCTATCCAGCGCTACAACCTTGATGTAGCCGATACCGATATTCTGCGCACCAAAGCAGGCGGCCTCTTCCTCGGCGTTCCCAGCGGCCTGGTTACCGGCACTGTCGGCGGCACTACGTCCACGGTCTCTGCTTCCACAGGCGGGGGGCCTGGCGGCACAACGGCCAGCGCAGGCGGCGCAGCTTCAGGGGCAGCCGGTATTACTGGAACCACCAATGGCGGCGGTCCCACTCCTGAACAGCTGGATCCCACACTTACAGGCACCATTCAGCTGGAGCGCGCCATTACACCGCAGACCACTACGTTCCTGACTGGCACCAACACTTTGAATCAGAACCAGAACCAATACAACTTCGCTTATAACCAGGGATTCGTGACTGGAACAGCGATGAATCTGACCTTCAATAACAGCTATGTCACGTCGAACAACCAGCGCAGCAATTACAGCCCGGTTTTACAGAGCAGCTTCCAATTGAAGCTCACGCAGCATCTGCTGAATGGCTGCTGCATCGGCATCAATGACCGATTCATGGTCGAGGCTAAGAACAACCGCCGCATTACGGACTCAGCCTTCCGCCAGCAGCTGCTCTACACCATTAATCAGGTCGAGAACATCTACTGGGGTCTCGTCAGCGCCTACGAAGATTATCAGGCAAAGACTCGCGCACTGGCGCAGTCCACGCAGCTCGCCTCCGACAACCGCAAGCAGTTACAGATTGGCACCCTCGCCCCCCTGGATGTCGTAAATGCCGACAGCCAGGTGGCCAGCGATAAGCAGGCGCTCATCGCATCGCAGAGTACGCTTGAATACCAGCAGCTTGTGATGAAGCAGGCCATCGCCCGTAATCTTGACGATCCAGCGCTTACCAACGCTTCTGTTATTCCGACAGACCGTGTGAGCCTCATCGAAACGCCGGAAGAGCATATGTCGGTCGAGGATCTGGTGCGTCAGGCCGACGCCAACAGCCCGCAGATCGAGCAGGCAGTTCTCGCAGTCAAAAATAACGAGATCACGCTTAAGGGCGTCAAAAATGGCCTTCTGCCCACGCTGGATGTTTACGGCTTTTATGGTGCCTCGGGTTTGGGTGGAACGCAGAGCCCATTCCTGAACTGCAATCCGAATTTCGGCGGACCGCTCCAACCGTGCCCCCCGGGCAGCGTCCCCAGCATTGGAGGATATTCCGACGCCTTCGGACGTTTATTCAATAGCAGCGGTCCGGATAAGGGGGTAGGCTTTAGCCTCAGCGTTCCCATCCGGAACCGGATTAATCAGGCCGAGCAGGCACGCGCCATGCTGGAGTTCCGTCAGGCAGAGCTGCGTCTTGCGCAGCTCTATGTTCAGACGCGCATGAACGTCATCAACAGCCAGTTTGCTCTGACCAATGATCGCGCCGCTGTTCAGGCAGCTCTCGCCGCGCGTGAGTATGCCTCCCAGAGCCTCGACGCGGAACAGAAAAAGTACAAGCTCGGAGCTTCAACAACGGCCAACGTTTTGCAGCAGGAGCGTAACCTCGCCACCGCGGAGAACAACGTTATTTCCGCGACTGCGAAATACGCAACAGATCGCGCCTCACTGGCCCAGATACTTTCCAACACGCTCGACCGCTACGGCATCAGCATCGCCGACGCTGCAACAGGAACCGTCACCCAGAAACCGACGATCCCCGGTCTTGAGCCGGCAAAGCAGTTGCCCGAAGTAGTGCTGCCGGCACAGCAGCAGAACCTGCAACAGCAGCAACAGCAGCCCACGCCGGAACCACAGAACCGTCCGCAGGCTCAACCCCTGCCATCGCAGCCAACGCAACCGCAGCAGCCACAACAGCCGCAGTAATGTCGGACCCGCAAAATGGATACCCAGGTCTCAATGAGATCTGGGTATCAGCTATCGCTGCTTCCCCGGAATAATACTGAGCTTTAATCCGTTTTTAGATAAAGAATTTAATGCCGCAGAGTTTCGAGGGCCTGCGTCAGCGCAGCGGAGAGATTTTCCTGCTGTCCCGCAGTTAATTTCTTGCCCTGCGAAGTGAGATAGAAGACGTCGATGGCGGTCTCGCCTTCAGTGTCAATCAGCGCTACCTCAATATTGCACTGACATGCAGCAAAGGAGCTAGCCAGCTCGCGCAGCAGGCCGGGCGTGTCCTGCGCGACGACCTGCAGCAGAGTGCTGTGCGTTGAGGACTCATTATCGAATGAGACGCGTGTTTCTGCTTTCACCTTCGCATTGTTGCGACGATTTGCATGACTGCGCGCTCTCAGCAGCGTTTGCAGCGGCACTTTCTGAGAAATAACGTCGCGGATGCTCTTGAGAAAACGGTCCAATTCTGAAGGGTTCAGTTCCAGTGTCTGGAAGGGATCCGTGAACTGGAAGGTATCGACAATGATGCCGGCGCTGTTGGAAAAAGCATCGGCCTTGACAATATTCATGCCCCACGCCGAAAGGACGCCGGCCATGTCGGCAAACAGCATGGGGCGGTCGGCTGTGATAAGCGTGATTTCGTTCAACTGGCGCAGCGCGCGGCAGGAAAGCTGAACCGGCTCGCTGGGAAGCTCAAGCGTCATCTGGAAATGATTGCGTATCTGGTCCGGCAGACGCGTCTGCAGATACCGCTGCGGCAGCCCTTCCAGGAATGCCTTCAGTTCCTCACTGCGGTTAGGGATGAGCGCGAGGATACGGTTCAGCAGGCCGGTGTCGGATTCAACGTGATAGCGCTCTTCATCCACGCTGCGGTCGAGAAAGTTCGACGTGGCGATGTAAAGCTGCCAGAGATTCTCAGCCTTCCAGGGAGTGAGCGCTTCCGGCGCAACCGATTTGATGTCCGCATACGTAAGCAGCGTCAGCATCTTTAGCTGCGCCTGGCTGCCGACTTTTTCGCCGAATGTCCGCACGCTTTCCGGATCAAAAATGTCGCGGCGCAGCGTCGATGACATTGCGAGGTGGTTCCGTATGATGCGGCGCACGGTCTCGCGCTCTTCCGGATCGAAATCGAGACGCGCAAAGAGGCTCTCGGCGAGCTCGACGCTTTGCACGCAATGGTCGCCGGTGCGCCGCGCTTTACCGGTATCGTGCATCAGCAGCGCCAGCATGAAGAGGTCGAGACGGTCGATCTCCGGCAGAAGCGTGGCGAACCGCTTTTCCCAGTCGCGCGCGGGCTGGCGCAGGGCGTGCACGTTGTCGATGACGAGAAACGTGTGTTCGTCCACTGTGTAGCGATGATAAGAGTCGCGAATGACGAGCGCATCGATGCCGTGGAATTCGGGAATTACGAGCTCCAGCACGCCAAGCGCGTGCATCGTGCGCAGGGCATGCGCCGCATGCGGGCCCAGCAGAATTTCGCGCAGGCAATTCCACAGAAACGGGCCTTCCGGCATCTGCACTGCGAGCACAGGCAGCGCTTCGGTGATTCGATCTTCCGCGCTCTGGCTCATTTTGTAGCCATGCGCAGCGATGAGTCCGAAGATGCGCAGGATGCTGTCCGCGTCACTGACTGTAGCGGATTCATCGAGATCGAGCCGGCCTTGTTCAAGGAAGAAGTCGGTCCCGGCAATCGGAGTACGTTTGCGCCGGAATTGCTTGTAGAAAGAGCGCCGCGCCGGCGGCACATCATCCATCAGCAGAGATGTGCGGCGAAAGATGGTCCGCGCATGCCGGTAATAAGTCCGCATCCAATACGCGGGATCGGCGCTGCCGCTGGTATCGAGGCCGATGCTCAGTTGCGCAGCTTCGTCCTGCGCATGCCAGTCCAATGTGTTGTCGTCGCGACCGCATCGATAATGCAGAAAACATCGGGCTGCCGCGAGAAAATCGAATGCCGATTCCAGCTCATTATGAACAGTGAAGAAGTTGTTCGAAGAGGGCTTGGGCCAGGTCTTCTGCGCCTGAAGCGAGAACAGCAGAGTCAGCCATTGCGAAAGATGGTAGTCGCGGAGTCCTCCCGGACACTCCTTGATGTTGGGCTCCAGGTGGAAGATAGTGTTGCCGAATTTCGCATGCCGGGCGCGGCCTATCTCAGCAAGATTCTGCACAATCGTGTTCCACTCGCGCAGAACAAGCGAGGGCAGCAGATCATTTTCGAGACGTTTGTAGAGCGTGTAATCGCCGCAAAGATAACGTCGATCCAGCAGGGAAACGAGGAACTCGAGGTTGTCCGGATCAACGTGATCGCACTCTTTCCAGGTACGTGTCGTGGGGCTGGCCCGCAGGCCAACATCCCACATCGCCTGAATACAGCTGCGGATGACGCCGTGGTATTCGCGTTCAACATTGTCGTTCGCGCAAAGGAATAGAACGTCAACATCGGAGTGGGGAAAGAGTTCTTTGCGGCCAAAGCCGCCCGTCGCTACAACAGCAATCACTGCTGGATCAGACTTTTCTTCAGCAAGCTCGTGCCACAGCTGCCGCACAATGCGATCCACGAGCGTAGAGCGGCGCCGGATGGCAGCTGAGCCGTCGCCGGAGCGCTCAAATGTGAGGCGCAGATCTGTTGAATCTTTTTGATACGTGTCCCGCATTCGCGGGAGAGATGGCGACTCTGACGTCATGCGGGTTTGTGGTCCGTCTGGTACGGAAAATTCATTATGCGAGCCCATCGATCAATGGACTCGCCTCGTTCGGTTCAGAAAGAATCCTCCGGCTACAGTGCCGACGGTCCGCGCTCGTCGTTGCGGATGCGGATGGCCTCATCAATTTTAGAGATGAATATCTTGCCGTCGCCGATCTTTCCGCTGCGCGCCGAGGAGAGAATTGCCTGAACCGCTTTTTCCACCATTTCGTCCGAAACGACCATCTCGAGCTTGATTTTCGGGAGAAGGTCAACGGTATATTCACGGCCGCGATAAAACTCAGTGTGGCCCTTCTGGCGGCCATGGCCGCGGGCTTCCAGAATCGTCATGCCCTCGATGCCTATTTCCAGCAGGGCGTCCTTTACCGCATCCAGCTTTGACGGTTGAATCACTGCTTCAATCTTCTGCATAGTCTCGTCTCAAGGGTTTCAGGGTAACAGGTTGTGTCCTCTTCAAGATGCGAAATCGTAACCTTCTTCGCCATGCTGCGTCAGATCAAGACCTTCGACCTCATGCTCGCGCGTGACGCGGAGGCCGACGGTGAGATCGACAATCTTCAACAGAATCAGGGTCCCCACAATGGATATCACCCATGCCAGCGCAATACCAACAAGCTGATTCAGCACCTGATGCCAGTTGCCATCCACAGCGCCTGAAGGGAGTGGATTGCCGCTTGCATCTTTGAAGATCGGATTGATTGCGCTTGATGCAAAAATCCCGGTAAGCACCGCGCCCAGCGTTCCGCCCGCTCCATGAACGCCAAAGGCATCCAGAGAGTCGTCATATCCGAACCAGTTTTTGACCTTGATCACCATGAAGTAGCAGAAGATGCCGGCGATAAGACCAATGATGATGGCCGACATCGGTTTCACGAATCCGGCAGCCGGAGTAATGGCAACGAGTCCGGCCACGGCGCCGGAAATTGCGCCGAGCGCGCTGGGCTTGCCGTTGCGAATCCATTCAGCTATTGCCCAGCTGAGCGCCGCGCCTGCGGCTCCGAAATGGGTATTTACAAAGGCGCTGGTTGCCAGCGAGCCAGAACTTAAAGCGCTTCCGGCGTTGAATCCGAACCAGCCTACCCAGAGGAGACAAGCGCCGATGACGCTAAGCACAACGGAATGCGGAGGCATCGCTTCTCGCGGATACCCGACGCGTTTACCCAGATAGAGGGCGCAGACAAGAGCCGAAACACCGGAGGTAACGTGAACGACTGTGCCGCCGGCGAAGTCAAGTGTGGGAAAATGGCCGCCAAGCGCGGCGTTGAGCAATCCACCCTTGCCCCAAACCATGTGGGCCATCGGCGAGTAAACAACGATCGACCAGAGGATGAGAAACAGAGCCATCGCGCTGAATTTCATGCGCTCTGCAAAAGCTCCGGTAATGAGGGCCGGAGTAATGATGGCGAACATCAACTGGTAAACCATGAAGGTTTGCAGCGGGATTGTGGCTGCGTAATCAGGATCGGGAGCCAGGCCAACACCGCGCAGAAAAAGGTGATGAAGACCGCCGATAAAGCTGGTTCCGGAATCAAATGCAAGGCTGTAGCTGACAATCGCCCAGAGGACTGTGATGATAGCCATCATGGCGAAGCTTTGCATCATGGTGGCAAGAACATTTTTCTTGCGGACGAGCCCGCCATAGAAAAGCGCAAGTCCTGGTCCTGTCATCATCAATACGAGCGCTGCGCTTACCAGCATCCATGCGTTGTCGGCTGAGGATTGCGCGGCTGCGACCTGGGCCTGAAGTTTCGCGATCTGATCAGCGGTGGGCCCTGCGCTGCCAGCGACGGTTTGCCCTGCAGCAGCGAGCAGGCTGCCCATACAGAGGATTAATAGTGAAACCAGTTTCACAATACGTCGGTGCATATCACTCCATCCGGCTTACTTTGAAATAGACCAGTACCGGCCAGTACTGCGCCGGCAAAAAAGCGAACAAAATCCATTAAGCAATTTGCAGGGCATGGCGGGCGCAGCGTCGTGGGTGCAGCTTCTATGCCCCGTTAAGAAATCTCTTGAATGTGTTGCAGTTACTTTTACATATTTCGCGAAAATCGCAAACAGCATTTTTAGGGACGAGACGGATTATTTTCCCGCTCAGAAAGACAAATGAGACTGCAAGACATTCAAATTTAAGGTGAAACGGCGTTATAGTAGGAGTATGAGCGAATTGGCGCGCGATCGTTATTTGTTCGGATCGCTGGAGAGCAGCGCGAAAAACCGTGAAAAGCTGCAGGAAGTCAGCTATGGCTACGATCAGCCTGAGGGCATTTTTCTAACATCACTGGATGCAGCAATCAATTGGATACGGAAGAGTTCCGTGTGGCCGATGACATTTGGCCTTGCCTGTTGCGCGATTGAAATGATGTCCATGGGTGCATCGCGATTTGATGTAGCGCGCTTTGGCGCTGAAGTGTTCCGGCCTTCACCTCGCCAATCAGATTTAATGGTGATTGCAGGGCGTGTTTCGCAAAAGATGGCGCCTGTCATTCGGCGACTTTATGAGCAAATGCCGGAGCCAAAATGGGTGATTTCCATGGGCGCATGCGCTACTTCCGGCGGTGTTTTCAACAATTATGCGCTGGTTCAGGGCGTAAATCAGGTCATTCCGGTGGATGTATACGTACCCGGCTGCCCGCCACGGCCTGAACAGCTGATTTATGCCCTTACGCTGCTGCAGGAGAAGATTCAGCGGGAGCGGGGCAGCTTAAAACGAGTTTTGAACTTGCAATAACTGAAAAGATTCAATAATTTAGATATGCATTCATATCGGGGCGAATGATAAACAGCAAAGATAAAAAGAAATCATCGCTTGCCGGGACAATCCCAGACTGTATTTTTGCCCTGGCTTCACTTTCTGAGAGTAGTAACCACGAAGGTGCCCGAACAGCAAGGCGTTAACTTTCAGGCAACTCATTGAAGAATTTATGCTCTAACGTGTTCAACGTGTGGTAGCTTTTTATACCGTCGCAGTTTTTCGTTACTGAAGTTTACTCTTTGGGTTTACCTGGGCTTGTGGTTTAAGCCTGCTTCTTGACAGCGTGATTTCAAAAGTGTGGTTTCGGAGGATAGACGCATGCAATCTCGTCCGTTAAGTTCCGTGAGCCGAATTCTGCTAGTTGTAGGTGCCGTGGGACTCGGAGCTTCGAGTCTTTACGGGCAGAATCCGTCTCCAGCGCCGGCTGCCCCGGCTGAACAACCAGTCTCCCGGGTGGATGTCTTCACGGGATACTCCTATTTTGCGCCGCATGGAACCGTGAATACACAGCTAACTGATGGAACGACATTCAGCCAGCGGTATGCATCCGTGGATTATGGCGCACTCGGCAGTGTTGCTTATTATTTCAATCGCTATTTCGGCGGACAGGTTGAATTCGGCGCGCATCCCGATGGAAACAATGATGGCTTTTACACCATCTCGGGTGGACCGATTTTCCGCTATCCAACCTCTGAAGGAATAACGCCATTCGTTCATGCTCTTGCCGGGGCCGCAAGAGTTGGAGGCCCGAACGACAATCCGATTAGTGCTCATTACTGGACCTGGGGGCCAGCTCTTACAGTTGGAGGCGGATTAGATTATAACCTGCCGTTTTTCAATCACCATGTGGCTTTACGACTCTTCCAGGCTGATTATGAGTACATCCACGCGAATTTCGGCCCGGAGCCTGTCATCGGTGGCCGCGCCAACATCAGCGCCGCCCGCTTGAGCACTGGTCTCGTTTGGAAATTTGGCAATATTGTCCCGCCGCCTCCGGTTGAGTACACCTGCTCGGCCAATCCGGCCTCGGTTTATCCTGGTGACCCGATCACGATCACAGGAACGGCAACGAATCTGAACCCCAAGAAGACGGCTACCTATAGCTGGTCTGGTCAGGGTGTAACGGTGAAGGGCGACACGGCCACAGCCAATGTCGATACAACCGGCCTGCAGCCTGGCAACTACACGGTGACCGGTCACGTGAGCGAAGGCCAGAAGGTCGGCCAGTTCGCAGACTGCACCGCGAACTTCACTGTGAAACAATATGAGCCGCCGACAGTCAGTTGCTCGGTGAATCCGTCGAGCGTGAACCCGGGCGACAGCGCGACAGTGACTGCAACCGGCGTCAGCCCGCAGAACCGTCCGCTGACCTATAGCTACACGGCATCTGCTGGTTCGATCAGCGGCACCGGGAACACTGCAACCCTGTCCACGGCTGGAGCACCGGCGGGCTCGATTACAGTAACGGCGAATGTGTCCGACGACAAGGGCCAGACTGCTTCCGGCACCTGCTCGGTCACGGTCAACGCTCCGCAGGCTCCTGCGCCGAAGACGCAGACGCTTTGCTCGATCACCTTCAGCCGCGACAAGCGTCGTCCGGCTCGCGTAGACAACGAAGCCAAGGCCTGCCTCGATGACGTGGCGCTCAACGCGCAGCGTTCTGCCGATGCGTCCGTGGTGGTGGTTGGCAATGCGACGGCAGATGAGCAGAATCCGCCGAAGAAGAAGGGCAGACACGCTGCGAAGCCGGAGAACCTGGCAGCACAGCGCGCAGTCAACACCAAGGACTACCTGGTGAAGGAGAGGGGCATTGACGCCAGCCGCATCCAGGTCCGCACAGGCACAGCAGGCGCACAGGAAGTTGAAAACTACCTTGTGCCGGCAGGCGCCAACTTCGATACAGACGTGCAGGGCACGACTGCGGTCGATGAGTCCACGGTGAAGGCGCAGCCCCGCAAGGCGCTGCCGCAGCGTCACCATCGCGCAGCCAAGAAGTCGTCCAATCAGTAAGAAGTAGTTGGACTTAAACCCAAGGGCCAGCCAAAAAATTGGCTGGCCCTTAACTTTTCTGGTGAATTTGTCATCGAATAGAGAAATGAATACTGGCGAGGCAATGGTTTTCGCGGATAGATTTATTACAGGACATTATGAAACGTAAGTTATTGCAGTCTTTTCTCCTTGGCGCAGTATTGTTGGTTTGTTTCGGTTTCTCGGCGGAAGGGCAAACGCAGAATTGGCTTCCGGTCGGTCCGGATGGCGGAGACGCCCGCAGTTTCGCTGTAGACCCGGGAAATCCGCAACACATTTATCTGGGGACAACGACCAGCTGGGTCTATCAATCTCTGGATGGCGGGAGCAGCTGGAAACGGCTGGCAAAGCTGGGCAAGTCCGATAATCTCGTTGTTGACAGTCTGGTAGCAGATCCATCGAGTGCAAAGACCCTGTTTGCCGGTGTCTGGCAGGTAGATCAGCCGGGCGGTGGTATCTATATCAGCCATGATGGCGGAGCAACGTGGACCGCCAGCGGGGATATGAATGGTCAATCAGTGCGCGCATTAGCGCAGTCGCGCTCCAATCCAGCGATTCTCGTGGCCGGGACCCTAAAGGGCGTATTTCGCAGCGAAGATAAAGGGCAACATTGGAGCGAAATCAGCCCGCCAGGCAGCGGCGAGATTCGGGAAGTCGAATCCATAGCCATCGATCCTTATGATCCTAAAACAATTTATGCGGGAACATGGCATCTGCCCTGGAAGACGACAGATGGCGGCGCGAACTGGCATAACACCAAGGAAGGGCTGATCGATGATTCGGATGTCTTCTCGATCATTATCGATCCGTCGCGCCCGACGGTGATATACACGAGCGCCTGTTCGGGCATTTACAGAAGCGATAATGCCGGCGAGCTCTATCGCAAAGTGCAGGGTATTCCTTCTACGGCGCGCCGCACGCGTGTGCTGGAACAGGACCCGAGCAATCGGAGCGTAGTGTATGCAGGCACAACGGAAGGGCTTTACAGGACAACAGATGACGGCGTGAACTGGTCACGCATCACAGGGCCGGACGTCATTATCAATGATATATATGTGAATCCGAAGAACCCGCAGCATGTATTGCTGGCAACTGATCGCAGTGGCGTGTTGTTGAGCAATGATGGCGGCGCTACATTCAGCGCTTCCAATGCCGGATTTTCACAGCGACAAGTGGCAGCGATTCTGGCGGACACAAAGCATGAGGGCACAATTTATGCCGGCGTGCTCAATGACAAGGGTTACGGCGGCGTTTTTGTCACAGAAGATGGCGGCTCAACATGGCAACAGCGCAGCAACGGCCTGAATGGAAAGGATGTTTTTACGCTTGCACAGGCAGACGACGGCACGCTGCTGGCTGGAACTAATCACGGCATTTACAGATGGACGGGCTCTGAATGGGCACAGGACGGAAACATTGTCAGCTACACTCAGAAAACCGTCTATACCGTCAAAAAAGGCAAAAAGATAAAAACAACAAAGCAGGTCCCCCATAATGGGGATCCGATTGATTCACGGGTGAATGACATCAACACTGCAAGCGGAACCTGGTATGCAGCGACCGATGATGGCATTTATCACAGTGAAAATCAGGGCTCTTCCTGGATCGGGCCTGTGTTGAAGGGCGATAACTATCGTTTTGTCTCAGCGAAGGGCAATGTTGTGCTGGCGGCCAATCGCAAACAGTTGATGATTTCAACCGACGGCGGCGCAAACTGGAAGGAAATCGTTTTGCCCGCAAAACTGTCCTCAATCCATGCAGTCACTACAGCTCCAAAGGGCATTCTGTGGCTGGGTGGCCGCGAAGGGTTGTTCTACAGCGAAGATCAGGGACAGAGCTGGCAGCAACTCTCAAAGCTGCCGGTAGCCGATATCACCGGCCTGAACTATAACCGCGAACTGGGGAGGATTGTAGTCACATCGTCGCAGTCCACTCTGGTCTTTGCCATTGACGAGGACAGCAAGACATGGAAGTGGTGGGACACGGGCTGGACCATCCGCGCGGTTCGTTCTGTGGGTGATCGTCTTGTGGCAGCATCACTCTATGACGGAGTTGTCGTCCAGCCGAAGCAGGAGCAAACAGCAGCAGCAGCAGGCGGTGGTGGGGCCCAGCCTTAGCATTTCTCTGCGGCCTTTTCAGGGCGATGACCTGGAAACGCTGTATAGGATCGACCGCCTCTGTTTTGCGCCCGGTATAGCGTATTCGAGAGCGGAACTTCGCTACTACATTCAGCACCCGAAATCATTCACCGTGATTGCGGAAATTGCAGGGCACGGAATTGCCGGCTTTTGCACTGGACAGCTGCAGATGCTCGAAGGACACCGTGTGGGGCACATTATCACCATCGATGTGCTTCCTAATGCGCGCAGACATAGTGTCGGTCGCATACTTCTGCGCACAGTAGAAGAACATTTCGAGGCGAATGCCGCGCGATCCATCCATCTGGAAGTTGCCGTGGATAACTTTTCTGCTCAGTCGTTTTATCAATTTATGGGGTACACGCAGGCTGGAACCATACGCGGGTACTATGGAGGGAAGCTCGATGCGCTGTTAATGGAAAAGCAGCTTACGGCAAATGCGTGACTGAGGAAACAGTGTTCACCAGCGATGCTTTCTTCTCGTCAGTAATGCGCCCTGAGGTCCTCCAAAATACCTGACCTGTCTTATCAACGAGCAAAAGTACAATAGCTTTTTCATTCGGAATATCGAGAGATCGCAGAAAATTATTTTTATTCGTATACAGCGGAATAATCCATTGCCAGCTCAGGGGATCTGTTTCAACGCTGCGAAGCGAGGATGTGTCCCACCAGCGGTAAATAAAATTCTCCTGATTTGAGACCGGCATTTTGTAGTAACGGAACCTGAAGTTCATATGCTGAATGGCCTGGGCCGTCGGCATCCATCCATCAATGTCTTTGGATTGCTCCGGCTCAAACGAAATCAACAGCAGATTTGCTTTGCCCTCGAAATCAGACGGCAGATCGAGCTTTGTCTTATCAAGGTTGTAGGCCGTAATCGATGGAAATATGACAGGTCGCGGTTCATCGCTCTGCCGAGACGCGCGCGAAAGAGGCAGAAAAACCAAGCAGAGTGTCAGCAGAGACAACAATCGAATACTGTGGGGCAATCGGCAACCCTGAGTGAATAGATTATGAAGCGCTCTTCTTGACGCATAGTATCAGTGTCGACAGTACGCGCGCATGAGAAAAGTTTACGCCATTCAGCGCATGGCAATGACTGATCCTTATTCCACCGGGATCAGGTCAAGTGAATCTTCCCTGCGATGAAATGAAACAGGCCTCAACATTAAGAAGCCTCTCACGCAGGTTGCATTATCATAGAAGGTTATGAGTGGAGAGACGATATTCTCAGCAGAGCGGCGGCCATTTGCAACGGATGATGCCAGACTGCAACCAATTGTGAAGAAAGTGTTGCATGGCGAGCGCCTCAGCTTTGACGATGGGCTCGCCCTTTACCGCTCTCCTGATATATTAGCGGTTGGCTGGCTGGCGAATTACGTGCGTGAAAAACTGCACGGCAACACCACTTATTTCAATGTAAACCGGCATATTAATCCAACGAACGTGTGCGTGGCCGCCTGCCGGCTCTGTGCTTTTGGCCGCAAGAAGGATGCTGCCGGCGCTTATACCATGGCACTTGAGCAGGCATGGCAGACAGCCGCTTCCGGTTATACCGAGGCGGTGACCGAGTTTCATATTGTTGGCGGATTGCATCCGGACTTGCCGCTCGAATATTTTCTTGATCTGGTGCGCGGCCTGAAGGAGCGGTTTCCACAAGTGCATATCAAGGCCTTCACCATGGTGGAGGTGGCGTTTTTTGCGCGACGCGCGAAGCTTTCGATCCGTGAGACTCTGGAGCGCCTGCGCGATGCGGGCGTCGATTCGCTGCCCGGAGGCGGCGCAGAGATTTTTGCGGACCGCGTGAGACATATTATCTGCGACCATAAGATCGACGGTGATGAGTGGCTGGATACAGCGCGCACAGCGCATCAGCTTGGGTTGAAGTCAAATGCAACCATGCTTTACGGGCATATTGAGAATGATGAGGACCGGGTCGATCATCTTTTGAAATTGCGCGGTGTGCAGGATGAGACGCATGGATTTCAGACGTTTATCCCGCTGGCATTTCATCCGGACAACACGCCTTTAGAGCATTTGCCAAAAACTACCGGCCTGACCGACATTAAGCAGATTGCAGTCAGCAGGCTGCTGCTCGATAACTTTCCGCACATCAAGGCATACTGGCAGATGATGACTCCGAAGATTGCGCAGATTGCTCTGCGGTTCGGGGCGGATGATATTGACGGAACGGTAATCGAGGAAAAGATATACCACGATGCCGGCGCAACTACTCCGCAAGGCATGCGACGCCGTGACCTGGAACGGCTGATCCGCGAAGCCGGACGCGAGCCATTTGAGCGCGACACGATGTACCGAACCGTTACGCGCACGGAAGATACATTCACTGTCGCAATTTAATGAATTACTTCGCAGGCCTCTGATGGCTCACTCGGCAGAGGTGCTGCAAGCTGGTCGGGTTCTACGCGCAATTGAACAGATGCTGCCTTTTTCTTTTTGGCTTCGCTTTTTGCCCTGCTTGCCCGCTGCCTGCGAACTTCACGGACTGCGACAAGCACTAAGCCCACGAATGTAGCGGCCAGGAGAGCCAGCGCAGGCCAGCCATGAAGCTGAGGCACATCGCTGTAGAGAAATGCTAACCCGACAAAGACAAAAAATACATGCGCGCAGAAGACGTGCAGCGAAGCCTTTCCCAGAGTGAGAAACGGCTCAATGGCCACGAAGCGCATTACATATTTTCGCATCCAGTAAAAAACAATCGTGAAAGTCACCAGATTGATGACCCGCAACGGCCCGATCTGCCATTTGTCGAGCTTCATGCCCAGAGCCTGCTGCGTGAGGTGAGGGCCAAGCCAGCTGTGGCGTATGCCGATAAAGAACAAACAGACAACGGCGCAGGCGCCGACTATGTAGCCTGGAATATGCCGGAGTGGAATATCATCTTCGGCGGATTTCGCCCCCAGCCATAAACCGACAACCCAGACAGCCTGCCATGCGAACAGGTTAAAGGCGCCGGTTTCCTGCAATGGAATGGGCAGATGCGTGACATGAACGACGATGATATGCACAAGGTCACGCAGCCTGAACTGTGCCAGTAGCCAAATGACTCCGCTTGCAGTAAGGATTCTGCCCCAGCCTCGCTTGACTGCCCACGAGAGAACAAGCGGCGTGAAAAACAGGAAAATGACATACATCGGCAGAATGTCCAGAAGCGGCGGACAATAGAGCAGTAGAACGGACCCGATAATCGCGACAAACGGGTGTGCCAGGTAAAAATCAAGCAGATTGTAGATAGCGACGCGATGCGTAGTGACGGCGTATGCTGCGGCCACAGTGAACGCCAGCGCAAGCATCAGCAGGTGGTAGGCATAAATACGCAGCGAGCGTCGCCATAGCTTTGAACGCAGCGCTGTCCCGTCTTCAACCGCTTGACGCATGTAGACGCGGCTTACGAGCAATGCGGAGAGAAAGACGAAGCCCTCGGCGGATGAAACGAATCCGATTGGCTGGTTCACGAAGTCGCTGAATCGGGTAGGCAGATGCGTCAGCGTCATCCAGACAAGAAACAGACCGCGAAGGGCATCGAGTTCGGGGCGCCGCTGGGCTTTGGGTAATTGCATGCTGAAGGCCGTGACCAGTCTTTACCGGGGGTGCTTTTAAATTAGAACCCTCGATGGGAGAATCGGTTGCGCGTTGCTGGATATTGGACAGCGGGTGCGCGGAATGGTTGCAGGGAAGGATGAATCTTTTTCGCAATTCAAACATCTTGATATCAAGATAAATGAAAGCTGGCACATTAAAACCCGAATCGGACACAAGCGGCGTTCACCTCTGGCTTGTCTTATGGAAGGCTTTCCGCTCCGTAGAGACGCATGCTCACCGTCATATTGCCAGTCTGGACATGTGCCTGAGCGACTTTGCTGTGCTCGAAGTGCTTCTGCATAAAGGACCTGTCAATGTTCAGGAACTGGGAGCAAAGGTGATGCTGACCAGCGGATCGATGACAGCAGCTCTCGACCGGCTGGAGCGGCGCGGGCTGATTGAACGGAAAGAAGATTCGAAAGACCGGAGAGCACGCCTGGTTCGGCTGACAAAAACCGGATTGGCGTTGATTCAGGAAGCATTTGAGGACCACAAGCAGGCAATGGAGCGAGCGGTTGCAGGAGTGGAGGCGAAAGACAGGGAAGTGCTGATTGCGTTGCTTCGGCAGCTTGGCCTCAGCGCAGCAAAAAGTGTGCCACAGGTTCTGGCCGTGAAGAGCGGCGGAAAGAGGAAGGGGAAGGAGTAAAAGAAATGTCTGAAATGAAAAAGGTGCTTGGAGTGTATGGCCCTGGATCAAACCATTGGGTAGGTGATGGCTTTCCTGTGCGGAACATGTTTCCTTCAAACGGATTGAAAGACGAGATCAATCCGTTTCTGATGCTGGACTACGCGGGGCCATCGTATTTCGAGCCTTCAAAGAAGTCGCATGGTGTCGGGGAGCATCCGCACCGCGGATTCGAAACCGTTACGATTGCGTATCAGGGAGCAGTAGAGCACCGCGATTCCGGCGGGAACACGGGCGTGATCTATCCCGGCGACGTGCAGTGGATGACAGCGGCTTCCGGGGTCGTGCATGAAGAGATGCATGAAAAGGAATTCGCCAAAAATGGCGGCACGTTCGAAATGATTCAGCTCTGGGTGAATCTGCCGAAGGCGGTAAAGATGTCGAAGCCGCGTTACCAGGGGATTACGAAGGAGCAGATACCATCCGTTGATCTGGGAAACGGATCGTATGCGCGCGTGATTGCAGGCGAGCTGCATAGCGTGAAGGGACCGGCAAGCACGTTTACGCCGGTGAACCTGTTCGACGTGCGACTGACTGCCGGATCGAAGGTAGAATTGCGGATTCCTGAGGGGCATAACTCAGCTGTGTTTGTGCTGAAGGGCGATGTCGTGCTGAATGGCGTGGATTCCATCAAAGGCGAAGCTCGGATCGCCACGCTGAGTTCTGAGGGCGAGACCGTAGCGCTCGAAGCGAAGGAAGACTCGACACTTCTGATCCTGAGCGGCGAGCCTATCCATGAGCCGGTCTTCAGTTATGGTCCGTTCGTGATGAATACGCGCGATGAGATTATGCAAGCCGTGCGTGATTACAATGACGGCAAGATGGGGCACCTGGCATAACAATATTTTGAAGGAGCGCACTGGTTCCGGCCAGTGCGCTTTCATTTTGCGGAGGAAGAAAACAGATCCTTCGCTCTATTCAGGATGACAAAAAGATGAGTGCTAGTACGCCGGAATTCCCGTCACGCTCTGGCCGATGATGAGCGTGTGGATATCATGCGTGCCCTCGTAAGTTTTTACAGATTCGAGATTCATCATGTGGCGCATGATCGGATAATCGTCGGTAATGCCGTTGCCGCCGAGAATGTCACGCGAGAGGCGCGCGCATTCAAGCGCCATCCAGACATTGTTGCGTTTGGCCATGGAGATGTGCTCGAAGCTGACTTTGCCTTCATCTTTCATTCGCCCTACCTGGAGTGAAAGGAGTTGCGCCTTGCTGATCTCCGTAATCATCCATGTCAGTTTTTCCTGCACAAGCTGATGACTCGCAATAGGTTCGTCGCGGAACTGCTTGCGCAGGAGGGAATATTGCAGCGCCGTGTCGTAGCAGGACATGGCTGCGCCGATGGCTCCCCAGCTGATGCCGTAACGCGCCTGATTCAGGCACATTAAAGGTGATTTGAGACCGCCGGTGCCGGGCATCAGGTTTTTTGCCGGCACATGAACATCCTGCAGCGAAAGGCCTGAAGTCACGGAGGCGCGCAGCGACCATTTGCCGTGTACATCATAGGCAGTGAAGCCGGGACGATCGGTTTCTACCAGAAAGCCCCGAATGCGGTCGTTTTCATCTTCCACCTTGGCCCAGATCACAGCCACATCAGCGATAGTGCCGGAGGTGATCCACATCTTTTCGCCATTCAGGACATACTCATCGCCGACTTTGCGGGCGCGAGTGCGCATGCCTCCTGGGTTCGATCCGAAGTCGGGCTCAGTCAGTCCAAAACAGCCAAGCTTTTCGCCTTTGGCCATCTGTGGGAGCCAGTAATCTTTTTGTTCGTCGGAGCCGAAGGTGAAGATGGGATACATAACCAGCGCCGACTGCACGCTGACGAAGCTGCGCACGCCCGAATCGCCGCGCTCAAACTCCTGCATGACGAGGCCGTATTCGACATTCGACATGCCTGCGCAGCCATATCCATGCAGGTTCGCGCCGAAGAAGCCAAGTTCGCCCATCTGCGGCACCAACTCGCGCGGGAAACGCCCTTCGCGATTGCACTCTTCAATGATGGGAATGAGGTTGTCTTCAATGAACTGGCGGGCGGTGTCGCGCGAGAGGCGTTCGTCTTCGTTGAGAAGTGCGTCGAAGCCGATGAAATCGACTCCCTTAAACTTAAAGGCCATTGTGTGTGATTACTCCGTTCTGTGGCTGAAACTATTCAGACTAGCAGAGCGGGAAGACGGCGGGCAAAGTGGCATCTGCCCGCCTGCTCGTTATGCAGTTACTGAAGCCGTGCGCAGTGGAATGGTTCTGGGCAATGCAAAGGCAACCGCTATGATCCAGATAAATCCGGGAAAACGCGTCAACGGAATAAGAAAGAGTACAGGTGGACTGATGAGATGGAACCAGCTCAGCTCGCCTGTAATGGCAAGTACGATTCCGAGAATGCAAATCCATTTTGGCAGAAGCCTGTGGAGGAGTGCCGGGATGGAAATGCCGGCGATCAGCAGGCCCATCGGCAGAGAGAATCCCGGTCCTCCAAAGCTATACGCAAGGTAGTAGAGCGCGATCACCACGGATGGCGTCTGGACGACGGCGGGATGAATCAGCGTCCATGTGGTAAAGGCGCCTGCGAATCCATCAAAGACGACCAGAAAGCCGCCCAGCAGCGCGATCCAGGGACCCGCGGAACGCACACCGAGAAAACGCAACTGGCTGACGGCAACGGATGTGAAGAGTCCGAGGCAGACAATTGCGCCAAATTGCAGAAATAGACAGGCGAGCACCTGCGTGTGATGGGTCTGGAAGTAGGGCACGATCACGCTTGCCGACTCCCACGGGCCGGGCCAGTAAGGTTTGCCGGCATAAGCCGTTACCGGATACAGTCCGGCATTGAAAAGTACCGTATAGAGAATGGCCAACAGGCCGAGATGCGGTCCCTGATGGCGCTGGATAGCTGGTGTCGTGTTCATAGACTGGTGGGCTTCGCATTCTGTTATGTCTGCGGATGCGAAGCCATCCTTTCGTATTGGAATGAGTCTTTCCTTGAACGCAACCAAAGCTCGATGACGATGAGGTTGATCGAGAACCCGATCCAGAAAGCGATGCCGAAAAATTGTTGTGGTTTGAGATGCGTCAGTGTGCTGGTAGCAAAAAAGACGCCCATCACCGGACGCGTTGTGGCGATGCCGAGAAGTACAGCTATGCCTCGGGTAAGCCACTGCTGTTTTAACTGAAGCTCACCGCGTTGCCGATATTGCCATGCCCGCAGCAGTGAATAAAGGAAGAAGCTGTTGAAGAACAAGACCGCCGAAATCTCAATCCAGCCGCCGATGGCGAAGGCGCTCATGGCATAAGCGGTAATGCCGACGATGGCTCCAAGAGGGAACAGCACGCGCTCGATCCATGCTGAATGCGCGAAGCGCCGGAAATACGTGAGCGACAGCAGCACAACGAAAGCCAGCGCAGGCAGAATATGCGCCAGAGTCAACGCCGCATGCGAAGCAAAGGCTTCGTCCAGACCAGCCATCTGCGGTGGAGAAGATTGTGGTGGCGACGCAAGCGCGGCCACGCGACGCAAAACCACCACGACTGCGATTACGATGCAGATCCAAAAACCGACGCGCAGGATGCGGGGAAAGGCGTCTTTGGAAACCAGAATGGGCTCAGACCGTGCCGGCATGCTTTCTCCAGTCTTGAAATGAGCTTATAATTTAATTTTACAATTTGTCAAATTAAATATGAAGCAGTTATGATCGCATTCGTGGGCAGAACAAAAGCGCGGGGCTGCAAGCGGCCTTATTCTCTGGGCAAGCGTCTGGAACAGTCCGATCAGAAGCGGACGAAGATCCTTGCGGTCCTCCGGAAGCAGTTGGAAGCAAAGGGCTTTTCAAATTTGGCCCTGGATGATCTGGCGCGTGAAAGCGGGGTCACTCGGCAGACCATTTACAACCTGTTTTCAAACAAAACGGGCCTTCTGGAAGCGCTTTTTGACCAGATTGCCAGAGAAGGCGGCATGGAACGCATGCGGGAAGTAATGCAAACTGCCAATCCGGAAGCAATGTTGGTGCATTTCATTGAAATTTTCACCACATTCTGGGCAAAAGACAGGCTTTTGATGCGCCGTATTCACGGAATTGCCGCTATTGATCCTGAGTTTGGGGCAGTGGTAGAAGCTAGAAACCAGCGCCGCATCTTTGCAGCTACGCGCGTCATCGAAATGCTGAATCGAAGAAGCGGGGCAGGAGAATCCCTCGGCAAAGACGCGCGAATCGCCATTCTCCATGCGCTTACATCATTTGAGTTTTTCGATGCGCTGGCCACAAGCAAAGGCAGCGTGGATGAAGCTGCGCATTTACTGCCGGGGATTGTAGAAAGGGCCATCAATGGAAAGTGATAATCCTTTGACGAATATCTGACTGGCCTACAACCTCCAGATTGGAGGAAAATAGAGACTATGGGCGCAAAGCATCCCTTTACCGATGTTCCCGGAGCGATAGAAGAGATCAAAGCCGGGCGCATGATCGTCGTTGTGGATGACGAGGACCGCGAAAATGAAGGCGACCTGACGCTTGCCGCCGAGCACGTAACGCCGGAAGCCATCAATTTCATGGCGAAGCATGGTCGTGGCCTGATCTGCCTTACGTTGACTGAGGAACGCGCCGATTATCTGCGCCTGGGACCAATGACACAGCAGAACTCCTCGCGTTTCGGCACCGCGTTTACCGAAACGATTGAAGCGCGCGAGGGCGTCACTACCGGCATCTCAGCGCATGACCGCGCTCATACGATCAGAGTAGCCATTGATCCGGTATCCACTGCGAATGATCTCGCCCGTCCCGGACATGTCTTTCCTCTGCGCGCGCGCAAAGGAGGCGTGCTTGTCCGCGCAGGGCAGACAGAAGCTTCTGTCGATCTTGCGCGCATGGCGGGCCTGATTCCTGCCGGCGTGATCTGCGAAATCATGAAAGACGACGGCACGATGGCCCGCGTGCCTGATCTGATTGAGTTCTGCAATCAGCACGGCATGAAGATGCTGACCGTGGCCGAACTGATCCGCTATCGGCTGCAGAACGAACGATACATCGTGCGCGTGGCTGAAAGCGAAGTGCCGACGCCATATGGCGACTTCCACATGATCGCTTATGAGAGTGAAGTTGCCGGCGGTGAAAGCCATATCGCACTGGTCAAAGGTGACGTAAGCAAAGGCGAAGAGCCTGTGCTGGTACGCGTCCATTCGCATTGCCTTGCGGGCGATATCTTTGGCACAACACTTTGCGACTGCCACCGCATCGTGCAGCGCTCACTCAAGGCCATTGCTGAAGAAGGACGTGGCGCGCTGATCTACCTGCATAATACCAGCCGCGGTTTCGATATCGACCGCTCAGTCACGCCGCACCGAATCATTCTGCATCGCGAAGCGCGGGCACGTGAAGGATATGATGAGCGCCACCAACGAACGCTGCGCCAGGTAGGAATTGGCGGGCAGATTCTTGCCGACCTCGGCATCCATAAAGTGCGTCTGCTCTCAAACACTCCGACACATGTGCCTGCATTACAGGGATTCGATGTTGAGATTGTGGAGCAGATTGCGATTCCGGAGAGCGAAGCCGAACTCAAACGGGACCTGAGTTTTTAGGCGGGGTCAGCTCAAAGTGATTGGGTATAATGAAATCGCAAGCGGGAGTAGCTCAATGGTAGAGTAGCGGCTTCCCAAGCCGTTGGTTGCGGGTTCGATCCCCGTCTCCCGCTCCAGTATCCTCTCCATCCAAATTAACTTTTCTCCTGTTGTGCAGACCGAAGAGGAGCCGTCATTCTGACGACCAGGGGAGCAAGAAATCCATGTGGTATTTCGTAATGCGTGACCTTTGAATTCCAGGCATATGCATGGAATACCATTTGCATCTAAAAGGCCTGAAAATTATTTGATGCATGTATCGTTTGAGATTCTTGCTTCCTTCGGTCGTCAGAATGACGGGTGGGAATAGTTGTGGGTTACACAAACTCTCTAGATGAACACCGCTACATGCCGAATTTCTGTCGGTACGCGCTCGGAGAAACTCCGGTGTGCCGCTGAAAGATTTCGCGGAAGAACACCACATCCTGATAACCGACGGCATCACTGATCTCCTGCATGGTGCGATGGTCACTCTCAAGCAGGCGCTTGGCGGCAGCGACGCGCAGTTTCTGTAAGTAAATCAGCGGCGTGTCTCCAGTGGCCTGTTTGAACCGGCGGACGAAGTTACGAAGGCTCATGCCAACGCGTTCAGCGATGGCCTCAAGCGGGAAAGTACGATGAAAATGCTGATGCAGCCATTCCTGCGCAGATGAAATGGCCTCATCGGAGTGCTCGGTTTTCAACTGCAGAATGGCGAATCCCGCCTGCCAGGCGCGCGGCATTTCAATGAGCAGCGCTTTCGCGCTCTGCAGGGCAACTTCATGTCCACAGAAACGCTCAACCAGATACAGGCTCAGGTCGAGAGCGGCGTTGACTCCGCCGCCGCAGTAAAAGCCGTGGTCCTCCGTGACCATCAACTCCGGCATCCAGCGCACTTTCGGATATTTTTCACGGAAGCGCTGAGCCAGACTCCAGTGTGTAGTGGCCCGCTTGCCATCCAACATGCCTGCGGCTGCGACCAATCCCACGCCTGAGCAGACGCTGGCAATGGGAATTCCTTTTTTCTGCCAGCGTCGAAGCCAGGGCACGACGGGCGCATTGCGTTCCACCACATCATCAAGGCTGACACCGGTGGAGGGAATGAAGATGAGATCGGTTTTACGCACGTCTGACAGCGCGGCAGTAGGAGTGATCTGGATGGGTCCATCGCAGGAGACGGCGCGGCCGTCAACAGATGCTGTGGTGACGCAAAACTGCGGGTGCGGCTTCATTCCGGCGAAGCTGTTCCACAATGTGCCTGCATTGCGGAACACTTCCATCGGCCCGGTTGCGGTAGAGGAAAAGGTTTGATCGAGAAACAGGATCGTGACATCTATCATGGATCGCTCCTGTGATGGCAGAATTACCTGCTCATAATGGCAAATCTGCCATCTTGTGGCAAGCATATTCTGCTTCTACTCTTGGGAAACAGCAGGGAGACCACCAGGAGGGCTCATGAAGAAGTACATCATTGAACGCGAGGTTCCCAATGTGGGGTATTTCACAGGCGACGAGTTGTGTGATGTTTCGACTAAATCAAACGAAGCTTTGCGTCAGCTTTCACCCCATATTCAGTGGGTGGAATCATTTGTTACTAAGGACAAAACCTTCTGCGTATATCTGGCAGAAGATGAGGCGGTGATTCGCCGCCACTCGGAACTAAGCGGTATTCCTGTCAAGAACATAACTGAAATCAGCCGGATTATTGATCCTACAACCGGCTCCCTTAGCTGATAGTTGCAGGTAAGTTATCATTCGTTCAGGCAGTCAGATAGTTGGTGAAGAGAAAGTCACAAACGTAGTCCTGATTTGTTCCTTTCGTTTTTCTTGATCCTCGCCATTTCCAGCAGCACAGGGCCTCTAGTTTCGCAGGAGATGACTACATGGGTTCGATGCTCCCCTCGCTCATCAGCATGACTGAGAGCAGTGACAATGCAGTAACCGATGCGCTGTTCGGCACGTTGTATTCCGAGTTGCATCGGCTGGCGAAACGCGAACTGGCAAGACAGTGGGGACCGATGAGTCTGAGCGTAACCACTCTCTTGCATGAAGCTTACCTTGACATGTCTGGCCGCGAAGACTTGTCTTTCCCCGATAATGCGCGCTTCATTGGATATGCGGCGCGCGTTATGCGCGGAATCATCATCGATCATGCACGGAATCGCAAGGCAACAAAACGCGGCGGGGAATTCGAGATCACATCGCTTGAAAACGATGCGATTCAGAGTCCTGCCGATGCGGGCGAGTTGTCCATTATTGGCGATGCGCTTGACGAGCTTGCGAAGGTGGAACCGGAACTGGCGGAGATTGTCGATCTGAAATTCTTTTGCGGGTTTTCTTTTGCTGAGATTGCGGCGATGCAGAAGATCTCAGAACGCACGGTGCAGAGGAAATGGGAGAAGGCGCGCATTTTTCTCCATCAGGCCATTCGCATGGATCTTTCGTTCTGAGGATCAACGATGCGTTCGCTCAATCCTGAGGAATGGTGCACCCTGAGTCCATATCTTGATGAAGCATTGGAGATGACTGACGATGAACGCCTGGTCTGGCTCTCCTCGCTGCGCGCCCATAGTCCCGTCATTGCAAAGCGCCTGGAAGCTTTGCTGCGGGAGCAGAGTGCTTTAGATCGAGAAGGCTTTCTGGAGAGGCGTTCTGTTGAATTGCCACGTGTTGCGAATCTGACAGACCAGACGGTTGGTGCGTACAGATTGCTGTCGCAGATCGGCCAGGGCGGAATGAGCAGCGTCTGGCTGGCGGAGAGAATTGACGGCAGGTTCGAGCGCCAGGTTGCAGTGAAATTCCTCAACATCGCGCTGATGGGGAAAGCGGGAGCCGAACGGTTTACGCGGGAAGGCAAAATTCTAGGTCTGCTTCTTCATCCGTTGATTGCAGAATTGATTGATGCAGGCGTATCTCAGAGCGGTCAGCCTTATCTTGTCCTTGAATACGTTGAAGGCGAGCACATCGATCGATATTGTGATCACCATAAGCTCGACATCGAGTCACGGATCCGTCTCTTCCTTGATGTCCTGACAGCGGTAGCGCTGGCGCACAGCAACCTTATTGTGCATCGAGACCTCAAGCCCTCCAATGTGCTGGTTCGCAATGATGGGCAAGTAAAGCTGCTTGATTTTGGAATTGCCAAGCTGCTGGAGGCCGAAGGAGACGTGGGGCACCCGACACAGTTAACGGTGGAAGGCGGCCGGGCTTTGACGCCTGAGTACGCCGCACCGGAGCAACTGAAGGGTGAAGCGGTAACTACGGCTACCGATGTTTATGCTCTTGGCGTGCTGCTCTATCTGCTGCTTACAGGGCAGCATCCAACCAGAGTTGGATCGCACTTGCTTGCGGAGATGATCAGGGCCATTGTCGATACGGAGCCGGTAAGGCCTTCAGAAATCATCGATCTAAAGCGCCGGGACGGCGAAGTCGGAGAAAGCGCTGAACGGCGCGCCACTACAACGGACAAGCTTCGCAGATCGCTGCGCGGAGACCTCGACACCATTCTCACAAAGGCATTAAAGAAGGACCCCAAAGAGCGCTATTCTTCGGTCAGCGCTTTCGCCGATGACCTGCGCCGCTACCTGAGAAGTGAGCCAATCAGCGCCCGACCTGACACAATTGTTTATCGCGCAAGTAAGTTTGTGCGCCGGAACTGGACTGCTGTTGCTCTTGTGTCTATTGCAGGTATTGCTGTTATTGCCGGGTTGTTGGGGACTTTGGTCCAGAGTCATACCGCGCGTGCGGAACGCGACTTTGCGCTTCGGCAGCTATCACGAGCTGAGGCGGTGAATGATCTGAATGAATTTCTACTTTCTGATGCGGCTCCGTCGGGGAAGCCTTTTACGGTAAATGAACTGCTGGAGCGGGCAGAGCACATTATTGAGCGTCAGCATGAGAAGAATGATCCGCAGCGCGTGGAAATGCTCATCTCACTTGGACGCCAATACAACGTACTGGACGAGCAGGCAAAATCGCGTCAGCTGCTCAACGAGGCATACATCCTTTCTCGCGATTTGATGGACCACTCTATTCGAGCGCGCGCCTCATGCGCGTTGGCAAGCGCGCTTGCTCTTAAAGGAGAACACACGCGCGCCGAGCAACTGGTCCAGGAAGGGTTGAGCGAGGCTGGCGATCAGCTGCGATTTACTGCGGACCGGATGTTTTGCCTTCTGCGCGCCACCGAAGTTGCGCGGGAGCGTGGAGATTCGCAGGCGGCCGTCACGCGAGTAGAAGCGGCGCGGAATACCTTGAAGCAATTACCTTTCGCATCCGGATTTGCCGGATCGCAGGTTCTGATGGATGTGGCGGAATCGTATCGGTATGCCGGCAGGTACGAGGAGGCGAACGCGGCTTTTGAACAGGCGTCTGCGCAGTTATCCGCTCTTGGCCGGGACGATACGCAGACTGCAGTGACCCTTTTCAATAACTGGGGCACCGTTCTGGTCCTTGCCGGACGTCCGCTGGAGAGCGAAAAAGTGCTCCGCCGCGCCATTGAAATCAGCCGCGCAGGGCAATCAGAAGATGCCGTTTCACCGATGTTGCTCGTCAACTACGCCCGCGCACTGCGCGAATTGCACCAATTCAATAAAGCTGCCGATTACGCCGAACGCGGTTATGCGAAAGCACAGCAGGCTGGGGCTCAGGTGGTGCTCGGCCAATCGCTGTTGCTGCGAGCGATGATTTACACAGACCTGAGGGACCTTCCGCGCGCAACTGCGGCGCTCGATGAAGCTGAGGCAAAATTGAGGCAGGGACTTCCTCCAGGGCACATCGCTTTTGCCTCGCTCGCGCTGAATAGGGCGCTGATTGCTCAAACGCGCGGCGATTTGCCTGTGGCAATGGCACAAGTGAATGAAGCTGTGGCTATATCAGAAGCGGCAGCGAAGGCAGGTCGCCTCGGCGGAGACTATCTGCCTGTCTTTCTCACGCGCCGCTCTGAAATAGATTTGCAAATGGGGGATGCAGGCAAGGCCGAGGCCGATGCGGCCAGGGCGATCAGTTTGTTGCATACATCTGCGCAGTCGAGCGTCTTTTCAGCCATCCAGGGCCGCGGATATCTTGCGCTGGGACGAGCATTGCAGGCCCAAAGCAAGCCGGGCGAGGCCCGCAGTGCATTCCAGGCGGCTGCTGAACATCTGCGGAATACTCTCGGCGCAGACCATCCCGAAACTCGCAATGCCCGCCATCTGGCCGAGTCCTGATTCCATGTTCATCTGATCTGTCGTAATTCGTGCATTATTTTCGATCTCCTGTATGAAGGCTGCATTTTTCTTTCTGATTCCTGTTGGGTCACCCAAGGTCCACAGCACCGTCTGCGGTTAGAAATTCTGAAAGCTCTTCATTTTTCATGGGTCGATTGCACGGGAGCGCAAGCGGCCCCTTTTTTGTTCCGAATACCCCCGAATGTAATTCGAGAAGTCGAATCCATTTCTATCCCTATAGTTGCAAGCTGAAAAGCACCGGAGTTATAGTTGTGCCGTCGGTAAAATACGCTGCTGAACTCATCAGAGTCGATACAGGGCACAAAGGCCTTCCATACAGCTCTTTGCCGTACGCATCCGGGATGAAATGTGACTTATTCGTCCTGTAAAACGTCTCATGCATCAGCAGCGCACCAAGACTGAAATAGGTCAGGTTGCGATTCAGTAATAGTCAGCACCCGAAACCGCAGTGAGGAGTACAGTATGTCCTCTCAGAAAACACCTCCTTTCCGTCCGGAATCACAGGAGCCGGAAGAGCAGCAAGACCATTCGGCCCGGATCGGCATTACGCGCCGCGGTTTTCTTAAGGGCGCCGGAATCACTGCCGCCGGAACGGCACTGCTGGATGGAGTTCAGGCATTTGGCCGTGAAGCTTCTCACGCGGCAAACCCTGGCGTGACGGAGCTTGGCCCTGAACCTGCACCCATTAAGCTGAATGTGAACGGCAAGGAACATACCATTCAGATCGAACCGCGCACCACGCTGGCTGAAGCTCTGCGTATTCAAATGGGCCTGACCGGAACGAAGGTCATCTGCGACCGGGGCTCATGTTCAGGCTGTACCGTATGGCTGGACAAAGTCCCGGTGAACAGCTGTATGACGCTGGCCGTTGATGCCATCGGTCATCAGGTCACGACGATTGAAGGTCTCTCGCCCAACGGGACCCTGCATCCGCTTCAAGCTGCATTTATCAAACATGATGCTCTGCAGTGCGGCTTCTGCACGCCGGGCATGGTAATGAGCTGCGCCGCGCTGCTGACTAGCAACCCTCATCCCACAGAAAACGATGTGCGCCAGGCGGTTTCCGGTAATCTCTGCCGTTGCGGCACTTACCCCAGGGTTTTTGAAGCTACACTTGAAGTTGCAGGCAGCAGCCGCAGGGCATAGTGGAGGAGCATATGGCAACTCTCCAAGAAGAAGAAGGTCAGAGCAAGGCTGTCGATAAGAAGACAGTATCCATGCCGGTCGGCGTGCCTGGCTACACATTGCAGAACGAACCGCGCGATATCCCGACGACTGAGCCGCCCGTGTGGCCAATCAATAAGGACCTGAAGTTCGTTGGAAAACCAATAGAGCGCTGGGATGGAGCGGCTAAGGTCACGGGCCGGGCACGGTATACGGCTGATATACAGCTGCCGGGCATGCTCTATGCAAAATTCGCAAATGCGGCAGTACCTCACGCGAAGGTCGTCTCAGTGGATACATCCGCCGCCGAGAAGTACCCGGGAGTCAAAGCTGTTCATGTCATCGAGCAGGTAATGGGCGGCGCGGTGCTGCGCGATCCATCGCTTGAACAGGTGAAATATCCCGTCATTCGCTATGCCGGCCAGCCTGTAGCTGCTGTCGCCGCAACCACTCCCCATGCGGCGGAGGAAGCTGCAGCGCTGATTAAAATCCAGTACGAGCCAATGCCGTTTGTGGTGGATATGGACAAGGCCCGCGCTGAAAATGCTGCTTTGGTTTTTCCGGGAGCGGCTGATCAGGCAGGCACTGCCGGCGGTGGTGGCGGCCCGCATGATGTTCCCCAGACTGGAAATGTCCACGGGCCATCTATCAAAAAGCGCGGCGATACGGACCAGGGCTTCAAGGATGCGGACGTGGTAGTGGAAGGCCGCTACATGACTCAGGTCCAGACCCATTCTGCTCTCGAAACGCATGGCGTAGTGGCAGACTGGAAACCGGAAATGCTGACCGTGTGGGCCTCTACGCAGGGCACAGCCAGCGTGCGCGAAGAACTCGCAGAATTTTTCAAGCTACCCATGCCGCAGGTACGCGTCATCACTGAATACATGGGCGGCGGCTTCGGCGCGAAGTTCGGCGCAGGAAACCACGGCGTGGTCGCGGCTGCTCTTTCCAAGAAAGCAGGCGCTCCGGTCCGGCTGATGCTGGATCGCGAAGAAGAACATCTATCCGTCGGCAATCGTCCCAGCTCCGATCAGCTTCTTCGCATCGGCGCAAAAAACGATGGCCAGATTACCGCCATCCATCTTGTCAGCTACGGAACCGCGGGATGCGGAACTGGCGCTGGTTGTGCCGGTCCAGCCTCCAATCTCTATAAAACCGTCTCTCTTCACACAGAAGAAAACGATGTCTTCATCAACGCAGGTCCCGGAGCGGCCATGCGTGCCCCCGGACACCCGCAGGGCGCGTTCGCGCTGGAGCAGACCATCGACGAGCTTGCCGTGAAGCTCAATCTGGATCCCATCGAGCTGCGCGACCGGACGGATGAACATCCGGTGCGCCGCGTTGAGCGTCAGATTGTGCGCGAGAGCGATCTCTGGAAAACCCGCAATCCACGCGCAGGCGCGGACACGGGTCCTGTCAAGCGCGGTGTGGGTCTGGCGCAGTCGGTTTGGTACCGCTTCGTCAGCATGAACTCGAATGCTGAAGTGCGTGTCCACAAGGATGGTTCGCTCGAAGTCCTTTCCGCCGTGCAGGACATTGGCTCAGGCATCAAGACGGTCATGGCGCAGATTCTGGCCGAGCAGTTCGGTGTGCCTCCGGCGCAGGTGGTTGTCAAGGCCGGCGATACGAACTATCCGGCAGGACCAAACTCCGGCGGCAGCGTCACGACACTTTCGCTCACGCCGGCAGTACGCGACGCAGCCTGGCAGGCCTCGCAGAAATTCCTGGCGGATATTGCTCCGGCGCTGGGCACGACAGCCGATGATTTAGTCCTCGTGAACGGCGAGGTGCGCAGTAAGTCCGGCAAAGTGCAGCCGGTTGCCTTCCGCCGGGCAGCAGGCAAAATGACCACCGATCAGATTACGGTGCAGGCCAAGCGCATTCCCGACTACGACAAGAGCAAATACCTCACGTACGGCGGCGTGGATGTAGCCGAGGTCCATGTCGATACCGAGACAGGACGCATCCAGGTCAAGCGCGTGCTTTCGGTTCACGACTGCGGGCGTCCTATGAACCCATCCCTGGTGAAGAGCCAGATTAACGGCGGCGTCATTCAGGGTATCTCGTTCACCCTTTATGAAAATCGTCTGCTCGATCCGGCTTATGGCCTAATGGTGAATCCGAACCTTGATATGTATAAGATTGCCGGGTCCCGCGAAATCCCCGAAATTGATGTGAGACTCGTCGAGGCCTATATCGGTCAAAGCTCTACGGATGCATCAGGAATTGGCGAGGCGGCAGGAGTTGTTTCCATCGGCGCTGCCATTGCCAATGCGGTGTACAACGCCATCGGAGTGCGCATCCGGCAGACACCCATGACGCCGTCAGTAGTATTGGCGGCGCTGCGCCGGCCAGCGCCGGAAAGGAACCTGGCATGAACAGCTTCGCAATTGCAAACTGCACAACGCTTGATGGCGCGCTGTCACAATTGAAAGACGGCGCAGTGGTCAAGGCGGGCGGTGTCGATCTGCTGGACCGTATGAAGAACGGCATCGAGCAGCCGCCAAAGCTGGTCAATATCCGCAGTATTTCAGAGCTTCGCGGCATTTACGAAACAGACAAGGGACTCACAATTGGCGCGCTTACGACGCTCGCTGAAATCAGTGAGCATCAGGCGGTCCGTAAACAGTATCAGATTCTCTCCGATGCGTGCGGCCATGCTGCTACGCCTCATATCCGTAACATGGCGACTCTGGGCGGCAACCTGCTGCAGCGGATTCAGTGCTGGTACTATCGGTCTGCTGATTTCGCCTGCCTGCGCAAAGGCCATGATATGTGTTTTGCCTTTGACGGGCTGAACCAATATCACGCCATTATGGATTACGGCGCATGTCCTGCGGTAGCGCCTTCATCGGCAGCCGTGGCCCTGCTGGGGTTGAATGCCAGCGTCGAGTTGACGTCGCCCAAAGGAAAGCGGGTCATTGGCATCAAGGATCTTTACGCCGGCGACGATCCTGCGATGTTCAATACCCTCGCGTCGGACGAAATATTAACTTCAGTCAAGATTCCAAAGCCCGCCGGTGGAACCCGCTCCGCGTATCAGAAATACGGCGAAAAGGAGAGTTTCGACTGGGCCATTGCCGATGCCGGCGTCGTGCTGGAGATGGACGGCAATCTCTGCAAGCGGGCTGTCATTACCATGGGCGCGGCATCTCCTGTGGTACGCCGCTCGCCGCAGGCCGAAGCTGCGCTGGCAGGCAAGCCTATTAATGAAGAAAATGCGCGCGCTGCAGGGAAGGCCGCTATGGAAGGCGCGCGTCCGCTTTCCATGAACGCTTATAAGGTTGAGCTTTTCCCTGTTGCCATTTACCGCACCATTCTGCTGGCCGCCGGGCAGATGGATCGCGACCCAAGCGCGGCAGGTTAGGAGGCATCCATGAATACGAATCAAACGAACCCGAAACCCTGTCAGTGCCTCCGGACAAAGAACCCTTACGGCACCACGCCCCAGGATGCCGAATCATGGCTCCCTGGCGTACACACGGCTTCCAGCTACTGGTGTTTGCATACGATGAGCTTCGCCGGTCCTGACGACAACTATGCGCACCTGGCCCGCTGTGTGCCCGGACGCAAGTGTTATCAGGCGCCTGAAGAATAGGCGAAGCTTGCTAAACCAGTTCTACTTCGAGTTCAGATGATTCGCGGTTGAGCTTTACAATGCGGAAGCTGCGGACTTGACCAATCTGAACCCGTCCCTCGCTCGCCGAAGCAGCCTTTGTTTCGCCTTTCCACCGTGATTTCAGCATGGACGTCAGCGCGGATAAATCCACTTTTTCGCTGTTTTTGTGCTCATCTGCAGCTGGAGCGCTTGATGTAGCCCGAAGAACGGCGCGGACGCCTTCGCCAAGTTCCACCGCAGACTGATCGACAACTCGCCCGGAAACGACATCCCCTTCGTTGTGTTCTTCAAGATATTCGTCAATGCTGGTTGGCGTTAATTGCTTCATGCTCAGCTTGATCTGCCGTTTCTCCGTATCAACGGCCAGCACCAGAGCCTTCACGGATTGACCGACTTTCAGCACGTCTTGAGGGTGATTGATTCGCTTTTCCGCGCTGATTTCGCTTACGTGGATTAGCCCCTCGACTCCCTCTGCAAGCTGTACAAAAGCGCCGAATTTTGTGAGGCGCACCACCGGACCTTCTACAACCGATCCAGCAGCGAATCTGCGCGGCGCATCAGCCCACGGATCGCCGAGGGCCTGCTTAAGCCCGAGAGAAAGTCGTCGCTCAGGCTGATTCACTGAGAGGATAACGGCTTCTACCGTGTCTCCCTGTTTGAGAATGTCGCTGGGCCTGCGGACTTTCTTCACCCATGACATCTCTGAGACGTGAATCAGGCCCTCGATTCCCGGTTCGACTTCGACAAAAGCGCCAAAATCAGCCAGACGCGTCACCGTTCCTGTGATTCGCTGGCCGATGGAATACTTTTCCCCGGCGGAATCCCATGGCTCCGGCTGAAGTTGCTTGAGGCCAATGGAAATGCGTCTATTCTCCCGGTCAATTTTGAGAATTCTGCCCTGAATTTCCTGTCCTACCGACAAAACTTCTTCCGGATGGCCCACTCGGCTCCAGGAAATATCGCTTACATGCAGGAGTCCATCAATTCCGCCCAGATCAACGAAAGCTCCGTAATTTGCAAGATTGCGTACCTGCCCGCTGACAATATCGCCCTCTTTTAAATCGGAATAGCGCGTTTCCGCGAGAGATCGGGCCTGTTCCTCTACAATTATCCGGCGGTCGACGACGACATCTTCCTCCGACACGTCCAGCTTGATGATCCGGCAGGTAATTTCCTGATCGACCAGTTTGGCCAATTCGTCGGCATCGCGAGTTCCGCTGCGCGAAGCAGGCAGAAATGCGCGGACTCCGATATCCACACTGAGCCCGCCCTTGACGACTCCAGTTACTTTGCCGGCGACCGGCAATTTCTGCGCGAAGGCTTCTTCCAGAGATGACCAATCCGTTACGCGTGCCAGCTTCACGCGGGAAAGATCGTAATAACCCTCTTCATTCCGTCCCTTCACAGAAACAGGGAAGCGGTCTCCGGGCACAACTCCCTCGGCATTGTTCTCAAATGCCGCTCGCGGAAGGACGCCTTCAATCTTGTACCCGATATCGAGAAAAACAGACTCGGCGGAGATGGAAACAACGGTGCCTTCCAGTTGTTTTGCGCCATCCTCACCCTTATGCGTGTGGGTGCGTTCAAATTCTGAGAGAAGCGCGCCAAAGGATTCGTCGGATTCAGGAGCGGAATCAGGGGCCGATTCGGGGGCGGAGGAATTTTCCAGAGGGTTCTCGTTCATCATGTCGGATATATTTCATTTTGGCACGATTCGCCGGACCTGGTCTTTGGGCAGATAGTCTTTTCCAGTCAAGCATCACCTTTCAGGGCTAGAGAACTATAGTGTCCTTAACGCAATCACCGTCACATCTGGATCAGGTGCTTCGGAAGGCACATGAATGAGCAGTTTTCCTTCCGCCTGCTGGAATTTCAACGGCTGACCATTCGCAAGCATATGCGCCGAAATGACCTTTGCTTCCAGACCATTGACTTCAAGGGCCGATGATGGCCAATCGAAGACATGAACAAAAATTGTCTCGCGCTTTGTCGTTGAGCGGATCGAACCGACGCCCTGCACCGGACCGTATGTAGTTCCGTAAATTGAATCTCCGTTGATCGCCAGCCAATCGCCGATGGCGCGAAGCCGTTCTTGAAACTCCGGTTGGATAAGTCCGTCAGGCTGCGGACCGACATTCAACAGGAAGTTACCGCCGCGGCTTGCAACTTCTACAAGAGAACGAATGAGAAACTGGGCTGATTTGTACTCGTGATCGTGCATGTTGTAGGCCCAGGTGTTGTTGATGGTCATGCACGTTTCCCATAATTGGAAGTCCTCGGATCTGGGAATGGTCGATTTCAGCTCCTTTTGAACCGTCTGATCTACAGCAGAAAAGTGAACATCCTTTGTTGGAATTCCTTTTGGAATAAATTGCTCAGGGGTCACATAATCGCCGGGCACGCCAATCCGGTCGTTTACCAATGTTGCTGGCTGCAGGCTTCGAATCAGCTTGATGAATCGCTCGCCATTGTATTTTTCCTGATGATTCAGACCATCAAACCAAATCAGCGCAACCGGCCCATACCTGGTAAGTAATTCAGTCAGCTGCAGCTGCATGTAGTCGAGATATAAGGGCCATTCCGGGCGCTGTGGCTCGCCATTCCAGTTGTCGCGAGCCAACTTTGAAGTATCGCGAAAATCGGGATGATGCATGTCCGGCGGCGAATAATAGAAGCCGAGGCGCATATTCCGTTTGTCGCATGCTTGTGCCAACTGCTTAACGATGTCCTTGCCATACGGCGTGTTCGTAATTTTGTAGTCCGTATACGAAGAATCGAACATGCAGAAGCCGTCATGGTGTTTGGTGGTGAACACCATGTACTCCTGTCCTGCGGCGCGCGCCAGATCGACGAACGAGTCCGGATCAAATTTGGTGGGATTGAAACGCTGCGGCAAGGCCCGATATTCCGCCTCTGTAATACCGCCAGGTGTGGGTCTCATGATAGGCCACGACGCCTCTACGCTGGCGAGTGAATAGGGCCCCCAGTGAATGAACATGCCGAATTTTGCATTGCGATACCAGGCGGTTCGCTCGTTCGTCTCGGTGAATACCGATGCATAACCAGGCAAAAATGCAAAAACAGAGGCAGCTGCTGCAGTTTTGAAGAATTGCCTACGATCCATGTTTTGAGCGCTCATACTTCGTCCAACGCTAATGTTCCGAGGTTTTTGCTGTCAAGGTAAATATCGAAACATTCGGCTGAAAGCATTGGACCACGTATAGGCGGTATAAAGATATCTTTGCTGGATTTGAATAAATTGAGCGCTTAATATAATCTCCCTATTGACTTCTGAAAGAGGGATTCGTGTCCAGGAAGGTGAGGGTGGCATTCATTGATGGACCAATGTACGAGCCGCTCTACCGCCTCGTCGATGAATTCAGCGCGGCAGGGCAAGTTGTAGTTGAGGCCGGCTTTCGCGGGGACCACCCGGCGCTCAATGCGCACCTCGCTTCTTCACCCAATCCACCCTACGATCTGGTTTCCACGCATACAAAATATGCTCCGTCTCAGGCGCGCTTTCTTGCGCCTCTGCAAACGCTGATTACTTCTGTGGAACTGGCCGATTTCTATCCAAAAGTGCTGGATCTTGCCACTGTTGAAGGGAATTTACTTGGGATTCCGCGCAATATCGATGTGCGTTTGCTGCACTATCGAACCGATTTGATGGAAAAGCCGCCACAAAGTTGGGATGAACTGTTTGAAGTTGCATTGCGGCTGACCGGCTCAAAGAGTCGATATGGCTTTGCGTTTCCCGGCCGCGAATCCGGATTGTTCGGTACATTTTTTGAGCTTTGCGAGGCAGCAGGAGCACATTTATTTCCAGCAAACGGTATTCCGGACATATTGAATGACGGCGGGAGATGGGCGTTGGGGCTTCTGCGACGAATGTTTGCATCCGGGGTTGTTCCGCCGGAAATTGTCGATTGGCACTATGACGAGGTCCATCGCTCCTTTCGAGAAGGGCATGTTGCGATGATCGGCGATTGGCCCGCATACTATCCCGCGCATCTGGACCCGTCCCTGTCAGGGGTGCACGACTGTTTCTCTGTCGCTGTTTATCCAATTGGCCCATCAGGGGAGTCGAAGACCTACGGCGGCTGCCATACATTTGCGCTCACGCATCGCGGAGCCTCGAATCCGGACGCTGTTGAACTACTCTGTTTTCTGACCGCGCTGGAACGTCAGATGTTTGAATGCTCGCGCGGCAGTGTTCCGGTAAGGCAATCTGTGATGCAGCAAATCCTTGAGCATGCGTCAGAGAAGGATTCTGAGCGTTGGCGCATGCTGGAATCTGTAATTGCAACATCCGTCATCATTCCTCCAAAGATGAAACAGTATCCGGAAATAGAAGCAGTGCTCTGGCAAACATTGCAAAAGGCAATCATTGGAAAGATGGAAGAGGAGGAAGCGCTCAACTCCATTGTGAGACAGATTGCAGACATTGTTAACAGGGCCAGCACTCAGAGCCAGCACTCCACCGTTCAAGCCCAAAAAGAAAGCTCCAATGTTGATTAAGAGCTTTCGTACGCGCGATGCACGCTTTCAACTTGAACCCGGAGCAGGTTCCGATGCCGTGCATTCATCTCCGGAATATTCGTTTGCTGTCACTCATTTAAATCTAGATAACGGCATAAGCGGCACGGGCCTGGTGCTGACCATGGGAGAAGGGAATGATCTCGTATGCCGCGCGATAGAAAAGCTCGCACCCTCTCTTGTCGGCAGTGATATTGAGGAGCTGATGTCCGGCTTCGGAGAAAGGTTTCGCGCGCTAGCGGATGATCCTCATCTGCGGTGGCTGGGGCCGCATAAGGGCATTGTTCATCTCGCATTGGCCTCAATTACAAATGCCTGTTTTGATTTGTGGGCCAAGGTCAGAAAACAGCCGCTCTGGAGCCTGCTACTCAGCTTGTCGCCTGATGAGATCGTGAATCTGCTTGACCTTAGTTATCTTGAAGACGTTCTGGATCGAAAAACAGCGTTGCAGTTGCTGACCGACCAGCAGGAGACTCGTGGCGCGCGTATGGGAATTCTTGAACACGGTTATCCGGGATATGACACCAGTGTTGGTTGGTATCACTACGAGGACAATCAGGTGCGGGACAACGTGCAGCGCAGTCTAGATCAGGGGTTTACAGCTTTCAAGCTGAAGATCGGAGGGCTTCTGGAGCGCGACCTGAATCGAGCCCAGGCGTTGCGGCATATTGCAGGTGATCGCGCGACGATCATGCTCGACGCCAATCAACAGTGGTCACTCCCTGCCGCCATCGCCGCCTGCAAAGCGCTGGCGAGTATGAATCCATATTGGATTGAAGAGCCGACGCATCCCGATGATGTTCATGCCCACAAGCAATTAGCTCAGAAGATAGCTCCACTGTCGATTGCTCTCGGCGAACATGTTCCCAATCGAGTGGTATTCAAAAACTATCTGGAGGCAGAATGTGTCAGCTTTCTCCAGCCGGACTGCACCCGGCTTGGCGGTGTCAGCGAGTTTTTGACTGTCAGCTTGCTTGCACGAAAATATGGCGTTCCAGTAGTTCCGCATGTTGGCGATATGGGGCAGATCCATCAGCATCTCGTGCTCTTTAATCTCATAGCGTTGGGACATCCGGAAGTGTTCCTCGAACATATTCCTCATTTGAGTCGATATTTTGTAAATCCCGCCAAGGTGATTGGCGGACGCTATCAGACGCCACAAGAGCCGGGAAGCAGCTCGGATCTGCATGAATAAGAATTCACCGGAGTTTGGCGGGTGGTTCCGAAAACTGAACTCTTCGAGCCGATCGGTCGCCTTTATGGGGTCGTACTTTTCGAGATATTATGATTCGAACTCCTGGAACTCCCCATCGCGAACTCCACGTTCCGTGGAGTTCTTGGCAGGTTGCGAAGATCACCTCGTCATTCTTGAGTCAACCGGCGCAGGTAAAACAGAAGTTCCACATCGAGTGATTTAGTGGCAGTGAATCAATAAATGGAAATTTCATGAAAATAATCCAGCATAGCCTTGAGATTGCACAAAAATGTGACGAACGGTATTTACCGAGGGGGTAACTTGCTAACCCGGTTGACAACCTCTCGTCTAACTTGGGATAGACTGGCTTACGATGAGCGCTTCTATGTACATCGTTGTTGAAGGGGAAGACCCTGGCTTCGACATCTTCGTCAATGGACACGCTCTCGCCCGCAACGAAGACGCCCTCGAAAAACTGGCTCTGCGTCTCGGCGTCAAACCGCTACTGGAATTCTTCTCTGCAGACGAAAACTCCATGGCCCTCCTCCTTGAAGAGGGAGCCGGCGACCCTGAATGGGCCAAAACCCTTCCGCCGCCGCAATGGTTCTCGCCCGACGATGGCCTCGTCACCATCAGCACCTTACTCGATTTCCTGAAAGAAAGCCCCTCGGCGCTCGGCTCTGATACCATCCCGATTATCAACGAGCTTGAAGAGTACGAGCGCGTTCTGCAAAAGACCTCGACCCGCAATCTCCGCTGGCAACTCGCCGTAAGCTGGAAATAGTTATCAGGATCCACGCCCAAAATACTTTCTAAACCATTCATTTCAAAGCTCAAATGCTTTGGTGAGTTGGCGGTGTTATCTGCTCCCCTGTTAAGAGGTGGAAAAGCTGGACCACTGTCAGCAGCTCAGAATCTCGCGGCGCGTTTGTGGATAACCCAACCTGGAGCGGGGCCTGACCGTGGGCGTTTGTGCTGACAGTCGGTGAGGCAGGCCAGCTATCCGGGCTGATTCCCAGAAGCAAGCGTTGGAGAGCGCAATCAGCAAGCAGGGCAATTAGTTTCTGCGCACCCTGCTGGGTGGAGGCGGAGCGGCCCCGCCTCTGCCCTTGACGTATATCCGACGAGTTTATCGACAGAATGACAAAAACATAAAAAGCTGAATTATCTCTGTGAAATCGGAACGTATTTCGCCGGATATTCCGGGCCGATGTACTCGGCGCGCGGGCGTATGAGGCGGTTGTCGTCAAGTTGCTCGATGACGTGCGCCGCCCAGCCGGCGATGCGGCTGACGGCGAAGATCGGTGTGAAAAGGTCCAGGTCAATGCCAAGCGTGGTATAGGTAGAGGCGGAATAGAAGTCTACGTTAGCGTTCAGCTTCTTTTCTGACTTGATGTAACGCTCGATCTTCTGCGACATGTCAAACCACTTGGTATTGTTCGCCGAGCGGCCCAGGTCCTCTGACATCTTGCGCAGATGTGTCGCGCGCGGGTCTTCGGTGTGATAGACACGATGGCCGAAACCGGAAATCTTCTTCTTTTGCGCCAGCAGATTGCTGACATAATCAATCGGGTCAGCGCCCTGCTTATCGATGGCGAAGAGCATGCGCATGACAGCTTCGTTAGCGCCGCCATGCAGAGGGCCTTTGAGCGCGCCAATAGCTCCGGTAATGGCGGAATGCACGTCAGAAAGCGTCGCGGCGATGACGCGAGCGGCAAAGGTGGAGGCGTTCAGTTCGTGATCGGCGTGCAGGATCAGGGCTACGTCAAAGGCGCGGGTCGCTGTTTCTGAGGGCTTTTCGCCAGTCAACATCCACAGGAAATTACCTGCATGGGATAGTGACTTGTCCGGCTCGACAACAGGCTTACCTTTGCGAATACGATCAAAGGCGGCAACGATCATGGCGATCTGGGCGGTGAGGTCGAAGCTCTTACGCACATTCGAATCGTGATCGACTGCCTTCTCGTCCTTGTCATAGAAGCTCAGCGCGGATACAGCTGTGCGCAGTACTTCCATTGGCGTTGCTGTTTTAGGAAATTCCTGGAGCAGCTTGAGAATGTCGGGGGGAAGATGGCGGGAATCAGCGAGTTTTTTCTTGAAAGCATCGAGTTCCGATGCCGTGGGAAGCCGGCCGTGCCAGAGCAGGCAGGTCGTTTCCTCGAACGTCGATTTTTCCGCCAACTCATGGATGTCGATGCCGCGATACGCGAGCACCCCGGCATCTCCATCAATCCAGCAAATGCCAGAGTTGGCTGCAACGATCCCTTCCAGACCTTTTGAAGCTACTGCGGTCGACATACTTCCCCATCCCTCCAGTTTAATTTTTTGCCTGCTTCAGGCGGACATTATTCTGCTTTGAATGCGCTTGTGGGACGCTCAGGGCGCGAAACAGGCTAACTCTTTTTTATAGCAGTGTAGAGATTGCATTGTCACTTGGCGCACTTTGAAATGCCGTCCTGATATTGAAATTACGTGCCCGTTTCGCCATCCGGCCCGGCAAGAACAACTACATACCCGTCGGGGTCACGAAGCCATATTTCTCTGTGTCCGGCATTTGGATTGATATGCGGTTCTTCAATGATTTGTGCGCGTAATGCGCGGATTCGGGCAATGGCGGCATCGAAGTCTGTTACCTCAAACCAGAGTAGAACCCCATGCCCGCAAGGTGAAGCGTCAGCATTCACAAGGTTTGGGTGATTTTCTTTATCCCAGGCATGCAGTTGGAGAACTAATTGGCCGTTGTGGAATATCCGATCATAGAAATCACGATGTTCGTGCTCAGGAAGCGGATCGCCACTCAGCAGGTCCTGATACCACCTGCTGCTCGACCTTACGTTGCGTACGGCAATCAGAGGCTGAGGCTTAATCCCGGGAATTTCAGCTTGTCTCGCGCACATTGTGGCGTATCTCCCGTAGGTTAGTGATCTCAATTTGATTCACGCGCTGTATTGGTGGAGAAATCAAGCGAGGTGGATTTCAAATCACGTTGTACTTCTAAGAGACTGTTATCTGGACGAACCGGTCGCAGCGAAACGGCGCCAGATCAACGTCTGGTTGATGGCCTGAAAGCAGCTCGCTCATTACTCTGGCTGTAGCTGGCGCAAGCATAATGCCGTTGCGGAAGTGTCCCGACGCTATCCAGGAGTTTTCTTCGTTGCATTGACCGATAACAGGCAATCCGTCGGCAGAGCCTGGACGCAGCCCTGCCCATGTTTCCACGACCTCCGCCTTACGAATTGGCGGCCAGAGCGCGGCGGCCTCATCGAGCAGCGCACGGATGGTTGTTTCGTCAACGGATTTGTTAAAACCAGCACGCTCGACCGAGGCCCCAATCACGACGCGGCCATCTCCTCGCGGAACCAGGTAAAGTTCCGGAGTTCGGATGACGTATTCCAGGCTGCGATGGGAGGGCAGTTTTACCGTGAGCATCTGGCCCTTGCGCGGCTCGATGGTCGGCAAACTCGCCATTTCTCCGGCCCATGCGCCGCAACAATTGATAAAGTGCAGAGCTGAGTAAGTGGTTTGTTCGGTTGTGACTTCAACGGTGCGCCCTGTGCCGCTAATTTTAAGAACCGGCGAGTGTTCGATGAGCGTGACACCTGCAGCCGCGGCCGCTTTCGGCAGGGCGGCGCAAAGATCGCGCGGATCGAGGCTGTGCTCTTCCAGCAGAAGAAAATTACCTCCCGCCGTATTGAGTCCCGGGAGCAGCGCAGCAATTTCTGCCGGCAAGAGTGCATTCTGGAAGGTATGTCCTCGATCAGAACCCTGAAGCGTACGGTTGGTACGCAGCGGAACCTGCAACCCGGAGAGCTTCTCAATCGTATTCAGATAATCGAAGTACAGAGAAATGCTGAGTTCAGAGAGTGGGCGCAGTTCCGAGGGGTTTTCCGGGTCACGCGCCGCAAGCATGCCGGCAGCCGCCCAGGAGGCTTCGGCCATCGCATGACCGCGTTCCAATACGGTTACTCGCAGTCCTTGACGGGCCAACTCGAGAGCAGTGGAAAGGCCAATGATTCCGGCTCCGGCAATGACGACGTCTGCGGTGATCACAGTTCTATTGTATGGCGGCGCGATAGACAAAAAGTGTTTGTCAGCGTCCATAGAGTCGGATAGTCTCAGCGCAGTTGTAAGCAGGAAGGAAAGAGAACAATGAGCGACGGCACGGAAACAGTTGTAGAACAACGAAGTTTTTCAGCGGCATTTCTTGGTCTTTTGGCTGCGGCCCTTGTATTGGTGCTGGGAGGCCTGGTCTGGAGTTATACCCTCAACAACCGGCTGTCAAAAGCTGAGGCACAACTCACCCAGGCGCAACAGGAGAATGACAAGCTGGCGCGTGACCTGGAGCAGACCAATGCGCGCTTGAAAGTGGCCACGGAAACACTGGGACAGTCCGTCGGATTAACGCAAAAGCAGTTGGAGACACGGGCCAACGACCTGATGCGGCGGCAGGAGGCGGATGCCAGGCGATTGGAAAGCGAGCAGGCCAAAGCCCAGCAGCAGATCGGGGCCGTGTCGAGCGATGTTTCCAGCGTGAAAACGGATGTGGGTGGTGTGAAAACCGATGTTGCCCAGACCAAGACCCAATTACAGGACACTATGGCCCAGCTGCAAAGCATGAAGGGTGATCTGGGCGTGCAGAGCGGCCTGATTGCAACCAATCACAATGAGCTGGAACTGCTGAAGCACAAAGGCGACCGCAACTATTATGAATTCACTCTGCGCAAGAACCAGCGGCAGCCTGTCTCTACTGTGGGGCTGGAGTTAAAGAAGGCGGACACGAAACACAGCCGGTACACGCTGAATGTTTATGCGGACGACAAGAAGATTGAGAAAAAAGATCGCGGGCTGAATGAGCCGGTGCAGTTCTACACGGGGAAGGACAATTATTTGTACGAACTCGTGGTCAATAACATCAGCAAAGACCAGATTCAGGGATACATTTCTACTCCGAAGGCCGCGCCGGTGCCGGTGAAACCTGGGGAGTAAACCTGCCCTGCATTCCGCTGGATAAAGGCTAGACGAATCATTTATATCGCTATCCGCCAGAAGCATGCTGCGGTGAAGTCTGCGGCGTGCGTATCCGAACAGATTGTTCGAGCGCTGACAAACTGCAGGTCCCTCCACTATGCGCTATGCGCTCCGGTCGGGATGACAACTCTTTTCGTTCTGCTTCGCGATGGAGCAGGTTATTTCCCGGGCGATGGCCATGGCAGCACCAGATTTTTCTGGTGCGCGAATGAAATGACGGCTTCAAAGCTATGGCGCGCATCCCACTGGTCCTTTGTTATGGGGTAGTGGAAGATGACGAGCCCCTCGGCAGTCTGGCCGGGCTGCAGTGTGGTGTCCCGGAGAAGCGGCTCCTGCTTAAAGGACGCCATCTGCGGGTAGGCAATAAAGACGCTCTGAAAGTCAGTTTTGTTGGCGGCAAGACTGCGCTCCTGGTCGCCATTGTTTGTCGTGAGATTGCTCCACATATCGTGCAGGAAAAGCGGAATATTGGTCTGGTTATGGACCTGCACCTGGGCGAGAATCAGCAGCTGATCGTAAGTGTCCGTTCCGCCCTGGATACCCTGCGCGCCCTCTCCGACCCGCATCTCTGTGTGGATCGGGGTGACATCCAGCTTCACGATCTTGCCTACAGCCACAGGTGGTTTTTCGTCGATATAGACGTACGCAGCGATCGTTACAACGACAATGGCAACCGCAGCCAGTAGGATCAGCAGCGTCCGTTTTGTGGGATTCATTTCTTCGTCAGCCATCAGACCAGCATTCTACTCTACAGGTGCTTTATCGCTCGACATCATGCCGCCGAGAAGGCATACTGGCTTCCATCTCAACATGCGAACTGTGCGCATGCTGGGGACCCTGGGTTGCCATATTAAGTTTAAGGAACTGAGACGTTGGAACAGATACTAGGGGTTGCAATCGGCATTGTACTGATATGCCTGCTGCTCAGCATCATCGCCTCCCATGTGCGCGAGATTATGGCGGCCTTTACGGCGAAACGCGCCATCATGCTGGAAAAGGCGATCCTCAAAATGGTGAACGACCCGGCAATTTATGCAAAGTTCGTGAGCCATCCGCTGATTGAAACCATTTCTTTCGAACCGGCAAAGATTCTGGGCGTCAGCTTTGTGCGATCCAGTAAGCCGCGGCCTACTTACATTGCCTCACCGCTGTTTACCCGTGTGCTGCTGGTCTCCATTGCGGAAATCCATAATATTCCGTCGACAGATGTGACTGCCGTTGTGGCCTGCCTGCCACCGGATTCTGCCCTGAGACAAAAACTGAGTGCCATTATTCTCGGAATTGAGCACGACGCCGCAGCGTGTATGTCAGCCGTTGACCAGTGGTACGACGGAACAATGGACCGGGTGAACGGCTTATATAAGCGGCATACCCAGACGTGGCTGATAGTTCTGGGAATGATTCTGGCCGTCGCCTTCAATGCAAATCTCTTTTCCATCACGCAACGGTTGTGGACTTCAAAGGACGCGCGCGACGCCGTAAGTGCGACGGCGCAGATGTACAGCTGCAAAGGCGATGCGCCCTGCACTCTGCCAAGTTATGAAACGGCGCGTAACGATATCCAGCGCAGGCTTGGGGCGGAGCTGCCGCTGGGGTATGACTGGAAATATGTCCAGCATTATTGGGAGTCGGGAGCCAATCCTGATCACGAGAGAGCCCTTGCGGTTGCAGGTCACTGGGGGTTCAACGTGTTGGGATGGCTGCTGACGGCGATTGCGGTTTCATTAGGTGCGCCATTTTGGTTCGACATGCTGAATAAACTGGTGAATCTACGACTGGCGGGAATAAAACCAGAAAAAGCTACACCAGTTCCCGCCGGTGGACCGCCTGTTGCGGTTGCGGCGGTCGCGGTCCCTGCGTCGTCTCCGCCACCCGATACTGCTGCCGGTAATTAGGCTCTTGGTCGCAGCGCAGCGAGGAATTGATCTGCGGGAAGCGTGTTCAATACATCCTGTTTTGTGAGCCAGGCACGGCGCAGCTGGCTGATTCCGTAGCGCATCTTGTCCATGTGGCTGGTATGGTGGGAATCAGTATTGATGGAAATTTTGCAGCCCAGCTCTTTCGCCAGGCGGAGATCGCGGTCGCAAAGGTCGAGGCGATCGGGATACGCATTGTGCTCGACAGCCACGCCTAGCTCCGCTGCGCGGCGCAGGATCAATGGAAGATTGAGCTTGTACCCTTCGCGTCGCAGCAGCATCCGTCCGGTTGGATGGCCGAGGATGCGCGTGTTGGGATTTTCGATGGCGCGCAGAACGCGCTCGGTCATCTGCTCTTCGGGCTGATTGAAAAGGGAGTGCACGCTGGCAATCACAACGTCCAGTTGTGCCAGCACCTCATCTGACAAATCGAGCTGACCATCGCTGAGGATATCGACCTCGATGCCGGCAAAGACGCGGATGCGGCCTTCCATCTGGTCATTGACCTCGTGGATTTTCCGCATATGCTCAAGCGCGCGCTCATCGTCGAGGCCGAAGGTCATGGCAAGGTTTTTCGAGTGATCAGTGATGGCGATGTATTCGTACCCACGCTTCGCAGCGGCTTCGGCCATTTCTCGTATCGTGTTTTTGCCGTCGGTGGCATCGGTATGCATATGCACATCGCCGCGGATATCACGCAGCTCAATGAGCGTAGGCAGACGGTGTTGCTCGGCGGCTTCGATTTCGCCATTATTTTCACGCAGTTCGGGCGGAATCCAGTCAAGACCGAGCGCTGCGTAGATTTCTTCTTCCGTAGCTCCGGCTACAAAGGAACCGTCTTCAACACGGGCGAGGGCGTACTCGCTGAGCGTGTAGCCGCGCTTGAGCGCGCGCTGCCGGATCGTGACATTGTGCATCTTCGATCCGGAGAAGTATTGCAGCGCCGCGCCATAGGATCCTTCGGGCAGAAGGCGCACGTCTACCTGCAGGCCATTACGCAGGCGGAAGCTGACTTTGTTCTGTCCCTTGGCAATCAGATCGGTGATTGGCGGATAAGCAGCGACATAATCCACGGCGGTCTGTACTTTGTCTTCCGCGCAGGCTGGGCCAGTAGCGAGGATATCGAGATCCCCAACGGTTTCCCGCCCACGGCGGAGCGAGCCTGCAGGAGTAATGGTTTCAATGCCCTCGAATCGGCGCAGATAAGCTATCAGCTTTTCGGCAGCCTCTTCGGCATCGTCAATAAGAAAGCGTCCTGTGTTCTTTTTGTGCTCCTCGATACCTTTCTTAAGCTTCTCAATCTGTTTTGCTCCCATGCGCGGCAGGGTTTCGAGTTTGCCCGCAGCAATTGCGGCTTCGAGATCAGCGATGGAAGCGACCTGCAATGCCTCCCAGAAAAGCAGGACCGACTTTGGACCCATGCCGGGCAGTTTGAGCAGCTCAAGCATAGATGGACGATATTTCGTCAACAATTCTTCGCGCAGCGGCAGTGTGCCGGCCTTTTCGATTTCCTGAATATTCGCGGCCATGCCTTTCCCGATACCTGGAATGGCGAGCAACTTCCTGGTGTCATTAGCGATTTCACTGAGCTGAACCGTGCTGGATTCTACGGCTTCAGCAGCACGACGGTAGGATCGAATGCGGAAAGGATCGCCGGCACTGATTTCCAACAGGTCGGCGGTCTCATAAAGGAGCTGCGCGATTGAACGATTGTCCACGAGAGACGATTATCTCTCAGCGCGTAAAAGTAGAAAACCCAGCGGCTTAATCTGCCACTGGGTTTTGCGTCTCGTGTCGGCACACTTAAAGTTAGCCTTTAAAGAAGGCGGAATTCAAATATAGACAGAGCGGAATGGGTCCTGCCGGTGCTCCGTCAGGCAACTTCCCGCGCGCGTATGACCTGGTCGGCTTGTGGCCCTTTCTGGCCCTGGACAATGTCGAATTCGACTTCGTCACCCTCCTTCAGGCTCTTATAACCATCAAGCTGAATCGCGCTGTAATGAACGAATACATCCGGCCCATCATCGCGGCCGATAAATCCATAGCCCTTTGCGTTGTTGAACCACTTCACTTTGCCTTTGTAAGTTGCCACGAGCCTTAGACCTTCCTTAGCAGATTACGGTTGGGGACACCAACCTGCTTGAAGATAAAGACGCAATTCAGGCTGCTTTGGTTTTCCTGCCTCGAACAGAAGGAAGAGCTCTACACGAAATCAGTCACTTAAAGCAGCTTCTTTTTAGCGCGATGGCGCGCATACATCTGGACCGCGACGAGAGTTTTGCCATCGAGGATCTTACCTTCATCGATCAGGCGCAGAATCTCTGAGAGCGGAACGAGCACAACCTCGAGCAACTCATCCTCTTCCGGCTCGGCTTCTCCGGCGATCAGGCCTTCGGCGAGAAAGACCTGCATCCATTCACCGAGAAATCCGGGGCTGGCGAAGTAACGGACGAGCTTTGTCCATTTCTTCGCCCGATAACCGGTTTCTTCCTTCAGCTCGCGTTTTGCCGCAGCCAGACGCTCTTCCCCTTCGTCCATTTTTCCTGCGGGGACCTCCCACAGGTACTGTCCAGCTGCGTGACGGTACTGGCGTTCCATCACAATAAGAGGATCTTTCTTGCTGGAATCATCGACTGCGAGAATGACGACCGAGCCATTGTGGCGGATAATGTCGCGCCGCGAGATTTTATTGCCGGGTTCGCGCACCTCTTCGCGCAGCACGCGAAACAGTGGACCGTCAAAAGCGACTTGAGAGGAGAGCACTTCAACCTGTGCTTTTTTAAAGGTGATGACTGGCTTTACAGCTTTATTCTTTGGCGGCATTCCCTGTTCCTTTCAGAAGGCTTTCTTTACCGTATCATCCGGTTATGCCGCGGAAGATGGATGTCACAATAGTCGGCCTGGGAAACTGGGGGAGTTCGCTGGCCCACGCATGTCGCGCGGCAGATATTCCGCTCAATGAAGTTATTGTGCGTTCACGCCGAAAGTCCCCTTCATTGCCCATCGTAGAGTTCGAACAAGCGCGATTTGACGCTCAGATTCTCTGGCTGTGCGTGCGAGATGGAGAAATTGCCACGGTTGCACAGCACATTGCGGCGCAGAAAGGGCGGCTTAATGGCCAGATTGTTATCCATTCGAGCGGCGCACTGAACGTGGCTGCTCTGGATGTAGCGAAGCGGGCTGGCGCGCACGTAGCATCAATTGCGCCTGTGATGACGTTTCCGACGCGCATACCCGTTCCGCTTGAAGGAGTGCTTTTCGCGATGGAAGCGGAAGTGGGGGTGAAGAAACGACTGAATGCCCTGGTTCACACACTTGGCGGAAGGGCATTTCCAATCGAACCCCAGAACAAAGTGCTGTACCATGCCGCTGCGACTCTGGCTTCGCCCCTGCTGGTGAGCGAACTTTCTGCAGCAATGGCTGCGGCGCGATTGGCTGGACTTTCTGCGGTGCAGGCGAGGGAGTGGCTGGGAGCCCTGGCACAGGCGACATTTCAAAATGTTCTTGCTCACGGCCCGGAAAACAGTTTTAGCGGCCCCTTTGCACGCGGAGATGCGGCGACAATAAGACTGCATCTTCAGGCATTGGCCAAGCATCCGATTCTCGCAGAGGTTTACCGCTCACTGGCCCGGTATGCGGTGGAGGCATTGCCGGTCGAGTGCAAAAAAGATCTTGAAGCATTACTCAAACCATTGCAGGAAGAGAATCCTTCCGGCGTGAGACACTGACAGCATCTGATCTGGAAATCCAACGGGGTTGGAGAACCTAACTGGAGAAAGAGCAACTTTGCATACAGAGTGTTTTCCAATCACGGTTTTGCCGCACCTCTCGCATCTGTTTACTGACTATGCTGAGAGCCGGACTCCGCTGCCGTATTATCCGCTGAGCCCGTACTCCCAGGAATGGGCTTCACGACCCGCTTCTATTGATCCCGAAATACGCGCCAGAGTCGCTGACCTGCTTGCGGTCCAGAACCGCAGCTTCGGCGCAGGAGAAAAGACATTTGCCAATATCGAGCGTCTGCGGAACGGCGCCGGCGCGCTTGTTACCGGCCAGCAGGTAACGCTTTTTGGCGGCCCGCTTTATACGCTGTTCAAAACGGCTACCATCATTCGAAAGGCACAGGATGCGACCGCGGCAGGCTACCCGCATGTGCCAATTTTCTGGCTGGCTACAGAAGACCACGATCTGGAAGAAGCCGACCACCTGGCGCTGCCCTCACGGCGCGAACTGCACACTCTGAAACTTACTCTCGAAGGCAGCGTTCATCATGCTTCGGTGGGGGAATTGAAACTGGGGCAAGGTTTACGCGCAGTTCTCGATCAGGCACTGGAGCTGCTTGGAACGGGACCGTTTTTCGATGCGCTTGAGGAGTGTTACCAGCCAGATGCAACATTTGCCGAAGCATTTGGGCGGCTGATTTCCCGGATATTCGCAGCGCAGGGCCTGATCGTGATCGATGCCTCGGGGCGGGATTTTCATGCGCTTGGTGCTCCGGTTCTCAGGCAGGCCATTTTGCAGGCAGATGAGCTGCATGCCGCGCTGATTCAGCGTGACAAGGATCTGGCCGCTGCCGGTTATCACTCACAGGTGCTGGTTGGACCGCAGAGCAGCCTGTTGTTCCTGATTGATGCCGACACAAAGGCCCGATTGCCGCTGCGACGGAAAGGCAATGGAGAATGGACGGCAGGGAAGCGCGCTTATACCACCAATGAGTTACTGGCAATTCTTAAAGTAGAACCTGAGCGTTTCAGTCCGAATGCTCTTTTCAGGGCTGTGTTTCAGGATTCCATTCTGCCCACATCGGCTTACATCGGCGGCCCGGCAGAGATTGCCTATTTTGCGCAATCACAGGTGGTTTACGAAAAGGTCCTCGGGCGTGTCACTCCAGTGCTACCGCGATTAAGCGCCACTTTAATTGAGCCTGCGATTGCTGAGGTGCTGAACCGGCACGAAGTGTCTCTTTCAGACGTGCTCTCATGCCGCCCGGAGGAGTTGGCACAGCGGTTGGGAGCACGATCCTTGCCCATCGAAGGAAAAAAGAAGCTTGCCTCTGCCGGAAATGCGCTGGATGACGAACTGAAAACGCTGACCGAATGGATGCACGCAATGGATCCTGGTCTGGGGCGTTCCGTCGATGTAGCTGCATCCAAAATGAGGTATCAGATGAATCGCCTTCGGCGTCTTGCGGCAAATTTCCAACTACAGAAAGAGGCAAGTATCCAACGACATGTGGACGCGCTCTATCTGAGCCTCTGTCCGGACAATCATCCGCAGGAACGCGTCGTGGGGGCAGCCTTTTTTCTTTCAAAGTATGGCGATGCTCTGATCGACTTGCTGTTAGAAAATGCCGCGCAGGAGTGTCCTGGGCACAAGGCCCTGTACCTCTAACTCCTCGACTGGCGAAAGCCGCCGCCAGTGGCCTACAATCACATGTTGATATGCCGTCGAAGGAACAAACTCCGTTTGAAGTAGCCTGCCCCGATTGCGGAGCCATGCTCAAGGTTGATCCGGCAACGCGCGCTGTAATCGCCCATACGCCAGCGCCGCGCAAACGTACCTTTGAGGATTTTGAAACAGCCGCGCGCGCTATGCGCGAGCAGGACGAACGTAAGGAAAGCCTCTTCCGCCAGGCCGTCGACGCGGAAAAGAACAAAAACGATCTCTTGGAAAAGAAATTTGCCGAGGCGCTGCGCAAAGCCAAAGAAACTCCAGATACGGGCAAGCCCCTGCGCGATTTTGATCTGGATTAAAACCACACTCGCGGCATCCTAGTGAAGAGGAGTAGGAATGGGTCTGACAAATCTTTCACACGAAATTCAGGAGAGACTTCCTGAGAACCTGCCGGAATTCTCCTGGCAGCGCGCTGTCGCCGCCGGATCGCTGATTGCCGGCGCATGCCTCTTTCTTTCCGGCCATCGCAAGGCAGCCCTGGGCATTGTAGCGGCCGGCGCAACTGTCGGGCTTCTGGAGCATCCTGAGGCTGCCCGTGAGCTATGGGAGAGCCTCCCCGGATATCTGCGCAAGGGACAGGATGTTCTTGTGCGCGTTGAAGACTTCATCAATGAAGTAGCAAAGCAGGGAAACAGGCTGCGGAATTCAATTGGTTAGATATTCGGACCAACTCAGCTCAAAATTGTCATCCTGAGCGGAGCGCCGTAGGCGCGTAGTCGAAGGACCTGCTTTTTCCCGCCCACGGATCAAAGCAGGTCCTTCACTTTGTTCAGGATGACAATCCCTGGGTATGTTGATAATAATTTCCGGGGTTCAGGCTTAGCCAATTCCTAACTGCTTGCGGCCTGCTTCGCTGATGCGCTCCGGACCCCAGGTCGGCTCCCAGACCAGATTCACCTGTGTCTCGCCGACTTCCTGAATGCAGGCGAGCCGGTTGCGAACATTGTCCATGATCATTCCGTGGGCAGGACAACCGGGCGAAGTCATTGACATATCGACTTGTACGCGATGCTTCGGAACCATGCCGGGGGCATCCAGATCGGGCGTTACCGCAACACGGTAGATAAGCCCGAGATCAACGATGTTCACCGGGATTTCCGGGTCATAAACATCGCGCAAGGCGGTGAGAACGTCTTCTTCAGTCAGTGCCATTTATAACCTGCATTCAATTTGTGCGCTCGACCAGATACCGTGCGACGGATTTGAGCCCTTCAGCCGCAGAGCCATAAGGGGCAAGCTCAGCAAAGGCTTCTTCAATCAGCTTCTGCGCATGCTGCCTTGAGGCTTCAATGCCGAAGACAGCAGGCCAGGTAGCTTTGTCAGTGGCCAGGTCCTTGCCTGCGGTTTTGCCCAGATGCGCGGAGTCCTGCGTCATATCGAGCACATCATCGACAATCTGGAATGCTAGCCCGGACTTGCGTCCAAACTCGGTCAGTCGCCGCGCGTCTTCCGGTGTAGCACCTGCATATAGTCCGCCGGTAACGACACTGACGCGAATCAGTGCTCCCGTCTTGGCGCGATGGATTGCATCGACAGATTCGGCGGTGGGCTTTGTTCCTTCGCCTTCAAGATCGAGCACCTGCCCGCCAATCATGCCTTCGACTGTGCCGGTGGCATTGGCAATGAGGCGAATGATCTCGACCGTCGCGGGTGCAGGACAACGGAGGTTTGCCAGCACTTCGTATGCGCGTGTCTGCAATGCGTCCCCGGCGAGAATCGCAATCGCTTCTCCAAAGACAACGTGGCAGGTCGGCTTGCCGCGCCGCAGGTCGTCGTTATCGAGCGCGGGCAGGTCATCGTGGATGAGCGAATACGTATGCAGCATTTCGATGGCCGCGCCGAGCTCCTCAATGCCTTCAGGTAGTTTTTCATCGCCCCGAATCATACGCGCGGATTCCATTACCAGCACCGGACGCAGGCGCTTGCCGCCGGCGAAGGTGCTGTGGCGCATGGCTTTATGGATGGAAGCGGGAACTTGTGTTTCCGGCGGAAGAAGGCGTTCCAACGCGGCATCGGTCAGTTCCTGACCGGAGAGAAGCAGATCTTTTACTTCAACTTGCATTCCTCTTCATCATAACTGAAGATTTCGCCGTCTCTTCGTTTGCGTATAGAGCGCGACGGCGATGCACAAGGCCAGCAGAGAAAGCGCGCGGCCTGTCTCTACATCTCGTGTTGCTATATAGCGGATTGTGATCACTGATCGCCCTGTTTGAAGCGGAACCGTCAGCAGCCCGTCGTCCCGACGCGGTCTGGTAGCGACCGGCATGCCGTTTACCGTCACTTGCCATGCGGGATAATCCATCAGCCTGAAGATGGCGTAAGCCGGTCCCTGTATTTGGATTTCTACTTCTTTCTCTTCTGGTTTCCAGTGATGGATGTTTGTCGTTGCATGGACTGCGTCGCGCGTGTCTCCGATCCACTCTGGATTTTCCGCGACGGAACTGTCAGCCTGATCGGCATCGGCTGACATGAGCACGCGTACTTGTGGCAGGTCCTGCTGAATGTCTCCATTGTCGGCGTTCGCAGGAGTGTATTCATCGGTACCTTCGAAACCTCCATCGCGAAATGTAGCTCGTTGGGCTGTGATGTTGTCCTCGTCATCGCAAGGCTGCCAGAAGACGAGTGCGGCCACCGAGGACATAACGCCAGCAAGCGCAAGCATGCTGAGGGCGCGTATCAGGATATGCCTGCGCGTCGTTGCTTCATGAAAGCTGCCGCGCAGAGCGAGTCCAATGAATGTAGCCATAGCCACGCCCAGCACCAGAAGCCAGCGCCACGGGAATTGCAGGAATTTCAGCTCCGGCACATGCCGCCAGATTCCATCGCTGAAAGGGAGCAGCAAAATGCCAATCGCAATGAAAACTGTGATGAACGGCGCTCGCAGCTTGTTTCGGTGCGTAGTCAGAGCTGCGATCACGGAAGCAATCAGCATCGCGACAGCAATCCATGAAGCAGTACGCAATACCTGATCGTGGAATGCCTCGCCGGTATGCCCAAAGAGAAAGCTGTCTTCGACGCGCATGCCTGACCCAATGGCGCGAGCAATCTCCACCCAGCGCTGCTCGTAAGCTGCCGGCACGATGTAGAAGGCAGCCAATCCCAGCCCCAGAGCTGCGGCACCGGCAGAGCGGCCAATCAGCGCATAATTACGATTTTTGATTGCTTCAACAGCAATGAGCAGCACAAGCAGGTAGCAGCCCATGACCGCAGACGGCGCATTGGTAAGCCACAACGCCGCTATGACCAACGAGAGCGGAAGCAGCGACGGCTTCTCGCGCAATCCGTAAAGCACGAGCAGCGGCAGCAGAACGGCCGAGAGCAACTCACCATAAGCGCTGCGCTCATAAGCAACGAACAGCAGATATGGATTCAGCAAATAGATACATGCAGCGACTGCGGCAGCATCGTCAGCCATCCATTCACGCGCCATGGCAAAATAACTGAGACCGCAGCCGATAAATGCTATCAGCGTGAACGCAACCGGCGTCCATGACCAGGGCAGTAGCACCCCGAGCAGCGCTCCCAGCAGCCATGAAATGGGAGGGTAGAAAACAAAACGCGGCTCTCCGGCGCCATAGTTCGCTGAAGCGTCCCAATGAGGATACAAAATGCCCTCGTGCCAGTGATGCACTACTTCCAGCCATGACTGCAAATGAAAATCAAAATCATGGCCGCATGAAGTGCCGCGCCACGCCAGCGGCAACACAGCAATCATGGCGCAAGCCAGGATCAGCGATCTGCGCCGATGGTGCCGCGTGGCATTGCTCGACAGGCTATGCGAAAAGTGAAAGGAAACCTTCACGGCAGCAGTTGCAATGTGTGTGAAGTCGAAGCGGCAATCGCAGCATCAGTAAATGGCAACTGAAAGGTAGTGCCGTCGTACCAGTACGTCCACTGGTCGCGATAATAGGGACTTAGTGGGTTGCCCGATTCGCCCAGGACAATGTTTTCTGTCGAGCCGTCGATGTTACTCCAGTCCATGGTGAAACGCTGCGATGGTCCGAAGGTGCGGCTTACCTGTTTCACTGTGCTGGTATCGCCGGATTGCGGCTGTTTGCCTGTCCCCGTCCATTTTTTGAAGTAGGGAAGCAGGCCATAAAGCGGGTGCTCGATCTCGACCGGATGCTGATAGCCGTAGCGCCAGTTTCGCAGGTCTGCTGGGGCATGCTCTTCTTCGAGCCCGCGGCTCACGCATGCAGCCAGAAAATCGTCCCATGTGGCATAGCCCTTCGGCAGCCACTGCGCCGGCGCGTGCATGATGATCTGCTCCTGCGCAAAGGCGCTGGATGCCCATTCGTATGCTTTCCAATCGCCTCCAAGCTTCGGTTCCAGCAACATCGGCCAGAAGGTATGTTTAGCAGCGTCCACGATAGCAGCAGGAGCGGAGGCAGTGCCGACCACGCCATCCCATGAGCGCATCAGGTCCGCAGCCTGGCGCAGACGCGGAGTCGTCTTGCCGGCGTGATCAATCGCGTAAGCGAAGCGCTGCGCAAATTCTTGGTCCAGTTCTGAATAGACGTCTGTTTGCAGCGTTAGCATGTCCGCAGGCGTGAGCCTGTCTTTGTCTGAGAGCCACTTCCAGATGCGTTCATTACGATACGGGCTGGCCCATTCAAGCGTGATCTGAAAAGGATAATTGTCCGGCGTGACCCGCGAGTTCGCCGTGGCCAGAATGCCATTCGCCGGGTCGAACGTACTCGGCATCTGATCGAACGGGATAAAACCTTGCCATTCATGCTGCCTGTCGTTGATGGGCGTGCCTTTAATTCCTGTAGGCCGGTTAGGTATGTAGCCGATGGCCTGATAGCCGATGTGGCCCTGATCGTCTGCATAAACTACGTTGAGTGTCGGAGCCCACCATGTGTTCACCGCCTGACGAAACGATTGCCAATCGCTTGCGCTGTCCAGATCAAATAGTGGGACGTTTCCCGTTTTCGGATCATATGCCGACCAGCGCAGCAGGAGCGTGCGCCCCTCATTGGGCAGCAGGGGATTGAGCACAATTCCCTGATCAGTGCGCTCCACATCGACTGTCACATCGCTGCTGCCGCGCACGTGAATTGTTTCCGTTGTGTGTTCGAAAGGCTTCCAGTTGCCGCCACTCAGATATTCATGCTGGCTGTTGGTCTGCTCTACATAAATGTCCTGCGTGTCGCCATAAAGCGCGGTGTATCCCCATGCGATGTGGTCGTTGCGGCCGGCAATCACAAAGGGAACTCCGGCGACGGAAACACCGGCCACATGGAAGCTGCCGGATTTCAGATCCACCTCATACCAGGTATTGGGAATGGCGTGGCCCAGATGCATATCATTTGAGAGAAGCGGCTTGCCGCTTGCTGTATGTCCGCCGGATACGGCCCATTCGTTTGAGCCGGGAATACATTCGCGGCAAACGTCCTGTGCGCCATGAATCAGCTCGCGCAGATGCAGAAGATCGTGCAACGAAGTCTGCGACTCATCCAGCGGCACGTCGGGAATGTTCTGTTGTGGCGCGGTCAGGTCCGGCGGGGTCACGGTTGGCGGGTGGTCTCGCCATGAGCCGGTCGGATAGAGGTCAGCGGCAAGGGTCGGCCCCAGTCGCGATTCGATCTTCTCGCGACTCAGCTTGTCCTGCCAGTGTTCGTCCAGAATCTGCACCATGCTCAGGCCAACCAGCACTGAATCAACCGGCTGCCACGGTTTCGGTTTATACATCAATAGGCGGAATTCTGCAGGCAGGCGATCACGATGCGAGTCGATGTACGCATTCACGCCGCGCGCATAGTCTTCAAAGAAACGGCGGTCACGCTCGGAAAGACTGGCTGTCATGCGTTCAGCGGTCGCCCGCATCTGCAACACGCGCTGCAGGCGGTCATGATCCACGAGCCTCTTGCCCAATAGCTCGGCGAGTTCTCCAGCAGCTGAGCGGCGCGCCATGTCCATCTGCCAGAGACGGTCCTGCGCCGTGATGTACCCCTGCGCCTCAAAGAGATCATCTAGGGTCGCGGCTTCTATGTGCGGGACACCATGTTGGTCGCGCCGCACCGTAACCGATGCAGAGAGACCCGTAACACGTATCGAGCCATCAAGCACAGGCAGAGAAGTACGCATAGCGTGCCTGAGCCACCATACTCCGCCCAATACGCCGGTTGCTAAAGCCAAGACCACAAGAACAAACAGAATAAGAAAAAAGCGGAGTACAGGATGGCCGCGCTTCTTCTCTTCCAGTTGCACACTTCTGCCGAGAGTCATGTCGAAAACATTGTCTCATTGCACAGGAAACAAAGACCAAATCGCATAGTCATACTGAGCGAAGAATTATGCAGTTCTCACTGCTATTTCACAAATGCGCTGTGTTCTTGCGAATTGCGGTTATTGCAAAACCGAGTCGTCCAGCATCGAATACCCTATAGTGAATGGAAACATATGGAATTTCATCAGTTGCGCTATGTCTGTGCCATTGCTGAAAGCGGTAGCTTCAGCCGCGCCGCCGAGCATTGCCATGTGGCACAGCCGTCGCTTTCCCAGCAGGTTTCAAAACTGGAAGACGAGCTTGGCACGCGTCTCTTTGACCGTCTCGGGCGTCGTGTCCGTCTCACCGATGCGGGCAAGATTTTTCTTCCCCGCGCCCGCGCCATTCTGCAGGAGATGGAAGCGGCGCGCTCCGAGGTCGATTACGGGCGCGAGGATACAAAGGGGAGCGTTACCGTCGGAGTCATCCCCACCATCGCCCCGTACTTTATGCCTTCGCGTGTGGCCAGGTTCACGCGGAAGTTCCCTGAGGCCTCCCTCAGAATCATCGAAGAAACCACGCCGATTCTCGTGGAAGGGATCAGAAATCTATCGCTCGATCTCGCCATCATGTCGCTGCCTTTGAAGCATCGCGAATTCGAAATTATTCCACTGCATAAAGAGCCGCTCTACGCTGTGCTGCCGCGCGATCATGCACTGGCAAAGCGCAAGGAGATTTCTCTGGGCGATCTGCGAACGGAGTCTTTTGTTTTGCTGCGCGACAGCCACTGCTTTCGCGATATCGCAATCTCGGCCTGCAAGCGCGCCCGTCTCAATCCGCAGGTTGCGTTCGAGAGCGGCCAGTTCAGCAGCCTTCTCGGCATGGTCTCGGCCGGGGTGGGTATTTCTATCGTTCCGGAAATGGCCCTCGACAGCGCGCTCGATCGCGTATTTGTGCGCCTAGCCGACCCGCGAGCGTTTCGCACAATCGTGGCCGTTGTGCTTCGTGGACGCTCACTGAATCGCGTGCAACGGGCCTTTCTTGCTCACCTGCAGGAGAAGGGAAAAGCTGTATCCTCCTGAGTTGAGGACCCGCTTCACGCAATATGATTTGCGATGGTGAGAAGCAGGTCCTTCGCAGCGCTCAGGGTGACAAAAAAATAGATGCTTAGAAATTAAACCGCATCGCCAATTGCATCCGACGCGGAGGATACGCGCTGGTCACCTGACCGAAATCTTCACTGCCTTCCACCGTGTCGACAAACGATCCATTCGCATGATTCAGCACATTGAAGGCTGAAGCCGACAGGCCAATCGTAGGACTCTTGTCCAGTTCCTTAGGATGCAGCTTGAAATCATATCCCCAGCGCAGGTCGAGATCAGCGTAGTCAGGGCCAATCTCCGAGTTGCGCGGCACATCATCCGGACGCGCATTAAAAAGATTTGTGCCATAGGAATCATCGCCGGTCGTGATGCTCCAGGGCTTTCCGCTGTTCGCAAAAATCCCTACACCCAGATTCAGCAGATGATCGCGGTTGAACATCCCATAGAACCCAAAGTGCTGCCGTTGGTCCCAGTCTGCCGGACCCCATTCCGCATTCGGCTCAAATTGATTCTCCGGAAACCATGAAATCCCGCTGGTGTTGTTGCCGTAATGGCTCCACGTATACCAGGCAAACCCGGTGAAGTATTTGTTGAATCGCCCCCGATAATTGATGTCGAGAGCACTGCCGTTCTGCGTGCCCTCCGCCTGAATCTCCCGCAGCTGCGAGACGTCAGCATCAGGCCGCTCCGAATAATCCGGAGGAAGCGGCGCGTTGATGTCCAACGAGCGATAGAGATTCACCCCGCGATTCACACGCCCGCCAATTGAAATCGTGCCATTCTCCCCGACCTTGCGATCAATCGAAATCCCGTAATTGATCTGGTACGGAGTCTTCAATCCCGGAGCGCGTTCTACCAGCGACGGCGGCAGCGCCGACAGATCAGCGCAGTCCTCAATAGGATTGCAAAGTGCCTGCTGGTTCGAGGAAACCTGCAGCAGGCGCAACGCTGCGTACTGGTAGCGAGCCAGATCAGCCAGCGGCCCGGAGCCGGTGCGGTCATAGTAAATCCCGCCGCCTCCTCGCATGACCATCTCGTGCTCTTTGTTCAGCACAAGCGCGAACGAAAGGCGAGGCGAGAAGTTGTTGACATCGTTATCGAGAAAGTTCTGCCAGTCATAACGCAGTCCCGGTGTAAGCGAGAACCGCGGCGTCAGCTTGATCTGGTCCTGAAAGAAAGCCCCTGCTTCGACCTGGTTGTAAACAAAACGAGTCTGCCCCTGCTGAATGGAAAATCCTGAAGGTCGTCCTGCCTGATAATTCTGAATCGCCGTGGCCACCAGAGTCCCGTCAGCCGCGTATGTCGGACCATAGGTATAAGTCCCGGCAGAGTTGGTCTTGTCCTCCAGAACACGGCGGCTCAGGTGCGGCAGGTTGACGCCGAATTTCAAACTGTGCGGCCCCTTCGTCCACGAAACCATTTCGTTTGCCCGCAGATTATATTCAGTCCGCAACTGTTCATCCTGCGCACTGCCGCCGGTGAAATTGCCTTTCACATTGATCTTCGGCTGCTCAGTCACGTTCGAGATCGGATCATAACTTCGTTCCAGCACAATCGAAGCCTGGTTCAGAATCGAAGGCGAAACGATGTAGTCGTCGTGAAGAATGATGTCGTCTTCTCGACCCTCCGAGTTATACCCAGCTTCAGGCAGCGTCTGGTTGCCGACGCCCTGATTGCGGTTCGTCGCATCCTGAAAGGCGTACATCACAGACGCGGAGTTCTTGTCATTAAATTGATGCCCGATGCGCAGCGAGAATTCCGTGTCCCGTGTCGGAGCCGGCACATTCTCATTGAAGATGCCGCTCGGATTCTCCGGCGTCGGCGCAACCGTCGCATTCACCACCGCGCTCAGGTCTTCTTCCGCGCGATCAAATGAGAAGAGGAACGAAGAATTCTTCGCATGCCAGAGCGGCCCCGTCACATTGCCTTCGTAAATGCGACGCTGTTCCGGCGGCTTGCTGGGAGCAAACTTATTCTGCGCATTCAGCGCCGCATCGCGGAACAAAAAATTCAACTGACCGTGATAAGCATCCGCGGCCTGCTTGGTAATGATCTCAATCTGCCCGCGACCCGGCCTGTAATACTGCGCCGAATACGGATCCTGATTGATATGCACTTCCTGCACCGCGGAAGGCGATACCAGTGCACGATTCGCCTCAACGCCATCCACCATCAGCCCGGTTCCCGCAGTCGATCCCTGACCGGCATCAAGAAAGTTGCTCATCGCGCTTACATAATCGTTATCGAAAACCGGCATGGCCTTCAGATCGTCCGAGCTCATCACCGCGGTGTCGCCGTTTTCGTCAGAGGCCGTCAGGTCTACGTTGGAATTCGCATTCACTTCCACCTGAGTCACGGCAGCCGCAACAGAAAGCGCAAAACTCACCGGAGTGCCGGCGGTTGCGCCGGCGTGTATATGCTGCGAGGCCGTTTCGAATCCCTGCAGGCTCACAACCAACGAATAATCACCCTGGCGCGGCGGCTGAATGCGAAAGTGTCCGGATGCATCGGTCGTCGTAGTGGCTGCAACTGCGCCGGTCGCGTCCGTCAGCTCAACCTGCGCGCCGGGAATAATCGCTCCGGTTGTATCTGCCACTGTGCCGGTGATTGTGGCAACTGCCGAGCTGGGCGCTGTCGTCGGAGGCGCATCTGTTGCGGCATAAGCGATCGGGCAGACAAGAAGTGCAGAAAGCAAGGCAATACGCACCAAGGCGGAAATCTCCTTCTGACGAAAAATAAACTTGCAGAGTTGGCCGGTGGTCAAACCAGTTTAAGGTTTTCCGGAAAGCCCTCACGCCCCGGAACTATTCGAAACGATTCGATTCTCTTATCTTCTCAGCATCCAGCGCAGAAATCCAGTCTCGCGGTGAATCAGCGAGGCAATCTGATGGTATGGATTCCACCGTATGAGACGAAAGCCCATACCGGCATCCAATGGCCCACGTCTTCGCGCGCCGCGCCGTCAAAATATCAACGTCCGAATCGCCGACCATCACCGTTTCTTCCGGCAGCACCTCGGCCTCGCGAATAAGAGTGGTCAGTCCTTCCGGATCGGGCTTCTTCGTCGCAAAACTGTTGCCGCCATAAATGCGAAAGAAATAAGGACTCAGCCCCAGCGCTTCGCAAATCGCCTCCGCCGGCCGGACGGGCTTGTTGGTCAGCACCGCCATCCGGCGTCCATCTTTCAGCGCATCGAGCGCCGGAAAAACTCCGTCATATACATAGGTGTAGTCCAGCTTGTGAATCCTGTAGTGGTGCAGAAAAGAATTCAGTGCGCTCTCCACCAGTTTCTCGTCCTCAGGATCCCCCAGCGCCCGCCGCACCAGCATCCCGGCCCCATCGCCAATATATTCGGCAATGATTTCCTCCGGCAGAGGCTCACGATGAAACTCCGTAAGCATGGCATTAATGGAGTTGGCGAGGTCCTTGCGCGAGTCGATCAGCGTGCCGTCAAGATCAAAAACAATCAGCCGAATCCTGTCCGCGGGAATAACGAAAGCCATGCTTTCAGTGTAAAGGCGCAAGCGGGCTTAAATTTTCTGCTGTTTCCACCGTCCGCGCCGGAAAAGTAGCACACCGGCTCCGGCAATGCATCCCTCCGCCAGAACTATGGCGAGAAACACGCCGAACTCATGCATCTCAAAGCGGAAAGAGAGCCACCACGCCAGCGGAATCTGGAACATCCAGAACCCGAAGAAGTTCACAACAGTTGGAGTCACAGTATCGCCTGCTCCATTGAAGGCCTGGAGCATCACCATGGCATAGGCGTAACCGATATTGCCGTAACTCAGGATGCGCAATGCTGTCGCCGCAATCGGTACAACCGCTGGGTCCTGGATAAAGAGCTTGACGGCGGGTGTGGCAAAGAAAACGAAGAAGACGCCGATACCTCCAAGAAAGAGGACATTGTAGAGTCCGGTGCGCCAGACGGATTTCTCTGCGCGATCCGGACGCTTCGCTCCCAGGTTCTGCCCGACAAGTGTGGCCGCTGCATTGCTCAATCCCCATGACGGCAGAATGATGAAAATGAGAATACGAATCGCCACCGTATACCCGGCAAGGGCATTGGCTCCGAAAAAAGAAATGATCCGGACCATCGCGATCCAGCTTGTGTGCGCGATGGCGAACTGCAAAATTCCAGTAACCGATACGCGCAATAGACGCCAGAGAACATTCAGGCGCACGCGAATGTGGCGCGCCAGCACATGAATGCGCTCCGTGCCTTTCAGCAGACGATAAAACTGATACAGCACGCCGATGCTGCGCCCGATGAACGTCGCCAGTGCAGCGCCGGTCACCCCCAGCTTTGGAAATGGCCCCAGGCCGAAGATCAGGCATGGATCGAGGATCAGATTAATGATGTTCGACACCCAGAGCAGACGCATCGCAATCGCCGCATCGCCTGCTCCGCGAAAAATCGCGTTATTCAGGAAAAGCATGACAATCGCGCCGCATCCGCCCAGCGCAATCCGCGCATAGCCTGAACCGGTGGCGACGAGTTCCGGCGAACCACCCATCAACTGCAGAAGCTTGGGTGCAAAGATGAAGCAGGGAATTCCGATTCCCAGAGAAACCAGCAGGCCGAGAAAGATGGCCTGCACGCCTGCAATCGCTGCATCTTCCGGGTCCTTTTCGCCGATACGCCGCGCCACCATCGCTGTTGTAGACATCGAAAGCCCAATGCCGACAGCGAAAACCAGCGACAGTAGAGATTCCGTTAAACCAACTGTGGCGACTGCATTTGCGCCGAGATGCCCCACCCAGAAGACATCCACTACCGCAAACAGCGACTCCAGCACCATCTCCAGCACCATCGGGATCGCCAGCAGCAGGATGGCGCGGTTCAGATTGCCGGCGGTGTAATCCTGATGCGAGCCGCGCAGTGCTTCACGGACCGATGCCCAGAAGGAAGGCTGCGCGACGGTTTCCGTCGGAACGGGTTGTAAAGAAGCATCCATACAGACCGATAAATAGAGCTCAAAGTGGAATCGGCTTCAGCGAGTGTACAGGGATTTGATAACTACTTGTTAAATAAGTTGCCGGCTCAGGGTATTCTCAATGGCATGCCCACAAAGTACGTTCTCAGCGTTCTGCTGGCCGCAGCCGCTGTCGGAGTTTCCGCGCAGGAAGTGCGCTTCCCATCCAACGAAGACCTGCGCCACACGCGTGCAATGAGTCAGCCCCGTCTCTCGCCTGATGCGCAAAGCGTGCTTGTGCAGGTGGCTGACGCCACCGCCGATGGTGGGCGTTCACATCTCTGGCTCGTGGATATCAAACAGAACATCTCGCGCCAGTTGACCTACTCCCCCGCCTCCGATAAACGCGGCGAGCACAATGGCGAATGGCTGCCGGATGGAAGCGCCGTTCTCTTTCTTGCCAGGCGCGGTGAGCACACGCAACTCTATCGCCTGCCGATGGAAGGTGGAGAAGCGCATCCTTACGACTTGAAGATTGATCCGCCGGTCGATGCATCGACAGAGCCGGATGCAATTCCGCCAAATCAGAAAAAATCAACCGAGAAGCCGGAGCAGGTCGAGATCGATGTGGAACGGTTCGCGATTTCTCCCGACGGGAAATGGATCGCCATCATTGCTCACGACCCGCAAACTCCCGGCGAGAAAAAGCAGGAGACCGACAAGGCTGACGCGGACTGGGTCGATCACAATCCACACGGTTCACGGCTCTACCTGCTTGATGCAACAACAGGCAAACTCACGAAGACAGCCGCTGAAGCAAATGTGGAATCCGCCGTATGGAGCGCGCAATCTGACAAACTGCTCGTCGTATCGGAGAAGCCAGGTAATGCAGGAGATTTAGGCCCGGCAAAGAGCGCATGGCTGTTGCAGGCAAATGCTCCCGATCACCCTGAGACGCTGAAACAGATTCCTCCGACCGTGTCACAGGCAACGTGGTCTGAGGATGGCAAGAGCATCTATCTGCTTGCCCAGGCTGAGCAGGACTCTCCTCCGGGCTATGACGATCTTTATGAATTCGCGGTGAGTGACGGTTCTATTCAAAATCTCAGCCACGGATACTCCGGCTCCATCGGTCATGAAGGCCCCATTGCCGCCGAGGGCAAAGTCCTGCAATCGGTGCAGAACGGCACGCAGGTTTCTTTTGCCCGGTTTGGTGGTTCACCTGAGACGTTTAAATTTGACACTACGGTGGTTACAAATCTCAATACTAATGCCAAACGTGGCGGATGGGTCTGGATTGGTTCAACCAGCACAAAACCGCCAACACTCTTTTTTGCTGAAAAACTTGGGCATACTCCGCGCGCGCTCAATACGCCCGCAGTCTTGCCCGCTCGATGGACGGAAACACCCTCGCAGCTCATTCAGTGGCAAAACGAAAGCAAGACCATAGAAGGACTGCTCTATCTGCCTCCGCAGGCCAAAGACCGCAAAGTCCCGCTTATCGTAGACGTGCATGGCGGCCCTACAGGCGCATGGGAGGACAGCTATTCCCCGCTGGTCCCGTTTCTGCTGGGGCACGGATGGGCCGTGCTCCGGCCTAATCCACGCGGCAGCACCGGGTACGGAGCCGCTTTTGCCGCAGATAATAAGAATGATCTGGGCGGCGCGGACTTCCGCGACATCATGGCCGGAGTGGATTTTGTGATTGCTCACAATTCCATTGATCCAGACAAGCTCGCGCTCATGGGCTACAGTTATGGCGGCGAGATGGCCGGCTTCGCCGAAGGGAAAACGGACCGCTTCAAAGCAATTATCAGCGGCGCTCCGGTAATTGACCAATACAGCGAATACGGCACCGAAAGCAGCTCCTGGTATGACCGCTGGTTCTACGGAAAACCCTGGGAGCACGATGATGATGCATGGAAGCAGAGTCCACTCTCCGGTGCAGCTCACGCAAAGACGCCGTTTCTTCTTCTGCAGGGTGACAGCGACACTACCGACCCGCTGGGCCAGAGCCTGGAAATGTACCGCGCTCTGCGCCAGGCCGGCGTTGCCGTCGATCTGGTCCGCTATCCGCGCGAAGACCACGGCCCGCTTGCAATTGGAATCTTCGGCAACCCCAGCCCCGAGCCCTGGCATGGCTTCGATGCCCGTCAGCGCATCGTCAAATTCCTGGAAAAAGCATTCGGTCAATAGCCATTGCATCGCGACTATCGAATTGTCATCCTTGCGGCGTGAACTGGAGTTCGGAAGTTGTCATCTCGACCGAAGGTGCGAAGCGCCGCAGCGGAGAGATCTGCAGTTTCTTCGGCTGCACAATCCTGATTTGCTGTCTGAAATCGACGGACTCATTTTTACTTAAGTTTTCTGCAAAGCCTTTGCGCTCTGTGGCAAGGTTTCTACTGTATAGCGTCCCCAACATCTCCGCGCTATTGTTGCTGAAAGAATGGGGCAAGTCTCACCGGACGGCCGCTACAGCCAGAGTAGCCAGCAGCAGCGCCGGAGGCATAACCACAATGCCGGCCTTGAGGAACGTCCACCCACTCACGTGCAGGCCCTCTTTGCGAATCGCAATCAGCCATAGAATCGTGGCCAGCGATCCGGTCACCGACAGATTCGGACCAAGATCGATCCCAACCAGCACGGCATTACGCAGGCTTCCGGCGATATGGGCTTGATGAACAGAAGACCCGGCAATCAGCCCCAGCGGAAGGTTATTGAGAAGATTGCTTCCCATTCCGACTCCGAAAGACGCAGCTATCGCTCCCGCGAATCGCGGCCACGTTGAGAGTGTGTGTAAAGCGGCCAATACCAGATGAGAAGCTCCAGCGCGGTTCATGGCTTCAACCAGCACAAAAAGTCCCGCAACCAGCGGAATCACGCTCCATGAAATTTCTCGAAGGATAGGAGCCGGACTCCTGCGTTCCCGCGCGCAAATCACCAGAACCACAAAAACCGATGCGACGCAGGTAGGCAATCCTAAATCCGTTCCCAGCGCCGAAGTAATCAGCAGCACAACGGCAACAAATCCGATTCCTCCCAGTGCCAGTTTTCCGGCTGGGGAGAGATGTCCATCCGCAATATTGCTCTCCGTATTGCCGCGAAGAGTACCACGGCAATACCAGAACAGAGCGACGAAGGTCGCGAGAATCGAGAGCACCGATGCCAATGCAAAGGTGTGCAGCCATTGCGCAAGCGGTGGAACGCCGGAATGAAAGACAACCAGGTTCGCCGGATTAGAGACAGGCAGCACAAAACTCGCCGCATTTGCAATAAAAGCGCAGCTCAAAAGGTAGGGAAGTGGCTCACTTTTGGCCTTTTTTACCGCAGCCAGAACAGCAGGAGTCAACACAACAGCCGTCGCGTCGTTCGACATAAAGATGGTTACAACGGTCCCAACCGCATAAATGAGCGCAAATAACCGCATTCGGGACGCTTTTGCGTGCTGAATGGCCACTGTAGCCAGCCAGTCAAACACCCCATGCGTATGCCCTAATTGGGCCAGCAGCATCATTCCGGCCAGAAAAAGATAAACATCCAGACCTTCTCCCACCGCGTGCCAGGCTATTCCAGACGGAACCAATCGCAGCAATAGAAGCAGGCCTGCTCCGCAGCAGACCCATGTGGCCTCCGAAATTTTCCAGGGACGAAGGAGCATCAATGCAATGGCAAGCAGTGAAATCGCCCAGATTGCTGTGTGGCTTGCAGGCATTCTCCTTCTTTCAGGTCAGCGAAATTCTTAACTTTTGCAAAATTAACGATTTAGATGCCTCAAACGGACCCTGAATTCGACAAAAATAAATTGTTGCAATCGGGTTATCGGCATACGTATGATCAGTTCATCCAAAAAATAACATTGATGAACTATCTTTGCGCAGTACTGCCCGGAACAAAGAACCAGCAGTACAGCCTTCTTGCCGCTACCCCCTCCCTGTGACGAAAGTTACAGATAAGTTATTGAAACTTATTACCTTTGGGTGTATGTAATGGTTACGTCGGTTTATTCGCGACCGTCACGGGAGTCGGCTGAAAACAGCAGTTCATTACGGCACAGTGGATTCTGACCGATGGTAAACGGTGAAAATAAGCAGAACACGTCATCCGAGACTGAGAGCGACCTGGCGAAAGATGTCGCCAATCTCTACTCGTGGGCAAACGTTGAGGGCGCTTCGTATCGGGACTTTTCGCGGCAGCGGAGGGTCCGCAGCCGCCACACCTCCGATACAGACATCAGGAAAGAGAATCTGTCGCCCGTCCCGGACAGCGACCTCGAATCCGTGGCTGAGCAGCCGGAAGCGCCTGCCACAGCGCAGCCTGCTCAGGAAAGCTCTCCGCCTCCGGTTGCAAGCATTGCCGTAGAGGCGGTCCAATCTCAGCCTCTGGCTGGCGCAGTAGCGTCCTTCTTTGAGCCGGGATTAGCGCCTTCTTCTGAGGGAATTTCGTCGTCTTTGGCCATTTATTCGCTTGCTGGAGGCGTTGGAAAGACCACTTTTTGTGCAAATTTAGGCAGAATTTTTTCCTCTATGAAGGAAAAAGTACTGCTTGTTGATGCATCTGTGAGCGGATTGCTGCCATTTTATTTCGGCGCAACCGACCTCCGGGCGGGACTGCGCACCTTTGTTGCCCCGGATGCCGGGTCTTTGCCAATGCAGGTGATCGGGACCCATGAGATTAAGAAGCAATGGCTGGAAGAAGACGTAAAAGCTGCCATGCGCCGGGCCCAGCGCACAATTTTTGATACAGGACCCGCGTCCATCAGTCTGCTGCCGGAAATCCTGAGCATGTGCGGAACGGTTCTCGTGCCGCTGCTTCCGGACCTGAACTCGATTCTTACAATTTCAAGGATTGAGGCCACATTCGAAGCGATGCGGGCTGCCGGGAGACAGGTTCCTGAGCTGTTTTATGTCTTCAACCGATTTGACCGGAACGACTCGATTGACCAGCGCGCGCGAACACTGGTGGAGCGGCAATGCGGAGAGCGTTTGTTGCCGCTGACGGTGCGCGACAGCCAGGAAGTGGCCCGGGCCATTGCTTCGAGGATGACAGTCGCCGATCTCGCTCCCGGCTCTGCCGTGGCACATGACTACTTTGAACTTGCTTCCTGGGTGCAGAAACGCGCTCCTGTCCGTGTTGCTTCGCGCGCTCTGGCACGCTGGAGCGAGCGATGAAGCGAGTTCTGGCCCGATATAAGTCCCTGGGAACAACTTCGAGCCTCTGGGCTTATCTGGCGCGCATTTTCATTTATGGCGCGCTCCTTTTTCTTGCATTTGAATGTGTCACGATTGATTTCCGATGGCCGGAACAAGCTGTTCTGGGCATTCTGACCATCGTGCTGGCGTTCGGAATTCATCGCATTTCCGATTCAGAGATCATCACGCTGGCGCTGATGTTTGCCTCCATGCTGGCGACTGCCAGGTATGCTTACTGGCGCTGTTCTACTGTGGGACAGGCGCTTTTTACTTCAGCGGGGAAGATAGGAATCATCAATATTATCTTCATGCTGATTCTGCTTTCAGCAGAATTCTACGCATTCGTCATTCTTTTCCTCGGATACATCCAGACGATTCGTCCACTTCATCGGCCTCCGTATCCTATGCCGAAAGACCTCGATGACTGGCCGCATGTCGATGTGCTGATTCCTACGTATAACGAGCCTCTGTCGGTAGTGCGGTCCACGGCGTTTGCCGCGATGAATATCGACTACCCGGAAGACAAGCTGCACGTTTACGTGCTCGACGACGGCAGGCGAGAGGATTTTCGCAAGTTCTGCGAAGAAGCAGATATCGGCTACATCACGCGCAAAGACAACAAGCACGCCAAAGCAGGAAACATCAATCATGCGCTGAGTGTGCTCGATTCGCCCTATGTCGCGATTTTTGACTGCGACCACGTGCCGACGCGTAGTTTTCTGCAGGTCACGATTGGTTGGTTTTTGAAAGATCGCAAGCTGGGCATGCTGCAGACGCCGCACTACTTCTATTCGCCTGACCCATTTGAGCGAAATCTGCACCAGTTCATGGTGATCCCGAACGAAGGCGAATTGTTTTATGGCGTTCTTCAGGATGGAAATGATCTCTGGAATGCCACTTTCTTCTGCGGATCGTGCGCGGTGCTGCGGCGAACAGCGCTGAATGAGATCGGCGGAATTGCAACCGAAACCGTTACAGAGGACGCGCATACGTCGCTCCGTATGCAGATTCGCGGATGGAGCACCGCATATATCAATATTCCGCAAGCTGCGGGGCTGGCGACGGAAAGCCTTTCGAGCCACGTGGGGCAAAGAATCCGCTGGGCGCGCGGCATGATCCAGGTGATGAGGGCCGACAACCCGCTGCTGGTGAAAGGGCTCAAGTGGCCGCAAAGACTGTGTTATTTCAATGCCATGATTCACTTCCTCTATGCGGGCCCGCGGCTTATATTTCTTACGGCGCCATTGATTTACATGCTGCTGGGACGCATCAATATTCCCGGCTACTGGGCAGCAATTCTTGCGTATGCGATGCCGCACCTTTTTCTGTCGAACCTGACGAACTTCCGCATCCAGGGCAAATATCGTCACTCATTCTGGAACGAGGTGTATGAGACCGTTCTGGCTCCTTATATTCTCGGTCCCACTCTGCTGGCGCTTATCAATCCGAAGCTGGGTAAATTCAACGTCACGGCCAAGGGCGGCATCGTCAAAAAGAGCTATTTCGATTCCCGCATTGCTCGACCTTATATTGCGCTGATTCTGCTGAATGTTGCCGGCCTGGCCATCGCGCCTGTCCGCTTCTTTTATTGGAATGCCGGACACCCAGGCACCATCGCGATGAACGTCTTCTGGATTCTGTTCAACCTCATCATCGTGGGTACTGCGAATGCCGTCGCGTTTGAGTCGCGCCAGATGAGATCCGATGTACGCATCGATATGCACATGCCGGTGGAGATTCGTTTTCCCGACGGAAGCAGCATCTTTGGCGAGTCCGAGAATATGTCGCTTGGCGGAGCTTCCGTTTCTCTGGAGGATTCGGTTTCGCTATCCCCCCATACTCGGATTGAAGTGATCTATCCGCTGCGGAGAAGGCAGGCAGTTTTTCCTGCCTCAGTCGTTGAGGTTCATGGGACACAACTGCGCATTAAGTACGAAAATCTTTCGCTCGAAGAAGAAGAGCTGCTTACGCTGGTACTCTACTCACGCGCGGATTCGTGGCTGAGCCGCAGCCAGCGTCGAGAGGCCGACAAGCCCTGGCTCAGCTTTGCGCGCCTGGTCAAATTATCAGTAAAGGGCGTTGGACATGCGCTTGGAGTATTGATTCCGAAGAAGAAGGAAACGAGCGTGCCGGCGGCGGTACGGGCCGGCACAACGGTGCTTCTGTTCGCACTGGCTCTCGGTTGCGCATTCGCTTCGGTAAGCGCCCAGCCGAAAGAGCCTCCTGCTTCTGCGGTTTCAGCGCAGGGAAGTTTTCAATCGACTTTCTCATTGAAGGACATCGGAGTACCGGAAGCCCTTATCTTTCGCGGTGTTGCTGCGTCGCGCGATGTGCCTTTTGCTTTGCCGCAGACGGAAGTCGTCCAGAAGGCGATGCTGCATTTGCAATACGGCTTTTCTCCCGGGCTGATTGCTCAGATGAGCCATCTGAACGTATATCTGAACGGCACGCTGGTTTCTACGCTTCCGGTCCCTGCCAACAACGGAAATGTGCAGAATGCTTTAAAGGCAGATCTGCCTCTTCCTGCTGAGATGCTGGTCCGGAACAATGTTCTGAGGCTTGAATTCATCGGGCATTACACGCAGCAATGCGAAGACCCGGCAAACACGGTCCTGTGGGGCAGAGTTGAGAATACCTCGAATATTGAAATATCGGGCTCGCTGCTGTCACTTGCCGATGACCTGAAGATACTGCCGCTGCCGTTCTACGATGAGGCCATCAGCAGCGCTTCCGCTTCTATTCCATTTGCCTTTACCAGCAGCCGGCCCAGCAATCTTGCCATGCAGTCTGCGGGTGTGGTGGCCTCATGGTTCGGCGTTCTGGCCAAATCACGGCCTCTGTATTTTCCGGTGACTACCGGGGACACGCTGCCGAAAGGCAACGTCGTCGTTTTTGTAGAAGGCTTATCGAATCTGCCGCCCGGAATCGATTTGAGTGGGGATGGTCCTCTCATTGCGGTTCGCACCAACCCTGTCGATCCATATGGAAAGATTCTGATTCTCGGCGGAAACACTGCCGACCAGTTGCTGACTGCGGCGCGAGCGCTTGCGACCGGAAATCTGCTGCTGCAAGGGAATACGGTGCGCATTGCAGATTATCAGCTACCGCAAGCGCGTCAGGCCGATGATGCTCCGCTGTGGCTCAGAACTGATCGTCTTTCGCCGTTTTGGGACTATTCCGGCAATCCTGAACTGCATAGTGATGGATCGGGCCCTCTGCCGGTGTATCTCAGAGTGCCTCCAGACCTCTTTTATGGCGATCGGCAGAATATTCCGCTTCACGTGGACTATCGCTACAACGCGATTCCTTTGGCCAATGCTTCGACCTTGAGGACAACAGTCAACGGCACGCTGGTGAACGAGCTGCCGCTGCCGCACGAGAACAATCCGAAGAAAACGCTGGACTACGATGCGGCGGTTCCGGTGTCCAGCATGCGGCCTTCTTCCAATACATTTCTTTTTACCTTTTACTTCCAGATGGCCAAGACGGGGAACTGCCAGGATACCGCTCCGATCAATCTGCAGGGGGCCATTCTGCGCAGTTCCTATCTTGATATTCGCGGGCTGAATCATTGGGCCGCGATGCCGAACCTGGAGCTTTTCTCGAACGCCGGATTTCCCTTTACGCGTTTTGCCGATCTCTCTCAGACCAGAATAGTAGTGCCGCCGCGACCAACTTCTTCGGAGTTGAGCGTATACCTGTCGCTGCTGGCAAATATGGGCGAGCAGACGGGCTATCCGGCGCTGCGGGTAAGTGTTGGTGATTCGTCATCTCTCGGAGACAATGCGGACTACCTCATACTGGGCAAACCTGAGGACCAGCCTGCCTTTGCCCTCCTCAGCCGGAACCTGCCCGTAGAAGTCTCGGAGCGTGGTTACACGGTCCATGATATCGGCGGGTTCTTTTCATCTGTCGAGCATGCCTGGTGGCAGGTGGCGGAAATGCGGCCAAAATGGTGGTGGAAACTGGAGCAATCGAACCAGCGCGATGGTTTTCTGGAGAGTATTGGCCAGCTTCCCGATGCGCTGATTCAGGGAAGTGAATCGCCGTGGGCTTCGAATCGCTCCATTGTCAGTATTACGCTGAAAAATGATGCCGCGGCGGCTCCTTTTATGGCGGCATTTACAAAATTTTCAACATCGAGCGATATCAGCGAGTCGGTAAGCGTTCTGCATGGGAACCAATTTACGTCTTACCGTCTCGGCGAGCGCTATTATCACGTCGGCTATCTTCCGTGGTGGGCGCGCATTCGTTACTGGCTGCGAGCGTTTCCCTGGATGATTGTTGTGCTGACATTCGTTCTTGGCCTGTTCGTTGTGCCGTGGACCAGGGCGCGTCTCGATCAGCGGGCAAAGGCCCGGCTGGAGGCGCGGGAAACATGAGGCGATCTGAGCTTTGGTATCAGATTGCGTGGCATCAACAGTTTTGGTTCGCTCCGGATGAATCAGGGAGGACCCAATGAATGCAGTGAAACGCACTCTTCGCCGGAACCTTCTCATTGCAGCCACCTGCTGCCTTTCGCTATGTTCCCCCCGGGACATGTCAGCGCAATCGAGCGGGGAACAGGTCCTGTTGGGGAAAGCGCAGACGCTGGCCTCCAAAGGCCACCTCGAAATGGCCGTGCAGACATGGCAGCAGGTACTGCTCGCCGATCCCAATAATCATGAAGCGCTGTTGGGGATTGCCAAAGCAGACATGCAGCTGGGAAAAACCGATGAAGCCAGGAAATATCTGGACCGGCTGCGCGCTGCCGGAGGCAGTCCGGCTGAAATAGCCAAAATTCAGGCTATGCCCAATGTTGCTTCGAAGAATGAGCGGTTGAGTCAAGCGGCGAGTCTTGCGCAAGCCGGCAGATACGCTGACGCGATGCGCATCTATCGCGATGTTCTTGGCAACAATCCTCCGGCGGGAAACGATGCGCTGGCTTATTACGACACGGAAGCCGCCATTCCAGAAGACCGGCCTCATGCAGTTGCCGGTTTGCGCAAGCTCGCAGAGCAGTTCCCGGCAGATTCCAGATACTCGATCACGCTTGGTCGTGTTCTTACCTATGATCCGAAAACACGTGCTGAGGGAATTGCGATTCTGCAGAAATACGACAGCGTGCCCTCTGCTCAGAGCGCGTTGAAGCAGGCTGAAGGATGGAACGCAGCAGCCGCCAATGCAGCCGCTGCTGCTCCGCCGGTACAAACTCCTGCGCCTAAGACGGCAGCTCCTGCCGGGAATCCGCTGGAGGCTTCGGCCTATCGGGCATTGAACAGCGGTCGTCTAGATGATGCAAGAAGACAGTTCGAACAACTGCTTGCCCGCGAGCCGAATAATCCGCGGGCTCTCAGCGGCATGGGATATGTCTACATGAAGCAGCAGGACTTTACCGATGCTGCTGATTATCTGGAGCGCGCCCGCGCGGCTGGAGCGCGCGGCTTGGACAGCGCTCTTTCCACATCGCGTTTCTGGGAGAAGATGGCCGAGGCGGGGAATGATCTGAAGCTCGGCAATTCTGAGTCTGCAATTGAGGCCTTCAATGCAGCGCTCGCGATGAAGCCGGGCAATGCCGATGCGCTGGAGGGTCTCGGCGGCGCGTATGCACAGGCGGGCAAGCACTCAGAGGCCATGGATACCTTCGAGCGCGCCGTGCGTGTCAGTCCTGACCGGCAGGGCGCATGGCGCGGACTCTTTCTGGCGCAATCGGCAGCCGGAGATGCGCAGGGCGCTTTAGCCACCAGCGACCGCATGCCGAAGAATGTCCGGGCGGCGTTGAACAGTGATCCGGAATATCTGCATGCGTTGGCACAGACCTATCTCACTCTAGGCCGCAAGTCAGATGCGGACCGCACCATCGAGCGGGCGCTTGCATTGCCGTTCCCGAATGAAGGGCGCGATCTGCCTCCTGAGAAGCAGATGCAGTATGCCTCGCTGTTGATGATGGCGAACCGTTATGAGCCCGCGTTGCAGCTGTATCAGCAGGTGGTTGCTCAGGACCCGGAAAATGCCGGCGCATGGCGTGCACTGATTGCCGCCGAGCACCAGCTCAATCGCGACAACGAAGCTCTGGCGACAGTAGGCCGCATGCCGCAGGCGCTGCTGGAGAAAGAGCAGAACGATCCGGCCTTTCTGGTTCTGGTTGGCTCAATTTATCAGAGCCAGCATGCGTGGGACCGGGCGCAGAAATATCTGGAGCAGGCTTTGGCCATTGCGCCGCCTCCGCAGGCCGGCATCGAGCTTCAGCTTGCGGATATTTATGCGGCCCAGGGCAATCAGCAGAAAGCATATACGATTTTTCGTCAGGAGCTGGATCGGAACCCGCAGAATCAGGATGCATGGCGAGGCGTCGTGAATGCGCTGCATCAGGGGAACCATGATCGCGAAGCGATGCGGCAGATTGCCGCGATGCCGGAATCTGTGCGGCTTCGCCTTGAGCAGGACCCTTCGTACCTGCAGACGCTGGCTTCGGTGCAGGCTTCGATAGGGCAGAGCCAGGCGGCGATGAAGACATTCTCGCGACTCACACAGATTTACCGTGACCGCAATATGGATGAGCCTGTTGCTGTCCAGATTCAATATGGATGGCTGCTGCTGAAGCTGGGCGATGATCAGCGGCTGTACTCGCTGGTTTCCGGTCTTTCTACATCGCCGGACATGACGGACGATCAGCAGGCTGACTTTAATCGCCTGATGGCCAGCTGGAGCGTGCGTCGGGCGAACAGCGCGTCGGCTGCGGGAGATCAGAATCGCGCTTTGGCGATTCTGAATGCTGCTGCGCAGGCCTTTCCGGGAAATGAGGAAGTGTATGGCGCGCTTGCGGGTATCTATCTGAAAGCCGGGCAGCCCAGGCAGGCTGTCGCCATCTATGCCTCGCTGGATATGAGTCATGCGACGAGCCAGCTTTATGAGAGCGCCATCGGCGCAGCCCTGGCTGCGCGCGACATGAAACAAGCACAAACATGGCTCGAAAGCGCGCTGGACGAGTACAAGGACAACCCGGCCCTTCTGAGAGAAGCGGCTCAATATGAGCAGGCACGCGGAAACTCGCAGCGCGCTGCTGCTTACTATCAGGCGGCGCTGAATGCGATGGGCAGTGCCGCTCCGGGTGCTATCTTTACGCAGCCCGGCGATGTGAACGCGCCCGGAAGCCTGTCTCCTGCGCAGCAACTGATGCAGTTGCTGGCCCCGACTGGCCGAACTGCGCGTCAGAATCAGCCGGAAGATTTTTCTGAGAGCAGCAATCCTACGGATGTTTCATGGCTGGATGCCCCGGCTAAGCCTGTTCCGACGCTTGGCGAATATGCGCAGGCCCGAGATGAAGGGTCGAATTCACGTCTAGGCGATTATGCCCGGATTCCTGATGACAATCGTGCTCTCCCGCCGCCGGAAACTCAGTATGCTCCTCCGGCTCAGGCATATGCACGTCATCGCAGTTCGCCTGTTGTCGAGCAGGCGCAGGTTGCTGCTCCAGTGGACTACTTACAGCCGGTGACGATGAAAGTCCCGCCCAGGCCGTCGGCTTCGTCGCAGGCTGGATCGTCTTCTTCGGCGCGGCTTTCGGATATAAGCGATCCGAATCCGGCGAGCCGTCTGCAAAGCGCTGTGCGCCAGATGAACGGACAGGTCCAGGCTCCTGACTCCGGACTGCCGCCGGTAGAGCAGGCTCCTCCAGCTTTGCCGCTTCTTACGCAACCGGAGACGGCGAAAGCAGAAGCGCCTGCGCTGCCGCCGCTCACCGGGCCGGGTGCTCACGTCGTGCGGGCGAAGACGCCGCGTGAACAGATCGAAGACCAGCTTGCGATTATCCGCGGAGCTTCCAGCCCATGGGTTGGCGGCTCCTCCGGTGTTGAATATCGCAGCGGTCAGCCAGGCTATGATCGGCTTGCGGCGTATACCGAACAGATTGAGGCCTCAAGCATGCTTGGACCTGATGTACGAGCCACAATCATTACGCGTCCGGTGCTGCTGGATTCGGGCGAGGCTACGACATCGACTACTTTCCAGCAGGGAACTCTTCCTGCGGATGCAGTGCCATACCTCCAGTCTGCCGCGGGCATCGGCGGCGAATTCCAGCTGCGTGCCCCGTCGTTTGCCGCCAGCCTCGGATATACCCCACATGGGTTCCTGGTCGAGAATGTGACCGGCGGAATCTATGTGCATCCTCCGACATCGCATTTCACGCTGACGTTCGGTCGCGATCCGATTACCGATACGCAGCTTTCTTACGCCGGGCTTCGTGATCTCGGCAGCAAGGGGCCGACCTACATCGGCAATACCTGGGGCGGCGTAGTTACCAATGCCGGTGAGCTGCAGCTGGCCTTCGGCGGACCGCAGGCCGGCTGGTACATTCAGGGCGGCGGCCAGTACATCACCGGACAGCACGTCCAGACCAACAAGCGCATCGACGGTGATGCCGGCGCATACTGGTCCGTGCTGCACCACCCGGATTACGGAACGCTGCAGGTAGGCATGAACTTCTTCGGCATGCACTACGATCACAACCTGCGCTACTTCACCTACGGACAGGGCGGCTATTTCAGTCCTGCTGCGTACATCCTTGCCGGAGTTCCATTCACCTTCAATGGGCATCATGGCCCCCGGTTCCACTATCGCGCTACCGGCAGCATCGGCCTGCAGGCATTCCAGGAGAATTCGACTCCGTATTATCCGCTCGATCCCGCGATCCAGTTTGCAAGGAACAACCCTTACTATCCGGAAAAAACCGCGGTTGGCGGCAACTACACCTTCGAGGGCGAAGGGGCCTATGCCATTGCCGAGCACTGGTATGTGGGAGGCTATCTGAGCTTCAACAACACCAGAGACTACGCCAGCAACAAGGGCGGTTTTTACGTCCGGTATCTCTTCCGGCCTCAGCCGATGCTCGAAGAGAACGGGCCTACGGGCCTCTTTCCGCTACAGGGCATGCGCCCCTTGCAGGTTCCTTAGCTCGCGGCTTTTAATCGGGACTCCCTGTTTTGTAGTGTCCCCATTCTTTTGCTCTGTAACGTGGGTTCATTGTCCTTTCGTTGTCTTGACATGTTTGGGAATGCTTTAGTTATATTTACCCGTCACCATTCCAGGGGGTTGAGGATGCGTAAGTATAGTTATGTTGTGTTAGTAGTGTTGTGTATCTTGAACCTAATAAACGACCAGCTCGCGGCGCAGGTAGACTGTGCTAGGCGGAGCATATCCTAGCGCTGATAGGGCTACGGCGGGAGGTTCGCCTTCTAATGACATTTATGCAACCAGCTTTACAATCACGTTGCTCGGAGGTAGCGGTAATTTTCAGAACTACAAGGTTACAGAATACGATGCTAGCCCAGGAACTGATACATGTGTGACGCAGTTTAGTGATCCGGCCTATATTCCTCCGCATCCCGTAACAAGTGGCGGGGTATGGTATGTGCAGGGGACTACATGGGGACCAGACAATGTCGGCTGGTTGCCTGCATCGGTTCAATATATCCGCCAACATCCAGGGGTAGTTAATATTCCTTGCGATGCAACGATTCATCAGGCACTCGACATTCTATGTCCGGGTTGGCCAACGCCGTACCTCTATAGTTCTGACAATCCACTGGATGTATATACCTTTCCCGTGACGCTTCAGAACTGTCGCGGACCAATAAGCAATGGTCAAGTATGCGGAAGCGATATAGCATACTGAATCGATGAAAAGGGAGTTGAATATGAAATTTAGCGTGCTCGCGATATTTCTTGTTTGCTGTGCGACACTCTGTCCTCAAGCCGCTCCGCCCGTTTCAGGGTTCACAATAGATGCGAACGTAAGTCGAGCCAGCGATGGAGCTATATCTGTTACTTCCAACAGTACCCGGCCACTATGGCAGACCGTCGAAGGCGTGAAAAGGCGGTATGGTTGGACTATTGATTACGAGGACCCTTTGTATTCATCTGACTCTGACCAAATTACCTCAGATTCAGTACATGGCCGCTATCTTAAAGGGGGCAAATTCATCTCACATTTCCACGAACCTAAGAATAGCTCTTCTGATGAAGAAACTCGCATCTTACGAGCAATTGTAGACCAGTACAACACTCAGTTCCTAACAAGTACCGCGTATTGAAAATATCGGATTATCGTTTTGATATTGCACCAACTCAATCTATCCTCGACCAACCTATCAAAATTGACAGTGAAACAAGGTCGCTTCGTGCAGAAGTAGATGAAATAATGGCATCCTTGACAAATGCTACCGGGATTAGAGTCGAACATGGCGGATTGATTGATAACGCTATGGAGCAAACCCAAGTCTCACTCAAGCACGCAGATGCTCTTCCTGCTCGTCAGCTTCTCAATGAAGTTCTCGATCATGCTCCAGTCCAAAAGACATGGGTATTTACTTTTAATCCTGATGGAGGAACATGCGCCGTTGGTGTACAAACAACGCAACAATGGATAATGAATGAGAATGGCAAGATATCGGTGAAGACCCTATCGAACCCGCATTTTGCTCTTTCGCAAAATAAATAAGGCTGCTTCCTCAGGACTCGTACTCATTCACAATGAACCAAGTGATCCCTCTACTCGTGACATGACTGGACATTGGCCTTGCTTCCAATATGATCAATTTTTGTATTACTTTGATTTGCTTTACTGGAGGCACAATGCTTGAATAAGGGCGTTGCGTAAACTTCTCTCTATTTCGTTGCTGGCTCTCTTATGCCTGCCTTTTGCATCGACGCTCTTCGCCGTGGCTGCAAAGAGTGCTACCGGCCTGCCAGCGTGTTGCAGGCGGGATGGAAAGCATCATTGCATGACTATGGCGATGGAGCACAGTCAGCAGGGAAGTGACGCGCACGTCCATGCGCCAGCGGGAAAATGTCCGTACTGGCCTGTGGCTACGGCAGCGATTCACGGCAGCATTTATTTGCCGCCTGCGGCCCAGGCCATCTTTGCGGCGTTGGTAGCTCATCCGGCCATTACGGCACAAGCTGAATGCCAACTTCGCATCTCCGAGTATCGTTCCCACCGGAAGCGCGGTCCCCCTTCCTTGTTCTTCTCTCTCTAGAATCGTTCCTTCAGAAGGCCGCGCTTTCTGATGAGTGGTTGTCGTTCTCTTCAGAAGATGCTGAAAGTCATTCTGGAAGAAAAATTCTTTACCTCAGGGCTAAAGCCCCGTGCCATATGGGCGTCTCATGGCATGGCTAAAAGCCATGCCCTTACGAAACTATGAATATTTCAGCGGCCACCCCAGCCTGCTAAGGATTCGCGCTGTTGAAAGATGGATTCTGTGCGGCTTTGCAGGGCACTTCATCTTTGCTGCTTTTTGGGGGTTAAAGGCTCCCGGCATTTCGGACGAAAGGACTTCACCTTTGCGAGCAGGACTGAGTTCAGGGAAGGAAAGGCAGTATGGCCGGGTCAGGGCGTTGCTTCTGATCGTGAGTCTGCTTCTTCCTTTGGCGCAACAGGTACTCGGTCCATCGCAGACATTTGAGAGCGCGCTGCCGGCCTGCTGCCGCGCGCATGGAAAACACCAGTGCGCCGCAGCTTCTGAGCAGAAGGGATCAGATTCTTCTTCCCGTCAGATTGTTCAGGTGGGAGAAAAATGCCCTTGCCTTCCGGCGTTTCCGTCTTCGGTAACGAATCAGCCGGCATGGAATATTTCTCCTCACAACAACAGTTTCCCCATCGCCATGGATGGAGAAGCGCTTGATGGGATCACGGTCCATCGAACTGCTTCTCCTGAGAGGTTCCATCCAAAGCGAGGGCCGCCCCACTCCAGTATTTTCGCCTGAGCCCTATTCAACTCAGACCAGCAAAAAATACTGGAGATACGACATGTTTCGATTTGTACGATGCGCTTTTCCCATCATCGCAGTATCGCTTCTATTGCTGCCGATAACGATCTATGCGCAGGAGTTACTGACGAATGCCTCGGTGACAGGAAGACTGTTTGATCCGAGCGGCGCCGTGGTTCCTGATGCTGCTGTCACTGCTGTACAACTCGCTACCAACCAGACGCACGATGCAAAAACCGACAATCAGGGGCGCTTTCGCTTTTCCTATCTGCCTCCAGGGCAATATCGCGTCACCGCCCAGGCAAGCGGCTTTACAGAGGCCGTTCAGGTTGTGGAACTCACAGCAGGGGCGGCATTCGATGTGACGCTGAAGTTTTCGCTTTCTCAAGCTGCAACAAGCGTTCAGGTGACTACGCAGCCGCCAATCATTGAGACGGAACGCAGCCAGATTGGCGAAACGGTTAGTCAGTCTGAAATTTCGCATCTGCCTTTTGAAGGGCGCAATTATCTCGACCTTGCCTTGCTGTTGCCGGGCGTATCGCCCACGAACACGGCGAGCGCACAGACTCTGGCTGAAACTTCAGAAGTTGTCGGGCAGGGATACTCAGTCAACAGCCAGAGGAATTTTTCAAACAGCTTCATCGTGGACGGTCTTTCTGCAAACGATGACGCAGCAGGCGTAGCGGGCAATGTTTTCGGAATGGATGTGGTCAGCGAATTTCAGGTTGTAACTTCAGGCGGTCAGGCTGAGTTCGGGCGCGCGCTGGGCGGATATTTCAACATCCTCACGAAGAGCGGCACCAATGAGCTGCATGGCGCTGCTTATGGCTTTCTGCGCAACCAGCGATTGAATGCAGACAATGCTTTATCCGGCACGAAGCTGCCTTTGACGCAGGGTCAATATGGAGCGAGCCTGGGCGGACCCATTCGCAAAGACCGAGCTTTTCTATTCGGCAACTTTGAAGAAGGACGCCTGAATACAAACGGCATAATCACAGTGACACCTGCGAACGCGGCGACGATCAATGCCCGTCTGATTGCAGTTGGATACAGCGCTCCACTGCTGCCGGTTGGAACTGCGGCAACAACTTTGTATCCGACCGCGCTGCACACCGATACTTTGCTCGTGCGCGGCGATCACCGCTTCAGCCAGAGCGATCAGTTCAATATGCGGTACAGCTTCTATAAGCTGAGCAGCACAAATGCCCGCGGCACGGGCGGCCTGAACGAAGTAAGCAACGGAACCTCGGTCTTCGACACCAACCACACAGTTGCGGCCAGCAATATTGCTGCGTTATCGCCGCGCACCTTCAACGAGACACGCGGCCAGTTCTGCTATGACGATCTGACCGCTCCTCCCAATGACCAGATTGGACCCGCGGTGACGATTTCCGGCGTTGCTGTTTTCGGCCGCTCGACATCGTCGCCGACAGGCCGTCTGAACTATCTGGGCGAAGCAGTGGACAATCTGCTGATGCAAAGAGGATCGCACACATTCAAGATGGGCGTTGATTTTCTTTACAACGACGACACGATTACCTATCCGCAGTCCCTGCGCGGCTCTTACAGTTTTTCGTCTGTGGCAAATTTCCTTGCTGGAACTTATAACAACCAGGGATACACGCAGAACTTCGGCACTCCGATTGTTCAGCAGAACAATCCGAATCTTGGTTTTTATGCGCAGGATGACTGGAAGCTCAGTTCATCTTTCACGGTGAATGCAGGCGTCAGATATGACCTTCAGTGGCTCCGGACCATTCACACGGACAAGAACAACATTTCTCCACGCATTGGTTTTGCCTGGTCGCCATATGCGAATGGAAGGACGGTTGTGCGCGGCAGCTATGGAATGTTTTATGACCGCGTACCTTTAAGGCCGCTGGCGAATGCTCTGCTTTCGGCAAACAACACGATTGATCCTGTACAGGCGCGTTTCTTCAGCTACTCTTTTTCGCCCACTGATGCAGGCGCGCCGGTCTTTCCCGCTGTGGCCACGGCTCCGCCAGCAGTTGCGAAGCCGAACTATACAACGATGAACCGGGATATCCAAAATCCATATGCACAGCAGGCAAGCCTTGAGGTGGAGCAGCAGATTTCATCCAGGAGCGTGCTGGGCATCAGTTATCAGCATGTGCGCGGGCTTCATCTGATCAGCTCGATCAATAGGAACATCAACGTGGATGGCACTCGCCCCGATCCGACGCGCGGAAACATCAAGCCGTACAGCTCGGTCTTTGACTCTTACTATGACGGGCTTTCGGTTTCATATGTGCAGAGGCCGGTTTCGTGGGGATCGGTGCGGGCTTCCTACACATGGTCCAAAGCGATTGACAACGTGGGCGAGTTCTTCTTCAGCTCGCCTATTAATAACCTCAATCTGCGAATGGACCGCAGCCGGTCCGACGATGACCAGCGCCATCGTGTGCTCTTGAATGCGACGGTGAATTCGCCGACATCGGCAGCACATGGTTTTGCAGAGCACCTGACGCATGACTGGAGACTCAGCGGAATATTGCAGTATTACTCGCGTCTGCCTTTCAATATCACCACCGGAGGAAACACGAAGCAGGCGACATCTCAGCGTCCCTGCGCGCCTGGTTTCAGTCTGAGTGCAAATGGCGGGTTGAATCCCTGCACGGAAGCATTGCCTGGCGCGGTGATTGGCCGGAATGCCGGGACGGGCTTCGACTTCTTCAGCTTAAATGCGCGATTAAGCCGGACTTTTGCTCTGACTGAGCGGGTGGGACTCGAAGGCATTGCCGAGGCCTTCAACGCGCTCAATCATCGTAACGACATGATTCCAAATGCCACATGGGGGACTGGGGCATATCCAACGACTCCCAACGCGATGTTTGGGCATGCCACTGCTGTTGGCGATCCACGCAATATTCAGCTTGCGATGCGGGTCAGCTTCTAATTGGCGAACCGGAGGGCAGGCTTCTGTCCTCCGCTTTTCTTATAGGCCGTTCAAAGGAGAACGCGAATATGGGAACTGTGAGCGCAGTGAATGCTGCGAAGCAAAGCCACTGGCTGAATTACCGGACCATCTGGCGATGGCATTTTTATGCAGGACTGTTCTGCATTCCGTTTGTGCTCTGGCTGGCAACGACGGGATCGATCTAGATTTTCAAGCCTCAAATTGAGGCGTGGCTGGATCGGCCATATGAGAATCTGCCGATTACCGGGCCACGAGCCAGCGCCTCAGAGCAGGTGAAAGCGGCTGTGGCTGCGGCGCCGGGATCAAATTTTCATTACTACCAGATGCCGCGTGATGAACATTCTGCAGTGCAGATTCTTGTGGGCCGGCAAGCTGAAGAATATCAGGCGTACGTCAACCCGTATACATTGCAGGTGATGAAAATAGTCAACGAAGATGCGCGATTGATGCCGCGCATTTCTCATCTCCATGGCGAGTTATTCAGGTTCGTACATTGTTGAGACGGTAGCATCGTGGGCCATCATCATGATTCTTACCGGGCTGTATCTTTGGTGGCCGCGCGAAACCACAAGCCTGGCTGTATTTGTCTGCTATAGGCCGACGCTCATTCGAGTGCGGGGGTCGAGGTAATCGCGCAGGGCGTCGCCTACGAAATTGAAGGACAAGACGCAGAGCATCACGGCGATGGCGGGGAAGACGACCATGTGCGGGGCGTCGAAGAGATAGAGCCGCGCGTCATTGAGCATGGCGCCCCAGCTTGCGGTGGGCGGCGGCACGCCGAGTCCGAGGAAGTTTAATGTTCCTTCAGCGAGGACGGTTCCGGCCATTCCGATGGCCGCCTGCACGATGACAGGCTGCAGAATGTTGGGCAGGATATGGCGAGTGAAGATGCGGAAATCGCTTGCGCCAAGCGAACGGGCTGCTTCAACGAATTCGCGCTCGCGCACGGCCAGGACCTGGGCGCGGACGAGGCGCGCATAGCCGACCCATCCGCTGATGGAAAGCGCAAGGATGAGGTTGATGAGGCCGGGTCCAAGAAATGCAACGAAGGCGATGGCGAGGAGAATTCCCGGCAGGGCGAGAAAGACGTTCATGACATAGATGTTCAGGATGGTATCGAGCAGGCCGCCGTAGTATCCGGCGACGCCACCCAGCACCAAACCTACAAACAGGGAACAGCCGACGACCGAACTGGAGACGAGGAGCGAGAGGCGTGCTCCGTACAGAGTGCGCGAGAAGGTGTCGCGTCCTAACTCGTCGGTTCCGAACCAGTGAGCGTGCTCTGGTGGGGCAAGTCGATGATTGAGATTGATGGCAGCAGGATTATATGGGGCCAGCAACGGCGCGAACAGAGCGATGGTTGCAAAGAGGATGAGCAAGGTTACGCCAATGACGGCGAGGGGTTGGCGGCGGATTGTTTTTGTGAGACGAGAAATGGCCAAAGATGAGATTAACGCAAACGGGCTTTTTTTCTGTTATTTGTACCGGTCTTTTCCGCAAAGTGTTATTTACTATTGCCGGGAGGGCTTGAGATTCTTCCGCTTTCACTTTGTTCAGCGTCAGAATGACGGGCCGGTGGCTGGGTTGCCCGGTGGGGCCGGAGGTCTTACGTAGATCACAGCAGGCGGAACGAGCCACGACGCTTTGATTCGGCTGCCACAAGCTCTCTTTAGATGCTGAATGTATGAGCTATGCGTATTTTCTGAGGACCCCTAGTGCCCGGCCCTGAATGGCAACCTGATCTGCGGGGACGAATATGGGGTCCATTTCGTGATTGGAAGGCTGTAAGCGGATCATCGGGCCTTCTACGTAGTAGCGCTTCAGAGTGGTTTCTGCGCCATTGACCAGAGCTACTACGATTTCGCCCTCACGCGCCGTGCGTGTTTTTTCAACCAGCACGTAGTCCCCATCGACGATGTGTTCGTCGCGCATGGAATCGCCGCGCACCTGAAGAACGAATACGTCGCGGTTGCCGATGATGTCAGTGAGGGAGATGGTTTCGGGGTTCTCAGAAGCTTCTACGGGAAAGCCGGCGGCAATTCTTCCCATGAGCGGAAGACGGTCGGCGGTCCTGGTCTTGCTGCGGGGCGGCATGACATCGATGGAGCGGCTGCGGTTGTGCGCTCTTTGCAGGAGTCCTTTGTTCTGCAGGTTGGTGATGTGCTTATGCACGGTGGCCAACGATTTGAGATCGAGCCCGCGCGCGATTTCCTCGAAGGAAGGCGAGTAGCCGTTGCGTTGCACAAAGCCGGAGATGAAGTCCAGCACTTCTTTCTGTCGCCGTGTGACTGCCATAACGGCATTGTAGCGAATAAAAAGCGAATCGCCATAATTTTTTTATGTGCAGAAATTAATTTTTTACGGCATTTCCTGCGGTGATGCAGTTTCGCAACGTGGTCGTGATTGTCAAGACTGCCGGCCTCTTCTTTCCTGCAGATTTTCCATTCTGAAACTGGCGCCTCGACGCACTCCCATTTTTGAACGCAGTGTGCAATTGCTTTCACGTTTTAGTTGTGTTGCACCCGTGCGACAGGAGAAGTTGAGGACAGCGAGGAGCAGACAGTGCATTTGTTGATTGCCGAAGATGATTGCGCGTTAGGCGGCTTTCTGCGGAAAGGGTTCGAGATGCAGGAGAACCATGTGAGGCTGGTTGGCGATGGAGAGGCGGCTATTGAGGCTTTCATCGCAGATGCTCCTGATCTGACGATTCTCGATTTGAATCTGCCGCGCAAGGATGGGATAGAGGTGCTGCAGTTTCTGCGCTCGGTGAATGATGAGCTTCCGATTCTTGTTCTTACAGCAAGAAATGAGATGGAGATTAAGGTCCGGTGCCTGGACATGGGAGCGGATGACTGCATGCTGAAGCCGTTTTCGCTGCAGGAGTTGCGGGCACGCTGTCGCGCATTGATGCGACGCAAGGGAAACGGAGGTTTGATTTTGCGCTATGGAGATCTGGAACTGAATCGAGTGGACCGGTCGGTGAAGCGCGCAGGGGAATCGATACAGCTTACGAACAAGGAATTTGCTTTGTTGGAATGCCTGCTACTGGGGCGTGGTCGGTCGATTTCGCGCGCCGATCTGCTGGAGCAGGTGTGGGAGATGAATCCGACGGCGGGCACGAATGTAGTGGATGTTTATGTGAACTATCTACGTCGCAAACTGAAGGACACCGGAGTTGCTCCGCTGATCAAAACTGTGCGCGGGCAGGGATACGCCATTGGCGCTCAGGCGTAAAACAGGCGAGAAAGTGAAGGGATGAATGCTGGCTTCAAATCAAGTTGTGAAGCGTGAACCTGCGGCGGCGCGGACGGCCATCGTGGCGAGCGCGGATCTTTCGTTTCGTCAGCGAGTAAAAGATGGTTTAGCTGGCCTGCACTGGAAGATCCGCGAAGCAAGTGGTGGAGCTGAAGTGTTGGAGCATCTGGATGCGGTTCCTGCTGAGGCAGTGATTCTGGATTCATGGCTGCCGGACCTGGAGGTGCAGGATTTTATTCGGGAATTTGAAAGGCTGTATCCCTCTGTTGATCTTGTAACGGTTGATGGCGCGAACCAGGCCAGGACATCGCGGAGCCCGCGACGCAATGAGATTCTGTATGCGCTGCGACGCAGTCAGGATGAAGATGGCGCGATATGGAACAGCGCGCCGGTGATTGAGTATCCGGAGATTTCGAAGCCCGCGATTTTTGGGGCATCAGGCCGGGCTGCTGCGAATCATCATAAAACGGATATTGTTACGGCTGTTGCTTCGTCACAGGCGGATGCATCGTGTCGATTGCCGGAATTTATCGGGAACCATCCGGCAATGATTGAAGTGAGCCGCCGTATTCGTCTTGTTGCCCAGCGCAGTACGCCGGTGCTGGTGCAGGGACCGACAGGAACCGGCAAAGAACTGGTGGCGCGGGCCCTGCATCGGTTGAGCGCGCGTTCATCGCGCCCGTTTGTTGCTTTGAATTGCGCGGCGATTCCCGAGGCGTTGCTCGAAGCTGAACTGTTCGGGCATACGCGAGGGGCATTTACCGGAGCGGTGCAGGGGCGTGTGGGACGTATTGAGGCGGCGCATGGCGGAACGCTGTTTCTGGATGAAATTGGCGAGATGCCGTTGCCGTTGCAGGCGAAGCTGCTTCGCTTTGTGGAATGCGGAGAGTTGCAGCGAGTAGGGGAAAACGAGCCGGTGCGGGTGGATGTACGCATCATAGCGGCGACCCACCGTTCCTTGATGAAGCTGGCGGCAGAGGGAACTTTCCGCGCTGATTTGTATTATCGATTGGCTGTATTTCTTATCCGGACACCCGCGCTCGAATCGCATAAAGAAGATCTGCCGCCGTTGATTCAGCATTTTCTCTCAGCGATGGCCGAGACGAGTCCGGTGAAGCGCATTACCGATGCTGCCAGCGAGAAGCTGCAGCAATATGCATGGCCGGGAAATGTGCGCGAGCTGGAGCATGTGCTCGAACGCGGCTGGATTCTGGCGGAGGATCGGCCCGAGATCGACGTCAACGATATTGAGTTTGATGAAGAGATGGGAGCTTTCTGAGAGTTTTCTTATCTGCAGAAACAAACGATGGCCCTGCTGCTGCTGTAGAGGAGTAAAGCGGAGACGCATCTCTGTTTAAGCATCGGCAGAAGCCACAGGAAGGTGAGGACATGCAGATTACGACACCCGTGAGTGACGCGCTGGAACGGTATCTTGATCTGTCCAGCATGGAATTAAAGTTGACGGCTGAGAACATGGCGAACATTGATACGCCGGGTTATCGCGCACAAGGGTTTGACTTTGCCGGCGAGATGGAGCGTTCTCTGGGAGAGATGATGAGAAGCCAGACGAAAAACGGAGTTGCTCGTAAGGCGTTCTCTCCGGACGCGGTGCGGGTGGGGCTGGTGGACGGCCTGATTGAGAGGCCGGATGGAAATAATGTCTCGATGGACCGCGAAAGCATGAACATGGCGGAGGCGCAACTTGAATTTCGCACGGGAATTGAACTGCTGAAACGGGAGTCAGCCCGTGTGATGGATGCGATTCACGTGGACAGCAAGTAACCGGCAGCAAATTCGGAGGATGGAATGAATCTGTTCGGAGTGATGGAAGTGAGCGGCTCGGCGTTGAAGGCAGAACGAATCCGGGCTGAAGTGGTGGCGGCAAATATGGCTAATGCTGAGACGACCAGGACGCCTGAGGGTGGTCCTTACCGGCGCCAGCACGTGGTTTTTTCTTCGGCTGCTGCTGAGCCGAACACTTTTGCAGGGCAGCTTCTGGCGCAGTCCGAGCCGCAAATTGGCGGCGTAGAGGTTTCGGCGGTTGTGCAGGACCCGGCAAGCACACTGCGCCGATTTGATCCGTCGCACCCCGACGCAGACAAGGATGGCTATGTCTCTTATCCCGACATTAATCCGTTGACAGAGATGGTAGACCTGATGGGCGCAACGCGGGCCTATGGATTGAACAGCTCCGCAGTGCAGGCGACGAAGGGAATGATCAATGCGTCGCTGGACATTCTGAAGTCTTAATGGATCTAAAAAGAGGCAAACATGCAGATGAATTCCCTTACACAGGCAACCGCGGCTTCTTCGTTGCAGGATTTTTCTGAGCTGCAGACATCTTCGCGTCCAGGAGAGACGCAAAAGACCCCATTTGCCGAGTTGTTCCACAATGCCGTCGAGAACGTACAGCAACTGGAAGAAAAGGCATCAAGCACAGTGCAGGGGCTGCTCGATGGCAGCGGCGTGGATATTCATACCGCAATGATTGCCACCAGCGATGCGGATGCCGCCTTTGAGCTTTCACTTGCGGTGCGTAACAAGGCGGTCGGCGCATTCCAGCAGTTGATGAACATGCAGTTCTAGCGATTCTCAAAACAGATAGATAACGAGACGACGCAGCATGGGTGAGAACCAGCAAATTCAACCGGCGCCGTCAACGGGCTTGCCGCAGCGCGCAAGCGCGGTGATGCAGAGCCTGCTTGCGCGCCTGCGAGGCATGGAAGGGCAACAGCGGCTCTGGTTAGTTGGCGCCAGCGGTCTGGCGTTGTTATGTTTCGCCGGCATTCTATGGTTTGCCACGCGCACAGACTGGAAAGTGCTGTATGCAGGCATGGATCCGTCCGATGCGCGTGAAATGGCGTCAGCGCTGACGGCGGCTAATATTCCCTTTGATGTATCTTCGGATGGCGCTACGCTGCGCGTTCCTGCTGCCAGTCTGGACAAGGCGCGCCTTACGACAACAGCGAAAGGCGGTCCCCGAAGCGGGCGCATGGGCTTTGAGCTTTTTGACAAGCCAAACTGGATCGGGTCGGAATTTGATGAGAAGGTGAATTATCAGCGCGCGCTTGAGGGGGAACTGGAGCACACCATCAACACGCTTTCAGAGGTCGAGTCCTCGAGAGTGCATCTGGTAATGCCGCATGACTCTCTGTATACCTCGCAACAACGAAATGCCAAGGCATCTGTAGTTCTGAAATTGAAACATCGATCGCTGAGCGACGAGCAGGCCGATGCGATTCGGAATCTGGTGGCCAGCGCGGTGGATGATCTGCACGCAGATGATGTGGCCCTGGTAGATGCGGAAGGCCGGTTGCAGCTGGGCAAGCACAACGCCAACGCCGATGCCGCTGCACATGAGCAGGAGCTGGCGGCAAAACTGGTGGAGACGCTGGAACCGGTTGCTGGAGCCGGCAATGTTCGAGCTTCAGTCAATGTGGACTATGACAGCTCGACTGCCGATGAGGTCGATGAGACCTATGACCCAAATAGTGTGGTGACTCTCTCGATGCAGCGATCCGAGCAGAATTCCGGAACGCAGACTGGTCCGAAGGGCGTTCCCGGCACGGCAAGCAATGCCCCGAACGTGCAGCCGCCGCTCTTCCCGCAGCAGAATCCAGCTACGCAAAACATCCGCGAAGAAAGCGGAACCTATGCAGCTTCGAAGCGCGTCCGGCATACGGTGCAGGGAACAGGGAGAGTGAGGCGCGTGACTGCGGCGATCCTGATTAATCATCGGATGGTGGTCAACGGAAAACAGGTGAGCTGGCAACCACGCACGCAGGAAGAGATGCAGCATCTGACTGAGCTGGCACAGGCCGCGATTGGTTTTGACAGCGCGCGGGGCGATCAGGTGAGCGTGGAAGATATGCCGTTTGAAGGGAACTCTGCGGGCGCTTCGCCTTCGGCTGTCGATCAGTTTCTGGCGGGAGCGGCCCAATCCGAGGTTGTCTGGAAGTATGCCGCGCTTACAGCAGCTCTGTTCGGCCTGCTCTTTTTTGTTGTCCGTCCTGTCATGCGGAAAGGTGTGATGCCGGAGAAGGCTGTTTCCGTAACAGCGGCTGAGGAGCCGCAACTGCCTGCGGGTGATGTAACTGAGCTCCCGGCCGATGCTGCGGATGAGTCGGCAGAGCAGCAGAGAAGACGCGCCCAGTTAGTGTTTGACTCCGTAGCCGAGCATTTGCGCCGTGAGCCGGCACAGGCCACCCGGTTATTGCAAAGCTGGATTCACACCGAGTAAGGGAGAAGACTACGAATGTCCGCTGCCGCACCTCCGATTCCGACAACAAGCCTTGTGCCGCCGCCTGTAGCGGAACGTCGTATTCCTGATCGTTTACTGCCGGGCATCAAGAAGGCGGCAATTCTGGTGGTTGCTGTGGGTGATGAACTGGGCAAGAAGATTCTTCAGAACCTGCCGGATGCGGATGTGCAGCGGCTGACGGAGGAGATTGCAGACCTGCGCAATGTGCCTCCGGAGGCTTCACTGCAGGTGATGGAAGAGTTCTTCGAGATGATCGAGACGCAGCGATATATGATGCATGGCGGTCTCGAATATGCGACCAAGCTATTGGTTGAATCCTTTGGCAAACAGCGCGCGGAAGACCTGCTGGCATTAGTGAAGCGGGCGCAGGAGGCGAGCCAGGGCGATCTGGCGATGCTGCAAAAGGTCGATCCCCAGCAGCTGGGCAAATTTCTTGAAGGCGAACATCCGCAGACGGTCGCGCTGGTGCTGGCGCATCTTGATCCAAAGCGCGCTTCGCTGGTGCTGAACAGTCTGGGCGAGGAGCAGAAGGTCGCGGTAATCAGGCGGCTGGCTGAAATGCGCCAGTTCTCTCCGGAGATGGCGCAGAAAGTGGCGCTGATTCTTCACAAGCGCCTTGAGACCGTAGGCGATACGAGCCGCAAAGCCTATGCGGGTTTTAAGGCGGTGGCTGATCTGCTGAATCGCCTGGATGCCGAGCAGGCGAAGAAAATTCTGGAGCAGATAGAGGAAGACGAGCCTGAGGTTGCCATAAATATTCGCAACCTGATGTTCACGTTTGAAGATCTGGTGACGATTCCGACGGCGAGCATGCGCGAGCTGGTGAGCGCAATTGATAAGCCCACGCTGGCAATGTCATTGAAGGGAGCGCGGGAAGATGTGCGGGCGCATGTGTTCCGCGCCATGTCCTCGCGCGCAGTGGAGATGCTGAAGGAAGACATGGAAGTCCTCGGACCGGTTCGGACACGCGAAGTGGCTCTGGCGCAGCATGAAATTCTGAACCTTGCGCGCAAGCTGGAAGCTGAGGGAAAAGTGATTCTGAAAATCGAGCAGGGCGATGACTTGCTGGTGTAGCTGCGCCGTCCGGGAGAGATAAAAGATGCTGCACAAAATAGAACCAACGATTCGGCGAATGGAATATCCGCTGGCATTGAATCGCCTGCCTGCGCTGCCGAATGATTTTGTTTTGGAAAAAACCGCGGAGCAGGAACCGGGTAAAGAGGATTCAAACAAGAAAAACCATGAGGACTATGCACGGCTGGCTGGCCGTTTGCGCGAGCTGGAGGAGCAGATCGAGGAGAGCCAACGCGGCTTTCAGCAGAAGCTCGAAGCTGAAACGGCCGCCGCATTTGAACGAGGGCGCGTGGAAGAGGGGGCCCATCGAACGGCAGCAATCGCTGAAATGACACAGGCCCTGAAGAATGCTCTAGGTGAATTTGCAGGCGAGCGCGACCGATATCTGGAACAAGTGGAGCAGGAGGTTGTTCGGCTGGCGTTGAGCATTGCCGCGCGAATTTTACATCGCGAGGCGCAAATGGATCCGTTGCTCTTATCCGGCGCGGTTCGTGTTGCGCTGGGGCAGCTTTCAGAGGCCACTGAAGTCAGGCTGCGCATTCCTGCATCGCAGCAGCAGCTATGGACGGAAATGATTCATCTGATGCCATGCCTTCCTTTGCGCCCACAGCTTGTTGCGGATGACGCGCTCGGGGCCTGGGAATGTTTGCTGGAGACGCATCTTGGCGCTGTTGATCTGGGAGTGAAGGCGCAGTTGAAGGAGATTGAGCGAGGCTTCTTCGATCTTCTGGAACACAGGGATCCGGCACGGCGGGACGAAGCCAGAGCAGGCGCAAGGCCGGAAGAAGCCTGAAGGAATGGAGCTGCTGGCCACATACTTTTCGCGCCTCAAACAGCGCCAGACCTGGCGCTGGCAGGGACGCGTGGTTGAGGCTGTGGGGCAGACGATTGAATCGTCGGGCCCGCTGTGTTCGGTGGGCGAGTGTTGCGAGATTCTGGATGGGAATGGCCAGCCGCATCTGGCGGAAGTGATTGGCTTCCGCGGCAACAACGTGCTTTCGATGCCGCTTGAAAGCACGGAGGGCATTCGCTTTGGAGATAAAGTATCGGCGCTGGGTACACTGCCTTATCTGGAAGCCGGGGATGGGCTGATCGGTCGAGTGCTGAATGCAGCAGGCCAGCCGATTGATGATGGTCCCAGGCCGGCAACTCGCATGGCCATTCCACTTGATTGCACTGTTCCAAATCCCCTGGAGCGTGTGCCGATCCGTGAGCCGCTGGGGACGGGGATTCGCGCGATTGATGGAATGCTGACAGTAGGGCGCGGCCAGCGTATTGGGATATTCGGCGGATCTGGCGTGGGCAAGAGCACGCTGATCGGCATGATGACGCGTAACAGCGAAGCGGACGTGATCGTTGTTGGGCTGGTGGGAGAGCGTGGGCGCGAGGTCGGAGAATTTCTCGAAGAGAGCCTCGGGCCGGAAGGGCGGAAGCGTTCTGTTGTGGTGGTGTCGACTTCGGACCAATCGCCGCTGCTGCGGTTGCGGGCCGCGCTTTCTGCGACAGCTGTTGCTGAATATTTTGCGCATCAGGGCAAGCATGTGCTTCTGGTGCTGGATTCCTTGACGCGGTTTGCCATGGCTGCGCGTGAGATCGGGCTGGCAGCGGGTGAGCCTCCGACGGCCAAAGGATATACGCCATCGGTGTTCAGTCGCATGGCGCGCCTGGTGGAGCGCGCGGGGCGATTTCGCAAAGGGAGCATTACAGCTTTTTATACAGTGCTGATGGAGGGCGACGATCAACAGGAGCCAATTGTGGATGCGGCGCGCTCGTTTCTTGACGGGCATATTTTTCTATCGCGAGATCTGGCTGCGGAAGGCTGGTATCCGCCGATACAAATTCTGGATTCGGTAAGCCGTCTTATGCCGGCCATCGTCGCCGATGAGCATATGTCGGCGGCGGCGTTGTTGCGGCGGATGCTTGCCGTTTACGCCAAATCGGAAGACCTGATACGCATTGGCGCATATAAACCAGGAGCAGATGCTGATCTGGACAGAGCGATCAGATCACGATCTCTGGTGCGTGAGTTTCTTGTCCAGCAGGCGCATGAAGATGTCGGCTTTGAAGAAGCGCGCGGCGCGTTGGAGATCCTTGCGGGGCAGGTGTGAGCTATGAAGAGCCATTCTCTGCAACGGCTTCTCCGGCTGCGCTCACTTCTTGAAGAAGTGAGCCGTGTCGATCTGGAGGCACGTCTGCAGGAATTGAGGCGCATGGAAAGCATTCATGCGTGTGTTCGGGGCGAGGCTGCGTCACTGAGCCGGCGGCGTTTTGCGGAGATTGCTGAAGGACGGCGCAGCGATGACTGGCGTGAGATGCAGGTCTTGGATGTATGGCTGGCGAAGGAGAAGGAAACGCTTGAGACTGTGCTTTCTCAGAAAGCGCGTGAAGCGGAGAACATGAAATCAGAATATCTCGAGCATCGCAAGGAGCGACGCCAGGTAGAAAGCGTGATTGCGGCACGCGCGCATAAGACCTCACAGGAGCGCGGCCGTAACGATCAGAGGCAATTGGATGACTGGTTTGGCCGACGCATCCGGTCGAGAGAGAACTGAAGCAATATGAGATTTCTCTAATCCTTCCTTTTCGGTTCTGGCAGGTTTTCTGCAGGTAGTTTCGCGAGAGGACAGACTGTGCAGGTTTCCGCAGAAGCAGTTGCCGAGAAAAACAGCCCCAATATAGCGACTCATAGTCCGGCAGGCTTGTTTGAAGCGCAAAAAAAAACAGGATTGCTGCCTTCATTCGCTCAGGTTTTTGCAGAAAACTCAATCAGCATGGCTGCGGGTGTGCCTGTCAGCGAAGATGGTGCCGATCTGGATGGGACGGCGGCGAACAGCACTGAGCCTGTGCAGGGAAGTCCGGCATTGAGAGAGTTGCTCCATGGCTCTCCATCCGGTGAGCTTTTGAATGAAATAACCAGCGCTGTGGAGGTGCAGGTCGGGGGAGATCAGAGTGCTTTCCAATCGACGAAAAGCAAATCGAAAGCAGTGGGACACCGGGGAGTGAGTCAGGCGCACTTCGGCACAGAGGAAAAGAAGAAGCAGTTCGGTTCAGCTCAAACTGAACCAACCACATTGGCCGTTTCATTTCCGGTCTTTTCGCTACCGATTCAACCCGCGACTGCGCCAGCCCTGAAAGTCGGCACATTGGGGAAAGCAAACTCGCCAACAGCTTCTTCTGTTTCTGAGCCGGCAATTTCCATTGCACAGGTCTGGAAAGACGAACACTTCATGGGGAAAGATCTCGGGCAGGACAATCGTCCCACTTTTCCCGGCGAATCATTCCAGTCCGCAGACGATGTGTTCACTTCTGATGCGCAACGTACCCATATCGTAGCGCACGTTTCAGCCGAACCCCAATTTTCGACAGCATCAGTCGTGCTTCCGGAAGCCGCAGTGTCGGCCAGCAGCAATTCAAACGAGAGCAGAACGTCTCCAATGCACGCCTATGAGGTGGGCAAGGCGGAATCTGTTCCGAAGGCCGTTGAGACTTTAGAGCAAAGAGCAGATATCGGCGAGATGGCGACCGCGATATCAAAATTGAAGAAAACGCCGGATAAGACAAGCGAACCACAGCCAGGCGGTACAAGTGTGCCCCTGCGTTCTCCACTGATGGAAACGGTTCGAGTGAGTGATACTACCCCGGTTTCAGCTGCTCTGCCCGGAACCGAAGCCGTTGCCAATCCTGCCAGGCAGGAACAGGCGCAGCCCGAAACGAACACATTCCAGCATCTTGACAGCGGCCAGACTCCGGCGACGATGCTGCTTCACAGCAACTCGCACCAGATTGTCGTTGGAATCCACGATCCCTCGCTGGGATGGCTTGAAGTGCAGACGCAGTCTTCGGCAGGACATATCAATGCGACTCTGACTGCGGCCACAGCGGAGGCCCATACGCATCTGGCTGCGCAGGCGCCGGCCATCACACAATATCTTGCTGATCGTCAGGTATTTGTGCACAGCCTGAATGTGCACACGCAAGCGGATGCGCAAAGCGGCGCCTCAAGCGGCGGCCAGCCGCATACGGGAACCGGCAATGCGCGTAAGCAGGAGAGCAGCGAGGAAAAAATTTCTGAAGTGAGACCCATAAAAGCAGCGAGCGTTGGGGGCGAGGTAAGCGTCGGGCACGCGAGTGATGCCTCCTATATTAGTGTCCATGCCTGAAAAACAGAGATAAGGAAAGGTGACGAATCATGCAATCTATAGATCATCCGGTGTTGTCTCCGGCGACTGCATTCGGCAGAGCACCGGAAGTAAACGATACGGCAGGAACTCCAGGAAGCAATGCCAGCGGAGGAGCCAATATTACGGCGAATGATTTTCTGGAACTGCTGGTGGCGGAGATGAAGAACCAGGACCCCACCGCCAATACTGATCCGAATGCTTATATTGATCAGCTGGTGCAGGTGAACAGTCTCCAGCAACTGATTCAGATCAATCAGGACCTTGGAGGAACAGGGTCTGCCTCAAATCCGAGTTCGGGGTCGAGCAAAGATGCGAGCCTGAATGCCGCGCCACGTGCCATCAGCGCGGCAAGCCGGCTGGCCACGTCGCTCGTTGACAGGCATGCAAATGCGAATCTAGCGGCAGGTGATTCGACTACAGAGTCACAGGCGAGCCGCTTTCTGAAAACAGCAGTTCATCAGTCGTAACGTCATGAGGATGCGGAGGAGATATGCCATCGTTTTTCATACCACTTTCGGGTCTTGAGGCCGATAACACGGCTCTCAATACCATTGCCAACAACCTTGCCAACATGAATACCGTGGCTTACAAGAGCCAGGATGTGCAGTTCAGCGACCTGTTCTACCAGCAGGTAGGGGAAAACGGCGCCGGCGATCCGGCGCAGGTCGGCGCGGGCACCCAGGTAGGCGCCATCACAACGAACTTTTCCACCGGGACCTCGAATCCGGCTACAGGCCAGTCGCAGGATGTGGCCTTGAATGGCGATGGCTTTTTTGTAGTTCAGAACGGGCAAGTGCAGGAGTACACGCGCGCCGGCAATTTTGTGGTCAGCGCTGACGGGCATCTGTTAACTCAGGGAGGCCAGCAGGTCATGGGGTATCCGGCAGTGAATGGCGTCGCCGATACCAATGCTCCTCTTGTTCCGATTCAGATTCCGATTGGGCAGGTAGAGCAGCCGCAGGCGACCGGGAATATTTCTCTCACTGCGAACCTGGATGCTTCGGCAGCGGTGGGCACTTCTACTCAGGGGCAGATTACTATTTATGACTCATTAGGTGAAGCGCACATTGCTAGTGTCAATTTTCAAAAGACAGCGGCCAACACATGGAGCTATAACATCTCACTGCCGGCAGGTGATTCTACGGGCAGCAGCGCGAATACAGTGGGCAGCCTGACTTTTGACTCCAGCGGTAATCTCGTTACGCCGGCGGCGAACATTTCCGGAATTCAGTTCACGGGGCTTTCTGATGGAGCCGCCAATATGAATTTCAACTGGAATCTGTACGATTCGAATAACAAGCCGGTCATTCATCAGGTAGCCGCGGGCTCTGGCGTGGCAAATACCAACCAGGATGGTTATGCCAGCGGGCAGTATCAAAGCTTTACGGTGGATTCCAGCGGCATCATTTCGGCAGCCTACGGCAATAACAAAACACAGGTCATCGGGCAACTGGCTATCGCCAGTATTACCAATGAGCAGGGTTTAACCCGGCTGGGCAATAACAATTATCAGACGACTCTGGCCTCTGGCGGAGCCACTATCGGCGTTGCCGGGTCGAATGGACGAGGCACAATCCAGGACCAGGCGGTCGAGGGATCAAACGTCGATATTTCGACTCAATTTTCAAATCTTATTGTTGCCCAGCGAGCATTTGAAGCCAACTCGAAGGCCATTACGACTTTCGACACGGTAACGCAGGAAACCATCAACATGATTCACTAACGCAACAAGGCCAGGGCGGCTGAGAGTCGTTCTGGCCACATAAGAATTTTCTAATCTTTCTGTCGCAAATCCGGTCATTCATCTGCACCTTGCTTTGGCATGACGCCAGAACCGCAGATACCGTCTGAATCAAGACAGACCGTTCCCCATGCAAATGAGTTGCCTCCTGCTCTTTCCACGACGCAGGAGGCAATGGATTCTGATTCCAGTCTGCATAAGATTCCGCTGTCTTCCTTTGCTGCGAGGCTGCCGCTTCAGTTGGATCTGCGGGTTCCACTCCCATCTTTTCGCGTACACCATCTTCTCTCTCTCGAAAAAGGCCAGGTCATCGAGTCGGCGTGGCCACATACAGAAGATCTTCCCTTGTGGTCCGGAGGAGTGCATCTGGTATGGACCGAGTTTGAAGTCGTGGACCAGAAGCTGGCAGTGCGGGTCACGAGATTGGTATAGGCAATCGAGCAAATATGGAAATCACGCTACATCGGAAGAGTATCAATCGGGATACAAGTGCATCCCCCACGCTTCGAGATTTCATGCGTCCGCTGTTTGTTGTAGGACGAGCCTTCACGACAGGGTTATTGGGAAAAATTCAGACTTCATCCGAGAGTGCTCTTCAGGTTGAGGAAAAGCTTTCGCTGGGGCCGAAGAAGATGTTGTACCTGGTTCGATGCCGGGAAAAGGAATTTCTGATTGCAGCAGGAAATGACGCGGCTATGACGATTATCGAAGTTTTACCGGAAAAAAATGACCGGATCGCAGAGCCTGCCGGGGCGCCGATGAGACAAGCGCAGAAAAAGGAGCAGGTCTCGTGATTGCGCTGGCCGTCTATTTTGCGAAGGCGTCGAAACTGCTGCCATTGCCTGGATTGGAGCAGCACCTGACAAACAATAACGGCGTTCCATGGACCATCGTTTTCTCTCTGACGCTGATAACGTTGCTGCCGGCCATCGTGCTCTCAATGACGCCGATGGTGCGTCTCCTGGTGGTTTTTCACTTTCTGCGCCAGGCATTGGGCACGCAGACCGCGCCCAGCAATCAGGTATTGATGGGGCTGGGGTTGATGATGACCTGGTTCCTGATGCAGCCAGTGTTGATGGCTGTCGATCAGCAGGCGGTTGAGCCTTTTCGCCAGGGACAGATTTCTGGGATGGAGGCAATTCAGCGAGGCATCGAACCGCCGAAACATTTCATGTTGAAGTATGCCCGAGAGAAAGACCTCACGCTTTTCAGCTCAGCTTCTATGATTGAGCGGCCCAGAACGCCGGATGATCTTCCTCTGCGCGTAATTGTGCCCGCCTACATGCTTTCCGAATTGAAAGCTGGTTTTGTGATCGGCGCCGTGCTCTTTATTCCATTTTTGCTGATCGATATGGTGATTGCTTCGATTACGACTTCCATCGGTATGTTTCAGCTGCCTCCTGTAGTGGTTTCAACGCCGCTCAAAATACTGCTTTTTGTCATGGTGGACGGCTGGCATCTGCTGGCTGGTTCGTTGCTCAAGAGCTTTTGACATTGTTTGGGGGAAACGGTGGGACCAGATCAGGTAGCGGAATTGATGCGGAACTTATTGAAAGAGGCGCTGGTTCTGAGCGCGCCCATCTTGTTTCTCGCAGCGGCAGTCAGTTTTGTATTGAGTCTTTTTCAGACGCTGACATCTCTGCAGGACCAGACATTGAGCACGGTTCCGCGCCTTCTGATCGTGGCCATCGTTATGCTTGTCGGGCTCCCGTGGTTTCTGCGCCGCATGATCTTTTTTACCGTAACTCTCCTGAACGATTTTCACCGGTATATCAGCTGACAGCATGCAGGAAATATTCAATCGCGGACCTCTGGACTGGACACACTATCTCTCTGCGCTGGTGCTGGCGATGGTAAGGCTGAGCAGCATGATGGTTGCTGCTCCATTTTTCTCGTCACAGGCCATTCCCAGACAGATCAAAGCGGGCTTTGTCTTTGTGGTCTCAGTTTTGCTGGCGCCGATGATTGCTTCGCTTCCGATGGCAAAGGTCGAGCTGGGAATACTTCCTCTGGCGGGGGAAATAGGGGCGGGGCTGATCTTCGGATTTTCATTGACGATGCTGAATGAAGTGCTCCTCTTTGCCGGCCAGGTGCTGGGCGTGCAGTTCAGCTTTTCGCTGGCAAACCTGCTTGATCCCAATTCAGAAGTGCAAACACCACTGCTGGCGCAGATGTTCTCGCTGATCGGAGTAATGGTGCTGTTGGCCTCAGGGTTGGACCGGACGATGCTGGGCGCCTTCATTCGCAGTTATGCCGACGCGCCGCTCGGCAGCGTTTTCCTGAATGGGCTGCAGGCAATGACTCTGATGCAGATGACAAGCGGGGTGTTTTTCGCGGCGCTGCAGCTGGCGGCCCCGGCACTGGCGGCAACCATGCTGGTGGAGATTGTTGTGGCGTTGGTAGGGAAGATGTCTCCGCAGCTTCCGGTGACTGCAATTACGGTCCCGGCAAAGACGATGACCGGATATGTGGTTCTGTTGGGATCGCTCGCGCTTTGGCCGAGATTTATTGAGAACCACTTTACGAGATTGTTGGATATCGCCGAAAACATGCTGCGGCATGGAGTGGGACGCGCGTGAGCGGAGAGCGCACCGAGCGGGCAACTCCGCGGCGCCGACAAAGGGCGCAACAGCAGGGGGACCGCGTTCGCAGCCGCGAGCTCACGGCCGCCTGTGGAACGCTGGCCGGGATTCTTGTTTTGGGCAGCGCGGGCGCGCGCTGGACAGGTATGTGGAAAGGCCTGCTTACAAAGATGCTTGATCTCGGCTCTCCTTCACTGTGGCATGACGACCAGATGATGCAGACGGCGCTTGCTCTGCGCCACGTTACGCTGGTCGTCTTATCGCCCTTGCTGGTGCTGGCGCTCGCCAGCTGCGCAGCAGCATTCCTGGCGGGGATTGCGCAGGGAGGAGGTCTGCAGTTTTCGGCGCAGTCGCTTCAACCTAAGTTTTCTCGCCTTAATCCGGGATCGAACATCAAGAACATCTTCTCGATGCAGGGCGTGTCGCGTTTAACCAAAACACTACTGCCTGCCGCGCTGGTCATCGTTCTGGGGCTGCATGCAGTTGAGCAGCAAACCAGTCTGCCGCTGATGAGTGTCTCGCACATGCCGCTGATGTTTGCATCGGCTTACAGACTGCTGCTGGATGCGGCGTGGATTCTGGTTGGCTGGTCGGCGATTGATTTCATCGTGCAGTGGAGAAGCTGGGAGAGCCGCATGCGCATGAGCAAACAAGAAATACGCGAAGAGATGAAAGAGACGGAGGGCAGTCCGCAGATACGCGGACGAATTCGCGGACTCCAGCGCCAGATGCGCCGGCGCAAGCTCAAAGCCGATGTTAAGCGGGCCACAGTTGTGATCACGAATCCTACGCACTACGCCGTTGCTCTGAGCTTTGATTTTGAAACGATGGAGGCGCCGAAGGTTCTGGCTAAGGGCCGCAATTTATTGGCCGAGCAGATCAAGAGCGAAGCACGCTGGGCCGGAGTGCCTGTGATCGAGAATCCTCCGCTGGCGCGTTCGCTTTATCGGTCTGTCGCGGAAGGTCAATCGATTCCGGCAGAACTTTATGCGGCAGTCGCAGCGATCCTCGCCTACCTGTATCGCAAGCAGGTGGAAGAGAAGGTTCGCCGCCAACGTGAGGCAGATGTAAAGCATTCAGAGAAGCTGCGAGTTTCTCAGAGCGATCCTGTTCGACAATCTTCGATCCATCCCAGGGAGACTGCATGAGTTCAATCGCGGTTGCTTCTTCTCCTGCATCCAACAGCGCGCCGGCGGAAAGTTTCATCACTCGTTTGTTGAGACTCGGCAAGAGTCTGTCGCTGCCTGTTGGAGCTATCAGCGTTATTTTCGTCATGCTGATTCCAGTTCCGTCGTTTGTGCTCGATCTGCTGCTGGCCTGTTCGTTTTCAGCATCTGTGCTGGTGTTTCTCTCGGCTGTGCAGGTGCGGCGGGCCGTGGATTTTTCGGTATTCCCAAGCCTTCTTCTTCTGCTCACACTTTTTCGGCTGTCGCTGAATATCGCCTCCAGCCGTCGCATTCTTTTGCATGGAGGAGAGGGTACTGCGGCTGCAGGAAGCGTGATTGAGGCATTCGGGCAGTTTGTCGTTGGCGGAAATTATGTTGTAGGCTTCGTGCTTTTTCTGGCTCTGATTGCCATTCAGTTTCTGGTCGTCAGCCATGGCGCGGTGCGCACGGCAGAGGTAACGGCGCGTTTCACTCTCGACGCGCTGCCTGGAAAGCAGATGGCCATTGATGCCGATCTGAATGCTGGTTTGATTGATGAAGTCGCAGCCAGGAAGCGAAGACAGGCAATTGCGCAGGAGGCGGAGTTTTATGGCGCGATGGATGGCGCCGCGCGTTTCAATCAGCGCGATGCCCTGGCAACCATTCTTATTACCGGAATCAATATAGTTGCCGGCCTGCTGATCGGGGTGCTGCAGCAGGGCGTAGCGCTTACGGATGCATTGAAGACCTACACCGTGCTTACAGTAGGCGACGGGCTGGTCACTCTGATCCCCTCTCTGCTGGTGTCTGTGGCGGGAGGCATGGTCCTCACCCGCGCGAATTCAGCGAATGGGCTGACTGCCGAGCTGGGAACGCAGTTACTGCGGCGCGGCACGACGCTCTACATTGCCAGCGGCGTATTGGGCGCCCTGTGCCTTGTGCCCGGTCTGCCGAAGATAGCTTTCCTGCTGCCTGCCGTGGGCCTGGGTTATCTGGCTCGGCGGATATCGCGCATACCGGAAGAAATGGCGCAGGCTGAGCCGGAACGAAAGCTCGCTGATAAGGCCCAGGCCGAAAATATTGCCACGCTGCTTAAGGTGGATGAGTTAAGCCTTGAAATCGGATTTCAGCTGATCCCGCTTGTCGATGAAAAGCAGGGCGGACAGATGCTGGCAAAAGTAAGAGCATTGCGCAAGCATCTGGCAACGGAACTCGGTTTTCTTGTTCCTCCAATTCATATTTCGGACAACCTGCGCCTTCGACCGCGAGAGTATGTATTTTCACTGCGGGGAATGGAAATTGGCCGCTGGCAGACAGAAGGCAATTCTCTGCTGGCAGTCAGCATTCATTCTGATGCGCATCCATTGCCCGGAAAGCAGACGCAAGAACCTGCTTTTCAGGTTCCGGCGCGCTGGATATCTCCTGCTCTTGAGAGCCAGGCAATTGCAGCTGGGTATTCAGTGGTGGACACAGTCACTGCAATCAGCACGCATATTGCTGAGATGATTCGGCAGCACGCACACGAACTGCTGGGGCGCGCAGAGACCAAGCGTTTACTGGATACGCTCAACGAGTCTCATCCGAAGCTGGTGGAAGAGCTTGTGCCTAAGGTCCTGACTCTGGGTGAAGTGCAGAGGGTGCTGCAGCAACTTCTGCGTGAACAGGTCTCGATTCGTGATCTGGGAACCATTCTGGAGGCGTTGATTGAAGCGGCTGCTATAAGCAAGGGCCTGCCACATCTGGTCGAAGCCGCGCGTTCAGCGTTGGGACGGCGGATTGTGCAGTCTCTTCTCGAGGATGATGGGAGCCTTCGCGTTCTGCAGATGGACCCGGCGCTTGAGGAGGAATTGATCGAGACGCTTCAGGGAGAAGGCGGAATGCAGTTGCCGGTCAATGGGCAACATGCACCCTGGCTTAAGCGTTTTCTCGATTCTGTGAAGCGGCTAATCGGTTCGCAACCTTCCATGGCATCTCCCGTGCTTCTCTGTCCGAGTCCGGCACGTTTTCATCTTCGTCGCTGGCTTGAGCCGACGATGCCGAGAGTTGTCGTTATCTCGCCATCTGAGATTCCGCCAGATGTCCGCGTCCGATCCATCGGCGTTGTGCGTTGATGCGAATAGCCGAATGCACAGAAATGAATGAAGGCATGAGTTGAATTATGCGAAACGCGGAATCCATGAATGATCGAGCAGTGATGAAAGACGAAACCGGGCAGCAGGCCATGATGTTGTCATTCATTCACTCCAATGAAGGAGTGCAGAACAGAACAGCAACTAAGGTCGCGCAGAAAAAGGCTGCGCATTCTGAGGCCCTGACGAGCGCGCGCTTTACGCCGGAAGAAGAGCGCATCATGATTGAGCATCTGCCGATCGTGCGCTACATTGCGCGCCGTATCCATGAGCGTCTTCCACAGCACGTTGAGATGGACGAACTGGTCAGCGCGGGAGTGCTTGGATTGATGGACGCCTTCCAGAAGTTTGATCCTGCGAAGAAAGTTCAGTTTCGCAGTTATGCGCAGTTTCGTATCCGCGGCGCGATTCTGGACAGCCTGCGCACGCTTGACTGGAGCCCCCGTGAGCTGCGCCGCAAGGGCCGCGCCATTGAGCAGGCAATGCGCACGCTTACTGCACGCCTGGGGCGTTCGCCTTCCGAACAGGAGATTGCCGGCGAACTGCGGATGAAGCTCGAAGATTACCAGCAATTGCTGGGGGACCTGAAGGGGTTGGAAATTGGAACGCTACACCTGGAGCGCTCAGAAGATTCCGGAGAAGAAGAGCTGGCCTATGTTCCCAACCGGCCAGAAGATGACCCTCTCTTCCGTTGCCTGCAAGGCGAGATGCGGCAGCGGCTGGCCGAAGCAATCGACAATCTGCCTGAGCGCGAGCGACTGGTGATGACGCTCTATTACTACGAAGAGCTGACGATGAAGGAGATTGGACTGACATTAGGAGTGGTCGAGTCCAGAGTTTCGCAGATTCATGCTTCAGCCGTTTTGCGCCTGAGGAGTATGCTGGCTGATCTTGCCGCGAAATCCGCCGGCATACAGAAACCAAACAAGCGCATGAGCGCGCGAAAGAAAGAGTAGCGAGCGATGGAAAAAAGCCTCAAGCAGGATGAGATCGATGCTCTGTTTCAGGCTGCGCGCGCGAGGTCAAAGGCGGCTGCGCAGGAGACACGAACACGAGTGCAGCCCTATAGTTTTTCCCGCGCAGGGCAGATCAGCAACGAGCAGATGCGCGCGATCAGCCTGCTGAACGATATCTTTGCCCGCAACCTCACGCATAACCTGGGGGTATGGCTGCGCAGCCGTTTTCAGGTCAATCTGGTTTCCGCCGAACAGATGCCATTCAATGAATTCATGCTGCGCATTCCGGATCTGGCCTATGTCAGCTCCGTGCGCCTCGATCCTTTGCGAGCGCTTTCGGTTTTACAGCTGGATCTCTCGCTGGCTCCTCCGATGATTGATCTGCTGCTGGGAGGCGAGGGAAAAGCGGGGAGCGCGCGTGAATTAACGGATATAGAAGAATCCATTCTCGCCAGCGTTGCTGAGGTTATCTGCCGGGAGCTCAGCGCCGCCTGGCAGCCGGTAGGACTGAGTTTTTCCTTTGAGCGAAGGCAGCTCCATACACAGATCGCGCGCGTCATGCCGGTTTCAGAAAAGACGCTTTGTCTGAGTTTTGAAGTGCGCATGCCCGGCGCCAGCGGCATGTTGAATCTGGCCTTTCCTGCTGTGGTTTCCAATACGGTGCTTCGTCGTCTGATCGGCGACTGGAGCCGTCAGCATCGCCACTCTGCGGAAACGCGCCAGCGCTTACAGGAGCGGGTTGGGTTAGTGAAAGTAGGCGCTGCGCTGCAGCTTCCGCCTTTGAAAATTGCCGGACGAGAACTGGAAGACTTATATGAAGGCAAAATTCTGAAATTTTCTATGATCGCTTCACAGCCGGCGGAGCTGCGGATCGCCGGTGTTCCTCTCTTCGAAGGGTATCCGGTAAGCCAGAATGAACAGCGCTGCGCTCATCTGACGCGTGTCGCAAAAGGGGCTGCAGCAGCAGAGCTTTGATCACCACGATTAAAACAGGAGGCTGAATGAAGACGTTTCTTGACGCATGGTTGCTGGAAGCTCCGATGGGTTTGAGCCAGGAGCTGGCGGGGACCGTGAAGGTAGTCGCAGCCGGAACCTGGACTCAGGCGGCTGAAACTCTTTGCCTGAAGGTTGAATTGCAAGGAGCTTTTCGCGGAAGTTTCTGGGTTACGGCGGAGCCGGCGGCGCTCGCCCGGCTATTTGTTGCCGCCCGCATTACGCCAGCGGAGACAGATATTCCGCGCGATACGGCTCTTTGGCAGGGCATCATACGCCAGGTTGCGGAGCGCGCCGCTAAGGCGGTGAGCCGGGACAACGGCGCACCGACCTCTGTTGTCACGGTACAGCAGGCGGCACTGCCGACGGATCTTTCCTGGACGGCTTTTGAAATTCGCTTTGGCGAAACGTCTGCCCACATTGCCCTTTCGGATGGCACAAAGCCTGTGGACGAGAAGAAGCAGGAAAAATCAGGCACGAACAATTTCCCGGTCCGCGGGGTGGAATTGTTGCTCGATGTTGAGCTTGAGGCTTCGCTGAGATTCGGCTCAAGAGAAATGCCGCTCAGTGAAGTATTGGACCTCGGACCCGGAGATGTGGTGCAACTGGAGCGCCATGTTTCCGATCCGGTCGATCTGATCGTGGGTGACAAGATTGTCGCTCGCGGCGAGGTTGTTCTGGTCAATGGAAATTTCGGATTGCGCGTTACCGAGGTGGCAGAGCCGAGGAAATCGCTGGAGAGCATTCGATGCCTGTTCTGATGAAACGATCTCCGAATGAGACAAATCGGGGAGTCAAGGCCCATATTCGAGCGCAGCGCGAGCAGAAAGAAAGACATGCTTCTGCTCTTATGTCTTCCTGCGGAAATACAAAATGCAAAAGCAGCTGGCTCAAAATCTGGCGCAGCCGCCAAAGCCCGATCTTTGAGGGAAAGTGGGCCTGCAGCCAGGAATGTATGCAGCAAATAGTGCAGGCGGCAATTCAGCGAGAGAGCGAAGGCAACTCGCAAAGGGCGCTCCATCAGCATCGAATTCCTTTAGGATTGATTCTGCTTTCCCGCGGCATTATCACTCAGCAGCAGCTCAGAAAAGCGCTGGAGGCACAAAGAAAAGCAGGCGCAGGCAGGCTTGGAGAATGGCTGGTCAGGCATAAGGCTGCGGATGATAGCCACATTGCGCAGGCGTTAAGCGCTCAATGGAATTGTCCTGCGCTGGCAAGCGTGCCGCATGATCCTGCGGCGATGGCGTCAGCCTTTCCGCGTGTGTTGATGGATGCCTTCGGCATGGTGCCCTTGCGGATGGCAGGACGCAAGCTATTGTATGTAGCGTTTGAGGACAGAATTGATCGCTGTCTTGTGCTTGCTCTTGAACGTATGTCAGGGCTGAAGGTCGAGGCGGGCGTACTGCGCGATTCAGAGTTTCATCGTGCGCGCGCAGAAGCATTGCGGGCGGCGTTTCCCAAAACTCGCCTGCTGGAGGCAGCAAATGTGCGGGGCCTGGCCCATGCTTTCACAGCAATGATCGAGGAGCGCAGAGCTCTCTATTCGCAAGTGGTGCGCATTCACGACTATTTCTGGTTGCGGCTATGGCGTCATCCAGTTCCGGTTGAAGATGAGCGGAGACTTCCCGGGATAGACGAGGTCGAAGACATGATCTGTTCGCTTACCGGAGTCTAGCGAGATCGTCTGAATTGCCGATAAGGTAAGCGAGGAAAATTCATGAGTGAGATAGCTGCCCTGATTGTTGACGACTCATCCGTGATGCGAAAGATCGTCGAACGAGCTTTGCGCCAGGCTGGTTTGTCCCTGAGCAAAGTACACGAAGCATCGAGCGGGTCCGAGGCGCTGGATATGCTGAAAAATGAGCGTGTTCAGCTCATTCTTTCTGACATCAATATGCCGGTGATGGATGGCCTCGAATTTCTTCGCCAGTTGCGCTCGCAGGACCTGGCGCCTGATGTTCCGGTTGTGATGATCACGACAGAGAGCAGTGAAGAGCATGTCAAAGCCGCAATTGTGGCTGGGGCTCAGGGCTATATTCGCAAGCCCTTTACTGCGGAACAGGTCAAAGATCGCGTCATTCCCCTGCTCGACCTTGCCTGAACATTTCAATCCATCGGCCTAATTCATTCTGGAGAACACAATGGCGACACCCGCTCGTGAACTATTGCAGGAGAGCGCGCATGCATTGCATCTTGATGACGCTGTAGATGAGGTCTTTCGTCTGATGATGGGCGTATCCTGCGCCACTTTTGAATCTGGGGTAGAAGACGGCGTAGAAACCGTTACGGCGGTGATCGGACTTGCCGGCGCCATGAGCGGAGCATGCACGCTTCGTTGTGATCTTGAGACGGCACTGCGTATGGCGGAATGTATGGTTGGCTCACGTCCCTTGAAACTGGATGCGCTGGTAAAGGATGCGATTGGGGAAGTATGCAATATGATTGCCGGAGCATGGAAGGGAAAGCATGCGGCGCTGGCCAGCGGATGCATGCTTTCGACACCGGCTGTAGTGACCGGGAGCAGCTATCAACTGCATATGCAGCAGCAGGAGTTTCGCATCGACCGTAGCTACCGCTTTGAGCAGCACGCTCTCAGCATCAGCATTATTTGTGAATCCATTCAATAACTCACAATTGCGAATCGGTCAGCAAAAGTCTCAGTAGTTTCTAATAATTCATCCCCGCTTCTGGTCTTCCTTCTGCATCTTTTGTTCCGCAGAGGAGGCCTGCATTGGACAGCGGCTACTATGCAGCTTTTTCCGGGTTGCTGGCGCGCACTGAGGCGCTTGATTCGGCGGCGAGCAATCTGGCAAATGCAAATACGAGCGGATTCCGCGCCGAGCGGGAATACTTCCGGAACGCGATTGTCGGTCCGGATGCTCAGAATTCCCAGGTCAACAAGGTTGTGAATGATTTCGGCGTTCTTGGCGGTAATCGTCTCGATCTGGAGCAGGGAGCGCTGACGCACACCGGCAATCCTTATGATTTAGCCATCGAAGGCGCAGGTTTTTTTGCTATTCAAACGAAGCAGGGAATCCGTTATACGCGCGATGGATCTTTTCGGCGTGCTTCGGACGGCAAGCTCGTCACCGGAGCCGGCGAGCCGGTTCTCAACGCGCAAAAAAAATCCATTGTGATTCCAACCGGGCAGGTCACTATCGGCATAGATGGGGTGATCTCGGTTAACAATGCTGTCGCCGGCAAGGTTGCGCTTTTTGACTTCCGCGCGCAGGACCTTCTTCCGGAAGGGACCAATCGCTATACCGTTGTCGCAGGTGCCAAGCCAACGCTGGCGACTGCGGCGATTCATCAGGGAGCGCTTGAGTCTTCCAATCAGGATGTAATTCAGGGAACGCTGCAGCTCATTCTTGTACAGCGGCAGGCAGAAATGATGCAGAAGGCCCTCTCTATCTTTCATAGTGATTTCGACAAAACTGCCAGTGAAGAACTGCCTAAAGTTTAGGAAACCAGTTTTAAACGGAGACGACATATGATTCGAGCACTCTATACAGCGGCGAGCGGAATGAGCGCACAGCAGTTAAACCTGGACACGATTGCAAACAATCTTGCCAACTCCTCCACTTCGGGATTCCGGCAGAGGCAGCTGCAATTCCAGGACATGATTTATCAGAACCTTGTGACGCCGGGCGCTGCACAAAGCCAACAGACAGTCTCGGCAGGCCTGCAGGTGGGCCTCGGAACCAAATCCGCGGCGACAGAAATCATCATGACCCAGGGAGACCTCAACAATACCGGGAATCCGCTTGATCTGGCCATTCAGGGCAACGGATTCTTTCAAGTGTCGCGTCCCGATGGAACCATTGAATACACCCGCGCAGGAAGTTTTCACCTGAACAATCAGGGAACTATGGTGACGACTGACGGCGATCCGCTGATCCCGAACATCACGATTCCTCCAAATGCGACAGCAGTGACAATTACCCAATATGGCGTCGTGAATGCCACTCTTCCGGGGCAGCAGAATCCGACGCAGCTGGGACAGATTCAGCTGGCGACCTTTGCCAATCCGGAAGGACTGGAAAGCAGAGGCGCGAATCTCTTCAGTGCTACGCTCTCATCGGGTGAGCCGGTACTTGACGTGCCTGGCGGAACGCAGGGCCTGGGCACGCTGCAGCAGGGTTATCTCGAAAATTCCAATGTTGATGTTGTAACCGAGTTCGTGCAAATGGTGCTGGCGCAGCGCGCTTACGAGAGCAATTCGAAAGTCATCCGCGCCGCGGATGACATGTACAGCCAGGTCAACAATATGGCGCGGTAGACGATATGAAGAAACTTCAGATCATTGTGGTTTTATTGCTTGGTCTGCTCATGACCAGATCTATGCGTTCCGCAACCTGTCATGCAAATGCAGGTTCCGGAACTCTGCTGGTCGATCACTATATGACGGATGACCTGCTGCGCCACAGGTGGGCGGTATTGGTGGATTGTGCTCATCCTGACAGACCCTGGACGCTTCGAGAAGTGCAATGGAAGAAAGAATCGCCGGCTAACGCTTTGGGGCAGCTGCGGTCCGCGGAAGCAGGCAGGATTGTGTCGTTAGTCCGGGCCGGAGATCAGATACAGCTCTGGCGCATGACCGGCGATGCAAGCATTCATTTGTCCGGCACAGCATTGGAGGCGGGTGCGGCTGGGCAGACGATCCGTGTCAGAACGGGAGAGCGCAATATTGTCCTTGAGGGAAGAGTAAGCGGCGCCGGATCGGTCGAATTGCTGCCCACAGAAAAATGGATAAAGAAACACTCGGATAACTGGAGCGCGCAATGAAGACGCCACGGCATCGCTTCTGCGCTTATGCTCTGCTGCTGATCTCCTGTATCTGCGATGCAGCCGGAGCAGCAGGTAAGAAGCAGGAGAAATCTCCAAAGGCCACGCCTCCGGGTATTGCGCTCGAGAACTATATCGAGCGTGTTCGGACTGAGAACGCGGTTGAAGCGCGGACGCCAGGGGCAATCTGGACACCGGATGGCAGACTTACTCGGCTTTCCTCTGATGTAAAGGCATTTCGTGTTCACGATCCAATCGCGATTGTTGTTTCAGAAAGTCTTGCAGCATCGACGGATGGAACTGTGAAGAATACGCGCGCTTCCAATTCCAATTCACAAATTTCTGCGCTTTTTGGCAAGCTTTCGAGCGGAAATGCGCTCAATAATCTCCTGAACCAAGCATCTTCTTCCGGTTTGAATGCGCAGGGGCAGAGCGTGACCAATTCGAGTCTGAGCACGATTGTTGGCGGGGAAGTGGTGGATGTTCTGCCGAACGACATGCTGGTAATTCAGGCAGTGCGGCAGCTGACCTTCAATCAGCAGACGCAGCTTATCAAGTTGCGCGGTCTGGTGCGTCCTGAGGATGTGGATGGGGCGAACCGTGTGCTTTCGACTGCTATTACGAGTCTGGAACTTGAAGTTGTCGGCAAAGGAATCATCAACGATTACACCTATCGCCAAAACCCGGTAGTCCGCTTTCTTGAGAAGCTGATGGTTTTCTAGGAGTCTTGTGTGAGTTATTACAGGAATTTCTTTCTGCTGTTGCTTACGATCCTCGGGCTGCCTGCCTTCGGCGCAGATACATCGCTAAGGGGTATGCCGCCGGCAAGGCTTGCGCGAGTCAAAGATGTGGCTACGGTAGAGGGCATTCGCGACAACCAGCTCATTGGATATGGAATCGTTGTCGGTTTGCGCGGCACAGGTGACAGCCAGCAGACGGTATTTCCCATGCAGACGCTGATCTCGACACTCGAGCGGATGGGAGTCAATCTGCAACAGTCACCACAATTGTCCATGATGCGAACGCAGAATATCGCTTCGGTATTTATATCGGCGACCTTGCCCGCATTTGCGCGCCCGGGGAATAAGCTGGACATCACTGTTTCCTCTGCCGGAGATGCGCGCAGCCTGGAGGGCGGGTTACTGTTACTGACGCCTCTCTACGGGCCTGACGGGCAGATTTACGCTGAGGCGCAAGGGCCGCTGGTATTAGGTGGGTACGCAGTGGCCACTAACGGAAACCTGAAGCAATACAATCATCCGACCACAGCGCGCGTGCCGGATGGAGCGATGGTCGAGCGTTCCGTTCCTCTTGATCTGACAAAGATGCGCACGCTTTCTCTATTGCTGAACGACGCGGACTTCCGTACTGCGGAGCTGATGGCGGGAGCCATTAACAAAGAGATGACCCGACCTATTGCTCATGCTGTGGACAGTCGGCGCATCATGCTCGATGCGTCGCCCGGAGAGGATATTCCAGCTCTGCTGGCCCAGGTTGAATCTGTGGAAGTGCAAACCTATCCGCGAGCCAGAGTTGTTGTGAACGAACGCACCGGAACAGTGGTGATTGGCGGCGATGTCCGCCTGCAGCCTGTCTCAATTCTGCATGGCGGTCTTTCCATTAATGTTGTTACGGAATATCAGGTTTCGCAGCCGAATCCGTTCACCCAGGGCACGACACAGGTAGTGCCGCAAACGACCATTCAGACACAGGACCAGCCTGCCAACCGTATCGAATTGAAACAGGGAGCGACGGTTGACATGCTGGTGGAAAATCTGCAGCAGATCGGAGCTACGGCGCGGGACATTATTTCGATTCTTCAGGCTATGAAAGAAGCCGGCGCACTGGAAGCAGAACTGGAGGTTTTATGAACAGCATTTCGTTTTCGGGAGTGACTTCTGCTGCGGAAATCAGGCAACAGAATCCCCGGCTTGTATCGGCTGCGCATGAATTCGAAGCCAGCCTGATGAAGGAATTTCTCAAGCCATTGCAACAAGATAGCCTCTTTACTGAAGAGAAAAAAGATGGAGATGATGCGAGCGGAAGCGCCGAAACACTGATGAGTTATGGAGCCGAAGCGATGGCAAAGGCGGTCTCTGAGCACGGCGGTTTTGGAATCGCACGGCAGATTCTCGAACACTTCGCCAAGACAGGAAATTCTGCGCAGCCGGACACCAGAAAATGATCCGAATTATTCCGAAAAAAATTCTCCAAAAGAAAGAGCAGGATTACTAAAGTTTATTGCCTGCCTGCCGATACCTGGATTGAGGACAGAACCGCGATGAACGTGAACGATGGCCTGCATAACCTGCCGGGAATTCAAGGAGTATCAGAAACATCTTCAGTTTCTGGAATTCAGCAGAAACGAGCTGCGATATCAGGCAGCGCTAATAACATTCAGGACCGTACTGAAGTCAGTACTGCCGCCAGTCTTGCGCATCAGGCCATGTCGATGCCTGATGTTCGCATGGACAAGGTCGCGGCAATCCAACAGGCCATCGCAAGCGGGACATATCAGGTAAGTCCTGCGGATGTTGCCGATAAAATCGTGCGCCAAATGCTGGGTGAATAGATTCGATGTCTTCGGGTACTTCATTCTCGATTGCAGGCCTTGCGGACCGGGCCATTGGGGCCTTAGCCCGCGTTGATGCCGTATCTTTGCGAGATGTGCTTGAAGATTGCGCGCAAGCCGAGATACCGGCTTCTGCTGAAGAGTTCAGTCGGGCACTTACAATGCAGACTGCTTTTGAGAAGGTGCTGCGTCAAACAGAGCGGACGCTGCAGATGCTTTCTCGCAAGGAAGACAAATTTAACTATGGCCGTAATCGAGGCCGGAATTCATAAATACGAACTGTTCTGGAGCAGATCATTTTATGGCAACTCTGAATACAGCTTTCAGCATTGCGACGGGGGCTCTTGAAGCAGAACAGGCTGCTGTCAACGTTATTGCAAATAACACAGCGAATGCCAACACGCCGGGCTATACGAACCAGTTGCCTGAATGGCAGGCAAATGATCCGGTCACGATTGGCGAGGTGGCCTATGGTCAGGGCGTGACGATGACCGGTTCTTCGTCGCAGCGCGACCTTGTGCTGGAGCAGAGAATACAGCAACAGATGCAGCTGCAGCAGGGAACAGATGCGCGCCAGGGAGCGCTGGAGCAGGTCCAGAACATCTTCAGTTCTGCGGCAGCCGCATCTTCCTCCCATGCTTCGCTCGATATCGGAGCAGGCATATCAGGCTTTTTCAGCGCTTTATCACAGCTGCAATCCAATCCAGCGGACAATTCGCTGCGCCAATCGGTCCTCAGCGCAGCAAGCACTCTTGCCAATTCGTTTCAATCCGCATCGTCGCAACTGGCTCAGCAACAAGGCTCACTGGATCAGCAGAGCGGGACAATCGTGACGCAGGTAAACTCGCTTACGCAGGCGATTGCTCAGCTCAATGCTCAGATTTCGCAGACCTCCGGAAACACAGATGCCGGACAGCTTGAAGATCAGCGGCAATATGATATCCAGCAGCTTTCCAAGCTCATCGGGGTCCACCAGATCAAGACTGAAGATAACGGCCTGACCATCACAACATCCAATGGCGCGTTGCTGGTGTCCAAAGGCCAGTCATTTTCGCTGCAAACATCTGTCTCAGGCGGCGTAACTCATATCTATGACTATCAAGGCAGCGATATCACTGCCAGCGTGTCGGGTGGTGGCGGACAGCTTGGCGGCATTCTGACGGTACGGGATCAGGACATTCCACAGATGCAAAGCGCGCTGGATACATTGGCCTTTGATCTTGGAACAACTATCAATAATCAGAATGCGCTTGGTTCGGACGCCAACGGCGCTGCCGGAGGGCCTGTCTTTAATCTGCCGGGAACCGCATCCGGCGCCGCGAGTTCGATCTCGGTTGCGATTACTGATCCGGCAAAGATTGCAGCGGCCGCATCGGGCAATGGCTCCTCCGACGACACCAACCTTGAAAGCATGCTTCAACTGCAAAATCAGGGAATCATCGGGGGAGAAACTCCTTCGGGCTATTATTCGAGATTCGTCTCAACATTGGGGAGTCTGGTATCTCAGATTTCAACAGAAAATACGGCCCAGCAGGCATCTTTAACGCAATTGCAGACGCAGCGCAATTCGCTTTCCGCAGTGAATCTGAATGATCAGGCAGCCGCGCTTGAAAACCTGCAACAGGCGTATCAGGCTGCCTCAAAGGTATTCACAATTCTTGATACCATCATGGCTTCGGCCATCAACCTCGGAGTACAGACCTCGGTTGCATAAGGACAAGTACCATGCGCTTTGATCCTTTCTATTTGAATAATGCCGTTGCGTCGCTTGATCAGACTTCGGCAATTGAACAGCAGCTCACGAACGAAATCTCCAGCGGAAAGCGCGTGAATTCGCTGAGTGATGATCCGGTAGCAGTTGGCGAGAACGTGTTGCTCAACTCACAGTTGAATCTGGATGACAGTTTTTCTCAAACCGAGAGCTCGACCGTCGGCATGCTTCAGGTGGCGGATTCTGCTCTGGGCAGCGTGGTTTCTCAATTGACGCGCGCGCTTACACTTGCTACCGAAGGAAATAACGGCACCCTCAATGCCAGTGATCTGCAGTCGATCTCCATGGAGCTTTCCGGGATTCGCGATGAAGTGCTTGCTCTTGCAAACACAACCTATATGAACCGTTATATTTTTTCCGGCAGCCAGGGAAGCACATCATCTTATAGCCTCGATTCCACCGTGACGCCGAACACAGTTACATACCATGGGGACAGTGTCACATCCTATGTCCTGACTCCAAATGGGCAAAAGATCCAGGCAAATGTTCCGGGCAATCAGATTTTCAGTGATCCAGTCAATAATGTCCTGCAAACGCTCAATAATCTGGTTGCAGATTTTTCTTCTGGCACTGCATCGGCCACGTCAGTTTCGGACACAACGGCTTTAAACGCAGCGCTCAATCATGTCAGTCAGCAGCGCGTCGGCATCGACAATTCCATTACGCAATTGCAATCAGCCCAGAATTACATTCAGACTGAGGGAACGCAGATAGCCTCAGCGCAAACTGACCTTATGCAGGCCGATGTGGCACAGGTTTCGACACAATTGAGCAGCGCCGAGACGCAGCAGGCCGCTCTGACTCAGGTCATAAATATCCTGGAAAAAAACAACGGAAACTTATTCAGCTTACTTTGAGCTAAAGCCAGGGATTACTGGCGCTCAGAATTGGGATGGGCTTTGCGATAACTGCGTCCACGACTCTTCAATAAGAACACCTCGCGGCAGAATGGGCACTCCCATGGATAAAATCCGAGGCGCGGATAGACGTGTTCCTGCAGGAATCCGCGACGTTCTACGCGGGCCATCTCAACATTTGCACAGTTTGGACAGCGACGTTTGCTCTTCCGCATTCCCTGGATTCAAGAACCTGGCTCGAAACAAGATAGTTGATGCACTGACTCGAAAGCCTAATCAGCTTACGAGTCACCTGACATTAAAACAAATTTTTATCATCAATTGCGACAAATTTTTGTACTTGCAGCAGATGAAAATGGCAGCATCAGACCAGATGGGACCAGGAGAAAAGAATTAGGACGAATTGAAACGAGCTGCTCTTCGGAGGCTGTAATCAAGCTATCCGGTCAAGCGCGTCCCTGGAAAAAGAATTCACAAGACGAATCAACTCTTCGGGGGCGATAGGTTTCAGCTGATAAGCAATGTTCAGCCCAACGTATTCCCTTTCGGCATCGGGCATGCCGCTCAGAACGATAATTGGGAGCTCAGAAAATTTTCCTCGTAATTTCGAGACAAATTCCGGCCCGTTCATCTTCGGCATAAGATGATCGGTAATCACCAGTCCGACATTCCTGGCTAATTCGGGGTCATCGAGCATGGCCAGTGCCTGGCTTGCATCTGAGGTTACGACGACCTTCCTGCCTGCACGAGCGAGTATCGCTTGTCGCGTCATCGCCTGTACAGGATTGTCATCAACGAGAAGAATTGTGAACGTCATGCGAAATCTGGGCCCAAGCTATATTTTTATTCTTTGATGCCACAAGATATTGCGCGGGTTGCTTCGAGTTTCTATACCCTTCATAATTTTTTTAGTCGACTTTGCCCGCCGGTTGTTCACTAATCTTTGACTGGAAATACTCCAAGCTTAGTTTCAATCCCGTTTCCAGGTCAATTTGGGGCTCCCAATCCAGCAACTGCTTAGCACGCGTAATGTCAGGCTGGCGCTGCATAGGATCATCCACAGGGAGGGGTTTGAAGACAATTTTACTGCTGGAGCCTGTTATGCGAAGGACAGCGTTCGCGCAGTCGAGGATGGTCCATTCACTCGGATTACCAATATTGACGGGGAGATGATATGTCGAATGGGACAGGCGAAGAAAGCCCTGTATTTCATCAGAAACGTAGCAAAAGCTGCGCGTCTGATTGCCGGTGCCATAGACAGTCAGATCATTTCCCTGAAGCGCCTGAACCATAAAGTTTGAGATGACTCTGCCGTCGTTCACATGAAGTCGCGGGCCATAGGTGTTGAAAATGCGGGCGAGGCGAGTGTCAACTTTTCGGTAGCGATGATAAGCCATTACCAGGGCTTCTGAAAACCGTTTTGCCTCATCGTAAACCGATCTGGGGCCTATTGGATTTACATTGCCCCAGTAATCTTCTGACTGCGGATGAATATTTGGATCGCCATAGCATTCAGAAGTCGAGGCGTGGAGAAATCCAGCGTTATATTTATGTGCCAGATCCAGAGCATTTCGAGTACCTGAAGAGCCGACAGCAAGGGTTTCAAGGCCTAATCGGCCATAGTCCTCAGGACTTGCGGGTGAAGCGAAGTTAAAAATGTAATCCACATTTCCAAAATCGAATGGAAGACAAATATCGTGTTCCTGGAACTCGAATCGTGGTTCTGATTGGAGATGGCTCAGGTTATCCAGAGAGCCTGTGCATAAGTTGTCTACGCCTATGACAGAGTTGCCTTCGGCAAGAAGTGCGTCTGTAAGATGAGAACCTAAGAATCCTGCCGCGCCTGTAACAAGTACTCGTCTAATCAATCGGAGTCTCTCGAGGGGAAGATGCGGGAAGGTCAGTGCGTTAAACCTGGCCCGGAATTAGATTTTACCGTAAGAATGTGAACATATCACTACACGGCCTGGTCCGGCACACCAGGAGGGATGCTTCACGAGCATAAACCATGCATAGATTGCAGATGGTATTATGCGGAATCTCCGAGGAAACCATCTCCATGATTTCTGTAAGCAAGACACTGCTTTTCCTGTCCTCTTTCACGTCGCTTATTCTGTCAGCGCAGAGTTTCACTCTGGAGCAAGCCTTAAGCGCGCCGTTTAGCTCGCAATTAACATCTGCTCCCTCGCGCGGAGCGTTCGCCTGGGTCACAAATCAGCAAGGGCGCCGTAATCTGTGGGTGGCGATGCGAAATACAGATGGAAAGACATACAACTCGCAACAATTGACGAAATATTCTCAGGATGACGGCATCGAGATCGGAGACATTGCATGGACTCCGGATGCCGAATTCATCGTATATGTACGCGGAGGAGACTTCGAATTTCCGGAACGTCCTGCTCCCAATCCTGACCTGCTTACAGAAGGCGTCGACCGGGATATCTGGGTCATTTCCACACATAGCGGTGAGCCGCGAAAGCTGACAACCGGCCGTGCGCCGGCGATTTCACCGAAAGGCGACGAAATGGTGTATCTGCTGAAGGGGCAGATATGGGCGATGTCGCTGAAAGACCCCAGTGCTAAACCTGAGCAATTGTTGCACACACGCGGCAATGCTTCTTCTCTGCTGTGGTCTCCAGACGGCAAGGCGCTCGCATTTGTCAGCCATCGTGGCGATCACAGCTTCATTGGGCTGTACAAGCCGGACACCAAGTCGCTGCAGTACCTCGATCCAGGCACAGATCACGACGACTATCCCGAATGGTCTCCAGACAGCAAAAGCATCGCCTTTGTGCGCGTGCCATATCACAAGCGCGAAGATCTCTTCGGGCCGGAAAGAACAGGGCTGCCCTGGTCGATCCGTGTGGTCGACATCGCAACCGGAAAAGGCCGCGAAGTCTGGCGGGCCAAAGAAGGGATGGGCAGCGTCTTTCATGAAGCCCAGGGCAAGAGCCAACTTCACTGGACCAGCACTGGCTCAATCATCTTTCCCTGGGAGGCTGACGGCTGGCTTCATCTGTATTCAGTTTCCTTGAGCGGTGGTGAGGCAAAGCTGCTGACGCCCGGTGAGTTTGAAGTGGACAGCGTGGATGCCGGCCGCGACGGCAAAAGCATTGTGTATTCTTCCAACCAGAATGATATCGACCGCAGGCACGTCTGGAAGCTCGATACTGCAAGCGGGCATACCGGTGAATTGACGCGCGGTGAGGGAATCGAGACATCCCCGGCCATCTCGAGCGATGGAGAAGCGACTGCTGTTTTGCGGTCAGATGCGCGGGTACCGATTCGCCCGGCGGTGATCGAAGCAAACGGCGATCTGCATGATCTCGCGCCACAGGCTGAGCCGGCCGGATTTCCTGCTGCCGGCTTTGTCGTGCCGCAGCAGGTAATTTTCTCTTCTGCTGATGGAATGCGCATTCACGGTCAGCTCTTTCTGCCGAAAAATGCAGGCGATGGTCGTCGGCATCCGGCAGTTGTTTTCTTCCACGGTGGCTCAAGACGGCAGATGCTGCTCGGTTGGCATTACATGGAGTATTACTCGAATGCTTACGGAATGAATCAGTATCTCGCCAGCCAGGGATATATCGTGCTTTCGGTGAATTACCGCAGCGGAATCGGATATGGCGAGGCATTTCGTGAGGCAGTCAATTACGGTGCAACCGGAGCCAGCGAGTTCAACGATGTGCTGGGCGCAGGCTTGTATCTGCGCAGTCGTTCCGATGTTGATTCTGCACATATTGGCGCGTGGGGTGGCAGCTATGGAGGATATCTCACGGCGCTTGCATTGGCGCGCGCCTCAGATATGTTTGCCGCCGGAGTAGACCTGCACGGCGTACACGACTGGAATCTGGAATTAGGAAATTGGCTGCCGGCCTATGATCCGGCGGCCGATCCTCAGGCAGCCCGGACTGCATGGCTTTCCTCTCCGATGTCTTCGATCGATACATGGCGCTCGCCGGTTCTTCTCATTCAGGGAGATGATGATCGCAATGTGCAGTTTTCGCAGACAGTTCAATTGGCTGAAGGGTTGCGCAAACAAAAAGTCGATGTGGAGGAACTGGTTTTCCCCGATGAGATACATGATTTCCTGCTGCATCGTGACTGGCTGGCTGCCTATTCGGCTGGTGCCGAGTTCTTTTCAAGGCACCTGAAATAAAGTGCTAACGGCAAACAGAAGAGTCCGGTCTTAGTGTGCATGGGAGCATGGAAGATCATCGTGATTCTCTCTGGACGTTCTCTATGAAAACGCGTACATTGCGTTAGAGAATTACTGCGCATTTCCATGGAAGGGATGTAGTTAAGCGTGGACCTGACCTTTATCGACTGGCTCATTATGCTGCTGTATTTCGCTTTTGTGCTTGGCATCGGCTTTGCGCTCAAGCGATTTATGCGGACGAGCAAAGATTTTTTCCAGGCCGGCCGTTCGTTGCCGGCATGGATATGCGGCCTTGCTTTCATTTCAGCCAATCTAGGCGCTCAGGAAGTGATCGGCATGGGAGCTTCCGGCGCCAAATACGGCATTGCCACCAGCCACTTCTACTGGATTGGCGCCATTCCTGCGATGATCTTTGTCGGTGTTTTCATGATGCCGTTTTACTACGGCTCGAAGGCGCGTTCTGTGCCGGAATTTCTCCGCCTGCGCTTCGATGAAAAAACCAGAGCCTACAACGCCTGCTCATTTGCTGTGATGACGGTTTTCTCCTCCGGCATATCCATGTATGCCATGGCGCGTCTTATCCAGACGCTGCATGTCTTCGACTCAACATTTTTGAAATTTAACCTGCCGCTGGGCTGGATTTTTCATTTTTCCATCATCATTTCAGCGCTCATTGTGCTGGGTTACATTTTTCTCGGCGGACTTACCAGCGCGATTTATAACGAGGTTCTGCAGTTTTTCCTGATCGTCGCAGGATTTCTGCCACTCGTCTGGGTAGGACTGAAAAATGTAGGCGGCTGGACGGGGCTAAAAGCTGCGCTGCCTCTGGCATATACCCACTCCTGGCGCGGCATGACCAATCCGCATACGAATCCTCTTGGCGTAGAGTGGTTTGGGCTTTCGATGGGGCTCGGTTTTGTCCTTTCTTTTGGCTACTGGTGCACGGATTTTTTGGTAATTCAGACTGCCATGGCATCCGATTCAGAAGAATCTGCGCGTCGCGTTCCTCTGATTGCGGCAATTCCGAAGATGTTCTTTCCTTTCCTGGTCATCCTGCCGGGATTAATTGCCATTGCAACACCCACTCTTACGCAACATGCCATGCTTCAGGCAGCGCCCACTCTGAATTCGCATGCCGAACAGACGGCCACTAACGATTTGTCTGATCCAACGAAATATGGCAAAGGTCTGATTCCCGCCAAAGTGAACCCGGTCACGGGAAAGGTCATGACCGATGAGGCAGGCAAACCTCTGCTCGATTATGATCTCGCCATTCCGAACATGCTCCTGCACTATTTCCCCACAGGGATCCTCGGACTAGGTCTGACCGCGTTGCTGGCGAGTTTTATGTCCGGTATGGCAGGAAATGTGACCGCCTTTAATACTGTCTGGACTTACGATTTGTACCAGTCGTACATCCACAAAAATGCGAGCGATTCGCACTACCTGAAGATGGGAAGGTGGGCAACTGTCGGCGGCATCTTGCTTTCAATGGCGACCGCTTATGCTGCTACGTCGTTCAACAACATCATGGACACGTTACAGTTGGTCTTTTCCTTCGTGAACGCGCCGCTTTTTGCAACTTTCCTGCTGGGCATGTTCTGGAAACGGACGACAGGTCATGCGGCTTTTACCGGCTTGGTAAGCGGCACAGTTGCGGCTGTTCTTCACCATGGATTGACGCTGCCTGCTGATGCGCATCCCGGCATTCACGGTGGATGGATTGCAGTGCTTCACTCCTATCCCAGCGAAATGGCCCAGAATTTCTGGACGGCAATCTGGGCGTTCTCGACGAATTTTATTCTGACCGTGATCATCAGTCTGATGACCAAGCCTCGCAGAGAAGAAGAGCTGGTCGGGCTGGTCTATTCGCTTACGCCTAAGCCGGTAGAGCACCATATGGCATGGTATGCGCGTCCTAAAGTGATTGCCGTTGGCCTGATTGTGCTGCTGATTGGCTTGAACCTGATCTTCCGCTAGATAAATAAGGAAACGATATGAATCTTGATTTGCGAATTCCCATGGGACTGATGTTCATGATCGTTGGCGGAATCATGACCCTCTTCGGCCTTTTTACGCGAGGCAGCGTTATCTACGAGCGTTCGGTCGGCATGAATATCAATCTCATCTGGGGGCTGGTCATGTTGGCTTTCGGATTGATGATGTTTTTGCTTGGCCGCGCAAGCGATAAACGCGCTGCTGCACAACCCGTCGAGGGAACAAATCGGCCACTTGGCGGACATGGTCACGGTATCGGGCACTAATCACTAAATTTCTTAACAATCCTCAATCCGTGACCCGTGCGTCGGAACAGCTAAACTGGCTATAGATGAAGCATCGCACGATTGAGCACTATGAGCTGGTCCGAAGATTAGGAGCAGGTGGCAGCGGAGTTGTTTATCTCGCGAACGACACGCTGCTGATGCGGCCTGTTGTTCTGAAAATCCTGAAGCGCGGCGCGCTGACGCTGGAACAGATGCGTACCACGGTGTTGCGTGAGGCGCGCATGGCGTCCGCAATCGAACACCCAAATGTCTGCGCCATCTATGAAGTAGGTGAAGAAGGCGAAGAAGCTTATATCGTGATGCAGTATGTGCCCGGGCAGTCGCTGGACAAGCTTATTGCCAAAGGGCCGGCAAGCATGCAGCTGTCACTTTCGGTCGGTATCCAGATCGCCGATGGTTTAAACGCGGCTCACCAGCTGGGAATTTTCCATCGTGATTTGAAGCCGGCTAACGCCATTCTGACGGATGGCGGTCTGGTCAAGATTCTCGATTTCGGTCTTGCGCGCCGAATCAATCCTGAAGAAGCAGAGTTCGATCCGGCCAAATCGTCGCGCCGTAAGCCGGGCCCCGTTGCTGCAACATACACTGCGCGCGGCGGCACCATTGCCTATATGGCTCCTGAGCAGTTTGTGACCGGCCAAAGCAGCGTACAGAGCGACATTTGGGCATTGGGAGTCATTCTTTACGAGCTGGTGAGTGGTCGTCATCCTTTTGCGCGGCCCGATGCAGATGAGTTCCAGAGCATTCGCGCGATACAGTTCATCGATCCGCCTCCGCTCGATCAGTGTTGTCCTGACGTGCCTCCAGAATTTAGCTCAGTAATTCTGAGATGCCTGGAAAAGAATCCGGCTGAGCGTTACGCAAGCGCGGCAGAAGTGCGCGAAGCGCTGAAAACAATTATCAAGGCCCTTCAGATAGAAACAGGCATCATCCCAGGTGAGGCAGCAGCCTACCTGCCTGTATTTGCGGCTGAAAATGAAAAGCGGACCACCGGATTGCTTTCGATGCTTGCAGAAAGATTTCGCGAGTCCGCTGACACGCAGGCAAAGCAGAACACCATTGTTGTTTTGCCATTTAAGAATTTCGGACCTTCTGAAGTTGCTCCTCTCTACGGGTTCGCTCTCGCAGATGCCATTGCCGCCAGAATCTCCCGTATGTCGTCGCTCGTAGTACGGCCTACAAGTGCGCTGATGCATCTCCCACTCGCGCAGCTTGATCCTTTGGAAGTAGGGCAGAAGCTTCTCGTGCGCTGGGTGTTGACCGGCAATTTTATTCGCTCGGAAAAAGGCTTCGATCTCAATTGGCAGCTGCTCGATGTTTCAGCGCAAAGTGTGAGCGGAGGCGGAGCTATCAGTGTGCCCTCATTTGATCTGGTGGCAGTACAGACAGAGATTTGCAATGAAGTCTTTGCTTCGCTGCAGGGAATTGGCCAGTTGACTCAGGCGAGTGATCGCGCCGGCGCTCCTCGCACAGCCCTCACGGAAGAAATTTCAGAGGACTACCTGCAGGCGCGCGCCATGTTGTCTTCGTTCATGCAGCGTACGGGGAGCAAGTCAGATCTTGACCGCGCGCGTGAATTATTCGATCGCGTCGTGCAGAGCAATGGATCATTTGCCCCGGCATGGAGCGGCCTCGGCATCACGCATCTGCAGTATGTCCGTCACGGATTTGGCGGACATATGCATGTCATGGCTGCTCGCCGTGCGTTTGACCGCGCGCTCGATCTCGATTCCGGCTCAATCGAAGCCAATCTTTACCGTGTCTACATGCTGCTTTCCCGCGGAGAAAAAGAAAGCGCCCGGCATGGCATCGAGCACCTGCTGAGAACAGCTGCAAACGATTGGAATGTTCATCTGGTCGCCGGCATGACCCTGCGCCTTGATGGCGTATATGAGGAAGCGCTTGACCAGTTCAATCAGTCGCTCAAGTTAAATCCCTCAAATGCTCCTGTCATCTATAACCATCGTGCGCGCGTTTATCAGTATCAAAATCAGCTTGAATTGGCAGATGAAGAACTGGAAAAAGGGCTTACGCTGGAGCCGAAGCACCCACTGCTGCGGACCTCGCTTGCCTATCAGCGCATGCGTCAGGGAGACCTGAAGGAAGCGATTCGAATGCTGGAAGCCGTCATCCGCGATGACGACAGCATGCGGATTGCCTATCCTACGCTTGCCATGTGCTACGTTCAGGTTGGCGAGCGCGAGCGGGCTGCTGTGCTCATCACCGAAGGTTCACTTTCTGCAGCCGAAGCCGACAGCGAAATGGCCTATCGTCTGGCTACCTACTTTGCCGTGGAAGGGGACGAAAGCGAAGCCTTGCACTGGCTGCGCCGTGCGATTTATCTGGGCAACGAAAACTATCCCTGGTTCGCTAAAAATCCTGCATGGAATCGGCTGCATGGCCATACGGATTTTGAACGTATTCTTGAGGATCTAAAGAAGAGCTTCCGACGCAACCAGAAAACGTGGAGACGGCTCCTCCATCAGGTGCCGGCAGTCCCATAGGTCTAGCTTCAACCGGCTGGATCTTTAACCCATCTCCGTCTTATTTCTATTGCATTGCAGCCTGCATTTCCTCTATGGATACATCTCTGACATGGGTTCCCAGCCACCATTGAAACCCGAACGGATCTTCAACTCCCGCCATACGGTCGCCATAGAACTGGTCCGCAGGTTCCCGCAGGCTCTTGGCTCCTGCGCTTAAAGCCTGTTTGTAGGTGGCGTCGCAATCCTGTACATAAAGCATGATGCTGACCGCTGAACCTCCAAAGTGTTTCGGGCTGTAAATCTCCTTCTCCGGGTGCTCATCCGCCAGCATAATGACAGAATCTCCGAGCTGAATTTCGGCGTGTCCTATGCGTCCATCCGGTTGAGGCATGCTCATCCGCTCGATTGCGCCGAATGCCTTCTTGTAGAACTCGATAGCTTCTGCTGCTCCGCGTATATGAAGATAAGGTTGAACGCTGTGATAGCCCTCGGGAATAGCTTTTACCTGTGCCATAGAGTGGTCCTCCGATAACGATTATTGTCGTCGATTGTTAACGGGGGAGTATTGTAAAAAGTTGACCTGACCTTACGGGATTGGCGCTTAAACGATTGGGACGTGGTTCAGGTGTGGCGTAGCGGCAGCGAGATAGGCGGACGGCGTCATTCCGGAAAACGATTGGAAGTCGTGGATAAAGTGGGCCTGGTCGTAGTAGCCACAGTCCATTGCTACTTGTATCCAGTCGATCTGCTTTCCATTCCGGCGCCCGAAACCTGCGTGCTCCGGGGACCCCGAATTTGCTCCGTGAACAGTTGTCAGGGCCTGTTGAAAGCGACGCACGCGACAGAAAGCTTTCGGTGTAAGTCCCACCTGTTGACGAAAAAGCTGGATAAATCGCCGAGGACTGAGGCCAATCTTCTCTGTCATGCGCGTAACTGTGGTTGCGTGCGGAACGCGGCAAAAATGTCGCAGAGCATAATCAATTGCCGGATGCCACGCCAACGGTCGCACCAGCCGTTCAAGCAGATCCAGCTCAAGGATCTGGAACATTGCCTGTACGCTCGTAGCGGCCAGCAGGCGCTCGCGCAATTCGCCGGCACGAGATCGCCAGAGGTCATCGAGAGCAATAGAGGAATTTTCCATCGCGTCGGCGGGCTCACGGAAGAAGGGAAATGCGCCCCCGGGCTTGAACTGAATGCCAAGCACCCTCTCCTGCTCAGCCGCACCGATGACGAAGTAGCTGGTTCGCGCGCCGGAGAGGATGGCCTGTCCATAAGTGTCAAAGCGGCGTACATCATCTGAGTGGTAGATGCGGATTGGCGCGTCCATCAGATTGAAGACAATGGTGGCTTCGCCGTTCGGCATGAGCCGCTCATGCGTATGAGCGCCTTCAGGAATGCCCTCCCAATACCAGAAGCAGTGGACGAAATTTCCAAGCGGAGGAGGCGGTTTGTACTGCAATGATGTCATGCCGCGTTCTGGTCGCAGTTTACGCTTTCGGATCAAGAATAGGTCACGAATTTTCGACTGCTCGTTTGTAAGCCGTACGAACACGCCACGTGTCGCAGGTATGATGGGTTCAACATCATGAAGACCTATGACATTGCTATCGCGGGTGAAATCAATCTCGATCTCATCCTGTACGGGCTTCCCACAGAGATGGAAACCGAGAGGGAACTGCTGGCCGGCGGTTTTCAGGTAACTCTGGGAGGCTCATCAGCAATTGTCGCCCACAACGCGGCCATCCTCGGCGCACAGGTAGCGCTTACAAGCCTTGTGGGAGACGACGACTTTGGACGCATCGCTCTGGATCGCTTGCATACTGCGGGTGTGGATGTTTCAACGATCATCTTCGATAAGACCATCGGTAGCGGAGTCACAGTTCTTCTTCCACATGGAGAACGGCGTCACATTCTTACTTACCCCGGAACGATCTCCGAGCTCACGATTAAACATCTCGATTTCAATTTTCTTTCTCGCGCGCGTCATTTCCATCTCTCTTCGCTCTATCTGCAACGCGGGCTTCATGCGGGGCTGCCCGGCTTTTTACGCAGACTGAAAGAAGCTGGAACGACTATTTCTCTGGATACGAACGACGACCCTGCAGACCATTGGGGCAGCCCGTTGCCCGAGGTTTTGAGCTATGTCGACGTATTTCTGCCCAACGAAGATGAGATGTGCCGCATGACTGGGCGGGACAATCTCGACGAAGCCGTGCAGACCCTGCACGTCAGGCCTGCTGCGATCGTGGTCAAACGAGGACGCCGGGGAGCTCGCGTCTACGAAGGAGCCAGCGTCACAGATGTTGCTCCGCTGAATGTTGTGCCGGTTGACACTATAGGCGCAGGCGACAGTTTTGATGCGGGGTTCCTCCGGGCATGGCTGCTTTCAAAAGACCTGGTCACGTGCGCGCGCGCAGGCAATATCACAGGCGCGCTATCCACTCAGGCTTCCGGAGGAACAGAAGCATTTCGCAACCAGAATCTTCGGGAAGCCTTCCTCAGAAAACATCAGTTTTATGATCTTCTCGGAACACGAGAGACACTGCCCACGCGGCAGACAGTCGGCAGCTCAGAAAGTCATTAGAGTAAAACGGCAGCGCCCACCCTCCGTTGTAAGGAAGGATGGGCGTTTAGCGTATCTATGGTTTGGGAGTTGCAACACTTTCAATCACAACCGGTCCCAAAAGCCCTGAAGGCAGCAGCGGCGAGTTTGCCTTGTATGGTTTTACGTCGGCAAAGGTGTACTTTGTAGCCCCGGGCTGCTGATCTCCGATCAACCGGTTCACCCACGCATTGATAACCTGAATCGATACATCGTTTGCGCCCGGTTTCAGCGCGCTCGTTGCATCCACGCGGTAAGGAGCGTGCCATACTGTTCCGAGCTGTTTGCCATTCACCGTGACAACAGCAAGGTTTTTCACATCGCCAAGATCGATCCACAGCTTTGCGCCCGATTTGAACCAGTCTGCAGGTGCCTGAATCGTCTTCGTATATGTGCCGATTCCGGAAAAGTACTTCACTCCGGCGTCGGTGCTGTCGCTCCACGAAATCAACTTGTCAAAAGTAGCGGTTGCCGGAGCTCCGCGACCAGGCTCGAAGCTCACATTCCACGGTCCATCTACCGTCGCCAATTGCGATTCCACTGGTTTGGGCAGAGTGCGGAAAGCAGCCTTTGCAGGCTCGCGGAAGACAACAAATACTGTCCCCCACGGCCCAAAGTGCAGCGGCACAGTTGTGCGCCTGTCAGCAATCCTGTACGAAGCAGGCTGCGACTTGCCTGTCTCGGCATACCACAGCTCCGGAGCTTTGCCGGTGACGCGGAAAGTTGCGTCTACAGTCTGGTCATGGTCGCTGCGGTTATCGAGGAAGTAGATATCAGCATTGGGAAGCCGGCGGTGCACGAACTCGATCCGTGTATCGCTCTCCGGCTTTGTGTGGTCGAAATCCGGAGCAACATTCATCGCCTTCAATGCTGCCCCCGCGTCCTGACCCGCATACACCTTGCCTTTGCCTACACTATGAACGCCACCGCCATCGCCAAACAGCTCATCGTTCAGCTTCTTGAATTCGGCGGCATCGTCCGCCAGGCTTGGATCGTTCGTAGGCTTCTCACCTGCGACAGCCGCGCCCTGTTGCACCAGCTTGTAAATGGCGCGCAGCACCGGTAATGACATGTGCTTGCTGTATGGATCGAGCGCGAGCAGCTTGTAATTCATCCCGCTCTTCGTTGTAATCCGGCCATCAGACACGCTCAGCTCATGGATCAAGCCATCGGCATTGATGTAGTCAAAGCCGTAACCTGCCGGCATATCCGGAGATTTTTTCTCGAAAATGGCGGTAAGGTTTGAGTCTTCCCCATAGAAATAGATTACGTCTGCGACGAAGTGACCCTGCTGCAGGAGATAAGAGCTCCGCGCCAGATAGTTTACCCACGGGCCAGCCTGCTCCGCCCATGTTTCATTGCGGTTGAACCATTGTCCGAATGGCCCAAGCGTCAGCCCCGGCTTTTTATCCACCAGCGGTTGATGCGCCGATTCATGAATCACAAAGCGGTTAATGCCATTTAGGAGTTCCTGATCGGCAGTTGGCTTCAGCGTTGCCGGAGACCAGGCCCATGGCGCTGCCGCAGCGGTCAACGATTCAGCGGCCGCAATGTTCTGCCCATAAATATGCGCTACGGAAGCCGATTCGCGATCATCTGCGTTATAGCCGTATTGCTCTTTGTTTACCCCCGGCACCTGCGTCCACATTGCGCTCATCGGAATGTCATTCAGCTTCTTCACTTCCATGCCGTCAGCGATAAACGCACGGCCCGACTCATGCGACTCGCCGTAATGCCCTATACCGCGAGCTTTCAGTGATGCCTGTACCTGCCCGTAATGCTCATCCGCCGTGAGATCAGCAATGGTCTTGCGGAAATCCCACAGGAACTGATCGCTGGCTTCTGAGCTTTCAACAATCTGTCCTGTAAGCACCGGCAGCCACGGTGTTGGATCATAACCGCGGCGTTTTTTGAACTGAGCAAGTATGTCATCGGTCCAGTTCTGTGCACCTGCCTCCCAGCTGTCCGTAATGACGTACTCGATGCCGCGTTTTCCCATCAGGCTTGGACCGACGGTCTCTTTGTAGCTGTCCAGATAGTGGTCCATGTAGTCCTTCACATACGTATGGTTCAGCTTGTCCACTTCCAGACCTGTAGCTTCCTTCGTCGCCGGGTGGTTCGTGATGCCGAGCAGCGAATACCCAATCCGAAGCACCACCCACTCACCCGAAGGCGGAGTCCAGTCAAGCGTCCCGTCAGGAGACATCTTTGAGGTCAGGTCAATCACGTCGGACTTCGCAATGGCTTCGCCCTGCCCAACCTGCGGTGTCGCAAACTCATAGAGATCAGGAACAGGCACGAATGCTGCCTTCTCCTCAAATCGGTTCACACGCGCCGCAGGATGCAGCACCAGCTCGGAAATTTCATAGTCCGTAGGAGTATGCTGCTTCAGGTCAAATCCGAAAGAGCTTGGATCAAGATCAGCGGCCCATGCCGGCGGCGGTGGGGGAGGAACGCGCTTAAATACAACTCGGAAGAACCGCGCCTTTTCTGGTGGAAACGAGACCGTAAGCTCCGGCGCGCCGCCGTCAGGCAGCTTTGCAACAGTATGGAAGTTCTGTCCGTCATCACTTGCTTCCAGTGACCGCTCCGGATTCGCAATGCCGGTAATCATCGCAACGATCATTCCCACGCCTTTAGTTGCGATGGTGACTGAGCGAATCGTCTCCGGCTGGGGAAATTCGTATTGTATCCAGGCATCCTGCCCAGCCGCGGGAATTGGCAGCTTTGTCGTTTTTTCCAGATCGCCATCCGTCAACATCGCTGTATCCGGCGATCCGGCACTCGCGGTGATCTTCGCGTGCAGTGCTTCCACGGATACGTCATCCACGGGCCTGCGATATGCCACAACGGCAGCATCAGCATAGAATTGGGGAGCCTTCTTCTCATTGTCAGGTCCGGCAAGCTCATCGCGAACACCTACATTCTGGAACGCTCCAGTGTTTGACGGAGGATGCGCCAGCTTGCCGTTAAAGGGCTTGCCGCCTTCCACCAGCGTCTCGCTCCATACATACTTCTTCATGCCCTGTGATGGTTGCACCCACGGGCCGCCAGTCTCGCTCCAGCCAGGCGAACCGGCAATTGCTTCTTCCATGCCCAGTTGATCTGCCAGTGTTGTCGCGTATTTGAAAGCGTCTTTCCACTCCGGCGTCATGTAGGCCAGGCGCTTTTCAACAACCTGAGGTGTGCTCAATGCCGCGTCAAAATTCTGAAATCCGGCAAGACCCACGCGGTGCATCCATTCCAGGTCGAGCTTGATGCCCTCTTTGGTGATATTGCCGTTCATCCAGTGCCACCATACGCGCGGACGTGCACTCTGCGGCGGATTCTCAAAGCCCTTCATCAATGTGTCATCTGTATTCTGGGCAGTCACGCATGCTCCGCTGAGCAGCAGCAATACAGCGCCTGTCGATGCAATTCCTTTTCGCAGAACAGCTTTACCCTTCTTTGCTTGCAGCATTTCACGTCCTCACTTTAGAGTGTGAGCGCGGCTTCTTTCAGCACGCGCTGGATACAACAATCCCGTACTACATTTCCGGGAGTCACAGAATTGTTTGTCCGGCGCTGAGGATAATAGCAGCGAGCATGAACAGTGTGCAAAGAAAATAATCACATATTGAAACTTTGATATTCAGTAAGCCAGACGCTCATTTCGGCTGCCATCTGTTGCTTCAGGAATGGATACGCAAGCGGGTCCACATAGATTCCGGCTTGGGAAAATAGGCTAGGAAGAGAATATCTGTTGCTGAATCATGTTTCCGTTCCGACCTGATCCGTCATGTTTGGCAAAACTGCCTGTTTTCAATTAGAAACTATTTTCTGATTGATAGAGAAATATTGGAAGGAAGGTTATGGATCGTCGCACATTTCTGGCATCCTCAATTCAGGCTGGACTGGCCGTAGGATTTGCAGGTAAGGTCTCAGCACAAAGCACTGACAACAAACCAGAGAACACGGCCCTCAAACCTAACGATCTTCCCCAAGACCTCATCGGAGAAGCCGCCGTTTCCGAATACTTCAGCGACCAGCGCTTGTTTGAGGCTCTGGGCACAACGCAGTTACAGAAACCAACAGGCATTCAGGTAGTCGCCTTCAATTTCCCCAGCTGGCACCCATCGCCCTTCATGGAGCAACGCTTCGGCAAAGGCTGGACTGAGTTCGATACGCTGCGGAACGCGCGCACGCTCTTTCCCGGACACAGCATGCCTCACTATCCTCTATGGGGCTATTACGACGAGTCCGACCCGGAATGGGCAGCGAAGGAAATCGACCTTGCCACAACCTACGGCATCGATGCCTGGATGATCGATTGGTACTGGCATGACGGAACGCAGTTCTATCAGGAGCAGCTTGAGCAGGGCATGCTCAAAGCTCCCAATCGCCAAAAGCTGAAGTTCGCCGTTATGTGGGCCAATCATGACTGGAAGAACGTCTATCCTGCCCGCTCGCCGGAGCAGGCAGCGATCATGCTCCCGCAGAAGCACTCCTTTGCAGACTGCGAGAACGTAATAAACTATTGCGCCGAGCACTATTTCAGCCGGCCGAATTATCTGAAAATTGGCAACTCGCCGGTTTTTGCCATCTTTGATGCCGGCAAGTTAATTGAACAGCTTGGCGAGGGCGGTACACGCAAAGCACTGCAGATCATGCGCGAGCGCGCGCACAAGCTGGGCTTCTCCAGCCTGCATCTGCAGGTTTGTAACGGCTATGACCATTACGCAGGCCAACTACAGGATCTCGGCTTTGACAGCGCAACGCAGTACGGCACCTTCGGATGGACATACGGCGCGAAGCCGCCCGGATCGCGCATTCCATACGGAGTAGGCGCGCGTGAGGCCATCGCTTCCTGGAAGCAAAAGCGCAATACCGTCAAAGTTCCATTCTTTCCAGCATGTTCAGTAGGCTGGGACGACAGCCCGCGGTTCGAAGAATTCGCCAGCGTAGCCATCAATCGCTCGCCCGATCAATTCGAGCGCCTTGTGCAGGCCGCGCGCCATTTCATTGCCTCCGACTCCCACGAAAAGATGATCTACATCGCAGCCTGGAATGAATGGACCGAAGACCACGTTCTGCTGCCTGATACTTATTGGGGCTACAGCTATTTGGAAGCGCTGCGTCGCGCAGTAAAAGATTGACCGATTGCATCATTTCGCAGCCAGTAAGCCAATTTGTGATTACCTGATCTTGGTCTGCACAATAGCCAGAAGCCTGCAATCGCCGGAAGTGTGCCTGCTAAATATCCGGCATAGCCGAGAATTTCAGCCTGCCGGGCGAACCCGGTATCCACGACGAGTTGAAATGGGCCCGCGATTTCTGTTAATAATCTCTTTCAATATCAGCTAAATGGAATCAGCCTATCGCCGCATTTCAAAACTATAAGTCCCGCCCGTTACAACACAACCGAATTCATTCCCTTCATGAATTACACGCAGCCCCTTCGCATTCGTAAGAGCCTGCCCATTGACCACGACTGACTTGCCGTACCCTGCCGGAAACAGGACCGTCGCCTTCACCCCGCTGGGAATAGTGACATTCATACGCAGCAATCCCTGATTCCGAGACCAGCTGTTCTCAATCTTCCCCAGCACAGATTGGTATGACGCCGACGCGCTCTGCACATCGCCCACAATGGCCGGATGAATCACAATTCGTTTATCCTCATCGCGCGTGAGATCAAAATCAATGCCGGCCAGACCACGGTAAAACCACTCCTCTGCATGACCCAGCATGAAATGGTTTTGTGACGATTCAGGATTTGCATCCCACGCTTCCGTCAAGGTAGTGGCGCCATGCGCCAGTTGATCGCCATAGCTCGGCTTGTCCGTGCGTGAAAGCATGTCATAAAGCACATCCGAGCGTTCGCCATCTGTTAAGGCTCGGACAACATAGTGAAAGCCGATGTCTCCCGCAGTCACATGATTGTTGTGCCTGCGAATATCGGCTACCAGATTCGCCAGCACAGCCGCACGGTGATCTTCCGGCACAAGTCCGGTTACCAGCGGCATGGCATCTGCGGTCTGACTGCCGCGGTCATATTCGTTCGTGTCTGCATGAAAGAATTTTGCATTAAACGCCATCCGGACCTCATCAGCCTCATCCATGTACTGCGAAGCATCATCGTTATGACCCAGGAGCTTTGCAATACGCGACATCGTTGTGAGCGATTGATAAAAGATGGCAGTTGCAGTCAGCCCCGGGCTTGTAAGCTGAGACACGCCGGGCGCGCCCGGGCCAATGTCATACCAATCGCCCAGCCCATACATCAGCAGATGCCCCTGTGCGTGTCCTTTCAGGTAAGCCAGATAACGGGCCATCGAATCATAGTGGCTGCGCAGAAGGTCCAGGTCACCATAAAACAGGTACGCGGTCCACGGGCTGAGAACCACCGCCGCGCCCCACTCCGGAGAATCGCGGAAGCCGCCCTCGAACACAGTGAATTCTGGAGCGATATCCGGCACCAGCCCGTCAGCGAGCTGCGCATCCTGCATATCGTCCGCCATCTTCGTATACAGTGTCGCAAGGTCGTAGTTGTACATCAGTGACGGCCCAGCCAGGTGCGTCTGCTCAAGCCACCCCAGCTTTTCGCGATGTGGACAGTCCGTCAGCACGCTGACCATATTGCTCAACATGGCTCGATTGATAAGTGTGTGAATCCGGTTCAGCAGGTCACTGGAAGAAGCGAAGTGACCGTCAACAGCTACCGCATCATGAAGAAACCGCCCATCAAGATGCCGGATGACAGGAGGCTGTGAACCAGTTTTCTCTACCTGTACATATCTGAACCCGTAATAACTGAAGCGCGGATGCCATCGCTCCGGTCCGCCGCCTTTGAGCGTGTATGTGAATGAATTCTGCGAATCCGGATATGCATTCGCGCTGCGTTGTGTCACAAATCCGTTTGCATCCAGCAGTTCACCGGCAACCAGCTTCACCGATGAGCCGCGCTGTCCCGAGACCTCGATCTCCGGCCAGCCGGCAAAGTTCTGTCCGAGATCGTAGACCGTAACACCCGCCCTCGGATGCGTTATTTTGACCGGCTCATAGCGCTCGAAGACTTTGATCGGAGGAGCAATCTCCGGGGTCAACTTCCCGCCCGGCCCTTTTACGACAGCCGCACCTGACCAGCCCTCCTCATGCAATCCCGGAGCATCCCAGCCCGGCTTCTCCAGCCGCGCATCATAATCCTCGCCGCCATAAGTTGAGCTGAAAGTCACAGGCCCCGGAGCCGTTTTCCACGCGCCATCGCTAATGATGGTCTGCTCAGTGCCATCAACAAAGCTCAGTTCCAGCTGTGCAATCAGCTTCGGCTGCCCGAACGATCCATAAAACTTCGAATACCGTCCTTTGGTCTTCTCGACGTTATACATGCCATTCCCCAGCATCACGCCGATTACATTCTCACCAGGCTTCAGCAGGGAAGTGACGTCAAAGCTGTCATAGAAGATGCGTTTGCGATAGTCGCTCCATCCCGGCATCAGCACAGCGTCTGTGACTTCGCGCCCGTTGATATGCGCCTCATATTGTCCCAGTCCCGAAATATACAAAGTACCTTTCGCAACTTTTTTGTTCAGATGGAAGCTGTACCGGAAGAGTGGCAGCGGCGCGGAATCCTTTGCAGCCTCATTCGATCCAGGCGTTGCAGCAATCCAACCAGCCTGCCAATGCAGGGTGGATGTTTGCGCATACATCGGGAGCACTCCGGATAAAAGAACAAAACCGCACGTCGCAAATAAACCGCGCCAGGCTCTCACCTTTTGTAATCCCTCCAATTCAGAAAGTTATACTTGGGCAAATTATAAAAACCAATAGGAAAACTAATCTCTCTTTGGTATGACAAGCATTCCTTCAGCATCAGGAGAGTGTGTAGTAAATAGCGCTATTTTTATTGATGATTTGCGCATTTCCTTATCTTGTCTCGATAAGACATTCTGCCTTTTCATAAGCCCCTATTGAAAACTATTTTTTCCTTGACATTCATTATTTATGCCCTGTAGCGTCTCGCACGAATCAAGATCAGTCCGTGGGGCGAGTGTATTCCGCTGAAAAGCTGTCGGGTACTCCGACCCGGATTTGAAGGCGCAAAGATCGACGATCATATCAAGTCACTATTCGCGGGAGGCTTTGCAATGCTGAAGAGAGGCTTAACAATACTTACGGTCGTGTTGCTGCTTGTTCCAGCGCTCAGGCTCTGCGGGCAAGCCGGGGCGACCGGCACCATTCTCGGAACTATCACAGACAGCACCGGGGCTGTGCTGCCCAACGTCAGAGTGACGGTTACCAATACAGCGACAAACGTAAAATTCAATACCGTTACCAGCTCTACCGGCGATTACAACGCCCCTTCACTGAACCCCGGCACTTACACGGTCTCTGCTACGGCGAGCGGTTTCCAGACATCGGTAACGCAGCCCTTCACGCTCACCGTTGACCAGCGTGTCCGCATCGATATGTCGCTCAAGCCCGGTGCAGTAACGGAGACTGTGGAATTGACAGCCCAGGCCGTGCAGCTTGATACCGATAGCGCCGCACTTTCGCAGGAGATGAGCGGCAAGCAGGTTGCTTCGCTTCCCTTGAATGGACGCAACTTCATGCAGTTGCTCCTCGTCGGAGCGGGCGCAGTCACAGTAGGCGGCGAACAGGGAACCATGCGCCAGGGGCAGGGCAACGCTGTCAGCATCAATGGCGGCCGCCCTGAAGGAAACAACTATACGCTCGACGGGCTCGTTAACACGGATCAGGCGCTGGTAACGCCTGCGGTAATTCTTTCTCAGGACGCCATCGGCGAATTCAAAGTGCAGAGTGGCATCTATCCGGCTGAGAACGGATTCGGCGCCAGCCAGATCAATCTCGTCAGCCGGGCCGGAACCAACCAGCTTCACGGCGCAATCTTCGAGTCGAACCGCAACGATGCTTTTGACGCCAAGCCATTTCCTACCGCCAATGATGTAATCGCCGGAGTCAAGACCTCCAATCCGGTTCTGCGCCTCAATCAGTTTGGATTCGTAGCAGACGGCCCCGTCTATATTCCCAAGCTCTACGATGGCCGTAATAAAACTTTCTGGATGGCCAACTATGAAGGCTGGCGCATGAACAACGGCCAGAGAATTCAGTCCGTTGTTCCGACACAGGCTGAGCTTGCCGGCGATTTTTCACAGACGACCTATCCAGCCGTCAATGGTCTTCCCGGCGGCCCTCTGCCTGCCTATGGAACGCCTACCTGCACCGCAGTTCTGGCAGCCGGCTACGATTGTCTGCCGGTAGATCCCGCAACCGGTTTAAATGATTGGGGCACTCAGGTTCCCGCTTCCGCTCAAACAGCGCGCGTTGGAATGGTCGCCGTAAAGTACAAATTCTGGCGTCCTCCAACAGTGGCCAACACGCCTGAAGGCACGGTCAACTTTATTCAGAACATTCCCGGTCCGCTGCATTCAAACCAGCAGACTTACCGTATCGATCAAAACCTCGGCAAATTGGGCTCCGTGTTTGGGCGCTATACTCATTCCAATTACGAAAACGATACGATCTACAACTCCTCATCAGTTGATTACGGAATTGAACAGTATTTCCAGACATCCAACAGCTGGGCAATTTCTCACACCATCAATATCGGCGCCACCAGCGTAAATAACTTCCGCTTCGGACGCCTTCATGCAGAAGCGCCTCAAGGCTCGGCTGCTCCGCCGTCCTCATTTGCCGGGGAGATCGGCCTGACGGGGGTCTTCACCAAATTTGCTCCTCTTCAGGAAACATGGCCGAATGTCGGCTTTGGAACCGGAGGCTTCTCCAGCGGCGGTGGCCCAGTGAATTCATATAGCGGATCCGACAATCCGAACTGGGAATTTGCTGACTCGTTTACAACAGTTCGTGGAAGCCATACCCTTGGTTTCGGCATCGATTACCGTCGCTGGCATCTGATCCGCAACCTGGACGATGACTTCTACGGAGACTGGACATTCAGCGGCAAAACTGCTCCGATCAATTTCGTCAACTGCGGTAATCCTGCCTCCCCGCTGAATAATAATCAGCCTCTCTGCGGTACCGGCAATGCCGTGGCCGACATGCTTACCGGTTACTACAACGGTGTGGGCGGATTCGTGCCTGGACCATTGAGTCCGACAGATCAGGCCGGCAACCCGCAGGACCACGTCTTCAGTTATGTAGGACCCTACGCAGAAGACGACTGGAAAGTCACTCCCAAACTCTCCATCAACTATGGACTGCGCTGGGATTTCCGCGCCGCTGCCTATGAGGCATCCAACCACTTCTTCTGGCTCGATACCACCAATCCCCAGGGCGGACTCTGCTACGCCGATAAGCAGTTAAGCACGAACGGCGTCGCTCCTGGAGTAGGCATTAACGGTGGTCCCATCCTTCGTTATTGCGGCAAGGTACCTCACCCTGGCCCAAAGACACCCTTCGCGCCTCGCTTCGGAGTCAATTTCCGTGCTACGGACAAAACAGTTCTCCGTGGTGGCTATGGCATCTTCTTCGATTCATTTGAAGGACGCGAGATCGACGACTCCGGCGATATCTATCCGTATAGTGTTCGCAACAGCCTCAGCCCAACCACGGTGGCCGCGAATCCAAAGCTTACCAACCAACTGTTCGTTCCCTATACGACACTCGGGCCGTTTCCTGAATCATCTCTGTCGTTCATCGCTGTGATTGAATCAGAGAACCCGCTCAATCCCTATGTGCAGTCCTGGACAGTTTCGGTGGAGCGCGAGCTTGCCCAGAACACAACTCTGGAATTGAATTACATCGGCACGCACTCGACCCATCTTTTGGACCGTCGCAACATTGCGCAGCCGCTGCAGATTCCTGCGAACAGCCTCTCCTTCTGCCAGGCAACTGATCCGGCAACCGGCGCTTATCTCAATCTTGATAAGGCCCCGTGTACAGTTGTCAGCCGTTTGCCATATCCCAATTTCAATGGCTTCTACATCAACAGTGACTTCCACGGCTACGCCAACTACAACGCGATGAATGCTAAATTTGAACATCGCGCCCAGAATCTTGCCGTAACCGCCATCTATACGTGGGCAAAGAGTATGGATGACAAGTCAGCGGCTGCCGGTGTTGGTGCGACAGGCGCTGGTTATCAGGGCTTCGAATATAACCACAATCCAAACCTGGATTACGGTCCTTCGGACTTCTCGGTAAATCAGCGCTTTGTTGCAAGCTACGTGTGGGATTTGCCCATCGGTCGCGGCAAGAAATATGCCAACCAAATCAATCGCGCGGCCGATCTGGTTCTTGGCGGATGGCAGCTCAGCGGCATCACCACCTTCCAGAGCGGCTTCCCCTTCACCATCACCGCGAACGATATTCAGGGCATCAACGACAGCCAGTTCATGCACGCCAACGTTGTTCCAGGCTGCAAGCTGCATGACAACCTGAACGGAAAATTTGCACGCATCAATCCATCCTGCTTCACCCAGCCGGCGCTGGGCACGTTTGGAACCGTCGGACGCAACACCTTGCGTCAGCCAGGCATCAACAACTTCGACATGGCCCTCGGCAAACAGTTCAGTATTACCGAGCGCGTCAAGTTCATGTTCAAAATGGACACCTTCAACACCTTTAACCATCATCAGTACGCAGGAGATGTTGGCGGCCTGATTGTCGCCGGTTCAGGAGGAAACGCAGCCATTTCTAATGGCGTAGGTTCCTCTACCTTCGGCCTGATAACTCAGGCATCATCCCCGCGTGACCTGCAGTTCAGTGGCAGAATCACGTTCTGACATACCGGAATACTGATCCACCGCACTCAGAATGTATGGTGGATCGGTATTCTGTAGCGCTACACTTCACAACTATGAAACAGCGACTCCCGCATTGGGCGCCTGGAGCAACGTGTATTTTCTTCGCTCTCCTCGCTTTAAACCTAAATGGTCAGGCAGATAACGATGCAGTGCAGAAATACGCTGAAGCCGGCCAGCGCGCACTTGCAGCGGGCCAATATGCAGAAGCACAATCTGACTTCGATCAGCTTGCAAAGCTGGAACCCAATATCGCCGAGGTCCATGCCACTCTGGGTCTCATAAATTTCAAGCTGCGCAACTACGAAACAGCAGTGCGCGAAATTCACACTGCGCAAAAACTGAAACCCGGCTTGCCGCGTCTGGACAGCCTGCTCGGCATGTCGCTCTCAGAATTGGGCCGCTACAACGAAGCCTTGCCGGGTCTCGAAAAAGGCTTCCGGCAGTCTGCCGACCCGGAGATCAAGCGTATGTGCGGCCTGCAACTCATGCGGGCCTATACAGGACTGCGAAAAGACGACGATGCAGTGAGAGTAGCTCTCGACCTGAATCGACTCTACGCCAATGATCCGGAGGTCCTGTATAACACCGGAAAAGTCTACGGCAATTATGCCTTTCTAACGATCAGCAGGCTAGCTCAGGCAGCGCCGAACTCTGTCTGGAGGCATCTCGCCGCTGCGGAGGCATTTGAAAGCCAGGGATCATACAACGATGCCATCTCTGAATATCGAGCCGTGCTTGCCATTGATCCCGAACGCGTTGGTATCCACTACCGCATCGGTCGCACGCTGCTCGCGCAATCACACCAAACTGGCGCGCAGACAAATAATGACGAGGCACGAAAAGAATTCGAGCAGGAACTCGAACTTGATCCCCACAATGGAAACGCAGCCTATGAAATCGCCGAAATGTATAGGAGAGCCGGCGACTTCGCCCAGGCAGAGCAGTATTTCGAACGCGCTCTCCAGGACTACCCCGGCTTCGAAGAAGCCCATCTCGGTCTGGCGGCCGTATACATGGCGCAACAAAAGCCGGAACAGGCTTTGCCCCATTTGAAAACAGCCATCACTCTAAACGCCGAAGATGAAGTCTCCTGGTATCGCCTTGCCGAAGTAGAGCGGGCGCTCGGCAACAAAACCGAACAGCAAAACGCGCTGGCGCAGTTCCGTAAACTGCATCAGGTCACACTCGACCAGAAAACAGGCAGACTGATGACATCCACCAATGAAGTTACAAAGCAGGAACTCGACCCAGAAGCAAAAGAGTAGCCGAATAACCCCACTGTGGTTCTCCGCGGACCTTAGCGTCCTCGGCGGTTAGCTTTTTCGATGTGTCAGCACGTCGAATAATTTGAACGGAAGTCACCTTTAATAAAGAAAAGGCAGACAACTTGAAGAGACGGGATTTTCTAAAAGGAGCTGTAGCCGCCGCATGCACAGCACAGCTTTGCGCCGATACCAGCAGTTCCATCCCGATCATCGACACCCACATCCACCTCTACGATCCATCCCGCCCCGAAGGAGTCCCCTGGCCGGAGAAGACCGACACAGTCCTCTATAAACCGGCATTGCCCGACCGCTACAAAAACATTACCCAAGGCCTGAACATCCGTGGCGCCATCGCCATCGAATGCAGTCCGTGGGAGAGCGACAACGACTGGCTCCTGAAGACAGCCGAAAAAGACCCCATCATGGTCGGGATTATCGGCGATCTTGTTCCGGGCAGCCCCACCTTCCGCAAGAATCTCGACCGCCTCTCAGCAAACCCGCTTTTTCGTGGAATCCGTTACGGCAACCTCTGGAATCGAAATCTTGCCACCGACATGGACAAGCCGGGGTTCATCGAAGACCTGAAAGCCCTCAGCCAGGCCAAACTTGTTCTCGATAGCGCCAACCCCGACCCGGAACTGGTCGCCGCGCTTGTAAGAGTTAAAGACAAAGTCCCCGAGCTGACCATCGTCATCGATCACCTGCCCAATGCCCCGGGCCCGATCGAGCAGTACACCGTAAATCTCCAGAAACTGCGAGATAATCCCGGCGTTTTGGTCAAACTTTCTGAAATTCCCACGCGTATAGAAAACAAAGTGCCGCTGAATTTGAGCTTTTATCGGCACAAATTAGACACTTTATGGGGCATTTTTGGCGAAAATCGCGTGCTTTTCGGCTCTGATTGGCCAAACAGCGACCATCTGGCAAATTATGCCCAGACGTTCAGCCTCATTCATCAATACCTCGAAACCAAGAGCAGGGAAGCGCAGGAAAAGTTCTTCTGGCGGAATTCCATCGCTGCCTATGGATGGCACCCCAGGCTCGCAAACCAGCCCCGCTGAATGGGTTTTCTAACGGCCCGCGCGAACCGCAGCTGCCAGTTCTCCCAGTAACCCATGCGTCTCGTTCCAGTCAATGCATGCGTCCGTAATGCTCTGTCCATAAGTGAGTGCATTACCATTCACAAGATTCTGTGACCCTGCTATCAGATTGCTTTCCAGCATCACGCCCATAATCCGGCGATCACCCGCCGCAATCTGCGCAGCCACTTCGCGGCAGACCATGCCTTGTTTTCTGTGGTCTTTGCCGCTATTCGCATGGCTGCAATCAATCATGATGCGCGGCTGAATGCCGGCCTTCTCCATTTGCTCCGCGGTCGAAGCAACAGAAGCAGCATCATAATTCGTTGTCTGCCGACCGCCGCGCAAAATGATATGGCAATCAGGATTCCCGGCGGTAAACAGAATCGCCGACTGGCCCGTTGCTGAAGTGCCCAGAAACGTATGCGGATGCCCAGCCGAAACGATGGCTTCGATGGCAATCTGTACGTTGCCCGAAGTCCCATTCTTGAACCCCACCGGGCAGGACAAGCCCGAAGCAAGCTGGCGATGTACCTGGCTTTCGGTTGTGCGCGCGCCTATCGCGCCCCAGCTCACCAGCTCCGCAACATATTGCGGCGAGATCATATCGAGAAACTCGGTACCGGCAGGTACGCCCATTTCCGCCAGATCGAGCAGCAAATGCCGCGCCATGCGCAACCCATCGTTAATCCGGAAAGATTCGTCAAGATGCGGATCATTGATCAGCCCCTTCCAGCCCAGCGTCGTCCGCGGCTTTTCAAAGTAAACCCGCATTACAAGACGCAGCTCTTTGCTGAATTCGGCAATCGCATCCTTCAGCAGTCCGGCATATTCACGCGCAGCTTTCGTGTCGTGAATCGAGCATGGCCCAACCACCACAATCAGCCGCGAATCATCTCCGTGCAGAATGTTGGCAATCTCTTCGCGCGCCTGAAAAACAGTGGCGGAGGCCTGTTCCGTTATCGGCAGCTCTTCCTCAAGAAACACAGGGGGCAGGACGACTTTCGTCGCCTTGATACGTAGATCATTTGTGCGATAGAACATGGGTCTTACTTTTAATGTAACAGCGCACGCCGTCAGGACCGAATGGCCGCCTTGATGATGCGAATTCGTGACCGTCTTTGAACCATTACTGGATCGGTATCGGGAAGCAGCGTTGCTATTGCACACCTGTCCTGCTAAAACGGTGGCGCAAGGAGAAGACAATGCCGCCCACACTAAGAAATGGAAAAATCTGCTACATCGAGATACCCGCAACAGATGTATCCCGCTCCGCCGACTTCTACCACCGTGTTTTTGGCTGGAACATCCGTCAGCGGGGAGACGGGGCTACCGCGTTCGATGACGGAGTAGGCGAGGTAAGCGGCGCCTGGGTGCTTGATCGTCCTCCGGCAACCCAGCCCGGCTTCATGATCTACATTATGGTCGATAGCGTGGCCGACACCATCGAATCTGTTCTTGAAAATGGAGGCGAAATCGTGCAGCCCATCGGAGCAGACGCTCCTGAGATCACCGCGCGTTTTCGCGATCCCGGCGGAAACGTCGTAGGCCTTTATCAGGAACCCGCAAAATAGGTTTAAGCCAATGCAAGATTCAGATTGCTGATGGCTTCATCAATTTCCTGCGTGTTCTTGAAGCCCACAGTGACGCAATCGACACCAGCATGCTGGAACGCAAAGCGCATGGCAGCCTGACGATCTTCGTGGCGCGTGAAAGCGCCGTCGCCGACAAGCTTCATACTGATCACGCCCATGCCTTCCTTATGAACCTGCCGGACGTGCTCGACGACTTCGCTGACGTGGTCCGGATTATTGTTGTCGGCATATGTAGGACCGTCCATGCGCGTGCCTTTGTGATTCATGCGGATCATCGCGATTTCGAGCCATTTATTGCCGGGCATCTGGCGCAGTGCGGGAAGCCCATGGACCGACGCGCCCCGCGAGCGAATCATTTTCTTCGATTGTGCTTCAAGCACTCCGTCCTGCCAGCGGGCGGTAGTCGATGTCCAGTCTGGCGTATGCTGCCAGTGAAGCAGCATGATATCGAAGTACTCCGTCTGAGACGTCCGCCGCATGTCATCGAAACGCTTCAGCGGGTTGGGCTCGTCATTCGTTGTCACCTTCGTCATGAGCTGATAGCTGTCGCGCGGAAAGCTCTTGAGCGCCTCGCCGAGCATAGCGGGAGTGGCATAGGCTTCAGCCGTTTCAAAAAAGCGAATGCCGTGATCGTAGGCATAATGCACCAGCCGCGTGAATTCCTGCTGGCCAAGTGACGCCTGTACATGTCCATTATTGCTGCCGGTTCCAAAAGCAAGCCGCGTAACCTGTATGCCGGATTTACCGAGGGTCACCGTATCAGTAGCTGTGCGGGTTGCTGCGCTGAGTGAAAGCGGTCCTAAACCGGCTACAGCGCCGGCTGCCAATGAAGATTTAAGGAAGTCGCGACGGGAGAATGGGCTCATGGAGGCCTCCGCAGCTATTTGCCGTCATGGTATCACGAAGACGGACAGCGTTTGTTAAGCGGAGTAATGCATTTATCAATCCGCGACCATCAGCTCACCCGGCAGAATCGGTCGTGTGCGAGGCAGCAAACCAAATGCAGCTGCCGTTCCCACACTGCCAAGTACGCCGACATAAACCGCCAGCTTTACTAAATCGGTCGCATGCGTCTTCGGCAAAGTCTTCCAGAGAACCAGCAGCACTGTCTGCGCCAGTGTCACGGCCCAAACCGAGCCATAAAAATACCGCCGCTCCGCGCCTTCGCCTTTCGTTGAAGAGCGAACCCGCGGCAGCACGCCAAATAGCCCAAGCAACAGAATCACAGCGCAAAGAGGGAAGTATCCGTAGCGGTAAATCTGCATCATGTGCCAGCGTCGATTCACAACAGCATCTATCAGTCCGGCCAGATTCAGAAGCGCAAAGCTCAGCACCGCGTTCCACGCAAAGGTGTAGCAGACTCTGCGATACCGCGGATTCGGCCTGTCCTCATCAAAGCGCAGAATATACGGCGCTGGTTCCGCTCCCGGCAGCTTGCCGCGATACGCCGCAATTCCCGTGCCCGCGAGCACTGAGCCTAACCAGATCCAATTCCGTATGCTCCCGCCTGCCGCGAACAGGTCAAACGTAAGCCATCCGGGAGCAAGAAAAAAGACCCATATCCAGATTGGCCAGTGTGCCAGCCGGTAAAGACGCGTGTTGCGCTCGCGTATCCTGCGATGCGCCGCATATTCCACTCTGATGGAGTAGGCCATAAAAAGCAGTGGCAGCAGTCTTTCAGTCTCCTGACACACGGTCAAGCGGCAGAGTACTGCTGCCCAGAAAAATATAGACGCGGATGCTTACACCAGCTTCATTGCTTCCGGATCCCACTTCACCACGGCGCCGCGCTCCATACTGAGATTACTCAGCAGCGCCGCGCCTGCCGCACGATAGCCAAACACGGCATCTTCCACCACCGGCTTGCGCGTCCGCACCGCCTCAAAGAAATTCTTAAAGTGGTCGTAGCTGTCGCTGTAGCCATGTGGCGCAGCATACTTTTCAAACGTTGCCGGAGGCTCACCGGAAAAATGCGTTGGCGGATACTTCTCCTTATATTCCGCGAGAAAGCGCTTCTGCATCGCCTCAGTAAATGTATTAATCGTGTATCCCGGCTCCTTTTCGCGCGGGACGCGGCTCACCGTAACGGCGTTGCCGCCTATCTCCATCGTTCCTTCCGAGCCCGTAAAAATCAGACCTTCGCTCTCTTCGCCGCCATCCACGAAATTCACGCGCAGGCTCAGGTTGAACCCTTCCTTATAGTCGAAGAGTCCCAGCATCACGTCAGGCACGTCGCGGCCATCTTTCCAGAAGCGCAGCCCGCCCGTCGCCATGGCGCGTGTCGGTCCATGCGAACCGGTAATGAAATGTGTTCCGCTGAAGAGATGCACAAACAGGTCGCCCGCAACACCGCTTCCGTAGGCCTTCCACTTACGCCACTGGAAAAAATGCTCGGCGTTCCACGGAATCTTAGGGGCCGTGCCCAGAAAACGCGGCCAGTCGCATGTTTCTGTCGATGCATCCAGCGGAACCGTATAATTCCACGCGCCAATCGAAGAGTTCCGGTCCCATCGCGCCGTCACCATATTCAGTTGTCCGATCGCGCCTGCGGCGAGCAACTCCTTCGCCTTGGCATAAACAACCGAGCTCACGCGCTGGCTGCCAATCTGCAGAATGCGCTTCGTCTGGCGCGAAGTCTCGATCATCTCCGGCCCATCCGAGTAAAGATGGATCATCGGCTTCTCGCAGTACACATCTTTGCCCGCCTTCATCGCATCCACGGAGACCTGTTTATGCCAATGGTCTGGAGTGCCCACGATGACGGCATCAATATCTTTGCGCGCCAGAATCTCGGCATAATCGCGCGTAGTGAAAATGTCCTGCCCCCACAACTCCTTACTATGTTCCAATCGTCCGTCGTAGCAGTCCGCTACCGCGACAAGCTTCACGCCCGGTACTTCAATGGCGGTCTTGGTATCACCCTGGCCCTGGCCGCCTGCGCCAATCAGTGCGATCTGAATATGGTCATTCGCAGCTACTGGCTTCGACGGCTCCGTCTGGGCCTGGGCCAGCATGGTCACTTTCGTTCCCATTAGCGTTCCCGCCGTTGTTGCTCCAGCAGCTTTAAGAAAATTCCGGCGATTCAATTCGTGCACAGCAGTCCTCTCCCTGGGAGTTATTTCATCATTTGAACCATACACGAATTCGTGGCACCTGTGCTGCCATCCTGACCCTGAGTGAAATAAAGGAAAGAGCCCTGCTTTTCTTCAGAGCAGAGGAAGCTTCATTGCTGCCCGACTTTCAACCACAGCCTGTAAAAATTATTTTGAATTCCTCCCGCCTGCCTGAAATGCGTCTTTCATTGGTAATATCGACAGGGATAAAAAACAGGAGCGCCATGTCATTCCAAACCAGTCGTCGCAGCTTTATGATTGCCGGCGGTCTTACTGCCCTCGCATCCACCAGAGCATTTGGAGCCAACGACACTATACGCATCGGAGTTATCGGAGCAGGCGGTCGCATGCGCAACCTGCTTGACTGCGCCGAGGCCGTGGGTCCATGCCAGATTGTGGCCGTCAGCGATGTCTATGGTCCGCATCGAGATGAAGTGAAGGAGCGCTCGAAGGGAATCGCCACCACACACGTCGATTATCACGAAGTCCTCGACAAAGACATCGACGCCGTCATCATTGCTTCGCCCGATCACTGGCACGTGCGCATGGCCGCAGACGCATTGGCCGCCGGCAAGGACGTATATCTCGAAAAACCTGTCACGCACACCATTGAAGAAGGTGCCACGCTTGCTAAAGCTGTTCGTTCCGGCAAGCAGATTCTCCAGTGCGGCATGCAGCAGCGCAGCTGGGAACATTTTCGCGATGCTGTCGATCTCATTCAGGGAGGCAGCCTCGGTCGCGTTCTTCAGGTGCGCACCTACTGGTGGCAGAATTATCAACGTAGCTGGCCCACCAAACCTGTCGACACGCAGGCCCTCGACTGGAAGCTTTGGCTCGGCGGCGCGCCCGACCAGCCATTCAGCGAAGAAAAATTCTTCCGCTGGCGCTGGTTCTGGAACTTCGGCGGCGGAGCCATGACTGATCTATTCACGCATTGGATCGATGTTGCCCAATGGGCCATGAAAGCCGACGAGCCCAGCCACGCTTTCATGCTTGGCGACAAATACATGTTCAAACAATGGGACTGCCCAGACACCGTGCAGGCCGCGTTCCGTTATCCCGGATTTGACGTCGTCTACGAAGGCATGATGGCCTCATCTATTGACGATGGAGGGCTCGAATTCCGCGGGACCGAAGCGACACTGAAAATCAATCGTGGCGGATTCAGCGTCTATCGCGAAGGCGCGAAGTACGACAAGAATCCGGTCCTCAAATCAGAGAGCTTCCGTGACGGAACCATCTCACATATGCAGAATTTCTTCGATTGCGTCCGCTCCCGCAAAGAGCCGAACGCGCCCGTAGAAACCGGAATCGCCGCCGCCCGCGCCGGCCACATTGCCAATCTGGCTTATCATCGCAACGGCCAGATCAACTGGCCTCCGAAGGCGCAGTCGTGAGGTGGGGTGGTCATTTAAGGGTTTTTATTAGCGATGTATGGGTGCCCCCCATCTCGAAGAGATGTGGGTTTTTGCAGCATTCAGCTCCACCGCAAATGAAACACATAAACATAAAGCAGCGCCAGCCCTCCTACGACACTCGCCAGCAGAACGCTGTGCTTCAACGTGAAGCGGAACACCTTCGCCTGATCGGAAACTGACAACCCCGTAGCCGCTGCCGCAACCGCAATCGTCTGCAGGCTGATCATCTTGCCCATCACCCCGCCTGCGGAATTCGTTGCCGCCATCAGGATCGGATCAAGCCCCAGCTTTCCTGCTGTGACCACCTGTAGTCCGCCGAACAAAGCATTCGCCGAAGTGTCCGATCCCGTCAGGAAAACTCCCAGCCACCCAAGCAAGGAGCTGAAGAAAGGAAACATTCTTCCCGTGGCCGAAAATGCCAGTCCCAGCGTCGCTGTCGCTCCGCAATAGTTCATCAGAAAAGCAATTGCCAGCACCGAAGTTACCGTGACCGTCGGCAACAGCAGCGTGCGCGCAACTGAAATGAGTACCCGGGCAAAATGCTTCAGGCTCATTCGCAGACAGACTGCCGAAAGCAGAGTAGCCACCATGCATGACGTACCCGCCGCCGAAAACCAGTTCAAATTAAAGATTGCCGGATAGGGCGCAGCCTGTCCCACGATCGGAGGCATGCGCCGAACCATGTTATGCAGAAAAGGCCAGCGAATCGCCACGCTACCCAAATTCAACCATGCCTGGAACGGTTTATATCCCCACAGCAGAACGCATATTACAAGCAGCCCATACGGCAGCCACGCATATATCACCTCAGCAGTGCTATGCTCGGCAATTCCTTCCGTAGTCGTCTTCTCCGCGAGATATTCGCTCGCGTTATGCGTTGCCGGGTGCCGGAAGCGCAGCACCACGACCAGCATGACCATCGCCGTAAGCGACGCCAGAATGTCGGTAAGCTGCGGCCCGATAAAATTCGAAATCGCAAACTGCACCGATGCAAACGCAGCGCCTGCAATTGCAGTCGGAACCCAGATCCCGGCAAATCCCCGCAGTCCCCACGTCGCCACAATCAGATAGGCCGGCAGAATCAGCGAAACCGGCGCGCAATAGCTGCCCACCGCTGCGCTCAGTTTGTCCAGCGGCAGCCCCGTTGTTCCGGCAAGAGTGACCACCGGAATCCCAATCGACCCGAACGCCACTGGCGCTGTATTCGCCAGCAGGCACAGCGCTGAAGCTGTAAACGCCGGAAATCCCAGCCCGGTAAGCATCGTTGCGGCAATCGCTACCGGAGTTCCAAAGCCCGCTGCTCCCTCCAGAAACGCCCCGAAGGCAAACGCAATCAGCACCGCCTGCAGACGCCGGTCCGGAGTCAGCCTGCTCACCGAATGCCGGATGATCTCAAACTTGCCTGTCTCTTCCGTGACGCGAAACAGCGCAATTGCCCAGAAAATAATCCACGAGATCGGAAACAGCCCGAACGCCGCCCCATCTGCCGCTGCGCTCACAGCCGTTACTACCGGCATGTGGTACGCGCCGATGGCCAATACAAATGTGACCGCCAGCCCAGACAGTCCCGCAATCCACGAAGCCTTACGCAGAACTCCAAGCAGCAACAGGAGCGTGAAAATGGGCAGTGCCGCCAGAAGCGCAGAAAAAGCCAGTCCCTGTCCAAAGAGCAGATACGTTTGCGACCACGTCATGCCTGGGTTGTCCGAGAGAAATTGACGGCCCGCTCATTGTACGGCACGAATACCTTTTAGTTTTAGATCGAATGCAGGCTTAGGTAATTGCAATGAATTGTCATTTCGATCGGAGCGCGAAGCGGCTGTGAGGAAGCTCAAAAAAGCCGTCATTCTGACCACCGAAGGGAGGAAGAATCCATGTGATGATGGCATGTCTGTGATCAAGGCAAGCGCCCCGATGCTCATTGAGTCTGCTCAGAAGGAGCATTCATCAAGGTATTGTTTCGTTGTATTCCAGCCCTTGTGTCCATCTGGGAGTGCTCTGTAAAAAGCATGGAAAAGACGCTGCCGCTATGGCCTGCTACGCAACTGCTTTTGACATGCATCTCAGCCTGATGCCTTTTCAGGATTTCGGCGCTGATCCACAGACCCAGACCCGTGCCGTGATCGCCTTTGGTAGTAAAAAATGGCTCGAATATCTGTGCCCGGGTTTCGCGATCCATACCGTGACCGGTATCGGCGATGGTGACCCGAACAGCTCTTTTCCCTGTTCTTCGATGGACGGTAGCTCGCGCGCGGAGGAAGAGCGTTCCCCCTGAACGCATGGCATCGAATGCATTGCTGATCAGATTGGAGAAAACCTGACGAATTTCTGAAGGCAGGGACTGGGCCAATGCTTCTTCGTCGAATTCTCTTACGAGGCGGATGTCAGAGCTCCTCAGGCGTCCGGCATAAATCGCAATTGCTGATTCCAGCAACTCAGAGAGCTTTACCGGAGCTGCTTCATCTGTCTGCCGGTTGAACTGCAGCGTGTGCGTCACGATATAAGAGACGCGCGCCAGCTCCTCCAATGCAGTGCGGGCGTAGGATTTTGATTTCTCCTCTGCAGTCGTGCTCTGGATGAGATAGAGCAGATTGGTGACTGATTCCAGAGGATTATTGATCTCGTGCGAGATGGAGGACGCCATTCTGCCCACGACGGCTAGCTTCTCTGAGCGGCGAAGCGCTTCCTCGGCTTTTTTCTGTTCTGTCAGGTCGCGGGTAACAGAGGCAAAGCTTATCGGCTCTCCCGTTTCCGGATTGTCCATTCTGAACACATCATGAAAAACGGGGATCGGCTCTCCCGTCTTCCAATGACGAAGCCTCAGTTCACCGGCCCAGCGCCCCTCATGAAACAGCGTGGGCAGCACCACGGATTGCACGAATGCGCGCTCCTCGGGGATGAAATATTCCGGCATGGTTGTCTGACTGACGTCGAAATTCTCTGAGAGTCCAACCAACTTACGGCCTGCTTTGTTCAGGAATACCGGAATTCCCTGCGCGTCGGTAATACTGATAAAGTCCGACGAGCTTTCGGCAATCAGCGCGAGCCGCGTGCGCTCATCTGCTGCTTCACGCCGCAGCCGGGCCAGCCTCAGCTGCGAACGGGTGCGCGCAAGCAGTTCCTGCGCGGTAAAGGGCTTCACGAGATAATCGTCTGCCCCAAGCTCCAGTCCTTCGACACGCGCCTCCATTCCTGCTCTGGCAGAGAGCAGAATCACCGGCAGAGAACGCGTTTTGGGATTGTCTCTCAGAGCTCGCAGCAAAGCGAAGCCGTCCATCTCCGGCATCATAACGTCGGAGAGAACGAGATCGGGGGGATCAGCCAGGGCGGCAGCCAAAGCCTCCGCGCCATTCGCAACGGCGCGCACCTGGAAGCGCTGCGCCAGCAATCGGCGCACATATTCACGCATGTCAGCGTTGTCATCGGCGAGCAGAACACGGCTATTTGCCAGGTCAGAGGGAACAGCTTCTTGCTCTGCAGGAGCCTCCATTCCCGCCGGTGGCGCAGTCACCGGGGCATCGGGCAGCCAACGTAACGCCTCTTCCACGTAGTTCTCGGCGCGGAATCGTGTGGAAGCAGGCGACCAGTGCGGCTCTGCTTCCATCGCGTTCTCCACGTTGGTTCGTCTGGGAATGGTGACAAAGAACGTTGTTCCCTTGCCGTATTCACTTTCGGCTCGAATAGCGCCATTGTGCAGCTTTACCAGCTCCTGAACCAAAGCAAGTCCGATACCGGTGCCCTCGATGCTGCGGCCCTGGGCCCCTTTGACCCGATGGAACCGCTCAAAGATGCGCGGCAATTCTGCTTGAGCTATGCCGGTCCCGGTATCTGCGACTTCGAGAGTTACCTGCTCTGTTCCCTCGTCTTCGGTCAGGCGGACGGTAATGCTTCCTTCCAGCGTAAACTTGAAGGCGTTTGAGAGGAGATTCAGAACGATCTTCTCCCACATCTCGCGGTCTACGCTTACCTTTCGCGACAACGGGCTGCATTCAATACGCAGATCCAATCCTGCTTTTTCGGTTGCCGAGCGGAAGACGCTTGCCAGCTCGGCGGTAAATTCTGAGAGGTCCGTCGGCTGATAAACGGGATTGGCGCGCCGCGCCTCGATTTGTGAAAACTCCAGCAGCGTATTCACCAGCTTCAGCAAACGCATTGCATTTCGATGCGCCAGCTTCAAATACTCGGTATTCCTGCCGCTGACTGTGCCCTCCGTTCTGGAAATCGCCTCTTCCAGAGGGCTGAGCATGAGGGTAAGCGGTGTGCGGAATTCGTGGCTGATGTTGGTAAAAAAAGCTGTCTTTGCCTGATCGATTGCGGCCAGGGCTTCTGCGCGCCTGCGCTCCTCGTGATACGCTCGGGCATTTGCCAGGCTGGCCGCAATCTGACCGGCGATGAGATCGACGAATCCTTTGTACGCCGGAGTCAGCTGGCGAAATGGATTGAGGGCCGCAATAAAAACGCCGGCTGGAGACTCCTGGCCCTGCCGGGCAATGGGAACCAGGAGGGCCTTCCCCGGCCCTGTGCCCCATTGGCCTCCCGGGAGAGAGGGAAAGCGAGTTTCAAGATCCTCTACCAGAACAGCAGAATTTCCATTCAGGACTTCTGCAATCGGCCATGCGGCAGTGGCATCTCCGGTATCGATGATGTGCGGGCCAGGCAGTTGTCCGGCTTCTATTCCTGTACTGCATACCAGTTGGGCTTCCTTCTCACCAGGCGATATGAGATATGTAAGTGTGAACGGAAGGTCAATAGGATCAGTATCCAGAGCCCGTTTTATGCCCTTGCATACATCCAGTTCCGCAATGCTGCTCGCAAGCTCGCTTGAAAGGGCACGCAACAGCGTGAGCTGTCGATCGCCGACCACTCGCTCCGTTTCTTCCGTGACCACACACAGCATGCCGGCAATCGATCCGTCATCGCCGGTTAGGGGGCTGTAGGAAAACGTGTGGTATGTCTCTTCCGGAAATCCGCTCCTTTCCAGAAAGAGAAGGAGCGCTTCGTCCCATGTCGCCTCGCCGGTATCCAGCACATGGCGGATACGCGGGCCAATCTCATCCCATATCTCTTTCCATACCTCGCTGGCGGGACGTCCCAAAGCCCACGGATGCTTCTTGCCCAGGGTCATGGATGCATAGCTATCGTTGTAAAGAAAGGTCAGCTCCGGACCCCAGCCCATCCACATGGCATAACGCGAGGTAAGCAGGACACGGACGATGGTTTTCAGGCTCTGTGGCCACTGCTCAACGGGTCCGGTAGGAGACTGCGACCAGTCAAACTGGCGCATCAAAGCGCCCATCTCGCCGCCGCGGGCGAAGACGTCATTCGATACGACTTTTTCAGAATCCATCAGCTGGACCATGTTCGGAGACCTTTCGAGCGAAAAGCCCGGAAGTAAATACCACATTCGATGCAGAAAGCGCCTGTCGCGTGCTGAAAATAAGGCCTGTCTCAGCCTGCTGGCGGTTTTTACCCTCAGGGGGTTCCGGGCTGAGGCAGCATACTGCCGCCCTGGCTGGAAGTATGCAACACAATGGCGCAACGGCTGCTTCTAAGTTCGTGGGGAGAGCGCTGAGAAGTGAATTAGAGTAAGCTATGTTATCATGACGCGCCTGGAGGAGTACCGCGCAAGTGTGAGGTTGCTTATGTTCCCTGAAACATCAGCGAACAATCCAGAAGTTCTGACATGCTGGAAAGACATAGCCAATTACCTCGGCAAGGGAGTCCGGACAGTGCAACGCTGGGAGCGGGATCTTGGGATGCCAATTCGCCGGCCCAACGGTATTGATCACAAGAGCGCAGTAATGGCTTATACCCGTGATTTGGATGCCTGGCTGCAGTCCGGTTGGGCTCCGCGGCAAAAGGAAGAGGCATCCGCCGGATGCCTGAATGAAGAAGAACTGGAAATAAGAAACATGATTCAGACCTCGAGAGTATTGCGGAAGACGGCTAGTAATCTCGTCCATGAAATGTCAGAAGCTCTCACGAGGATGCGCACTCTGATTCAATGGCGAAATCAGCTTTCAAAATACAACGCGTTCGCCAGCATCCGATTAGCTGGCCAGAATGGTGATCTGCTCTCAGAAACATGCTTCTGGGAATGAGGTGAATTTGCAGCTATCTGCCCGGTTGTCTTCGCTGCGGTAACAGATCCCTCTATATCCACGCGAGAACAATCGCAGACCTGGCCGGCTGGACAGCGAATAAGAAATCTCTGCCCCGGGATGCAATTTGCGGTCAAATGGCGTCTAATCGAAATATCAAGAGCCGTCTCAACCGCCTATGACGGCAGGCTCCTCTTGACGAGAGAGGAGTTCGAATGGATCGCATCATTCAATACTGCCAGACGAGACGATGCATGGAACAACGAGGCTGGATGTTAACAACCAGGCTATCCGGCGTTTCTTCGCGATTGATCTCTTTAACAGGCGTCGATCACCAGGCCTTTAATACGACAATTGCTGAGTGCAGAGAGATACAAGGCGAAATCAGAGAATCACGTCAACAACTTCAGGATCATCGATTGGCGCATGGCTGTTAGTTTTAGTGTTGTTTGTTGACGACGAGGCCGCAGTCTTCCAGTCTCTGCCATACGTGCCATGTTTGTACTGGAAATTCTACCCTGATAGGACGTCCTCAGATATTGTGGCTATTGTGGCGCGGATTATAATTCTTTTTCAATCCGACGGATTCAGCAGAAGTGAAATCCCATCCTGCACATACAGAACCGTCAATCTCTGAAAATTCAGCGCTGATTATGCCAAATTCCAGGAAAAACGGTAACGCCGGCAAGAAAATTCAAAGTCTAAGCGGTGCCGCTCCGCGCCGTGTTCCAAAGACAAGCGGCCAGGAGAACAGTTTTCCCATCGTCGGCATTGGAGCTTCTGCCGGCGGGCTGGAGGCATTTACCACCCTGCTGAAGGCCCTGTCACCAGACCTTGGGATGGCATTTGTTTTCGTACCACATCTGGACCCTAACCGGGAGAGCGCATTTGTTCAGATCCTGTCGCGCTCCACAACGATGCCGGTGGTCCAGATCGAAGATGGAATGGGAGTAGAACGGAACCACATTTATGTCATTCCACCGAATTGCGATCTTAAAATTGCCAATGCCAGATTGCACATCCAGGAGCGGGAAGAGCCACGGTCGGTAAACACGACGATTGATATTTTTTTCCGTTCGCTGGCGATGGACCAGGGCAGCAATGCCATTGGCGTGATTCTTTCCGGCACGGCCTCAGACGGAACTATGGGCTTGACCGCCATCAAGGGCGAAGGCGGCATCACGTTTGCGCAGGAGACCGGGTCCGCCAAATACGATGGCATGCCGGCAAGCGCGATCTCTGCTGGATGCGTCGATTTCGTTTTGCCCCCGCAGGGAATCGCAACGGAGCTCGCCAGGATACGGCAACATTCTTACGTGACGGGACCGTTCTTAGCGCCCACCGAAGAAGAAGATGACAAAGGGACAGATGTGTTTATGCCCCAGGTGTTCCGATTGCTGCGACGGGCAACTAAGGTTGATTTTTCCGAGTACAAGCCGCCCACCATTAGCCGCCGTATTCAACGCAGGATGGCGCTGCACAAAATTGAAAAGCTCCACGAATATGTGAGCCTTCTGCATCGCGACCGCTCAGAAGTTATGGCGTTGTACCAGGACCTGCTAATCAACGTTACCAGCTTCTTCCGCAATCCGGAGGCATTTGAGACGCTGAAAAAGATTGTGTATCCGGCGATTCTGCAAACCCGCAACTCTTCCTCGGCGCCAATCCGCATCTGGGTGCCGGGATGCTCGACGGGGGAGGAGACGTATTCACATGCGATTTCTCTGATGGAGTTCTTGGACGACGAGCGGATGGAGGTTCCGATTCAGATTTTTGGCACGGACCTGAGCGAAATGGCCATTCAGCGCGCGCGGGCAGGCATTTACAAAGAGAGCATTGATGCGGACGTGAGCCCATTGCGGCTGCGCCGCTACTTCCATAAGTCAGACGGCGGATATCAGATCAGCAAAACAATCCGCGACGTTTGCATCTTTTCTACGCAGAATGTTTTCAACGATCCGCCGTTCTCCCGCATGGACCTGGTGAGTTGCCGCAATGTGATGATCTACCTGAGTCAGGCGCTGCAGAAGAGAGTCATCCCGATTTTTCACTATGCGCTCAACCCGACGGGCTTCCTGATGATTGGAAGCACGGAGGGGCTGCTGGGCGCGGGGGCAGAGCTGTTCGAAATGGCAGATAAAAAACAGAAAATCTATCGCAAGAAACTGGTTTCTACGCCGGCGACTTTTGGTTTTTCGATGGGGCATGCAGAAACCGAGATCGCAGGCGGCGATGCCCCGGCGCCGCCGGGAAAGCCGGCGGAAACGTTGAAGGCTCCAAGTGATCTTCAACGGGAGGCGGACCGGCTGTTGCTGGCGCGGTATACGCCTCCGGCTGTAGTGATCAATGAGCAGATGGAGATTCTGCAAACCCGGGGACGGACAGGTGCGTTTCTGGAACTGCCGACAGGCAAGGCCAGCCTGAATCTGCTGAAAATGGCGCGTCCCGGCCTGTTGTTTGAGCTGCAAAGCGCGATTGATGAAGCCCGTAAAAATGGTGTTGAGGTTAAGCGTAAAAGTGTGCGTGTTGAAATCAACGGCCATGCGAAAGAAATCACCGTGCGCGTGATTCCCTTTAAGACACCGGTGCAGGAGCAGCACAGCTTTCTGATTGTCTTTGAGCCGGCTCCGGAAATAGCACAGGGAGACGGCGTAATCGCGCCGCACAAGCCTCTTACAGAGGCTGAGCAGTCAGAAAAGGATAAGCAGATTGCGCAGCTGAAGCAGGAGCTTGCGGCCACGAAGGAGTACCTGCAATCGATCATTGAGACCCAGGAAGCGACGAACGAAGAACTGCAATCAGCCAATGAAGAGATTCAGTCGGGCAACGAGGAACTGCAGAGCACAAATGAAGAGCTGCAGACTTCCAAAGAAGAACTGGAGTCGGCCAATGAAGAGCTGCATACCGTAAACGAAGAGATGCAGCACCGGAATGAGCTGCTGACGCAGTTGAATAATGACCTGACGAACCTGGTGAACAGCGTAAATCTGCCCATGGTGATGGTCGGCGCGGACCTGAGCGTGCGCCGGTTTACTCCTCAGGCCACAGCCATACTGGGCCTGATGGCAAGCGATGTGGGCAGGCCGATTTCACGCCTGAAGCTGAAGGTTGACGTTGCAAACCTGGAGCAGATGATGCTGGACGTGATCCAGAAAGTGCAACCGAAACAATCCCGGGTGCAGGACAACGACGGCAACTGGTGCAGCCTGCGGATTACGCCTTACCGGACGCTGGACAACCGCATCGATGGAGTTGTTTTAAGTGTCGTCGATCGAAGTGCCTTTCAAGAAGAGTCGGGCAGCCCTGAGGCGCAGGAAGGACGGAAACAGGGTAAAACCGGCAGTTCCTTAGAGAAATCGCGACCGAAAAAGAAATAGAATGGCGGCGTCCAGCGCCGGCCTCATCTTATCAATCCGTGCGCTCGTCTTTACGCGGAAGCGGCCATGGAGAGGCGGCGGCAGACGATGGCGCGCTGCTGTCCGCTTTTCTTGAGGGTGGGATGTGGTCGGGTTTTCGGGCGAACGGTAGAACAGTTTCGTTGACTGAGTCGATTTCGCATACGTGATTGCGCTCGAATGCAGCCAACTCTGATTGCTTGGAAGATGTACCCACGGTCCTGAAACAACGCAGGCAGATACTGTCATAGCTGTTGTCGGGATTATGACGAATTACAAAACACTGCTGTTCAGGACCCATCGTTGAGTTCCCCGAATCATCGTGACAGGCATGATTTTAATGAACGTACATTTATTTTGTCCCAATTTATGTGCAGTTGGATAGTGCCGAATTGCGCCAGCGGCGAGAATGTTGAAGATCTGACGTGCAATCGGAATAAACGAGCCAACGCCGGACAATGAGGCGGCCTCTCAATGTAAAGGAAGCATTTCAACCCGAAGGGAAGGCTTATGGCTCTTTTTTCCGGAAACATTGATGACCTGAGAACGCTCTACACCAACCAGCTTCGCCACCTGTTATCGACAGAAGAGCAAATTATGGATGCGCTGCCGAAAATGGTCGACTCGGCAACCGACATGCAACTGAAGAACGCGCTCCAGACGCATCTGCAGGAGACGAAGGTGCACCGGCAGCGCGTAAATGAAATTCTGAAAAACCTGACCGGCGACGACAACAACAGCAAGAGTTGCAGCGTCACCGACGAGCTGATCGACACCGGCGAGACAGTCGTAAAATCAGCAAAGGACACGGCCGTCCGCGATGCCGCGATCATTGCCTCTGCGCAGAAAATCGAACACTTTGAAATTGCTTCTTATGGTACTGCTCGTGACTGGGCGAACCTTTTAGGGGAAACACAACAGGCAGCCCTGCTGCAGCAAACGCTGGATGAAGAAAAACATGCCGACAAAGTGCTTACCGAAGTTTCGCATGCGCGAAACCCGGAAGCAGCGCGCAGCAGCGCTACCGCAGCATAAAGTTTGCTTGACTAAGATATGACCGCATGTGATGCGGTCATATCTTTGCCTTTATTTTGCAAACACCACTCGCTGGCTTCGGGATAAAAGACCTCAGAATTTACAAAAACAAGGGGTGCCCCTGAGGACCTAATTTCGGGTGGGCATCAGATCCATGGGTTCCGTAAGGCTGAAAGTCACAATCGAGCCTTTCGGCACTTCCGCAATTTCCGGGTGCTGCATCAGAAGATGCGCGGTAACAACTCCCGCGCCAACGAGTGAGCCAATCACTGCGCCATGTACCCCGCCAAACTTTGCGCCGACAATCGCGCCTGTTCCGGCCCCTGCGCCGTACTCAATGGCGTCCTTTTTCAAATGAGACGAAGGCTGAATGCCGCCTTCGTTGTCGGTCCGGGTATTCGGCGCTTTAGACTCAACCACCTGCCCGTAAAGATGGTAAGCAGTCCCGTCCGGCAGAATCACCACATCCGGACGCAGCCGCAAAGTCGCTGCCGTGCCGAAATGATGTCCCTGAGAAACGCTCACGACCCGTCCGCGCAGCTCAGAACCGGCAGGAATAATCACTCGTCCATCCTTATAAACATCAGTCGCAACCTGTGCTTTGAAGGCAGTTCCCGCATTCGTCTCCCGGGTAGAAAGGCCGTCCAGCAACCGCGCACGGATATTTGTTCCCTCCGCCAGCTCATTGCTCGGCGAAGGCACATAGCCAACAATATCTTCGTCCGGGTTGTAAGGCCGCTTCTCCAGCGTAGCGCTTGTCACCGGCGCAGCCGCGCTCGTCGAAGTCGATGGAACAGACGATACGATGTCGTCATCAGGATTCGCCGCCTGAGCAATCGGCTTGCTGGCAACGGGTTTTGCTGGAGTAGCCGGCGAAGGCTTCGCTGTCGGCGAATTTGCTGGCTCATCCTGGCTGGTGACAATGGCGTCATCAGCAGGCGGATTGGAAACACCCTGGTAAGGATTCTGGCTGGCCTGCTGCGCAAACCCTGCGGGAACCAGCAGCAAAGTGCCGGCAAACGCTACCATTGCGAGAGAATTTCCTGTCTTTTTCATGCAATACTCCGTGCAATTCCAACCCGTTTTCAGCGAAATAGTCGCTGAAAGTAAGACTATTCGAACAGATGCAAAGCAGCTATAACGAGATAGATTCCTGAACCAGAACAGGTAACAGAGCTGACAAAGAACTTGACACGACGGACCTGCAAGCAGGACCATCCGCGTCTTTGGTATCCTTTCCAAGAAACATTCATCGCGGATTTTCCTCAGGGAAGGTTAATTCACTGCATGTCGGGCTTTGTAGACACCATAGGCGGCTATGCCGGTGAGCCGATCCGTGTGGACCGACGCCCCAAACTGAAAGACCGGCTACGACACAAAATTTCGAGGGATGAAATGACAGAAATTGCAGCAATTCATGCGCGCGAAATTCTTGATTCGCGCGGAAACCCGACCGTTGAAGCTGATGTGGTACTTGCCGATGGTTCCTTAGGCCGGGCAGCGGTGCCGAGCGGCGCTTCAACCGGGGAGCACGAAGCCGTTGAACTGCGCGATGGAGATAAGACCCACTATCTGGGCAAAGGTGTTCTTCAGGCTGTGGAGAATGTAGAAAGTATTCTCGCGCCTGAATTGACAGGCATGGACGCCACCAATCAGCGTCTTCTCGATGCAACCATGATTTCGCTCGATGGCACGCCGAATAAAGGCCGTCTGGGAGCCAATGCGATTCTTGCTGTTTCAATGGCCGCGGCGCGCGCCTCGGCAAATTCTCTGAAGATTCCGCTTTATCGTTATCTCGGCGGAGTAAACGCTTCGGTTCTCCCCACGCCGATGATGAACATCCTCAACGGCGGCGCTCATGCAGATAACAACGTAGATTTTCAGGAATTTATGGTGATGCCGGTTGGAGCAGAGCGCTTTTCCGATGCTCTTCGGTGCGGCGCGGAAATCTTCCACACCCTGAAGGGCGTGCTCAAGAAAAAGGGCTACAACACGGCAGTCGGCGATGAAGGCGGCTTTGCTCCTTCGCTGAAGTCGAATACCGAAGCCATTGAAGTCATTCTCGAAGCGATTGAACTGGCCGGATACAAGGCTGGTGAAGACGTAGCCATTGCGCTTGACCCTGCCTCGAGCGAGTTTTACGACAAAGAATCAGGCAAATACATCTTCAAAAAGTCCGATAAGAGCGAAAAGAGCAGCGAGGAGATGGCCCGTTTCTGGGAAAGCTGGACGCGACAGTATCCCATCGTCTCGATTGAAGACGGGCTTGCGGAAGACGACTGGCAGGGCTGGAAATATCTCACTGAGCTGATCGGTGATCGGGTACAGCTTGTGGGTGATGATTTGTTCGTCACCAATACCGAACGGCTGCAGCGCGGGATCGAAGAAGGCGTCGCCAACTCGATTCTGATTAAGGTGAACCAGATTGGCACAATCAGTGAAACACTGGAAGCAATTACTCTGGGCAGCCGTTACGGATACACCTCCATCATTTCTCACCGCAGCGGTGAAACCGAAGATACCTTCATTGCCGATCTGGCGGTGGGAACCGGCGTCGGTCAGATCAAGACCGGTTCGGCATCGCGTACCGACCGTATTGCAAAGTACAACCAGCTTCTTCGTATTGAGGAAGAACTTGGGCAAGCTGCTGAATTCCTTGGGCTCGAAGCTGTGAATTTCGGAGAGTAAGCAGGTCGGGTGCGCGAACTTTTATCCGCGCATCTGCTTTGCCATCCACATCAGGAGTTTTCTTATGCGTATGTTTCAAGCGTTCGCCGGTACGCTGGCGTTCTCAGTCGCAGCGTTCGCGCAGCAGCCGGCTACATCAACACCGAAACCCGCTGCGCCGGCAACGCAGTCATCTTCTGCTCCCAGCGAGCCTGAGATTAAGCCTCCGGCGAATCCGATCACGCCGGCACAAATCAAGGAAATGCAGGAAGTCACGGGCGCTGATGCCATGAAAAAGCGCATTGTAGCGCTCGCCGTGCAGTCATATCGCAACCAGTTTCCTCCCTATGTTCCGCAGGATGTGATCGATGATCTGGACAAAAGCCTGCAGAATGCCGATCTCGAATCCCATGCCGCTGAAATTTATCCAAAATACATTTCCACAGAAGACGCAACAAAGATCATCGACTTTTACAAGTCGCCTGCTGGCCAGAGGCTGATCACGGCGCAGCCTTACATGATGACAGAATTGCAGCGTTCTGCTGTGCAGGTAGCGCAGCAGACAGCCAGAGATGTCATAACCCGGCACAAAGACGAAATTGAAGCAGCGCAGAAGAAGTACATCGAGGAGCGCCAGCAGCAAAAACCTTCGCTGCAGACGCCGTCGAATCCTTCTTCGAATCCCCCGGGCGGGACGAAGCCGCAGGGGTCTGGCAGCACGCCGCAAAAGCCATAGTCAACAAAAACAGGAGAGAGAGTTGTCGATTCACAAACGGCCGCTGGTCCTTACGATTCTGGATGGATGGGGATATCGCCCACAAATTGAAAACAATGCAATTGCGTTAGCTCGCAAGCCGACCTACGACAAGCTGTTGGCCGAATATCCGAATACTCTGCTGCACGCCTCAGATCATTTCGTAGGCCTGCCTGACGGCCAGATGGGCAACAGCGAGGTCGGCCATCTGAATATCGGCGCGGGTCGTATCGTCCAGATGGATATCACCCGCATCGACCAGCTGATCGCGAGCGGCGATTTCTTTACCCATCCGGTAATCGCAGACGCCATGAAACGCGCCCGCGATGGCCGCCAGCTGCATCTGTTCGGCCTTGTTTCAGATGGTGGCGTTCACTCACACCAGGAACATCTCTATGCATTGCTGAAAGCAGCTAGACAGCATGGAGTGGAGCGCGTCTTTGTCCATGCATTTATGGATGGCCGCGATACGCTGCCGACCAGTGGGGCTGGATACCTGGCTGCTCTGGAACAGAAGATGCGTGAGTACGGCGTCGGCAAAATCGCTTCCGTCTCCGGTCGCTATTACGCGATGGATCGTGACCGCCGCTGGGAACGGGAGAAAAAGGCGTTTGACGCAATGGTCAAAGGCCATGCGGAAGGCGGCGCCTATCAGGACGCAATTGCGCGCGTAAAAGAGTCGTACAACAACGGCGTTACGGATGAATTTATTGTGCCGTTCGTTGTGACGGATGAGCATGGCCATCCTCATGGAGTCATACGCGATGAGGATGTCTGCATCATGTTCAATTTTCGTGCTGATCGCGCGCGGCAGATCACGCGAGTTCTGGCGCGCAACAGCAACTTCACTAAAGAAGGTGGACGCGAGCTGATCAATGCCGACGAATTGGATGAAACAATCCCGCGCAGTGAAGTTCCGAAAAACCTGCACTACGTCTGCATGACGCAGTATGACAAGCTCTTCACCCTGCCGATGGTTATTCTGCCGGAATCGATGGAGAACCTCTTGGCAAACATGCTGGCGCAAGCCAATCTCCGCAATCTGCGTGTTGCCGAAACCGAGAAGTACGCCCACGTGACATATTTCTTCAACGGAGGAATTGAAACGCCGTTCCCGGGAGAAGACCGTGTGCTTGTTCCGTCACAGAAGGTGGCGACATATGATCTTGCTCCTGAAATGAGCGCTGCCGGCATCGCCGACGCCGTTGTGAAGGCAGTAGAAGATACAGCCTTCGATCTGGTGGTTGTGAACTTTGCCAATGCTGATATGGTCGGGCATTCCGGGAAACTGGAGCCGACAATCAAGGGCGTCGAAACTGTGGATGCCTGCCTCGGGCGCATCTATCAATCCATTCGACAACGGGGTGGATCGTTGCTCATTACCGCCGACCACGGCAATGCGGAAATGATGGTGGATCCGGCAACCGGAGGTCCGCATACAGCACACACGACTAACCCGGTTCCGTTTATTCTGGTCAGTGAAGACGCCCGAAATTATTCACTCAGGCCAAACGGATCATTGCGCGATATCTCACCCACGCTCCTCAGTCTCCTCGGCATCGATCAGCCGGCCCAGATGACTGGCGGCGACCTGAGACAGCGAAGCTCCTGAATAAATCAGTAGCCAGATAAAAAAAAAGCCCTCACTGCGATGAGGGCTTTACTATTGGTAATTAGTCTCGAGTATTTTTCGTGTATGACGAAATTATGCTTTGTCTACACCGAATAGAGAAAATGCTTAAAAGGTTTTTTGTTCGCGCGGGTACCAGGTGATCTGGAATTGCGCGGTAGTGTCATTCTGCACGCCGGGTTTATAAATAGGCGCAACCCAGCGTTCGTACTGCACCCATGCGTTCAGTTCAATATCTTTGTGGAAGCGCTTGACCACATTGAATTGGTAATCGTTCTGCGTCGTGCCGCCGGGAATGAATCCATCTGTACCTTTGCCCGGAACATTAAAGCTCTGCGGAACCTTGTCCGTTCGATAGCTGAACTGTATATGCTCCTGAGGAGACAGATGCCATGTGAGCCATGCCTGTCCGCCTGTCGATTGACGCCCCAACCAGCTTCCGGCAATGAAGCCCTTATTGGTATAGCCCTGCTTCTGAATTGTTTCGTTGTACAGGAAATTCGGGCCTCCGGTGCTGACGGTGTCGGTTGTGCCTCCCTCGACGCGGAAATCCAGTTTCTCCAGGCCGGGAAAATGCGATAGGTACAGTCCCGGCATGTATGCCGAACGCCGCGGAGCACTGATGGGATTTACATCATCGTGCGCAAGAGAGTCCGTATACAGGGTGACCCATTTACGCATCAACGGCAATCGATAGGAAAAGTCAAATGTGCCGAACCGCGCCCCAGGATCATCACGGGAAAGTTTTTCTGCCGGGGTGACGTTTTGCACACTGAAGAAGCTCTTCAGGAAGCTGTGAATTGTAATGGGAACATGGCCTTTGCCGCCCCATATCACCGTCCGCTCAAAGCCGAATTCAAGGTTTTCAGTCGGCTTGAAGCTGATTTTTTCAGCGTGGACCCACGGTGAATTCGGATATGTATGTCCTTTCAGGCTGCCAACGAAAAAGTCATAGCGAAATGGTCCGGTAAGCCGTGATAACAGCGGAATGCGCAAGGGCTCGGTGCGATCGATTTGGAACGCATAGATATTTTCAGCGTTGTTGCTCCAGGCAAAGCTGCCGCTTTGATTGGGGGCCCACCAATGATCACTTTTCCCAAAAGAAATTTCATGATTCAGAATGTTGTATGAGAGGTTCGCTTCCTGAACGCGAAATGTATTTGTAGAGGAAATTGGTCCCTGCGGAATTGTTGCCTGCACAGGATTGCTGGCTACGGGAATTCCGTCAATCTTAGAAAGAGTAGCGAACAATTCAGGGGAATAACCCGATGCGCTGGGAGCATGCTGGTATTCACCGCGGAAGTAAAGAGAGAAACGGCCAAGCTCGCTGTGCGCACTGAATCCTGTGTAGTTATTAAATCCTTCCTGATAAGGACGGCCATAGTCATTCACGATCGTCTGCCCGAGATGGAAGCTGTCACGAAGCGGCGTTCCGCTGATGCCCCGAAACTGCGTATAAACGCTTTCTAATTCAAGACGCGCCGTCCGCAGATCAAAATTGCTTTCCGGCGAAACCTCGTGCAACACACTCAGATATATGTCGCGAGCTTCCTGATTATTTGAGTCCGCGTCGATTTTATCTGCGGTCTGCTGCAGCATGTGCAGCACGCTCAGACGCGTCCAGGGCCGCAAACCTAAAAATGCGGTGTCGAGATAACCCAGACCTTGCAGGCGCGAGAGTGCTGGATAGATCCAGCTGTCCATAGGAATATACGGCGAGCCGCTCGTACTCACGTAGGTGACAGGGGATGCCGGAGTGTAATTTGGGGAAATCGGCTGCTGGGCTGTTCCGCCACCTGCGCCAGAATTGGCTGCTATTGTCTGAGCCGGCGTGGGTTGCAGCGAAAATCCAAACGCTGCAAGTAAACAGATCACGGGGGCAAATTTCACTCGCACCTCAAACAGTTAAAAAATAAACCTTCGTTCCGCTGCCTATTTGCAGGCAGGAATAATAACTCTACGATATTGCTTTCAAGGCTAGATGAAGGAAACAGGTACGACAAGCGCCCGAGTTCTATAAAGGCGCACACAAACTATTCTATAGAAAGAAGATATTCTCTGCGTTGTGCTTCGTTTCTGAATCAGGAGAGGCCTTTGGCGCAGCTTTTGCTTTTGTTATCTCTTTTTCAAAAGCACGAATTGAGATTTGCTTCTTTTCTGCCTGAAACAAACCTTTCACGGACAAGTATTCCTCCATAAGCCGAAGCGGATCGCGTTTCCGGCGTGGCTCTTCATTCGAAGTAGAAAACCGGCACACAATCACACTGGGTCCGCCACCCTCTCGCGCCCGAACTGTGCATTCGTACGCAACCCGATATACTGCGACGACATCATTTCCATCCACTGGAATGACCGGGAAGTTGTAGGTGTACATCCTCGAAGCATCCATTGATCCATCGCCGCAGATGTACACGATAGGCAGTTTTCGTGCTGCGGCAACCAGCAGCGCATCTTGACCGGCTGCGCTGTTCTCCGGGTTTTCAGAAAGAAAGGCCACCGTTATGGACTTGCTGTTTGGAGTAGTACGTCCGTAAGCGATCCCCGTCGCCAGAGAACTTTGTGCCGGCGCTCCGGCACGTTTCTGCTTTTGAGAAGAATTCTTTGCATTGCGCTTACTGAATTGCGCAAAAAGTGAGCGTAATGGAAGACCCTTCAGAAAATTTCCGATCACAATGCCGGAAGAAAACACAATTGCATCGTCCGGCTGAAGATCAATGGCAGCGCCGGCAAGGGCCGCCTCTTTGCCTTTCCAGAAGGATTTTCCCTCAAGCTTCCGAGCATATGAGTCCAGGATTCGGCACTTCAGCATCGTGGTGTAAAGCTGCTGCAGTTTGCTGTTGCTGATGAGAGCGGGAGGCTGCTGCTCGGATGTTTTTTCCTGTTTTATCGACATGTGTTTTGGTCAATTTTAGTTCAGTAAAAGGGCTTCGCTTTCAGGCAGCCTGCTTTGATAAGAGACGGCGTTTTCAACAGAATTGTGAAAAAGTCTGTGCAAGACTCGGCTTGAAGAATAAAAAATGCAGAACTGACGCGCACTTTAACTATCTGCACTCATTCTGTGGCAATGTTGCGAATCTGCAACAGAATTCAGGTGGAATAGTCCGCATTAATGTGTACATATTCCGCGGTCAGATCAGTGGTCCAGAAGCGGCATCGTCCATTGCCGATTCCGAGATCCATTCGTACGATGTACTCCTGTAACTTTAGATACGCATGCGCTGCCTGTTCATTGAAATCAGGTACGCGACCTCCCTCTCTGCAAATTTGTTGGTTCCCCAGCCAGATGCTGATGCGCTCCGGATCAATCTCTGCTCCGGAATAACCGGCGGCGGCCATCAATCGGCCCCAGTTAGGATCACAGCCAGCCCAGGCCGTCTTCACCAGCGGAGAATGCGCGATGGCCTTTGCCACTTTCAGGGCATCGCTGTCTGTCGCCGCGCCTTCTATTTGCAGCTCTACAACGTGGGTCACACCTTCGCCGTCGCGCACAATCTGTTTTGCAAGTGAGATGCAGACATTCGTAAGCAATTCCTGAAACAGTGCGCTGGTTTCATCCACGCGCGCGCCACTTGCTCCGGATGCCAGCAGCAGCACAGTGTCATTCGTAGAAGTATCGCCATCAATGGAGATCCGGTTAAAGCTGACTTCCACGCTTTGCCGCAACAGCGCATGGAGCGCAGCAGGCTCTATCAAAGCATCGGTAAACAGGTACACCAGCATCGTGGCATGAGGCACAAGCTGCGGATGAATCATGCCTGCGCCTTTGCAGACGCCGGCAACGCGCACCTGCTTGCCATCGACGAAAATCGATGCATGCGCGACCTTTGGCTTGGTATCGGTCGTCATAATGGCGCGAGCAAATTGCGCAAAATGCTCAGGAGTCGTACCGAGAGAGGATGCAATTTCGGGCAATGCGGCAATAGGCTTTTCCGCCGGCAGCGGAACTCCAATAATCCCTGTCGAAGAAGGAAAGACCTCGTGCCCTTCACAATGGAATGTCTTCGCGGCAGCTGCGCAGACCTGCTCACATGCCTCGATACCGATCTGCCCGGTAGCACAGTTTGCATTACCCGCATTTACGGCAACAACGCGGATGCGCCCGCTACTGCGGGCAAGGTGTTTTCGGCCAACGATGATTGGCGCGGCAACCACTCGGTTGCTGGTAAACATGGCAGCGGCATTCGCAGGTGTATCTGCAACGGCTACTGCGAAATCGGCTTTACCGCTCGGCTTGATTCCTGCCTTTACGGCAGCAAAGCAAAAGCCGAGTGGAAGCTCTTCAGAAGGGACAAGGGATGAATCATTCATTGTTGGTATTTACTCTAATCAAGATACCAATTCAGAAAGGATAACGATTGGCAATCGAACACCCGGCGGAATTTTTGCGCATGCAGCAGGTCAGCGTAGCGCGTGGCGATGCGGTTGTGCTGCATGATATCAATCTCACCATTGCAACAGGCGAGCATGTCGCCATCCTCGGTCCAAATGGCTGCGGCAAATCCACGCTGATTAAGACCATCACCTGTGAGTGTTACCCCATCCATGCGCGGGAGATGCAATGTCGATTGCTGGGCCGCGAACGCTGGGACGTGTCGCAGTTGCGTAGTCATCTCGGCGTTGTTTCCGCGGATCTTCCGGGTGAGCGTACTCCGGTCTCAAAAGGACGGGATGTTGTCGTCGCCGGGTTCTTTTCGGCATCCACTATCTGGCCAAATCTTCACATCACGCAGGATATGCGAGAACGAGCACAGGAAGCGATGGCGTTGATGGAAGCGACGCATCTGGCAGACAAACTGGTGGGCGAAATGTCAGCCGGCGAGCAGCGCCGCATCATGATTGCCCGCGCTCTGGTCCACAAACCGGAGATGCTGCTGCTCGATGAGCCTTCCAACGCTCTCGATCTCGCCGCCCAGCGGGAGCTTAGAGATGCGCTGCGCGTGGTCGCTCAGCAGGGAACAGGAATCATCATGGTTACGCATCATCTGGCGGATATCCTCCCGGAGATTGACCGCGTCATTATGATGCGTGCCGGGCGCATTGTTGCTGATGGTCCCAGAAGCCGGCTGATCACAGCAAAACAATTGCGCGAATTATTTGGAGTTGAGGTGACCCTTACCGAACGCGACGGCTATTGGCATTCCTGGTGAGAATCACCTTCCTGTCTTGCGTTTTTCCAGAATCGCATTAAATTCAGCGCGGGACATCTTCAGTTTTTCCGGATGGGCATCAATCCATTTTGCCAGAGCGTCGTATTTCTGCGGTGTCCATCCGCCTTCAAATTCCGCGCCATTTTTGCCCGCGCGGTTCAATTCGAAATTGAAAGCGTCTTCCAGATTGGTGAATTCAGCCGAGCTGATGGCGTCTTCCGCGAGAATCGCTGGAATGAAGATGACTCCGTCCGTCTTGGCCAGCACCAGGTCTCCCGGCAAAACAATGGCGCGTCCAATCCGCACCGGTGCATTGATCGCGGTCAAAGTCATATCTGCCCATGCAGAAGGATCATAGCCGCGATAAAAACCATTCAGGTTAGGAATTTCGCGGTTCTCTTCCTGATCGCGAATGCCTGCATCGAAGACAAATCCGGCATGCGTATGCGCCGCAATGCCGCTGCCCAGGTTTGAGCCGATCAGCGTGCCTTCAATAATCTTTCCAAAGCCGTCGGCAACGTAGACATCGCCTTCCTTAAGCTCGTTAATCGGCCAGCTGTTATTTCCACTTACTCGCCCTTCCGCTTTGCCTTCGGCTTTAATGGCTCTGGCCATGTCCGGCCTTAGCGGCATGTACTGCGCGGTCAGCGCTCGCCCGGCAAAGGGTTTATCAATGTGCAGGGCCTGCCAGCCGCCTTCAAACTGGCATCTGTAGCCCTTTTCGCGGAGATAATCCCACACATCTTCGATGGACACATCCAGCGCCCGCTTGAGCAGATCATCCGGAACCCTGGGGCGTCCGTCAGGAAAGCGCTCACCCTTCCACTCGGAGGTGTAAAAGAGCATCTGCTCCCTCGTCATCTTCACCTGAGAAAAGGCCGGCACGCCCATAAGCGCGCACACGAACAGAGCAATGGAAAGAATTCTTCTCATGAGTCTCCTTAGACGGTGAATCACATCAGCTGAATGTTGCATCATCCCACGACTGCTTCTCATCCCACATCGGCGTCGGTTCAAAATATCCGGTGCCGGGTCGCAGATGCTTCTTTACTTCCTCGTCGTTCAGTGTGATTCCAAGTCCCGGACCATCCGGAACCTTGATAAATCCTTTATTGATGATCGGCTTTTCGATGCCTGTGACCAGGTCCTGCCAGAAGGGGACATCGAGTGAATGATTTTCAAGCGCGAGGAAATTTCGTGTCGCCGCGGCACAGTGGACATTGGCCATACAGCCTACCGGGGTGCCGGCAAAATGCATGGCCATCGGGACGCCATAGCGAAAGGCCATGTCGCCCACCTTATGCGTCCGCAGAATACCGCCCGATGTTTCGAGATCAGGATGAATCTTATCGACTGCGTGGTTCTTGCACAGAGTCTCGAAGTCGGTGAACTCATAAATATCTTCGCCGGTGAGCGTTGGTGTTGGACTGGCTTCGGTGATCTGCTTTAACAGGTCGGTGTAGTACCAGGGGATGACATCTTCCATCCATTCCAGATTGAATTTTTCGTATGCTTTTCCCAATCGAATGGCAGATTTCACGCCGATATGCCCCAGATGATCCATCGAGAGCGGCATATCGTACCCGATTGCTTCACGCACCGCAGCGACATACTCACACAGCCGATCAATGCCTTTGTCCGTGACTTCGGTTGCGACAAAAGGATGTGGCTGGCTATGTAATTCCCAGGAACTCATCCCGGAGGGTTGCATGACTGCGCCCGGAATGTTCTCCAGCGTATCGATGCCGAGGTCCATCTTCATCCAGGTAAGGCCCATGGCCTTGCGCTCTTTTGCGCGTCTTCCGTATTCCTGCGGGTCTTTCGATTCGGTCGTATCGGCGTAAATGCGAATACTGTCACGCCACTTTCCACCCAGCATCTGATACACAGGACAGTTGTAGACCTTGCCGGCAATGTCCCAGAGCGCCATTTCTATCGCGCTGACCCCGCCGCCTTGACGTGAAACGCCACCGAATTGCGCGATTTTTTCAAACAGATAATCGACATTCAGCGGATTCTCGCCGAGAATTCGGCTCTTCAACATCATCGCGTAGTTCGGACCGGCAATGTCACGCACCTCGCCCAGGCCGTACACTTCCTGATTGGTGTCAATGCGAATGATCACACATGGACTTGGGCCTGGCTTCTGCACGATGCAATACCGCATGTCGGTGATCTTGAGCGTCGATGGGCTCGAATGCAGATTTACGTTCTTGATTGTCTGCTCGGCTTCAGCTTTTCCAAATGTCTGACTTGCAATTCCGCCCGCCAGCAGCATCGCTGAAGACTTCACCATGTCACGACGCGAGATCCTCGACCGATTGCGATGAAACATTCCATCCCCTCCAGAATTTCAATCTGTTCGATAAAGGCTTTTAGTAGCCAGTAGAACATTATCACCGCGCATCGGCTTTAGGGAGATACATGAGTCAGAGGGCGGAATATTTCAGCGTTTTTGGAGACGCAGTGATTCCCAGCTCGCATCAGCGGTCCAGCCGCCATCCACGGTTAGACAGTGGCCGTTGATAAAGCTGCTCTCCTTCTCATCTGCAAGAAAGGCGATGGCTCGGGCCACGTCATCAGCGGTAGCAAAGCGCGCCATCGGAACGCGTCCGATAATATCAGCATCAGAATATGTTCCCCGGGCCTGATCAGCGTGGTCCATTTCCGTTTTCACCCAGCCGGGGCAAACAGCATTGACGCGTACTCCGCGGCCTCCCCATTCGGCTGCCAGCGTGCGCGTGAGGCCAACGAGTCCATGCTTCGATGCATTGTAAGCAGCCCGATCAGCGATACCGAACAGCCCGGCAATCGACGCGACATTGATAATCGAGCCATGGCCTGCTTCCAGCATTTTTTCCCCGAAGGTCTTCGCCAGCAGAAAAGGAGAGACAAGATTGACCTCAAGGACCCGTCGATAGTCTTTGATATCCGTATGCTCGGCAGGCGAGATAAAGCTGATTCCGGCATTGTTTACCAGGACGCCCACGCCGCCATAGCGCCGGAAAACCAGATGCGCAAATTCTTTAACGACAGACTCATGGGTAATATCGCCGGAATAACCCAGCGCCTCACCTCCGGCCGCCGTGATGACCTGTACGGTTTCCTCGGGGTGATGTAAATCAATAACAGCCAGCCGATAATTTCTCTCCGCCAGTAGTTCGGCAGTACGGCGCCCTATACCTTGCGCGCCTCCGGTAATCACCGCAACCCTTGATGTGTCGGTATTCTGCAATCTGTTCTCCCTATGCATAATTCTGTATTTTCAGCGATTATGTATAGCCAGAATTCCCCTGAGTGAGTAAAAATTTCCTCCTTCTGCATCACGGACAGGGCATAACTCTTTATTTTCTTACTCTGACTTTTGGCACTCCCGCTGCTTACTTATTACGTAAGACTAACTTCACAGGTGTAAAAGATCATGCAGAAACCAGAAGTGCTGATTGAGAACTGGGGCGTCGTAGAAGATGTCAGCTCTCAGGGTTTTGCCGAATTATCTCCGGGGAATCGGCTCGTAGGAAATGTCCTCGGCCATACCCGCTTCCCGAATAGCAAGATCATTTATACCTCGCCGATTCTCAGCATCCATTGGAACGAAGGAAGGGTAGAGACCCTCAATACCATGTATCGATTGGGTGAGATAAACAGCGACTATAAAACCTGGGAGGGCAAGCAAAAGACCTCAAACGCCGCCTGATTATTGCTGAAGAACGACCGTATCTCCCTCTTTTAAGCCATCCAGAATTTCCGTTTTGCTGCCATTCGAGATACCTGTTTTTACCGGAATTTTCCTCTGACCATCCTTCTGTTTTGGATCGGGCACAAAGACGAAGCCATTCTTCTGGTTGTCATATACCAGCGCCTGCTCCGGAACGATCAAAGCATTTTTATGCTCCGTGATCAGGATTTCCGCATTGGCCGTCATGTTGGCCTTTAGTTCGCCGGTAGGATTATCAATCGAAACGCGGACCTCGAATGTCGTGACGTTATCTTTTTCCACGCCCAGCGGGGCTATCTTGGTAACTTTGCCGTTAAATGTCTTGTTAGGAAAAGATTCAACACGAATACGCGCAGGCTGGCCAAGATAGACACTCCCGATATCAGCCTCGTCCACCTTGCCCTGCACATAAACCTGGGTCGTATCGCCGAGCGTCATCACCAGAGTAGCTGTCGATCCAAGCACGAGAATAGAGCTGACGGCATCGCCAATTTCCACGTCGCGGGACAGCACGACGCCATCCATCGGAGATACAAGCGTGGTGTAGCTGAGCTGCTCATTCAGCTGATCCAGACTGGCTTGTGCCTGCTGTACCTGCGCTTCTGCCTGCTTCAGTTTGGCCCTGTCTACGCTGATCTGCGCAACCGAAGCATCCCGCTTATTCTCAGCGGCAACGTAGTTGCGCTGGGCGTCATCGAGCGTCTGCTTTGAGACGATGCCGTCATTCGACATGGCCAGATTGCGATCATAGGTCGACTTGTACATCGGCAGGTCCGGGGCTGCTGCATTCACCTTGTCCTGCTCGATATTGGCCTTGTAGGTGACGACATTTGCCTGGGCGCCGGCAAGCTGCGCTTTCTGCGCGGCCACCTGCGCAAGAATCTCCTGCTGATCCAGCTGTGCCAGCACCTGACCCTTATGGACATGCTGGTTAATATCCACGTAAAGCTTTTCAACAATACCGCTGGCTTTGGATTTGAGCTCAACTTTGGTAATGGGCTGAATTTTGCCCGTGGCCACAACACTCTTGGCAATATCCCCGCGACTGGCTTTGGCCAGCTTGCCCGGCTCGATCTTGCTGCCGCTTCCGCGGGCCACAGCGACAACGGCCACCAACACCACCAGAACAGCGGCTGGAATGGCCCACAGCCACCACTTTTTCTTGCTCTTGCGCTGCGTCGTCACTCAAATGCTCCGCTACTTAGACTCGAAATTGCCGAATAGGTACGTGTCAGGGTGGTATACGCAGGCGCCAATCCGTTGGTTCCGTGGCATCAATTGTTAAACTCAAAGAAAATGTCAGGCCTGCTGCTCTTCCGGTTCGTCTCGATTGCGATGCTGATTCTCGCCAACGGCTTTTTCGTTGCCGCAGAATTTGCTCTGGTCAGCGTCCGCGAAACCCGCGTCGAGCAGCTCATTGCGCAGCGCCGCCCGGGCGCGCGCACGGTCCGCCGCCTGCAGCAGCATCTGGATGATTTCCTGCCCGCCGTCCAGCTAGGCGTAACCCTCTGCAGCCTGGCCCTCGGCTGGATCGGCGAGCCTGTTGTCGCATCCGTTTTCCGTGAATGGCTGTCGCAGCTTCCTCATGTAAACGTTTATGCGCATGTAATAGCCGTGCCGGTGGCCTTTGCTCTTATCACTTACTTTGAAGTGCTGCTCGGAGAACTGGTCCCGAAATCGCTCACCCTGCGCAAGGTCGATCAGGTGGCGCTGGGGGTTGCCGGGCCTATGGACGCCTTTATCCGCATCACGCGTCCGGCAATACGCTTGCTGAACAAATCTGCAGCAGTGGTCCTGCGGCTCTTTCGCGCAACCATGGCGCATGAGGGATCCGTACATTCACCTGAGGAGTTAAAGCTGATCGCGACTGCGGCACGGCGTGTCGGCATGCTGCCTGAGTTCCAGGAAGCCATCATTCACCGCGCAGTCGAAGCAAACGAGATCCCGACACGCGAGATCATGACGCCGCGTCAGCGCATCTTTTCGCTGCCCGCGGACATGCTCATCGAAGCGGCCAGCGCGCGCATCGTCGAAGAACTCCACTCCCGCATTCCGGTCTACGATCCGCAGCGCGGGCCGGACCACATCGTTGGCGTCGTTTATTCCAAAGATATCTCGCGCCTCATGCATTTTCGCGCTTCAGCACGCACGCGGTTTGCCGACGCGCCTTTCACCGAGCTTCGGCTGCGACAGGTAATGCGCGAAGTTCTGGTTGTTCCGGAAACCAAGCCTGTCCTTGACCTGCTTCAGGAGTTCCAGCAGCGCCGTCGCCATCTTGCCATTGTGGTGGATGAATTCGGCACGACCGTCGGAGTCGTTACCGTGGAAGACGCCATCGAGCAACTTGTCGGCGAAGTAGAAGACGAATTCGACGTGGCCGCGAAAACGACGCTCACTTCTGCAAGCGGTGGCGTCGTCCTCGATGGCAGCGTGAACCTGCGCGATCTGGAAACACAGATGAACTGGCATCTCCCGCGTGATGGCGGAGTAGAGACGTTGGCCGGATTTCTGCTCACGCGGTTAGGCAAAATCCCAAAGGGCGGAGAGACCGTCGAGTTCGAGGGCCGCAAGCTTACCGTCGCCGAGATGAGCGGAAACCGCATCAGCAAAGTGATTGTCGAAAATGTAAAACCGGCGGCCGATGAGCAGGAGAAAGCCTCCTGATGCGGGCATTGCGGTCGCTGCTCATGCGCCTCGTGTACACCATCCCGGTTGTGTGGCTGGTGGTAACGCTGGTCTTTTTTCTGATCCACATTGTGCCTGGCGATCCGGTTGAGCAGATGCTGGGAGAAGGCGCTCGCGCCCAGGATATTGCTGCTCTCCGTCATGCTTATGGGCTGGATATTCCTCTTGGCCGGCAGTACATCCGCTATTGGCACGGAGCAATACACGGCGATCTGGGCCGCTCCGTGCGATTGAATGATACGGTTTCGCATCTGATCCTGACGCGCTATCCCTACACACTGGAGCTGACCGCAGCCGCATTGGTCATTGCCATGTTGCTTTCCATTCCCGCGGGAATTACGGCGGCACTCCATCGCAGCCGCTGGCAGGACAATATCGTTGGCGTAGTTAGTCTGCTCGGATTGTCGTTTCCCGGATTCGCGTTAGGTCCGATTCTGATTCTGCTGGTTTCCATCAAATTGGGTTGGCTTCCGGTCAGCGGCGCAGGCGGCTGGGACCATCTTGTGCTGCCGGCCATCACTATGGGCAGCGCGCTGGCTGCGATTCTGACTCGTATGGTGCGCACCGCTATGCTCGAAGAGCTTGGCCAGGATTACATCCGTACAGCGCGCGCCAAAGGACTGCCGGAGCGTACAGTCGTTTATAAGCACGCGCTGCGTAATGCCATGATTCCGGTGCTCACGCTGATTGGCCTTCAGTTCGGCGCGCTACTCGCCGGGGCAATCGTAACCGAGACGATCTTCAGCTGGCCGGGACTTGGACGGCTCACCGTTTCCGCAATTTCCAATCGCGATTACGCCCTGGTTCAGGGGTGCATCCTCGCAATCGGATTGACCTACGTCCTCGTAAACCTGTTAACAGACGTGCTGTACGTGGTCGTGAATCCGCGTATTCGGGATTGATGATTGTGTCCTGTCTCAGAAGTTCGCAGAATAAATATATTGTCAGCCTGAGCGCAGCGAAGGACCTGCTTTCCTGCACTCGACCTGTGCTTTGAAGTAGAGAAGATCACTACCCTTCATTGCCTTCAGGAACAGGATGCCCCTAAGAGAGTGTCCTCAAAGAGGGAACTATTTCATTGCTAAGAATCTCCAGAAATCCCAATGAAATAGGCAATGAAAACCGCCGCGGTCCCGCGCTGCCCGGATTGAAGTAAAGAACTCCTTTTCTCCACTCAATCAGCGGTTTATGAGAATGACCGCTGATGACAACCTGAATGCCCGCCGCAACCGGATTGAGATCAAGAGTATTGACATCGTGCAGCATATAAATACTGCATCCACCCAGCTCAACCAGTTCCGTTTCAGGCAATTGCGCGCAGGGACCGCTGCGATCGATGTTGCCGCGAATCGCCGAAACAGGCGCAAGCTGGCGAAGCTGTTCCAGGATTGCGGCGTCGCCAACATCTCCGGCATGGAGAATATGCTCGACGCCGCGGAGTGCTTCCATAGCTTCAGGGCGCAGCAGGCCGTGAGTGTCCGAGATAACGCCGGTCCGCATATCCATTAGGTTAATTTGTACCGGGTTTTCCTCAACGCATCCTGCCATGTTCCGCATAGATGATGAATGTGAATACAGCGTAAAATCATGATTATGAAAGTCACTGTCGGAGTCTCCGGTGGCGTTGCGGCTTACAAAGCTGCAGAGCTTGTACGCGCGTTGCAGCGGCAGGCGCTGGATGTTCACGTTGTAATGACCGAAGCTGCGCAGCAGTTTATCCAGCCGCTGACATTTGCATCGCTTACCGGGCACAAGGTCATCACCAGCCTTTGGGCCGGAGACTCCGATGAGAGCAACCTGGCTTCAGCCATTGAGCACATTGACGCGGCGCAGACTACAGATGCGCTAATTGTCGCTCCGGCGACAGCTAACATTCTCGCCAAATTCGCGCAGGGAATAGCCGATGACTTTCTGACGACGATGTATCTGGCGACGACGGCTCCGGTGATCGTGGCTCCGGCGATGAATGTTAATATGTGGAACCATCCTGCAACCCGCGCCAATCTCGCATTGCTTGAAGAGCGTGGCGTGCGCATTGTCTCGCCCGAGAGCGGGTATCTCGCCTGCGGCATGATCGGCAGCGGTCGTCTTGCCGAAAACGAAGCGATTGTCCAGGCTGTGCTCGACATTTTGAATCGGCGTAATGATCTGGCCGGCGAGACAGTTCTGATCACCGCCGGCGGCACACGCGAAGCAATTGATCCGGTGCGCTTCCTCGGCAACCGCTCCAGCGGCAAAATGGGATACGCGCTGGCAGACGCCGCAATCAAACGCGGCGCGAAAGTTATTCTTGTGAGCGCTCCGACGGCTTTGCGCGCTCCCGCAAATGTTGAGGTAGTTCCTGTCGTCACAACCGAGGAGATGCGCGCAGCAGTCCTGGCCCGTCTTGATGAGGCAACCATCGTCATCAAGGCAGCAGCAGTCGCCGATTATCGCCCGATTATGCCCGCCGAGCAGAAGCTGAAGCGCTCCGGGCCGCTTACGCTTGAACTGCAGCCGACTGAAGATATTCTGGCCGAGGTCGTCCGTCGCCGCCGCGATGGAATGCTGGTCATCGGCTTTGCCGCCGAGACGGAGAACGCGGTTGCTCATGCGCGCGACAAGTTGCTGCGCAAGGGCGCGGATGCCATCGTGCTGAACGATGTTTCGCGCGAGGGCATTGGTTTTGACTCTGACCGGAACGCTGTGACCTTCCTGACTCAACAAACCGCCATCGAGCTTCCGGAGATGAGCAAGCGCGAGGTAGCCGATCGCATCCTTGAAGAGGTAATAGGGTTGCGCCGTCCGCAGAAGGTTGTCGCAGAACGCTAGTGATGTCCTCTCTCAATCCTGAACAACAGCAGGCGCTGGAAGCGCGCCTCCGTTACTACCGCGATCTTGGTGTCTTCGACTTTTATCGTCGCGGCAATGTGGTTGCCCATTCTGAAGTTCCGGAAACTGTGACTACAGCTGTTACCTATCAAGAAGAGAACATGCCCAGAAAGCAATCCGCTGTTCCCGTCGAGGAACCCTTTACACCCAGTCAGACTGCGCTTCCTCCCGCCGAGCGCACAGCGGCGCTGCGCGTCATCCAGGAAGACATCGGCGAATGCACACGCTGTCCTCTGGCCTTCACAGGCAGGCACACCGTCGTATTTGGCGAAGGCGACCCAAACGCCAGGCTGATGTTCGTTGGTGAAGGTCCGGGCGCGGATGAAGATGCGCAGGGACGGCCATTTGTCGGCAGGGCAGGGCAACTGCTCAATAACATGATCGCGGCAATGGGATTGAAGCGTGAAGAAGTCTACATCGCCAACATTGTTAAGTGCCGGCCGCCGCAAAATCGCACACCGGAGCCGGCCGAGGCCAATACCTGTTCCCAGTTTCTTTTCCGCCAGATCGATGTCATCCGCCCGGAGGTGCTGGTTGCTCTGGGATCAACGGCTGCCACCTACCTGCTGGGCGGCAAGGCTCCCTTGAGTGCGCTTCGCGGACGCCTGCACGAGGCGCGCGGCTCAAAGCTGGTCGTCACCTATCATCCGGCATACCTGCTGCGCGACCCGCGTCAGAAGAAAGAAGCCTGGATCGACCTGCAAATCGCCATGCGCGAGCTTGGGTTGAAGCCTCCTCAGCGCGCAGCCGAATAAAATCCTGAAAATATCTGTATCCCAACCTTATCCTGCTTCGAGGCATCGGAAGGTGTATGGCAGGGAATCAGGACAATACGAAGCAGCAGAAAGAGCACATCGAGAAGGCTGTCGAGGACTTGGCCGAAAAGTCCTCTCAGCATCCCCCGGAAAGTAAAGAAGTCGAGCAGGCAAAGACCAACCGCGCTTTGGCAGAAAAAGAGCTGGTAGATTCACGCAACAAGTAGTCCTGTGCACACCGTTCGTCATTTCTGGCTGGCGATCCATCGGGTCATGCGTGCGTCGAGTATGTCGAGCGGCATCGGGCCTTCAGCCAGGACGGCATCATGAAAGGCCCGGATGTCGAACCTTGCTCCGAGTTGCCGGCGGGCGCGCTCGCGGAGTTCGAGTATCTTCATCTGGCCTGATTTGTACGCCAGGGCCTGTCCAGGCCATGCGATATAGCGGTCAACTTCAGTTTCGATGTTCTTCTCGTCCATTGCCGTATGGTCACGGAAGAACTGGATCATCTGATCGCGCGTCCAGTGCTCTTCATGGACACCGGTGTCTACAACTAACCGAATCGACCGCCACATCTCGTTTTCGAGACGCCCATATTCACTGTATGGATCCTGATAGAAGCCAACTTCTTTCCCCAGCCGTTCCGCGTAAAGCGCCCAGCCCTCAGAGTAAGCATTGTAGTTGCCGAACTTTCGGAAGGGCGGCAGCTCTTTCAACTCCTGCGCGATGGAGAACTGCATGTGATGGCCGGGTATGCCTTCGTGGTAGGCAATCGCTTCCACATTAAGGAGAAGACGATGCGTCGGGTCGTATTCGTTAACGTTGATGCGGCCCGGGCGGTTGGCAGCTCCGGGTGAGTAATCGGCGGGTACGGCGTCAGGCGCACGAAAGGCGTCCATAGGTACAACTTCGAGCCTGTTCTTGGGCAAATGGCCAAAGAGCTGCGGCAATTTCGTATACATCTGGTCGGTGTAATGCTGATAAAGCCCGAGAATCTGTTCTCCTGATTTTCCATAAAGATCGGGGTCTTTGCGAATGTGATCGTTGAAAGATTTCAGGTCGTTATAGCCCTGCTGTTTTGCCAGCTTCAGCATCTCGGCATCAATCTCATCGACCTGCTTGAGACCCATCTTATGAATCTCTTCGGGCGTGAGGTTCATAGTCGTCTGGGATTTCACAGCGAAGCGATAACGGGCGGCTCCGTCGGGAAGTGCCCATACACCATACTCAGACCGGCCATGCGGGGCGTAATCAGTTTTTACAAAGCCGGCGAATTTTGCATAGGCAGGCGCAACTTCCTTCTGAATGGCTGCTTTGATGGCCGTGGTGAGGCGCTGCTGGTCAGTTGCTGAGATGCTCTTCGGAAACTTTTGCAGAGGCGTGGCGAAGGGGCTCTGATCTGCGGGTTTGCCGGCGATGTCCTGTGCCTCAGCAGCGACTTTTTCTAATAAATAGCGTGGCGGCATGAGGTGGTCGCGCAGTCCCAGGCGCATGTCTTCAATCACTTCGTCAAAAACATGCGGAATCTGGCGCAGCCGTGAGAGATAGTTTTCGTAATCCCTGACGGTGGCAAAAGGCATCTGCGACGCGAGCGCGGCGTAGTCGAGATGAACGCCATTCATCTGGTTGACTGGCATCTCCCAGTCCTTAAAGCGTCCGCCTTCGATCTGCTCGCGCAGGCTGCGGACCATGAGTGTTTTGTTGAGGCGGGCTTCGTCGCTGAGACCTGCGTCCGGAATAGCTTCAAATGTCCTGAGGGCCTGCTGCGCGTGCTCCAGTGCGCGCGTAAAAGCTGCGGGAGAATAGTCATTGAGGCGGTCGTTATAGCGTGTGTCTCCGATGTAGGTGGCCATCTCTGGATAAGTTCTGAGCTGATATTGCCATTCAGCCTCCAGAGCGCTCTGCAGCTTTATATTTGCATTCGCAGCTTGAGCAGAAAGATGTTCTGCCGCAAAAAAGGTGATTGCAAGGAGCGCGAGTGAAACCCGGTGAAAATTCACAGCTGTTTGTTCCTCAAAATAGAGTTCAATTTTGTATACAAGAGACAGGCTTGCGATGTATATAGAGATTAAACGGTTGCTGAGAATGGCCGCGCGGTGATGCGCCGTCATGGATTCTCACGCTGTGAAAGGCCCAAAGGACATGAATTCTCTTACTCGCCGCAATTTTCTCGTCGCTGCTTCCACGGCTGTTGCTGGAACCGCTCTTCTGCCTGAATCACTCTCTGCATTTGCGCAGGATGCAGTGACTGATGTCCCACACAGCAATCGCGCGGGCGGTTATGAAAAGGTTTTCTGGAAAGCGCAGCCGTTTCCCATGACGGCAGTCAGGCTGCGCAGCGGACCTATGAAGACGGCGCAGGAGATCAATCTTCGGTATCTCAATACCATTCCAAATGACCGCCTCCTGCACATGTTCCGCGTGACCGCCGGGCTGCCGTCGCACGTGGAGCCGCTGGGCGGATGGGAAGATCCGAAGTGCGAGTTGCGCGGACATTTTGCCGGCGGGCACTACCTTTCCGCCTGCGCGCTGATGTACGCAGGCACGGGCGACGAAGGCATTCGCGATAAGGGCAATGCGCTTGTAGCAGAGCTGGCGAAATGCCAGAAGGCGAATGGATATCTCGGCGCGTATCCTGAGGACTTTTACGACCGCCTGAAGAACCACCAGAAGGTCTGGGCGCCCTTCTACACCTACCACAAAATCATGGCTGGACATGTGGACATGTATGTCCACTGCGGCAACAAGCAGGCGCTGGCCACGGCGGAGAAGATGGCCGGATGGACGAGTGACTGGCTGAAGCCCATCAGCGACGCAGACCTGCAACGCATCCTGAATGTCGAGTATGGAGGTATGCAGGAAGTGCTGTTCAATCTCTATGCGCTGACTGGCAAGCAGGAGTATGCGCAGGTAGCGCAGCGGTTCAGCAAGAAGAAATTTTTCGACCCGCTGGCCGCAGGGCAGGATGATCTGGCTGGAATCCATGCGAATACGCATATTCCGCAGGTGATTGGGGCTGCGCGCGGATATGAACTGACCGGTGACGCGCGCTTTCACCAGATTGCGGACTACTTCTGGCATCAATGCGTCGGCCATCACACCTATGCAACCGGAGGCACAAGCAATGGCGAGTTCTGGCAGGCCCCGGATAAACTGGCCGATCAACTCGGCCCGGCGGCCGAGGAGTGCTGCTGCAGCTACAACATGATGAAGCTTTCACGGCATGTGTTCGGGTGGAATCCGGATGCGCGCGTGATGGATTACTACGAGCGCCTGCTCTTCAACGTGCGCCTGGGCACGCAGGACCCGGACGGAATGCTGATGTACTATGTGCCGCTGAAGCCCGGCTTCTGGAAGACGTTTGGCTCTCCGTATCGTGCGTTCTGGTGCTGCACGGGAACCGGTGTGGAAGAGTATTCCAAGACAAATGACTCAATCTATTTCCATGACGATGACAGCATCTATGTGAACCTGTTTATCGGCTCAGAGGTCGACTGGAAAGAGAAGGGAATGCGCCTGCTGCAGGACACGAACTTCCCGGAAGAAGAAGGAACTACCTTGATCTTTAAAGCTGCAAAGGCAACTCCGCTGACTCTGAAGATTCGCATTCCTTACTGGGCCACCGAGGGAGTGCAGATCAAGGTAAACGGCAAACTCGAGAGAGTGGATACTGTCCCGAGCAGCTATGCCGAAATCAAACGGACATGGCACGACGGCGACAAGGTAGAAGTTGCGCTGCCGATGCATCGGCATACCGCGCCGCTGCCGGACGACCAGACGCTGCAGGCTGCGATGTATGGGCCGCTGGTGCTGGCCGCGCAGATGGGAAGAGAAGGGCTGACGCAGAAGATGATCTACGGGGATTACGGGCCGGATGAGAAGCACGAAAACATTCCCATGCCGGAAGTGGCAACGGCTGCAAACCAGCCGGTCGGATGGTTTGAGAAGACAACGGCTGGCGAGTTGAAATTCCGGACCGTAGGGCAGAGCAAACAGACTGATCTGATTCCGCTATACAAGCTGCTGGATGAGCGTTACAGCGTCTATTGGAAGGTGAATACGAAGAGTGTGTAATTCAGAAAGACATTCCCTCCGCAGCTAAAGTACTTTCGTGTACGTGTAACCGCCGTCATTCTGACGACCAAAACCGTGGTCCCCGGCACGTGCGGTTTTCACCTGATGGGGTAGTGAAGGGAGAGCCTGTCCTGAGCACAGCGAAGGAAAGAATCTCAAGCCGCGCTGGTGAAGATTCTTCGCCCGCGGCTCAGCCCTGCCGGCACTGTAGTTGACGATACATTCGACACATATCGCAGGTAATTCAGCGAGTGAAGACGCGCGCCGGTCTCAACTGATGCTGTCGCGCGTCATCACTCCGTTGATCATGCGCAGAATGCCAGGTGAATTACTATTCTTCAGCTCTTCAGGAAGCGCGGACTGAGGCAGGTTCTGATAGCAGACCGGCCGCGCAAAGCGGAAGATGGCCTGGCTCCCTACCGAAGTAGAGCGCCCATCCGACGTTGCCGGATATGGACCGCCATGCACCATCGCATGGCAGACTTCCACTCCTGTCGGATATCCGTTGAAAATCACGCGGCCTACCTTGCGTTCGAGAATGGCGATAAGGTCCCGGTTGGCCGCGAGGTCTTCTTCGGTTCCGATGAGCGTTGCAGTCAGATGGCCTTTCAGTGCCTGCGCAGCTTTGAGCATCTGCTCGCGGGTGCTGGAGTGAACAAGCAAAGTAGTAGGGCCGAAGATTTCTTCTGATAACGATGGATCGTTGAGGACTTGCTCGACATCGGCTTCAAAGAGAGCCGCGGTTGTGCTTGCCGATGTTTCTGATTGCGCTGACACCGCGATGGCGCGTGCGTGGTCTGATTCCGTTCTCTGCTTCAAACCGCGTTGATATTGCGCCGCGATGCCTGCGGTAAGCATGGTGAAGGGCGCAAGGTCGGCAGCGCGCTTGCGTAGTTCCTCGACTAAATTCGAAGATTCAGCCTGTGTCGGAAGAAAGACCATTCCCGGCTTGGTGCAGAACTGGCCCGCTCCCAGCGTGTAGGAGGCGGTGAGATCGGCGGCGATTTTTTCGTGCTGCCTGAGTGCTCCGGGAAGGATAAAGACCGGATTCACGCTACTCATTTCCGTATAGCAGGGAATAGGCTCAGGGCGTGCGGCTGCCAGATCCATGAGCGCGCGTCCTGCGGCCAGCGATCCCGTAAAGCCCACGGCTTTAACGAGCGGATGCTGCACCAGTTGTTGCCCAACCTGAATGCCGGAGTCGAAGAGCAGCGAGAAGACGCCTTCATGCAGGCCGCATGCTGCAACGCTTTCACGAATGACATTGCCGGCCAGTTCGCTCGTTCCGGGATGTGCCGGATGCGCCTTAACGATAACGGGATTGCCTGCTGCCAGAGCCGATGCGGTGTCGCCGCCGGCAACAGAGAAGGCCAAAGGAAAATTGCTGGCGCCGAAGACAGCAACAGGGCCAAGCGGCACGAGCATGGAACGGATGTCCGGCTTCGGGAGAGGTTTGCGCTCGGGATCGGCTGTGTCGATACGCGCCATGACCCACGAGCCTTCTTCCACGACCTCGGCAAAGAGGCGCAGTTGGTTAGCTGTTCGGGCTACTTCTCCCTGAAGACGTGGAATGGGCAGAGCAGTTTCCTGATGCGCTCGCTGGACAAGGTCTTCTGTGATCGCCTGAAGGCCGTCCGCGATGTTGCGCAGGAACGCGCCCCGTTCCCGGCCGGTGAGCTTGCTGTAGCTGGAGAAGGCTGCTTCCGCGAGCGCTGCTGCTTTGTCTATCTCTTCATTTGAGGCAGAGAAGTAAACAGGTTCAAGTTGCTCACCTGTGACTGGATTTACACCATAGAAGGCGGCTCCGGTTTCTATCCCACCGCGCAAAGACGGCGCGTTGGGGGCCCCGGTTTGGGAGCCGCGCGCCGAGCCGAGAATGGACGTCCCTTTAAACATAATGATTTCTATATTATCTATCGCGTCATTCTGACGAGACTGACCCTGAACATCGTGAAGGGGAGGTAGAATCCCTGTGATCTCTGCAGCTTGTTACACGTTTCGAAGTATTCAGCATCGGCTGGCTAATTCTTTAACGTGCCGCTGCTGCAAATGCCGTCTCTTTAATTTTAGGTCTGTCCTTAAGGGCTGCGCCGAGCACCTTTCTTGTTGCAGCCAGTTCCTCTCCGGTGATTTCTAGGCGAGGCGGGCGGACGCGTGCGCTGCCGGCTCCCAGCTCCTGCTGAACAAATTTGATGAGCTGGATAAACTTAGGGACCGTATCCATGCGCAACAAAGGCAAAAACCAGCGATAGATCGCGAACGCTTCGTCGTGCTTTTCTTCGTAAGCAAGCTTGAAGAGCGCAACGGATTCTGCCGGCATGGCATTGACGAGTCCGGCGATCCAACCCACAGCGCCTGCCGCGATGCCTTCGACAATGGCGTCATCGACGCCGACGAAGATCTTCAGACGGTCGCCTGTCAGTGCGCGAATGGCCGTGACGCGGCGAACATCGGTGCTCGATTCTTTCACGGAATGGAAGTTGTTATGTTCGGCGGCCAATTCGGCAATCTGTTCGGGAATGAAGTCCGTCCCATAAGCGACCGGATTGTTGTACAGCATGCACGATAGAGGCGTCGCCTCAAAAATGGCCGCGATGTGTGCCTTCATCTCGCGCCAGTCGCCAAGATACACGTAGGGCGGCAGCACCATCAGGCCTGAGCATCCTGCATCCGCGGCAGCCTTTGCGAGCGAAACAGCTTCAGCAGTGGACAGAGCTGAAACAGCGGCAACCACCGGGACGCTGCCCTTCACTGCACCAACAATGTTCTTCAGTATGGCTACTTTTTCGTTAAAAGTCAGAGTCGGTGATTCACCCAGCGATCCGAGCATGACGAGGCCGGTACAGCCGTTTTCAACCATCCAGGCTGCATGCCGGGCCATAAAAGCGTGATCGACATTTAGCTTTTCATCAAAAGCGGTTGTCATTGCGGGCATTACGCCGAACCAGTTCATTGTTTCTCCTATACGGTATGAAGTTGTGCTTTCTCAGTGAGGCCCGACAATGGTGCCGGAAAAACAGGCGGGCGAATGGACTCTGCTCGCCAGTGGAATAGAAATTCTGCCGCGGGTCCGCAGACGCGGCCCTGGCATGGTCCCATGCCGCAGCGGGTCTGAAGTTTGGCTGCGCGCCAGGAAGAGCTCTGCGCCATCGCGGCGAACCGCACATCTTCACACCGGCAGACAATTGTGTCGCTCTGCGGAAGCTCCCGGAGAGCAGGATCAAGAGCGAACGTGGCCTCCAGACGATCTGCGAACTTTTGCAGCTTGTCGCGTTTGCGATGGAGCACACCAGCCTTTGCAGTTTGTCCTGAAGCCGAGTAGCCTGCAATCTCGCCTTCCATCAGCGACAGTTCAAGGCCGCCGATTCCGGTCGGCTCCCCGGCGCAATAAATACCGGGTATTGACGTTGCCTGCCACTCATCGACCTTTACGTTGCCCGAAGCAATGGCGCAGCCCAGCAGTTCAGCTAATTCAGTATTCGGGACAAGGTGAAAACCGCATGCAAGATAATCACAGGCGACAGTCCACTCGCGACTCCCTTTGCGCAATGTGACCGATTCAAGCTCTCCCTGGCCATGCGCCGCTACCGGCCGGCAGCTTGTATGATAGCGCGCTCCACGCGTCTGCCATCGATAAACAGCGGCCTGTTGGAGCTTGTCCGGATGTGTAACCAGCGAAGTTGCAAATTGTGCGAGCCGTGAAAAGGACGCCTGCTCACAGATCGCCGCGACACGCGCTCCATGCTTTCTCAGGTAAGCTGCGACAGCCGGCAACAGCGGACCGCTGCCGGCAACCACAACGCGCTTGCCCGCAATCGGCAAGCCGGACTTGACCAGCGCCTGCAGCCCGCCTGCGCCGAGTACGTTGGGCAAAGTCCATCCCGGAAAGGGGAGAAAGCGCTCACGCGCCCCCGTGGCAAGGATCAGCTTGTCGTAACCGAGGTCGATGTAATCGCCATTCCTCTCAGCCCGAAGAACGCCCGGCGCAGGCTGGCTGAAAATCCGCCAGCCCTGCAGCTTCGTAATCCGGGCCTTTGCAAGCCGCGCATACCAGGACGCAGCAATATCAGACGACGCCGATTCAGCCCCGCGCCAGATCTGACCACCCGGAGCAAAGTTGTCATCCACCAGGCCCACGCGCTTTCCGCTCTCTGCTGCTCGCGTAGCGGCCGCAATCCCCGCAGGACCTGCGCCAACCACGAGAATGTCGTAGCGCTCTCTCACTGGCTGACAACCTCCATGCCCTGCTCGCAGAGCATCTGGCAGGTACGCGAATGTGGAACACCGTTGACTGTGGCGCGGCATTCAAAGCAGATACCCATTCCGCAGAGCGGGCCCCGCAACTCACCGCTGACTGAGGTTCGGCAATGTGCTCCGGCGGTCATGATGGCAGCAGCTACACTCATACCGCGCTCTACGCTGAGAGCGTGTCCATTCACGGTCAGCACGATGCGATCAGGCATGCGCCGTCTCCACTGCAAATCGTGCCGGCAGATACGGCTCGATAGGTATCGCCGGCTGCCGATTGAGAAGCGAATCAGCCAGCAGCCGCGCTGTTGCCAGCGAAGTTGTGATGCCCAGGCCTTCGTGCCCTGTAGCCAGATATACAGTCGGATCTTCAGTCGGGCCGATCAGCGGAAGCTTGTCCGGCGTGGCAGCGCGAAAACCCGTCCACGCGCGAATTCCGGATAAATCGCCCAGCCCCGGCAGATACTCCACGGCCCGCTCCAGCATGGATGCAAGAATCGAATGATCGATCTGTGATTCTTCAGCTCCATACTGGCGCGATGAGCCGATAAGCAGCTGGCCGGTGCGGCGCGGCTGCACGTTAAACGCCACCGAATCACTCGTGACGGAGTGCGCGCTTTTTAGATACCCAAGCTCGACAAGCTGATGGCGCACAAATCCGGGATAGCGGTCCGTGATGATGAGATGGCCTTTGCGCTTCTTAATCGGCAGATCGGGCAGCAAAGCCGTTGCTCCTGCGCCTGTCGCGTGAATGATAAATGCTGCCGAAATTACGGTTCCGTCGCTCAGCCGTGCGTTGCCCTCATGCGCACTGAGAACCGTCTTCCCCTGTACAAGCTCGGCCCGATTCTGCTGCGCGCCGGCAATCAGGCAGGCTGCTGCGCAAGGCGGATACAGCACAGCGTCCGAAGGAACCAGCAGCGCTCCCGCAAGAGGCTTGCGAAGATTTGGCTCTGCCTCTGCCAGCGCCTGAGCATCGAGAATTTCTGTGGGGACGCCTGCGGCAGTATACAGCGCATGCTTCCTGCGTACCTCATGCATCTCTTCTTCATCAGCCGCGATCCAGAGCGTCCCGCAGCGGTCATATTCAACATTGGCGGGAAGAGCATCGGCAAGTTCATTCCAGAGCGACTGCGAATACTGCGTAAGCGCGATCTGCGCCGAAGAGTCGTCCATAACGACGACGTGGCCCATGCCCGCGGCGGTAGCTCCGCCGCCAATGATGTCGCGTTCAACAATGCCTACACGCAGTCCCTCGTGCGCAAGCTCATGCGCGCACGCAGCGCCGACGATTCCGGCGCCGATAACGACTGCATCGTAGCTTGAGCTCATGGCACAATGCCCATGCGAAACGGATCGTTCGCATCAAGAATAAGCGTCGACTCAGCCGTAACGTAAGCCGCGCCCGTGATGCTCGGCAGAACAAATCCGTTTTCAACCTGAATGCTGCCTTCAAATACAGTGTCGAGAATGCCCTCCTGCCGCCATATCTGCCCGGGAGCAAGCTGGCCCTCGGCATACATGCAGGCCATCTTGGCGCTCGTTCCGGTCCCGCACGGAGAGCGGTCATACGCCTTTCCGGGACAAAGCACAAAATTGCGACTGTCCGAATGGCCGTTTTGCGGAGGCCCGAAAAGCTCGATGTGATCAATCTCTGCGCCGTTCTCGCCCGTGATGTTATGAGCAGCAAGCGCATTTTTAACTGCCCAGGAAAAATCCGTTAGCTCGGCAACATGGCGCAGATCAAGATGTAGGCCATGCTCTTCCATCAGATAGAACCAGTTGCCACCCCAGGCAATGTCCCCGCTGACCTCGCCATATCCGGGCACATTCACCGCCACGGATTTCCTGCTCCGATAACTGGGCACATTCGCTACCGTTACTTTGCCGGATTCATGCAGCGTCGTGCTCACTACGCCGACCGGCGTTTCAATGCGATGAGTTCCGGGCTGCAGCTTCCCCAGATAGGCAAGGCTTACCACCACGCCGATAGTTCCGTGCCCGCACATGCCCAGATACCCGACATTGTTAAAAAAGATAACGCCGGCATCGCAGGTGGGGTCGTGCGGTTCGCAGAGCAGCGCGCCGACCAGAACATCCGACCCGCGCGGCTCATTCACAACAGCCGAGCGAAAAGAATCATGCTCCTGGCGAAAGCGCTCCAGCCGATCAGCCAAAGGGCCGCTGCCGAGGTCCGGACCGCCCGAAAGCACCAGCCGGGTAGGCTCTCCAGCTGTATGCGAATCAATTACTTCCACGCGCTGCACGCGCTTTCCTGTTGGCATAAATCGGTAATGTCTACAAAATTGGATACGATTTCATATTAACCTACACTCGGGTCTGCTGCTATTGTTTTTCAGACGCTGTAACCACAGAGTGACTGGTTTGTTATTCCGCTTGCGGCTCACATCCTTTACTCTGTCCATTGGTTCGAACGAATGGCAACTGCTAAGAAAAAATCCCGCACCCCCAGGGCCGAGCACGGCACCAGCCTGCACACGGCATTCAAGGAAATACGTGAGCTGATCGTCCACGGCAAGCTGTCGCCGGGAACATGGATCGTCGAAGGCGATCTTGCCGACCGCATGGGCATGAGCCGCACCCCCGTCCGCGGCGCCCTGCACTGGCTCCAGCGCGAGGGCTACGTGCTGGAACACAAGAACGTCAGCAAATCGCGCATGGTAGTGGCACCTCTCACCAAAGAAGACGCCAGCGAGCTGTATTCCATCATCGGTCGCGTCGAGGGTCTCGCGGGACGGCGCACCGCGTCGCTGCCGAAGCCGGAGCGTACCGAGATCGTGCAGCACCTGAAGAGCTACAACCAGCAGCTCAATGAAATTGTGAAGGCGCGTCCTGCAAAAGCCGCCGGCATTTTCGATCTCGACCACAACTTTCATCGCATGATTGTTGAGTCCGGAGCCGGCCCGCGCGTCCTCTCTCTGCACAAAGCCATTGAGCCGCAGACGGAGCGCTACTGGCGCCTCTATGCCAGCTCCATCATTCATGATCTGCATCTCTCCATTGCCGAACATGAAGAGATCATCAACGCCATCGCCGCCGGCGACCCCGACCGCGTAGAGCGTGGCCTGCAGACCAACTGGGAGCGCGGCGCCGAGCGCCTGGCGCACGTCATCGATGTATTCGGAGAGCGGGGAAGCTGGTAAGTATTTCCAGGTTAATTACGAAGCATGCATTTTTGACGTGACAGGTAAAAGCGCCGGCTGTTAGAGGCTGGGGAAAACTCAGGATTTGGGCAAAGTTTCGTAAGGGCACGGCTTCAGCCGTGCCATATACAGTACAGAATCAGGGCGGCTTTGGCCGCCGAGGTAATGAAATCTTTGCTCATCGATTTTTTTCAGCAGCTTTTTTAAGCTCGGGTCCTGTTTGAAAAACTAAAGGGCTTCTTGAGACAAGTAAACATTTACTAACAACCCGCCAAAATCGGAGCCGAAAAAATGCCCGCAATCTCACGAAGAGCAGCACTGTACGGAATAGGCGCAGGCGCAACCATGCTGCTGCGATCGCCATTGCTGCATGCCGCCATCACCGGCGATGCCGCCATGCAGCTTTCCTTGACCTCCGTAAGCGAAAACACGCTGCGCATCACACTCGCTGCAGTCGACGTGGACCGCAACCAAACCTTCTCCGACGGCAGCCTCGTCACCCCCTCATGGCCGCAGCCGTTGCTGCAAACCCATACAACACAGCCCGTGCCGGCAACCACGTGGGGCCGGCGGCGCATTCATGTATTGACCGATCCTCTCCGCATCACGATAGAAGACCAAAACAGCAAACTCCGGCAGGAGCTGCGTTTCGACGGCACAACTCGCGTCAGCTTCCGGTATGGGGAAGGGCCGATATTCGGCCTCGGCGAGGGCGTGCATCCGCTGGACCGCCGCGGCACAAAAGACGACATGCGAAACGGGCAGCGGGGAGACGACCTGCGGACCTACGGCGCGCGCGTCCCCATTCCGCTTCTGCTCGGCGCGGAAGGCTGGGGGCTGTTCTTCCATGAGCCGTGGGGCAGCTTCGATCTCACCGGCGAAGAAGGCATATTTCATTCCGGCGAAAGCGCGCGCGGCTTCGATATCTTCTTAATTCTGGGCGACACTCCCGCACAGCTCATGCGCGAATGGGCCGAGCTTACCGGCTATCCGCATATGCCGCCGCTGTGGGCGTTGGGATATCAGCAATCACATCGCACTCTGGCCGGCCGCGAAGAGATACTGGCGGAAGCAAAGACCTTCCGCGAAAAGCAGCTCCCCTGCGACGCCCTGATCTACCTGGGAACAGGATTCTGTCCATCCGGCTGGAACACCGGGCATGGATCGTTTGTGTTCAACGAAGCAGTCTTTCCTGATCCCGAAGCCATGATTCACCAACTGCATCAGGACCACTTCAAAGTCGTGCTGCATATCGTCAATCCTCCGGTCGATCTGCATGGCAAAGTTACAGACACTGGATCGGCAACCGAGGAGCCCGGCGACGCCGCAGCCTACTGGCGCAGGCATCTTCCCCTCGTGCGCATGGGCGTAGACGGATGGTGGCCGGACGAAGGCGATCCGCTTCCCGTTGCCTCCCGCCTGGCTCGCAATGAGATGTATTGGGAAGGCGAACGCCAGGCGCGCCCAAATCTGCGCCCTTATGCATTGCATCGCAATGGCTATGCTGGCATGCAGCGTTATGGATGGCTCTGGTCAGGCGATATCTTCTCCACCTGGAAGACTCTGGCCGCGCAGGTCATGGTAGGCATCAACGCAGGACTGTGCGGTATTTCATACTGGGGTACGGACACAGGCGGCTTTGTTCCCACAAAAGAATTTACCGCGGAGCTTTTTCTGCGCTGGTTCCAGTTCAGCGCTTTCTGCCCGCTCTTCCGCTCGCATGGACGCACATGGAAGCTCCGCCTGCCCTGGGGCTGGAACACCGGCGATTACGGCCCTGCCGAACTGGAACCGGATTACGCAGCCGAAGTGCTCCCGAAACCGGATGCGTTGCACAATGCGGAAGTCGAGCGTATCTGTCGAAAATATCTCAATACTCGTTATCAGCTGTTGCCCTATATCTACTCAGCCGTCGAGGAAGGGCATCGCACAGGCATGCCTCTCATGCGCGCTCTGTGGCTGCACTATTCTGATGATGAAAAAGCCAGAGCAGTGGAAGATGCATATATGTTTGGCGACAGCCTGCTGATAGCTCCGGTACTCGAAGCTGGCGCGCAGCAGCGGAAAGTGTATCTGCCGCAGGGCACGTGGTGGGATTTCTGGACAGCGGAGCGAGTAGCAGGCGGAAAGCTCATAACACGCCATCTTGATCTCGAAACCCTGCCCGTCTATGTAAAAGCAGGATCAATCGTTCCGACCGGTCCCGTGAAGCAGTATGCGCTTGCTCCCTCCGCTGATCCGATAAAACTAACCATCTATCCCGGAGCAGACGGACGATTCTCATTCTATGAAGACGACGGGGAAAGCTTCGCCCACGAGCATGGCGACTTCACCCGTCTGGAACTGCAATGGCAGGATGCATCAGGAAATTTGCTGCTCAGAAGAACCGCCGGTCAAAACCTCCACCAAAGAAAATTTCGGGTAGCCCTCGCAAGCGGAACAGAAAAAGAAGTTGTATTGAATGGCAGGCAGACAAATGTCCATTTATAAAGGGCATTTCCAGGCCATCCCATACAAAGATGCCAAATTCCT
>DATGMQ010000017.1:0-76195 GCA_035293545.1 Alloacidobacterium sp. | reverse complement strand
ATCAATACGTCCTCCTTGTTGCCTTTCAACAAGGTTGCGAAAGTGTGCCGGATCGTTGCTCTGATATGACTGTCCCCGCAAAACCATTCAATTCGCCTGCTCCCCAAAAACCACCGCCACCTGCTCCTGGCGCGGAGGCTTGGTAAGAGCGCTCACCACCGCCAGGCAAAGCACCGCAACAATCAGCGCCGGAAAAATCGCATCCCGTTGCGCCAGCACCGCCGGCAGATGATTGTGAACGAAACTCGAATCCCAGAAGACCGTAATGAACGTGCCCGCGAAGATCGCGCTCACTGCTCCCGGCGCATTTACGCGCTTTGAATAAAACGCCGCCAGAATCACCGGCGTCAGCGCGGCTGAATAAATCGTGTAGGCATACAGCGTCTTCTTCAGCACCGACCCGGTGTGCAAAGCCTGATACAGCGCCCAGATGCCCAGCAGCACCACCATTAGCCGCGAAACAATCAGAATGCGCTTGTTCGAAGCCTCCGGCGCAATGTAGCGTACAAAAATGTCATTCACCAGATTCGTCGCCGGCGAGAACAGAAAGTTATTCGCTGTCGAAATGATCTTGGCAAAGATCGCCCCCATCAGCAGCGCGCCCAGCAGCCCCGGCAAACTGTGCAGCGCCGTAAACGCCAGAATCTCGCGCGGAAACGGCGACGCGCCGGCCTTCATTGCCAGCACATGCCCCAGCATCGCCAGCATCACAATCACAGTTTCAAGAATCACCGTGCCGATGATCCACCCAACCACCGCCACGCGCGCGTCCCGCTCCGACTTCGCCGAGAAAAACTTCTGATACATCGCCTGATTGCCCAGCATCAGCAGACAAGTCGGCACGAACAGCTCCATTGCCTGCATAAACGTGTCATCGCCCAGCGGAGTAAAGTGCGAAGCCGGCAGAGCCGCATGAAAGCCGCTCCATCCTCCCACCGCATGCATCAGCACCGGCAGCGCGACCAGCATCGTGATCGTAGCCAGCAGCCCGATCACAACATCCATATACGCAACCGACGACATCCCGGCAATCGCCGTAAACACAATCACAAACGCCGCAATGATGTACTTGCCGAGATCCGGCGTAATCACCGTGGGAAAAATCAAGCTCAGAATGTCGCCGCCGCCGATCAGCTGATAGCTGGTAATCGCCGTATACGCAAACAGCACCGCAATCACGCCCAGCACGCGCGCCGTCTGGTTATAGCGCGCCTCCAGCAGATCGGGAATCGTAAACTGCGCCGACCGCCGCGCCCTCGGAGCAATAAAGTAAATCAGCAGCAGCCCCGCCCATCCGCCGCCACCCTGCCACAGCGCGACAAAGCCATGGTTGTAGGCATTCTCCGCTCCACCCAGCAACGACCCCGACCCGATCCACGACGACAGCAGCGTAAACACCAGCACAAACGCCGGCAGCGATCGTCCGGCCACAAGATAGTCGGCTTTCGTCTTGACCTTGCCCAGCCGCGTAAGCGAAACAATCAGCAGAGTGAGAATGATGGCGCCGACAACCCCGGCGTACAGTTGACTCATGTTTGTCCTTTAGAGATGTAACGGTCAGTGTACGTGAAAGCTCTAAACAAAAAACAATGCCGGCCGGCATTATCAATAGATTTGTCATTCTGTCGATAAACAGGAAGGCAGTGTCAAGGCGCTGTGGGTTCTCACCCGCGGCCTCGGCCACCGCCTGGTCCAGATCCTGGATCTGCTCCTCCAGCATTTTGAGCAGACGCAGCAGGTCGGCGCGACGCAGGATGGTCCGATGCTCCGGTATTTCCTGAAGGGCAGAATGCGGGCTGTTTAACTTTTTTCTTTCTGCGTTCGTCAGAATGACGACGGTTTACACCAAACAAAAATGCTCCAGAAGCCTAGGGCATGGGCCCTGTTAATTTGAGGGTCTGCTGCGCGCGCAGAAAGCCGTATGGCTCAACGTGCGCTCCTCCCTGGTAGGGACGCGAGAGGTCAGCAATTGCCGCGAGGCTCAGCGCGATGAGCAGCGATAATCCTGCAACCTGAATGGCATGCAGCTTCAGGTTTTCTGCTCCGAAGAGGCATGCGTAAAGGATGGTGAGCACGCTGCCGAAGAGCAGGACCGCCCAGAGAATTCCGGGAAGCTTCTGCAGAGCCTGTTCCTGGCGGATGCGCCGGTGTTCGGTCATAGACGTAAGCTCAGAAAAAGCATGATCTAGTCCGACCTGCTGTGCGTCGCTGGTGACGGCCGTTTGTGAAAGGACAAGCCAGAGCTGGCGGGTGATTTCATAGCTCTTTGGTGAGAGCTGATTGCGGGTCATGGCCGGCCATTCTTCATGAAGCATGACTTCCACATACTGCTTTGAAAGCTGCTGCACAGCATCACGCCGAGATTGCGGGAGGGTGTCTGCTACGCGCGCGAGATTAATGACGGCATTCGCCTCTCCGTCAGCATTGGTGATTGCATTGGAGAAGCTGGTCCAGGCGGCGAAGAGCATGAAGCTGATGATGACGCCGTAGGTCATGCCCAGAAAGTTCACCTGCCAGGCAAAGACCGCGTTGTAGTTGCGTCGGTGGGCCGAAGGCCATACCCGGTCAAGCGCAAAGAGAAAACCCAATGACGCGAAAACAACTGAGATTACAACGAACGCGCTTTCAGCCGTTTGCAGCAATGCAGTTTACCTCAGAGGCGGTGTCATGCGGGATTGTACACGCGCTGCTGATCGCATTTCTGTTTTTTCGCATGCGGTTCTCACTTCAAAACCACTGTGCGAGCTTTATCATCCATTCACGATGATTCATCTCGATGAAGGTCCGATCCGGGAACTGCTGCACTACGAAGAGCTGATTCCGGCGATGGAACAGGTTCTTATTCGCTTCTCCTCCGGCAAGATCCAGCAACCGGTGCGCTCCCTGCTGATGGTTCCCGAGCATCACGGGATTTTCGGGATGATGCCGGCTGTGGATGGAGATGTCATCGGCATCAAACTGGTTCTCGTATATGAAAAGAATGCCGCATTAGGCTTGCCGACGCATCAGGCAATGATTCAACTCTTCTCGGCAAAAACCGGAGAGCCGCTGGCTTCCATGGATGGGCGGCTGATTACGGAGATGCGCACGGCTGCAGTATCGGCAGTCGCAACAAAGCTGCTTTCGAAGCCAGATGCGCGAGTGCTGGTCGTGCTGGGAACAGGAGTGCAGGCGCGAGCGCATGTTCGCGCTCTGCGGCTGGTGCGGCAGTTCGACGAGATTCGCGTATGGGGGCGAACTCCTGATCACGCTCAAAAACTGGCGGATGCATTGGACGTACAAGCAGTTTCTGATCTTGAGGAGGCAGTGCGAGGAGCAGATGTGGTCGTCAGCGTAGCGCATGTGAATGATCCGCTGGTGCGCGGCGAATGGCTCGGCCCCGATACATATGTGAACGCCGTAGCCACGGTTGGTTCCGAGCGCCGCGAATTGGATGACGCAGTGATGGAGGATGCGGCAGTTGTCGTTGAGTCACGAGAGGCAGCGATGCGCGAGTCTGGTGACATTTTGAAGTCCGGCGCAAAGATTTATGCGGAATTGGGAGAGTTGCTGGCCGGTTCGGTGCCTTTGCCAGCCGGACGGCGTGTTTACAAGGCGCTTGGCATCGGCGCGGAAGATGTCGCCGCTGCCAGACTTGTCTTCGATAAAGCTGCCCAAAATCACCACGCCTGAATCTGCCCTGAGCATCATTGCAACAGCGGCGAAAAGCGCGAACGTGCTAGACTCAGCGGTTCACCATGAGCAACGAAAATACCTACGAAAACCTTCTCGTTGAAGTTCGCGAGCCGATAGCTGTCCTGACCCTCAATCGCCCCAAAGTCCTGAATGCGCTGAATGCCGCTACGCTGCGGGAATTAGGCGCGGCGCTCGAAATTTTGGTGGCGAATCCGGCGGTGCGCGTCATTCTGCTCACTGGAGCGGGCGAAAAAGCTTTTGCCGCCGGAGCAGATATACAGGAGCTGGCCCAGGTCTCCGGTATCGATGGCCAGGCCCTCGCCCTGCGTGGCCAGCGACTCTTCGATCAAATCGAGAGCTGCGGAAAGCCGGTCATTGCCTGCGTGAACGGCTTCGCTCTGGGTGGGGGATGCGAGCTGGCAATGGCCTGCACATTTCGCATCGCCAGCGAGACGGCGAAGTTCGGTCAGCCGGAGGTAAAGCTGGGATTGATTCCGGGCTATGGCGGGTCGCAGCGTCTTCCGCGACTGGTAGGCAAGGGCGCGGCGCTCAGGTTACTGCTGACCGGCGAAATGATCTCTGCGGCCGAGGCGTTGCGCATCGGGCTGGTGGAGGAAGTTGTAGCGCCGGACGGATTGCCGGCGCGGTGTGAACAAATTGCGCACAGCATTGCAGCGCAGGCCCCGCTGGCAATTGCAAAGTGTCTCGAGGCTGTGCACGCCGGATACGACCTGCCGTTGCGACAGGCTCTTGATCTGGAAGCTGGCTTGTTTGGCTTATGCTGCGCAACTGAAGACAAGGCTGAGGGAACGCGCGCATTCCTTGAAAAGCGCGCGGCAGAGTGGAAAGGCAGATAAAAAAAAGCGCAGTGGAGTAAGCCACTGCGCATAAGGAGGCCAACATTCTTGGGGAGCAGAACCTGTTTACCGTCATTTCAAACAGTAAATGGTTTTACTTACCCGCTCCGACATTAAGCAATGGCTGCATTTCTCTTGTCAAGTAAGATTTTTAAACGTCGTAAATGTCCGCTTGGCAGCGCAAAATAATCCTGATTTTCACGAGAAGCATAGGGGCCTTAATTCTCAAATTCCCCGCTTCTGCGCCTGCCTCTGCTTTTCCGGATGGCAATCACCGCCAGTACCCCCAGCACAATAGCAAGTCCGGTCAGGACAGCCGCAAGATGCTTCTGTAGAAGGTCATGGACGACGCTGACAATTTCCGGCCCGTAATACAGCACCAGCAGCCCTTCGGCCATAAACCGCACCAGACGGCCCAGAAATACAGCTGCCAAAAAGTCCCGCAGCTTCATCTCGAAGACGCCCGCGCCAAACACAAACAGCTTCCACGGAGTCGGCGGGGGCAGCATCGAGGGCACAAATAAGGCGATAAACTCCTGTCGCTCGAATCTGTCCCGCAACTGCTCGTAACGCGCCCGATCCACACGCTTCAGCAGGAAGAGCTCGCCACCGGCGCGGCCTAAATAGAACGGCAGCAGTCCGCCAATCGATGACCCGATGGCGGCCATCACGCAATAGAGCCAGAAATGGCGCCGGTCCGCCCAGACATAGCCGGAGATGATCAGGTCCATCGGCACCGGAATGGTGCTCGAATCAAGAATGGCAATTGCGCCCGCGCCCCAGAAGCCAAGAGGCTTCAAAAGAGCAACCAGCCACGCGCTGAACTTGAAAAAAAGGGCAATAAGATGCTTCAAAATGGTCGTTTGCTTTCTTCAGACTGTGATTCGGTTTCCGGATGCGGCGCTTCCTCGCCCTTGAGCAGCACCAGAGCATGTGAAACCAGCGGCAGCACGGCCTTCAGTGAAGTTACCGCGCCGCGTGGGCTCCCCGGAAGGTTCAGAATGAGCGACTTCCCCAACGTTCCACAGAGCGCGCGGCTCAGAGTCGCATAGATGGTCTCTTCGCGTCCCGCAGCCCGCATCAGTTCTGGAATGCCCTCGATCAGCCGTTCACAGACATTCCGCGTCGCCTCGGGGGTCACATCGCGCAGGGCAATGCCGGTGCCTCCGGTTGTCACCACCAGATCAGCGGTTCGGACGCTGTTCCGCAGCGTATCTTCAATCGCAGGCTGCTCATCCGGAACCGTAATTGAGGCTGAAACCTGAAATCCGGCATCCGCCAGCACTTCCACAACCGCCGGACCGGACCGGTCAACTCGGCTGCCCTGAAATCGGGAGTCACTGACGGTAATGACGATGGCGTCAGGCATACCCTTTCGATTGTAATGGCGACACAGAAGTCCATCATCTGACAGAACTTTTTGCTGTTCGAAACGTCTCAAAGAAAGCAGGTTTTTGCCGGTCTGCCGTAGTGTGTGTGAGAGAATAAAAGAATCCCGTAAGTCAAGAACAGCGGCCTGAAACCGTTCCAGAATGCCCATCACCGAAGTCCCAACCAGTCCTGCCAGCGCTCCACCCGAGCCGCCGCGGCGGTCAAGAAAATCCCGGTACGAAAATCTTGAGCACCATGAGCTTCTTCAGGTCATGGATGAACTTCAGGATGAGCGGGCGCGGGCGCGACTGAGAGAGGTCTTCTGGGTATCGATCATCATCCACATGATCGTCTTCTGGTTCCTGCTTTATGGACCAAAGTACGTTTGGCATCGTCATATCCGCGTCGTCGATCCATCGGAAATTCTGAAGCAGCGCCAGAAAGAGCTCACTTATCTTGATCTGCCGCCTGATTTAGTGAAACCGCAAAAACCGAAGCAGTCTGACATCATCTCGGACAAGAACCGCACCGCGCAGTCCAAAAAGCCAACGCTTGATAAGAAAACCCTCCAGCAACTGGAAGCGATGAAGCGCGCGGGTCCACCTGCGCCGGCCCCGCAGCCCGCGCCACAGATAGGTCAGACACCGCAACCGGCTCCGCAGCAGCAGGCGCAACAGGCAGCGCCTCCGCCGCCACAGCCGATGCCGCAGCAGCGGCCTTCACAGCCTCTGCAGAACAATGACCAGGCGAAACTGGAAGCGCCAAAGCCCGCGCCTACCCAACCGAATTTCAACACCGGAGCCACGACCGCCGGCCAGGCCATCCAGCAGGCAGCCCGCAACGCCATGCGGGGACCGATTGGCGGAGGCGGCGATATGGGCGCCAACGCTCCCTCACAGCACCCCGGCACCAGCGGAGCTGTGGACATCCTCAGCGACACGATGGGCGTTGACTTTGGCCCGTACATTCGCCGCGTCATTTACGATACAGAGCGATCCTGGTGGCCCATTATTCCGGAATCCGCGCGTCCGCCGCTGCTGAAGCAGGGGAAAGTAGGCATTCGCTTCCGCATCCTGCCGGACGGCAGCGTGAAGCAGATGATTCTCGAATTTCCCTCCGGTGACGTAGCTCTCGACCACGCTGCCTGGGGCGGAATTACCGGCGCGTCACCCTATCCACCGCTGCCCAAGCAGTTTAAAGGCCCGTACCTTGAGCTGCGCTTCTACTTCCTGTACAACATTCGTCCGGAAGATGAATAACGCGCACGAGTACCGCAAGCCGCAGATCATTGGCCTGCTGCTGATTGCCGCCGTCATTCTGGGAATCGCTCTCTTTCGCGCCCCTGCCGGAATTGTTTTTCCTCGCGGATGGTGGCACATTTGGTAGATCCATTGCTGATCGTGCTGGCCGGTCCCACAGCCAGCGGCAAGACTTCGCTTTCTCTTTACCTCAGCGAAGGCTATAACGGGGAAATTGTAAGCTGCGATTCCGTCGCCGTATACCGCGACATGGAGATCGGCACGGCCAAACCTGACAAAGCCGACCGCCAGCGAACCCCGCACCATCTGATCGATGTTGTCGATCCAACCGAGCCTTATACCGCCGGCGACTACAGCCGCGCCGCCCGCGCCGCATTGCATGACATCGTTGACCGTGGGCACGTTCCCATTGTCACTGGCGGCACCGGTCTTTATCTTCGCGCGATGATCGACGGGCTGTTCGCCGGACCTCAGCGTTCTGAATCCCTACGCGAGCGCCTGAAGCTGAGCGACAAAAAGCACGGTAGAGGCTGGCTCTACAAAATCCTGATGCGTCTCGATCCGAAATCCGCCGAGCGCATCCATCCCAATGACAAGCCAAAGCTCATCCGTGCCATTGAGGTCTGCATCGCCGCCCGGCAGCCACTCTCTCACGCATGGGAGCAGGGCCGGGAGGCACTCAAAGGCTTTCGCATCCTGCGCATTGGATTAGAGCCCGACCGCGACTATCTCTACGAACGCATTAACAAGCGCGCAGCAGCCATGTTCCAGAACGGCCTGGTCGAAGAGACGCGCATGCTACTGGAAAAATATGGCGAAGCGCGACCTTTCGATTCGCTGGGCTATAAACAGGCCAAAGCCCTGCTCCGTGGTGAGTATCGTGAAGCAGACGCCATAGCTCTAGCCCAGCAGGGACACCGCAATTACGCTAAGCGCCAGCTGACCTGGTTCCGGCGCGAACCGGATATGTATTGGCTGCATGGTTTTGGCGATGAGCTGCGGATTCGAAAGAAAGCGATGGAGTTGATCGGGCAGCAAATTTAGCCAGTCAGCATAATCTTGTCTTTCAATCTGAGCGGAGCAGACCTCTGATTTATCCTCAAAAAGAGATCATGTCGCAAGAAGGAATTCCACAACTGGACGGCTATAGCGAAACCGCGCTGGATCGGGCATTTGCCGAGCTAAACAGTGAAGTTCAAATCTCCGCGCAGTCGCTTGTGGGTGCAGAAGCGATCGAGCAGTTCCGGCTGCTCTGGCTGGGCCGCAAACAGGGCCGGCTGAAGTCGATCAGCGATGCATGGCTTAAGTCTGCGCCTCCTGAGGCAAAAAAGCTTATCGGCCAGCGCTTTAATCAGCTCAAAGCGCAAATCGAATCGCGTCTGGAAAGCGCTGCCGGTGCAGGCAGCCAGAACGCGTTGGACGCCGAAGCCATCGAAATCACTCTTCCCGGCACGCGCCGCGTTCTTGGAGTCGAACACCCACTCATCAAGACCATGCACGAGATGGTGGCGGTCTTCCAGCGCATGGGCTACTCGGTGGGCGTCGGCCCCGAGGTCGAGACGGACTACTACAACTTCGAGTCGCTCAACTTCCCGCCCGGCCACCCCGCGCGCGACACCCAGGACACGCTCGTCGTCGCTAACCAGGACCGCAAGCCTCTGCGCGACCGCCTGCTCATGCGTACGCATACTTCTCCGGTTCAGATCAGAACGATGGAACAGCAGCCGCCTCCGGTGCGCATTGTCATCCCCGGCAAGGTACATCGCAACGACGCAGCCGATGCCACGCACTCGCCTATCTTCCACCAGATTGAAGGTCTCTGCGTCGATACCAACATCACCTTCTCTGACCTGAAGGGCACGCTCGACCACGCCATGAAGGAGTTCTTCGGCTCCAGCGTCAAAACGCGCTTTTTCCCGTCGTTCTTTCCTTTCACCGAGCCCAGCGCCGACGTGCAGATCAGCTGCCCCTTCTGCGGTGGCAAAGGCTGCCGCAAATGTAAGCACTCCGGCTGGATCGAGTTGCTCGGCTGCGGCATGGTCGATCCTGCCGTCTTCAGCTTCGTGCAGACTAAGCAGCCCGCCTACGACCCGAAGAAAATTTCGGGCTTCGCCTTCGGCATGGGCGTCGATCGCATAGCGATGATGAAGTACGGCATCAGCGACATCAGCCTGTTGTATTCCGGGGACGCGCGCTTTCTGGAGCAGTTCGCATGAAAATTCTCAGCTCCTGGCTCCGCTCATACTTACCGCGACTCGACGCGACTGACCGTCAACTCGCTGACGATCTCACCCTGCGCGGTATCGCCGTCGAGGGTGTCTTTGACCTCGGCGCAAACGGCTCGCTCTTCGAGATGGACATCACGACGAACCGCGTCGACGCGATGAACCACTACGGCATCGCCCGCGAAGCCGCAACGATCTATGGCATAAATCTGCTCCCGCTCAACGCAAACCTTAAAGATTTGTCATCCCGAGGGAAGTCGCAAAGCGACGCAGCAGAGGGACCTGCAGTTTCCATTTCCATCGAAGAGCCGAAACTCTGCGGACGCTTCACCGGACGCGTTCTCCGCAATGTAAAGATCACGCAATCCACCGGCATCGTAGCCGAGCGTTTCCGCCTGCTCGAACAGAAACTCATCTCGAACCCAGTCGACGCAACCAATTACGTCACGCTGGCGATGGGGCATCCCACGCATGCCTTCGATCTCGACAAGCTGGAAGGCGGCATTATCATTCGGCGAGCACGCAAAGGCGAAAAACTCAGAACCTTAGACGGAATCGAGCGCACCCTTGACCCTGACGATCTCGTCGTAGCCGATGAAAAGAAAGCGCTCGGCATCGCCGGCGTCATGGGCGGCTGGGACACGATGATCACGCCCGAGACGAAGAACATCCTCGTCGAAGCGGCGTGGTTCGATCCCGGCACCGTGCGCAGAAGCTCCAAGCGCCACCTGTTACACACTGACGCCTCGCACCGTTTCGAGCGCGGAGCCGACTTCAACGCTCCACCCATCGCCTCGGCCCTTGTCAGCAGCATCATTCTTGAAGCAGGTGGCGAAGTTGAAGGCGACATCGTCGATGTCCTGGTTCCGGAAGCCGAACTGCGCACTGCGAAACGTCCGGCCATTACGTTCGCTGTCAGCGAGGCTCGCCGCATCCTCGGCGCGACTGAAGACCCCGAGGGCATCACACCGGCCATCGCAGAAAACATCCTCACAGGACTGGGCTGCAAGCTCAGCAGAAACGGAGCGCACGCAGCCTACTCCGCTCCGCACAATCTTGATCCCTCGCGCGCCGTCTCCGTCCCCGACACCAGCGCAGCCGACTATCAGGTCACCCTGCCAAGCTGGCGTCTTGATCTGGAGCGTGAAATCGATCTGATCGAAGAGATTGCCCGCGTATATGGCTACAACCGCTTTCAGAACACGCTGCCCACCTTCGCCGGATCAGTTGTCGAATTGCCCTGGGCGGAAAAAGAATCAGCGATCCGGAGTACCCTGCTCGGACTGGGCTTTACGGAAGCGGTCTCAAGCACATTCTGCTCCGCAGCCGACGCGGCTGTATTTGCGCCGCAGCCAAATTCCGCCGTTGCGCTTGGTAATCCGCTGAGCGAAGAGGTAGGTATGCTGCGTCCGTCGCTCGCGCCGCAAATGCTTGGAATGCTCGCGCTCAATCTCAACCGCGATGTGGAAGACGTCATGCTCTTTGAGATGGGCACGGTCTTCCAGGGTACAACCGACAGAGTCGAAGAAAAACCTGCGCTCGCTATTGGCGCGACCGGCAAGCTCCCTCTCATTGGCCCGCATCAGCCATCGCGCGAGCTTGATTTTTATGATGTGAAGGGCGCTGTCGAAGCCCTGCTAAGCAAATTCTCGGCAAAGTCTCTTTACTTCGACCGTTTTCCGTCCGACTCGGGTCTGATGCCAAAATGGCTGCACCCCGGACGTTCTGCGCGGGCTGTTATGGATGGGAGCAGCATCGGCTACTTTGGCCAATTGGATCCGTCTGAAGCCCAGCGTCGCAAAATCAAACAAACCATCTTCATCGGCGAGATCTATCTCGATCGCCTCTATAAGCAAAACCTACGCCAGCCTGTTGTGCGGGAGCTCTCACGCTTCCCAGCGGTGCGCCGCGATTTCTCCTTCATCCTCGGTGCGAACACGCCCTGGGAACGAATCGCCGAATCTCTTACCGTTCTCGGCATCTCCGAGCTGCAGCGTTTTGAGCCGGTGGAAATCCTCAGCGACAAGGATTCAAAACTTGTTCCCGCGGGACAGATTTCGCTGCTTCTGCGCACCGTCTTTCAGGCGCAGGATCGCACTCTGCAAGAAGACGAGCTGCAAAGCTATGCGCAGCGTGTCATCGTAGCGGTCGAGAAGCTGGGCGGCAAACTGCGCAGATGATTCGCCGATATGCATGATTCGCACAGCGAATCATGCATATCCGTATCAAAGTAGTTGCTTTCTTCAGCATTCATGCGCTTTCCATCGTTTTCCTCTGCGTAAAACCAGCTATACTCGCCGAAGAACAACTCGAATTTCCCCCGTTGATGAGGTACCCGATGTCCACCGCTGTACTGAAAGATGCCGAACTCCCCATTGCTGCCGATGACTTCAACGCGCTCGAACAGCGCGTCCTGCGCACCGTCGAGCTGCTGAAAAAAGAGCGCGAAGCACGCGCCACCGCCGAGCAGAACGCCCATACCCTGCAGCAACTACTCGATGAACAATCCGCGCAGCTGACAAAAACGCAGGAGCAGGTCAAGACTCTGGAACAAGAGCGCGAAGCAGTGCGCCAGCGCGTAGAGCGACTGCTGAACCAACTGGATGAAATTTCTGCCTGAGAAAAATCGAACAGGAGTATTTGTAATTCATGGCCGATTCTCAGAATGGAAACAATAATGCAGCGCAGTTCGTGACTGTAGATATCTACGACCAGACCTACCGCCTCCGCGGGCAGGACCCGGCCTATATTCAGCATCTGGCTGAGATTGTCGATACCAAAATGCGCACGGTTGCCGCGCAGGGCAAATCTGTCGATTCGCTGCGCGTGGCCGTGCTTGCCGCGCTGAACATTGCCGACGAGCTGGCTTCGCTCGAGCAGCGCTATAACGCGCTTGCGGGATCGGCGAAAGAAAACCTGCGTAATCGCGCCAGCAAGCTCACCGGCCTTCTGGACGCGGTCCTGAGCGAAGAGCGCAAGATCAGCTGACGCGACTTGCAATCTTTGCCGCCAGCCGCTAGCATCCACTTAGAAACCGGCCTGCAAAGCAGGTGGTCGCGATAATCGTCGGTTGAACCTACATTCATTGAACAGGGAGCTCGACTCGACAAATCGGCTCGGTGCGCAGTGTCCGCCAGTCCGGAATGCCTAAAGAGCCGCGGAGAGTTCCCACCGTCTTAGGACGGGTTCACCGGCGCATCGCTCCACGGCCCAGTGGGTCGGTTTTGCTTTTCATGAATTGTCATCCTGAGCGATGCGAAGGATCTGCTTGCATCCACGCCTCTTCCAGTTCGGCCACATAGCTATTCCAACCTACGGTGTCCTGGCCGCAATCGCTCTGGTCGCAGCCCTGGCCATGGCGACGCATACAGCGCGCCGCCTTGCGCTCGATGCCAATATAGTCTGGAATCTGGGCCTGATCGGCATATTTACAGCGCTGCTGGGATCGAGGCTGCTGCTCATTCTTTTTCATTTTCGCGATTTCCTCGCTCATCCCTTCTGGATACTCGGCCTGGTCACAATTCGCAGCCGCAGCATCTTCTATGGCGCTGTGCTGCTGGCGATCTGTGCCTGCCTGGGTTACATATGCGCGACGGGTCTGCCCCTCCGCCGTACGCTCGATTGCCTGGCGCCTGCGGCAGCGCTCGGGCTGGCCATCCAGGGCCTGGGAGCGTTTGCCGCCGGGTCGGATTATGGCTCACCCACGGACAAACCCTGGGGGGTCATCTACAAACACGGCCTCGCCACACTCTGGTCGGGCACGCCGCTGGGAGTGCGCCTGCATCCGGTTCAGCTTTACGAAGCATTACTCACTTTCGTGCTGTTTACTGTTCTTTTTTGGCTCATAAATCGCGCACAGGAAGGCGATATTGCCGGGATTTTCTTATTTATTTATGGAATAAGTCAGTATTTTCTCGATTTCTACCGCGGCCAGCGCAGCTTTATCATGCATAATTCCATCACCGGCACACAGCTTCTGGGGCTGATCGGCGTGTTTGCAGGCGCGACGCTCCTGATACGCCGAAAACCCGCCACGCTCTGACTGCATCCGTTTAGAGTATGATCCGCAAACTCAAATCCGGTGAATATCGCCTTTATTCGCGCAAAAAAGACGCATCCACAGGCAAGCGCCGCAATCTGGGCACATTTTCATCGCTCGAAAAGGCAAAGCAGCACGAGCGTGAAGTGCAATACTTCAAAAAGCATTGATTTTCCGCCCTAAAATATCCCGGGAGTGGGAGCGGTGCGCAGGCGTCTGCGTCCCCGATTCGGAGCAAGCAGCCGCATGACAATCCAGAACGCCGGAACGAGAAACACAGTCGATCCAAAGACCCACATAAAGGCCCCGGCAGCCGCCTGATCGTATATCGGATTCCAGCCCAGCGGATTCGTCTTCAAGGCATAGCTGGGATAAATGGGCCGTCCTGCAAAGCACAGAACGGCAGAGATGACGGTGTTCACAATGTCCGAGGTCAGAATGTAAGGAATCAGCATCCAGCTCAACGCCCGCCGTCGCGTCGGCCAGGGCCGGAGAATGGGCCACCAGAAGAGCACGCTGGTAAAGAAGAAGCATGCGTGCTCCACGTTATGCCAGCCCTCCGAACGCAACGCCAGCTCATACGCCTTTGGAACATGCCAGCCGATATAGGCTATGTTCATCAGAAGCCATGCCGGCTTCAGGCTGGTCAGAAACTGTCCGAGCGTCCGCAGCCAATGCATGCGGAACAGCGGTCCCAGCACACGGCGGACAAAGGCTCGCGGCAATCCTCGCAGCAGCGGAACTTGCGGTGCTCCGAGAAGCAGCAGCGGCGGCGCCACTGACATGAACAGAAAATGCTGCGCCATATGGGCCGTCAGCAGCCGATCATCCAGGGTGTCGAGCGGCGAAGCCACAGCCAGGAACAGCGCCAATAAGCCGCCAAGAAAGCAGAAGAGCCGCCATTCCGGAAATTGCTTCGGACGTGTCCTGCCAATCAGTAACCATCCGCGCACGTAAACAAGCGCAGTGATCAGAAGCGCGAGCGTTACCAGAGGCGGAACGTTCCAGTCGAGCAGAACGGATTGAAATTGAGGCGACATCGATAAACAGCTCAGGCCGTCATCCTGAAAACCTAGAGCGCGCGAGGGAGATGAAGGATCTCAGAGGTCTTTCCCCGGCCAATATCTCTGAGATTCTTCACTACGTCTTCGACTCCGTTCAGAATGACGGCTGTAAAAATTTAAGGCTGCTGCGCCGAGGCCTTCTGCTCCTGCTGCGAAGCATCGGTCGCCGGTTGCGATCCCATGGGCTTCAGAGTTTCCAGGAACTGGACCAGCGCCGTGACTTCCGGCGGACTCAGATTCTTGCCATAGGCCGGCATATTGCCGCCGCCTTGCAGTACCTGACGGATAAGCTGATCTTCGGTCATGCGTACCGCCACGTCATCGAGTGCAGGCCCGCGCATTCCGCCTGTACCGCCCAGCATATGGCAGTTACGGCATTGCTTGGCCTGAAAAACAACAGCGCCCTGTCGCACCAATGGAGAAGCGTCATGCACCAGCTTCGGCGGCACGGGTTCTCCGCTCCACGCATCCATGATCGGGCTCCACGGGCTTTTTGTGCCGAGATGCGTAAATATTCCCCAGGAGACCGCGACCGTGACCAGAACCAGAATTGCCACAGGACGCCGGTGCCAGCTCTTTTCGCCCTCGCCCGCCACCAGGGGCAGCGCCACCAGAATGCAGATGCCGATGATCGGAACAATGAGCACGAATGGCGTTTCCAGACTCGGCGGCAGATACGAGAGGACGGCAAAAATCCAGAGGAAGAAGAAGTCCGGACGCGGGTTCGTCTGAATAATCGTCGGGTCAGGCTGACCGCCCGGCCCATAGGGCCCAAAAACGAAGGCACAGACGGCAACCGCAGCCAGCACCGCGCCGGAGAAGAAAAGGTCTTTCCAGAAGGCATCCGGCACAAAAGGGACACCGTCTTTGTGTGCCAGCTCGTTGTATTCCTGAATATAAGTGCTGCGCCGCACAATACGCCCCGGCATGGGCCATTCGTTAATGCCCAGCTTCAGCACCATCCAGATATGCAGCGAAGTGAAGAACAGCAGCGTTCCGGGAATCACAAACACGTGAAGAGCAAAGAACCGCGAGAGCGTAGCGCCCCCGATCATCGGCCCACCCAGCAGCAGATTCACCAGCGGCCCGCCTATCAGCGGCACGCGACTCATGATCGAAGCGCCGATGCCCAGGCCCCAGTAAGCATCCTGGTCGAAGCGCAGCACCTGTCCGGTAAAGGCCATGCCCAGCGTCATCAGCAGCATGAAAACGCCGAGAATCCAGGTCAGCTCGCGCGGATACTTATACGCGCCGAAAGTAAAGACCTGCGCCATGTGAATGAGCACGACGGCGACCATGAAGTTCGATCCCCAGCCGTGCATGGCGCGCAGAAACCATCCGAGATAAAGCTGATGATTCAGCTGGTCGAGGCTCTTCCAGGCCTCGCTGGCCGAGGGCACATAAATAAGCGCCAGCAGAATGCCGGTGATAACCTGCAATGCCAGCAGTGTCGTGGCGGCGCTGCCGAAGACATACCACCAGCTCGCGGTGCTCCGCGGCACCGGATGCAGGGCGGCGTCCTTGATTGGCCCTTCAAGCTGAAGCCGATGGTTGAACCAGTTGTAGAGCCGCTTTACCCGAGACATGGAGAATTCCCCTTCCCCGAAATGTTCACAAGCCGGGCCTGATCGGCCAGAGTAGGCATCAGCCCTGTGTAGATGTGCAGCTCGCCTTTCTCCACCTTGTAGTCATAGGTAAAAAGTCCGCGCTCCGGAGGCCCCGAGGCCCGGTCGCCATTGGCGTAATACACGCCGCCGTGGCATGGACACATGAACAGCTCCGACTGCGGAAACCACCGCACCGGACACCCCAGGTGCGCGCAGTTAATGGCAAACACCTGAAACTTGTCTGCGCTCAAACGGCGTACCCAGCATGGAGTCTTGGCGGTTTCGCCATCCTGCGGGCGCTCAAAGGGATTCAGGAACTCTGCCAGCCTCGTTTCCCCTTCCGGAAACTGATCGACCTTTCCCAGCGATATCCATTTGTTATAAGCGTTCTTCTTCTTTACAGGAGACAGCAGATATCCAATCACCGGTATCGTGATGGCCACGCCCACAAGTCCGTTGAACGCAAACCCGAGGGCCATCAGCAGCGACCGTCGTGTCAAACGCTTTCCTTCACTCATAATCTCGTCCTCACCGGCCACTGGGATACGGCTGTCCCGGCGTTTTCTGCCGCTGGCTTCCAATCCATGCCACCACGTCCGTCACGTCCTGATCGGTAAGCGGTCCGCCCGGTACGCCACGCCAGTCCGGATGCCCAATATCCGGCCGTCCGGCAATGATGATGGCCCTCAGCGATTGGTCGCCCATCAGCGCCAGATAAGAGCCATCCGTAATGGAACTCGGCTTCGCATTGCGCTGCTGGACGCCGGTCGTATGGCAGCTTGCGCAATGTGCCGTAAATACCTGCTGGCCGTGAGCAACATCGCCCTTCTTGTCTGAGTTGTACGGGGGAACGTCCAGGCCCTTCAGCAAATCTGCCTTGTACCAATGGGAGCGCATTCCGTCCACCAGGGCAAACACCTGATCGTCAGTAAGCATGCCGCCGGAGCTTTTCGCGAAAGCGGGCATCAGTGTTCCTTCAACCCCGGTCGAAATCGCCGCTGTCAACGTGCCTTCATCGACAATTGCCTGGTATTCAGGATTTCCCAGCGGCATGGCCGGACCATGAGTACCGTCCGCGCCGTGGCACCCGGCGCAATTCTGCGCGAAGAGCTTGTTGAAATCTGTTACCTGCTCCGGGCGCACCGCCTCTTCGTTCGCGCCGGGTTTTCCTGTGTGATTGCAGCCAATAGACATCAGACCGCAGAGAAGAATGCTGCCACAGAACCAGCGAGCGTTCATCAATGGCGCTCCTCCTCGTCTGAATGTAAGCCGGAAGCTTCAATTCCCATGCGCAGCACGAATGGCATCGATTGTCCGGTGCGTATTTTCCCCTGGCGGACGACGACAAGCCCGGCAACCAGGCCGAAAGCCACCTGCGAAGCCACAAACCAACCCCAGCTGATCCGCGCATCCAGTGCCGGATTGATCACTCCAAGCGATGAATGCAGTAAGCCGGTCCAGAGCAGCGGAGCAACGATGCCGCCCAGAATAATCGGATGTCGCGGCAGCATCGGCAGCATGGCCCCATACAACAAGCCAACCAGAACGCTGCCTGCAGCGTGAATGATTGAGGCAATGATAAAGGCCTGCAGGTTGAATGCGGCAATTTCCGCCGTCGTTGGATTCGTCCAGTGCGCTACCCCTGCTCCACCCAACAGATTCACCGGATACCAAATGCTGTGATGGCTCAAAATTCCGTAAAGCAGCGCCGGAAAGATCATGGCTATGCCGCCGGCTATGCCACCCTTGATCCCGGACAGAACCGGATACGTCTCCACCGGAAGATGCGCGCGATGCTCTTCGCTGATCTCAATCCGTGTTACATGGGTGCGCGTCGAAGCAATCATGATCTCATGCTCTTCGACGGGCACATCTTCATGAGCCTCGTGCGGCAGCACCTGCCGGAACCAGCCTACGCATCCGGCCACCAGAAACACCGCGCCAAGAATGCTGATAACGCCGTTGGTCACAACACCGGCAAAGATCAGCGATACGCCCAGTGCCAGCACAATCGGCCAGGGCGTTGATGCAGGCAGGTGGATCGTCTCGCCGTGCTCAGTTAAATTGGAGTGCTCGTGCGTTTCCATGCAAATCTCTCTAACGGCCGATGATATAAACCACTGTGAAGACAACGATCCACACAGCATCGACAAAGTGCCAGTACAACGCCAGCACCTGAATGCGCTCGGCGTGCTTTTCTTTTACATGCCCGGTAATGGTAAACAGCAACACAATCAGCAGCGCGCAAAGACCAATGATGACGTGCGAGGCGTGCAGCCCAACCAGCGAATAGAACGTAGTGCCGAAGAGATTAGTGCTGATCGTCAGCCCGTCGTGATAAATCAGCTTGTGCCACTCAATTCCGGTGCCGACAAGAAAACCTGCGCCCAGAATAAAAGTCAGCGCCCACCACAGGCCGAAAAGCTTGACCTTGCCGTGCTCAATGTAGCGCTCGGCGAGCCAAATGGTCAGGCTGCTGGAGAGCAGAATAATCGAGTTGAAAATCGGGACCTCGAGCACCTGCTGCGGCGTGGGCCCATACAGACTTTTGCCGATGTTGTAGACGTAGGCCACCACAAAAATGGTGAAGATGGCCGATTCGGCAATGATCAGGCAGAACATGGCCACGCGCCCTTTTGAGGGCTGGACCCAGTCCTGCTCCGCTGCCGGTTGTGAAATCGCTGCAGTGCTCATCACTCGTACTTCCAGTCCGGATCTTCCGGATGCTTCAAATCCCACAAAGGACGACGGCTCGTAACCACCGGATCAGTCGCGAAGTTATAGACCGGCGGTGGCGATGGCGTGGCCCATTCGAGCGTCCACGCATCCCACGGATCGTTCCCGGCAATTTTTCCCTTGAAGTATGACCGGACCAGGTTGACTGCGAAGATCAGCACAGCGATCGCCTGAATCACGCCGCCAATCGAGACAATCTCGTTCCATCCCGTCCATCCACGGTCTGCCGGATAGGTATAAATGGACCGCGGCATGCCCAATATGCCGGGAATGTGCATGAAGTCGAAGGTCACATGGAAGCCGATGACAAACAACCAGAAGTGCCACTTGCCCAGAGTCTCACTCAGCATGCGTCCGGTGACTTTGGGATACCAGTAGTAAATCCCGCCAAAGATGCAGAAGACAATCGCGCCCACCAATACATAGTGGAAGTGCGCGATCACAAAATAAGAATTATGCAGCTGCCAGTCCCACGGTGCGACTGACAGCATGATGCCGGTCAGCCCGGCAAGCAGGAACTGAACAACAAATGCCGTGCAGAAAAGCATAGGTGTGGCAAAGCGAATCTTCCCGCCCCACATCGTCGCCACCCAGTTGAAGATTTTGATTCCAGTCGGAATACCCACCAGCATGGTTGAGAGCACAAAGAATGCGTTGCCCACCGAAGTCATGCCGATAGTGAACATGTGGTGTGCCCAGACGCCCAGGCTCACAAACGCGATGCCGACTGAAGCTGCGGCCATCGCGGGATAACCAAAAATTGCTTTACGCGAAAAAACCGGAATCACTTCGTTGGCAATCGCAAATGCCGGCAGTACCAATACATAGACTTCCGGGTGCCCGAAGATCCAGAAGAAGTGCGCCCAGATCACTGCCGACCCGCCTGCCTGCGTGTCAAAGAAATGTCCGCCGAGATAGCGGTCAATCAGCAGCATCACCTGCGCCGCCGTCAGCGGAGTAATAGTGAGCAGCGCCAGGAACGACGTCACAACATTCAGCCAGACCAGCAGTGGCAGCCGCATCAGTGTCATGCCTTTGCAGCGCATGCACAGTGCTGTGGCAATCACATTAATCGATGCGCCAATTGTGCCGAAGCCGGTGACAATCAATGAGAGCGCCCAATAGTCCGGACTGTGTCCCGGCGAAAATGCGCGCTCCGTGAGCGGCGAATAGGCCCACCACATCGTGTCCGGAGCATTGCCCGCACCATAAAGCCCGTTACCGCCGATAAAGCTGTAATAGAGCAGAATGCCGCCGAAGAAGGTCAGCCAGAAGCTCAGTGCATTCAGCCGGGGAAACGCCATGTCCCGCGCCCCGATCATCAGAGGAATCAGGTAATTTGCAAAGCCGAAGATATAGGTCATGCCCACGAGGAAGACCATCGTGGTTCCATGCATGGTGAAGAGGCGGTTATATACCTGCGGCGAGACAAAATGCATGTCAGGCCGAAAAAGCTGAATGCGAATCGCGATGGCTTCGGCTCCGCCGACCAGCAGGAAGAAGATCGAATACACCATGTACAGAATGCCGAGCTTCTTATGATCGACCGTAGTCACCCAGCTGTTCAGCCATTCAAGCACAGCAGCCTGTGACCAGCGCCGGGGACGCGTCGTCTCAAGTGGGCCGGGGATCGGATAGGTTGAATCTGCCATCGTCTGTTGCGCTCCTAAATCAGCGAAGCGTCGACAGGTATGCTGTCAACTCATCAATTTGCTGGTCGCTTAACTGCATGGCGGGCATCAGCGCGCCTTCCTTAAAGGTGTCCGGATGCCGGATCCACTCACGCAGGTTCTCTTTTGTGTTCAGCATCGCGCCCGATGCCAGCGTTTCGCGGCTCATCAGGTGCGTCAGGTCAGGCCCGAAGCGGCCTGTTGCTGCCGTGCCTGCAATCGTGTGGCAGTTCATGCAGGCCTGCGTCTCGAAAATATGGCGTCCTGCGGCCACGCTTGCATCGGAAACAGCCTGTTGCTGCTGGTTCTTTACCCACGCTGCAAACTGCTCCGGAGTGTCTACATAGACGCGCAGAAGCATCTTTGCATGCTGTACACCGCAGAATTGGGCGCATTGACCCACATACAGGCCGGGATGCAGCGGATCAATCCACAATTCGTTCACATTGTTCGGGATGACGTCTGTCTTGCCGGCCAGTTGCGGCACCCAGAAACTATGTATAACGTCTGCAGAGAGCAGCTTGAGAAATGTTGGCTTCGGCGACTCCGGACTGCTTAACGGCACATGCAGCTCATTGGCCGTGCGAATGCCCAGTTTCGGATAATTGAACTCCCACCAGAACTGATGCCCCACTACTGTTACGTCCAACGCCGCTTTTGGCTTGGGCGCATCCTGGATGGCAAAGATCATGCGCGCCGTCGTTAGGAAAAGAACCACAACAATCAGAATAGGAATGACCGTCCAGGCCAGCTCTACCTGTGTCGATCCGTAAATCTGTGCGGGCTCGCTTGTGTCATCCTGACCATGCTGCCGGTAGCGAAAAATGGCGAATCCGAGCAGCGAAGCGACGGTTACAAAAATAGCGCCCGTAATCGACAGCACAAAAAGCGAGAGATGATAGATGGAATCTGCCGGGGTAGATGCCGGAGCGAAGATGCTGGGCGTCGATTGCGGACCTTCCGCGAAGATGGCCCGCCAACCGGAGATGACGAAAAGCAGGCATCCACTCTTAACAGCTATCGAAACGCATCTCAGGTACTTCGCAAGCATCAATTCCAGACTTCCTTCACCGCGACAGGACGGCAGTTAGGGCTCACTGAGAAAGACAAGGTTGAAATAGACTAAGTTGAAGCTTCTGATGCCACCAGAAGCGAGATTCTAGCATAGGGCGCAGAACCCCTTTTTCAAACTCGCGCCATGCGAATTTGATACAGCTTCATGACTGCCGGTAGTTTCGCGGCAGAAATATCAACTCGGTAAAGTCTATGTTAGCAGCAGATTTGCTTCAGTGCGACGCGACATGCGCGTAAAGAAAGATTATTGCGGCTGCTCTGCTGGAAGAATGCGGCGCATGATGCGCGTCAGCCCTGCGAGATTCAGTCCATCGGCGTAACTTTTCAGCGCGGCACTGCGCAGTATCGGTGTCTTCATAGCGCGAAATCCCCGCTTTGGATCGGCATAAAATGACACGGCGATGTGTTCAGCAATCCGCAGATTGCTTCTCAGGTCCTTAGTAAGGCGAATGAAAGCCTCTTTTGCAGATTTTTTCTCCGCGAGTTCCGCCAATATTGCGCCGGCCGCAGCCTGACCGCTGATCACCGCGCCGTAAATTCCTTCTCCCGTTAGGGGATCTACAAAACCACCCGCGTCTCCTGCAAGAAAGATACGTCGCTGTTCAATACGATGTTGTGCCGCGCCAAAGCCCGCATGTTGCCCGGTAAAGTTTTCAGCTTTCGCCACTCCTCCAAACCGTGCCGAAATGTAAGCCGATAACCGGGCGCGGTTGAGTTTTTCGTCCTTATCCAGGCTGTAAAGGCCGACATTTGCGTGATCGCCCTTTGGAAAAACCCATCCATAGCCCGACATCACTGGCGCAAAATCAAAAACCAGATCATCTTTCTGCGCATCGCGCGGCACGCATGCCTCAATCGCAAAAGCTGTGCGAAACCAGCCCTGATCGTCGCAGGTCAGACGGCGTACTCGGCTGTTTACTCCATCTGCGCCCACCAGGAACCGCCCGCGCAGCACTCCCTCCGGCGTTGAGACCACAACATGGTCTTCACTTTCTGCAATCTCATCGATCTGCCGGACACGTTGAAAGACTGCGCCTGCCTCTATCGTCTTTTTCAGGCAGTAAGCGTCTAGCTCCGAGCGCTCCGTCATCACGCAGATCAGGTTCCGGCGTCGCACCGGAACCCGCGAGGCATCACGCTCCTCCAATACCATCCGGTCCACATGCTGCCGCACAACCGGCTCAATGGAGTAGCGCAGCGCGCGCACCGTTTTCATGGTCAGTCCGCCGGCGCAGGCCTTATGACGCGGAAACTCCGATTTATCCAGCAACAAGACAGACCTGCCGGCGGCCGCAAGATCATATGCGCACGCACATCCCGCCGGCCCGGCTCCGACAACAATTGCATCCCACACTTTCATAGGAATTTTCAGTTTAGTGGAGCATGTCAAAACAAGACGTCGTGGGTGCCCCAGGTCTCGCATTTGAGACCTGGGATTTCCTTACTAGATGCAGGATCGTTGGCCTGCATCATTCTATGGCCGTCATCGGCACGCGAATCGACGCCCGATATCGATCTGACCGGTACCGCGAGCACGCCGCTTCCACCGGCGTCTCCTGCGTCGTCATAATCACGCGCGTTATTGAAAGAATGCTCGACTTCCGCGGAATTGTCAGCAGCTCCGATTCTTCTTTCGTTGCCAGCAGCGCTTCGATGATCTCGTCCGCATATCCCACACGCACGCCATAGCGCTCGCGCAGTGTCTGGTAAAGCGAGTGTTTGGCGAAATCAATCCGGTCCAGCCCGGGAAACTGCTTCAGCGGAATATGCGAGTCCTCAATCGCCATGGGAATGCCGTCGGCCAGGCGAAGCCGCCTGAGATGTACAACTTTGTCGTGAGCATTGAGCTTCAAACGCTGCGCCAGGTCTTCGCCGGGCACAATCACCGACTGCTCCAGCAGCTTCGAGCTTGGTTTCATGCCGCGCTGCCGCATCTCCTCCGTAAAACCCTGCAGGTGCATGATGTTCTTTTCGAGCTTTGGGCGCGTCACAAACGTCCCACGGCCCTTTTCGCTGAATGCGTACCCGCTGGTCTTTAATCCATGCAGCGCCTGTCGCGCCGTCATACGGCTTACCTGGTAATAGCGTGACAGCTCTTCTTCTGAAGCCAGAGGATCGCCCTCCGACAGCTCACCCGACTGGATCTTCTCCATCAGCGCCCGCTGAATCTGAAAATAAAGGGGAATAAATCCATTTTTATCTAATGGATGAAACGTTGATTCATTCGTACGGCTCTTAGGCACCTGCACTCCTCAGTTCACAGACTCCGCAGCATAAAACTATGTTTTGATTGATACTCTCAGCGGTCCCGTCCAACAGGATAGGGTCAATCGTTTAACATGCTGCCAAAACCAGCAACTATATATGACATCATCCGACATCTTTCCGGCCAGTCTAAAAAACAAGCTGATTGTTTCCTGTCAGGCACTCCCGGGTGATCCCCTCGATCACACAGACGCCTTGCGCCGCATCGCCATCTCGGTCCTCCGCGGCGGAGCAGGCGGCCTGCGTGCCAACGGCCCTGAGCATATCGCCGCGTTTCGCCGCGAAACGAATCTGCCCATCATCGGCATCTTCAAGCGTTTCGAAAACAACGAGCCTCACATCACCCCCGGCTTCGACGACGCGCATGCCATCTCCGAAGCCGGAGCCGACATCATCGGCATGGACTGTAGCTCTCTCCGTCATGCCTCCTCTGAACCGTGGCCGCAACTACTCTCGCGCATTCGTCAGGACCTCCGCCGTCCGGTGCTGGCCGATATCGCTACCTTCGACGAAGCCCGCGCCGCCGAGCAGGCAGGAGCAGCAGCCGTCGCCACCACCATGTATGGATACACCCCGGAAACGGTCGGCCAGCGCTCCATTAACTGGGCCCTGGTCGAACAGTTGGCAAAATCCCTGCATGTTCCCGTAGTCCTTGAAGGCCATGTCCGCGATCCGGAAGACGTTCGACGCGCCTTCCATCTGGGGGCCTTCGCTGTAGTCGTAGGAGCAGCCATTACGCAGCCCGCAGCAATTACGTCACGTTTCGTCGCAGGCATTCCAGGAAGCTTAAACCCCAAAAATTCGACGTAAATACAATCTTCAGCATGTATTACCAGCCCCTTAACCTCCCATTCACCCCCGGCGATCCCCGTCTAAACGCCAATAATCCCCATTCGGCCAAACTTATTTCTTTTCTTCGCAAACTCACATCTATTCTTACAGCTGGTAAAGTCCTCTGGAAGATGCAGTTACCTTGACGCACACTTCCCCCGAGGGCCGGTAAGCATTTAAGCTTGGCTTTCCTGTCCGAACACATTTTGAAGTACTTACGAACCGGCAGGTAAGCGTCAGGAGAACTGAAAAATGTCGAAAGCCGTCAAATACGCAGAGCGCGCGGTCACCGTCGCCGCCAATGGCGTCTGGTCCGTCTTCGAGAGACTGAACCGCATCAGCCCCAACGAATCCTTCACCCCCAAGTGGTCCGATAAACCTCTGCTCAAGTCCTGGCAGAAGGAAAAGCCGCCCCTTGGCTGGCCCCGCACCACCGATTCGCTGTGCCCCAAGTGCGTTCCTGAGATCCGCCAGCAGATCATCGACGGCAAGCTTCCCCACGAAATCCTTCTGAATGAGAAGGTAGGCGAGATCAAGGCGCAGATTATCGAGCGCGACGGCAAGATCCTCATGGTCAAGGACTGCCCCAAACACGGCCACTTCGAAGACGTCATGTCCATCGACCCGGCCTTCTTCAAGCACCTCGAAGAATCCTTCCCCGGCCGTGACATCCGCGCCCACAACGACGAGAAGCTCCATAACCACGGCACATCGACCATCACCCACGGCCGCGGCTCGGTTCTCACCATCGACCTGACTAACCGCTGCAACATGATGTGCGACCCTTGCTTCATGGACGCCAACCAGGTTGGCTTCGTCCACGAACTCACCTGGGACGACATCAAGACGATGCTCGACAACGCCATCAGCATCAAGCCGAAGCGCCAGATGTCCGTGCAGTTCTCCGGCGGCGAGCCCACGCTTTCGCCCTACTTCCTTGACGCTGTCGCCTACGCCCGCAAGGTTGGTTACGAATCCGTCCAGGCCGCGACTAACGGCATCGAGTTCGCCAAGTCGAAGGAGTTCTCAAGAGCCGCAGCTGAAGCCGGTCTGCGCTACGCCTACCTCCAGTTCGACGGCATCGGCAATGCGGCCAACTCGCACCGCAAGGTGGGCAACCTCTTTGACGTGAAGCTCCAGGCCATCCATAACCTGCACGAGGCCGGCGTGGACATCGTTCCCGTGACCACCATCGTCAACGGCATCAACAACGAGCAGGTCGGCCACATCATCCAGTTCGCGCTCGACAACCCCAAGAAGATTAACTTCCTCAGCTTCCAGCCCGTGTCATTCACTGGTCGCGACGAGGAAGTCAGCGACGAGCGCCGCGCCGCACAGCGCTACACCCTTTCGCACCTCGCGCACGACGTGAAGAACCAGACCGGCATCGGCGAGCCGACCCGTGACTGGTTCCCCATCAGCTTCATCTCCACATTCTCTGACTTCGCAGATCTCGTCCACGGCCCTAACCGCGACTGGGGACAGATCTCCTGCGGATGCCACCCCAACTGCGGCATCGGCATGGCCGTCATGATCGACAAGGAAACCAAGGAAGCCGTGCCCGTCACCGCCTTCCTCAACGCTGACCGCCTCGCCCGCGACGTGGCCAAGATCAACGATGCCGCCCGCGGTAAGTTCCTTTCGCTCGTCGGCATCACGCTGGCGCTCCTGCGGAACTACAACCCGCTCAAGGCGCCTACGCACATGCGCGTACTTGATCTTCTGCAGAAGTTCGACAAGTTCTCCGGCTCCACCAAGCGCAATTACGGCTCGGTAAAGGCCGACCGCACCATGGCCGACATCGAGAAGCGCCGCGCCGACCGCTGGAACTTCCTCTTCATCGCCGGCATGTGGTTCCAGGACCTTTTCAACTACGACTTCCGCCGCACCGAGCAGTGCATCATCCCCTACGCCACGCAGGAAGGCGAAATCAGCTTCTGCGCCTACAATACGGGCGTGGGCTGGCGCAACATCATCGAGAAGATGCACATGACCTCCACGCTCACCAAGTGGTATGAGGAGCATGGCCGTCACGAAATCTTTGCCGGCGGCAAGAAGGTTGGCATGAGCGACGTGCGCCACGACCTCGCGCTTAATGACGAGCACGTAAATGCCGCCGCTAACGACACCCTCGACAAGCTCGGCATCGCCAAGAATTCGCGCGAAGAAAAAATCCGCGCCCGCGACGCCAAGCTCAAGCAGGACGCCGAAAACGCCCGCATGGCCAAGCTCTACCGCGAGCACATCCTCGGCGAAAAACCGACCCCGGGCCTGGTCTCACTCGATTCCATAGCCCCAGCCCCAAAACCAGCCCCCGCCACCGAAGAACCCGTCATGGGGGACTGATATTCGCACGGGCTTGTCCTGAGCGAAATCGAAGGACGCCTTCGGCGCCAAAACACCAAAAAGCCCGGCCTCGCGCCGGGCTTTTCATTCTCACCTGTCCCAAAGTTTGTCACTTGAGGGAAGCGCGCAGTCGAAGGATCTGCTTTCGTTTTCGGCATACTCACGACTTCGCTTCGTATTCTGCCCAAATGAAAATGTGTTCTCGATATTTTTAATCAGACTCTCAGAACCTTGAATTTACAGAATTCAGACATCATATTCACCAAATAACTTCTTAATTACTGGTTGTGCGGCTCTGCAAGATAACTTGAGAGATTCATCCTTCGTTTGGCTTAAAGCAGATTTTCACCGTCTCAACTTTGTAGAAAATCTGGGAACCCGAAGCCCGAGACATGAAATAATGAACTTTCCAGTCTCTGCCGAGGTGATGAGATGTCTGCTTATCTTTTGATTCTGTTTGCCATGTTCAGCCGCGTCGCCGTGGCCTCGCACCACAGCTGGCTTAATTTCACCGCCATTGGGGGATCGCTGCTTTTCTTCGGCGCACGCCGTCCGCTGCGCCAGGCCATCCTGCCTGTTCTTGCCCTTATGGGGCTCGACTACTACATGACGACCCAGATCTACGACTATCCCTTTGCGACGCAGGACTATCTCATTACCTGGACCTGGTATATTGCCGTCATCATTCTCGGTCATTTGCTGCTGCGCGACCGCCGCTCCGCCGGCCGCATTGCAACTGCTGTCGTGCTTTCATCCACCAGCTTCTTTCTGGCGACCAATTTTGCAGCCTGGGCTGTACTCCGGGGCATCTATCCCCACAGCTTCAGCGGACTGATGACCGCCTATGCAGCCGGCCTGCCGTTCTACCGGAATGACCTACTCTCCACCACATTGGTTGCCGGACTCGCTTTCGGCCTGCCGGCACTGATCGAGCACTACCGTGGACATGAGGTTACCGCACACAAAGCAGCATAGGCGTCGCAGAATATCTCCATGCCTTTTGCCTCACCACGCGCCCGTATTAGGTAAGCAACGGGTTTCCTGTTGGCCCGAAACAGGTGATCTTTCCCGGCGAGATAACGGAGTCACTGATATGCTGCCTTGTGGTGATGCTTAAGAATCGATTAATCACGTTTGTGATCGTCTCAGCATGTGTGTTTACTGCCGGAACGGGGTGCCGGCGCTCGGAAAATTCTTCATCCAGCGCGCAGGATGCTGCTGCTCAGGCTCGCCAGAAAGCCCGAGAACAAGCACAGGCAGCAGCTAAGAAGGTCGATGCGGCGCGGCTCGAGCTCGAAGAAATTCCGCCTCCGGCCAAGAGCCGTTACATGGCCATCCATACAAAGGAGAGCTGGAGCAACCCCTTTTTGATCGTTGGTGGAGAGAATTTGACACTGCGCGTAATCTCGCCTGACCGGACGGGCAGCCCGGCGCTGCCAAGCGCCATGCTGAAGCCGGCCAAAGCACGGCAGCAGGAGCTGGAAATCCGCCTCTCGGATCTGCCGGATGCGCTGGGAGCGCTTCCATCTGAAGACTGGCCTTATGGGAGGGTGATCGCCGTCGAAGAAGATCCAGCCGAAACCCGTGCCAATCGCCTTCAGGTTCGCCGGAATGTGGAAGCCACGATGCAAGTGCTCAATAATCTGGGCGTCGTGATTTATGAATGGCCGGTCAGCGGCCCGATGCGGTAATTCAGACCAGCTTCAGGTCCGGCGTGGTGCGATGCAGGTTCCGAGAGTGCATCTTTGGTGACCGGTGCACGATAGTCAGTTTTTCGCGTTCGAGAATCTTTTTCTGCTGACTACGGGCATGGTTTGCCCAGGGACCGGTGTTGTCGAGCTTCAGATACGCCGTCCAGTGGCGAAGGGCCTTGCGGCGCTGTCCTACGCGCTCATAGGCCAGAGCAAGATTGTAATGCGCATCGGCATACGTTGGAACCAGCCTGACTGCAGAACGGTAGGCCTCAATGGCTTCCGGCAGCTTCTGCAACTCATCCAGAACATTGCCGAGATCAAAGAAGGCAAGCGCATATTCCGGATCGACAGCAGTAGCCTGACGGTAGAGCCGTTCCGCTTCCGGAAATTGCCGCTGGTTGTAGTAAATGGTGCCAAGATTGATGCAGGCGGGCGCGTGCATCGGGTCAAGCAGCAGAATTTCTCCATAGAGAGCAGCAGCCTCGGCAATCTTATGGTTCTCTTCGCAGCGCACAGCCTCCAGAAACAGGCTGTTGGCGCGGGCTTCACGTCCGTTTTGACTGAGGACAGACGCTCCGAGGACGGTTGTGTGTTGGTTTGCGTCCGCGTCAAAGTCGAAAACAAACTGGCGGGCGATTGGTTCCATGGTTGCGCCGGAATGCCGGAAAATCAGACGTGAGCCGCGACGGGCTGTTCCGGCCTCCAGCAGCGGGTTCGTCATGCCGGAGACAGAGCGCATGGCTGTAACCGACGCCACAATTTTAGCGGCTGAAAGCCTCGTGGCGCACAAATTACGCAATTTTGAAAGCTGAGTAAGGTCCTGAAAAGAATATGTTTCAGGGGAAGCAATAAGGCCGGCGCGCTCCCATTCGCGCAATTGCCGGGGATGGATGCGCAGGATACGCAACACGTCCTGACGGTTATACGAGTTCACAACGCGAGTCGTGGCTCCTTGGGGCGTCTACCCCTCTTCCTGAGGCGATTATGCGCATGCGGGCGCATGGATACAAGGGGCTATGTGTGAAAATCCGTGGATAAACCGTACTTAATTCGATTCCGGGGGTCTGAGATACGCTTTTGCACAATCTATCGGGATTCTTCGCCTGCGGCTCTGAATGACGACTGTATTCTTGGTCTACAGCTATAGGAAAATGCTTTAATTTTTTACAGCAACAACGTTGTCGTCCTCACTCTGACCCTGAGTGCAACGAAGGGGAAGAGGAAGGATCTACTTTTTCAGAGACTTTCGATTCAAGACGGTAATTTCAGAGGCGGGATATTAAGCTGTTTGCTTTTGGAAGCCCATTTTCCGAAGCTCAGATGTCCGCGCAGTCATGCCGATATCGAAAATGCGGCCTGATGTGAAGCATTTTTCAGCGCGGTCCAGAATCTTCTGCGGAATGTTCGCGGTCGCGAGCAAGTGGCGGCGCAACTCCACCCACTGCACAAAGCTTGTGATCCAGCCCTGCCCCGGCGTCATAAACCCGCCTTCCCAGGCAATCGCCATAATGATGCCGGGTTCCGCCGTGCGCTGAATCCGGAGCTGCATCTCTATTGGATCGTCACAAGGTTCAGTGATTCCGCTCATATGCCAAATAGTGGCGGAATGGACCTAAACCGTTACAAACGAAACCTTATGCGGCACGTTTTCTGTGACTTCTGGAAGATGGCTTCTCCTGCGCTGCAATGCTCTTCCGTAAGGCGTCCATGAGATCGATGACTTTTCCGCGTGGCACTTTCGGTTCTGCTTCCGGCAGTGGCTTGTGCTTGATTTTTGCCTGCACCAGCTTGCGAACTGCCGCTTCATAGTCATTTTTGTAGGCAGAAAGCCTGAATTCAGATGTATTGCTGGTGATCAGCGTCCGGGCGAGCGCAAGCTGTTTCGAATCTACCGGTACATTTTTGATAGATGAAACATAATCTTTTGCGCTGCGCAGCTCTTCCTCATAACGAAGCGTATAGAGCATGAGGCCCTTCTGCCTGGGGTCGGCAGGCGCTGCCAGTGCAGCCAGATGCTCTCGCCCACTGAAGGCGATTTCGCCGATGCCAACAGATTTGGTTTGCTCCAGCGCCTTGCGCATGATTGCGACCGCGCGTGCCTGCACATCATCTTTGGGAACGATAAAATATGGGCGATCAAAAAGAGCAGGCGGCAATTCATCCATCTTCGCGAATTGCTGTATCTCCATCGTGGTCGCCGTGGGTATGCGCAGCTTCTTCAATTCATCCGGCTCGATCTGAACGAATTTGCCCTTGCGGTATTCGTAGCCCTTTACAACGTCTTCGGAACCGATCTCTTCATCGTCTGCTACATTCCGGTGATGAATGCGCTTGCCCGTCCTGCGATCAATCTGATGAAATTCACTCTGCCGGGCCGAACTGCTTGCCGGAAAGATTTTTACTGCGATGGAGACAAGGGAGATTTGAATCTGACCAGACCATGTAGGACGCGCCATTGCCGCTCCTGATTTAAATTTGTTATGTCAGATTCTTTCCATGGTATTTAGGCTGTACAGCGGCTTTGTACCCCGGTCAGCAGCCTACTGCCCCTCGGCTTCTTCCTGCGATCCAATGGCGTAGTATCCTTTGCGCGTCTGTACCTTCAGGCCATCGCCTTTGCATGAGACATCCAGCTTGCGATAGGTGCCGTCGAGCTTGTTATTGGTCGGCGTGTAGCTGGCAAGGTATTGTGTCCGCAACTCATCTTCAATCTGCTGAAAGGCGGCTTCCATCTTCTTGCCGTTGTTACCGACATCGATCATCCGTCCGCCGGTTTCGTCGGCCATCTTCTTCATTGCTGACGCGCCGGTGTATCCAAGGTTGATGCCGTAACCGTAATTCGAATAGAAGCCGCGATCGGCAATCAGCAGAACATAAATAATGAGATTCGCCTTCTGCGCTGCTTCAATGGCATCGGCAATTTTATGCGTGCTGCCCTGGTCTTCTCCATCGGTAAGGAGAATGATGGCTTTGCGCCCTGTTTCCGAACGCAGCTTGTCATTTGCCACCTGATACACCGCGTCATAGAGCAGCGTGCCCTTCGGCATGCCCTGCACCGGGACCGGTCCCTGTCCGATACCGGGTACACCACCGCCACCGCCGCCGGTGTTGATCTCCGCTTCATTCATCGCTTTTTCAAGTTGGCGGGCGCTGCTGGTAAAGTCCTGCAGTAGGCTGATCTGTACGTCAAAGGAAACGAGAAATGCCTGGTCCTTCGGGCGCAGAATGCGTTTCAGAAAAGCGCTGCCCGTCTGCTGTTCCATGGGCAGAACGTACTGCTGGCTGCCGCTGGTGTCCAGCAGAATACCGAGCGTGAGAGGCAAATTGCTCTCGGCGGAGAAGTTCTTGATCTTCTGCGGTTCTTTGTCTTCCAGTATCGTGCAGTCATCCTTTGTCAGATTCGGGATCAGTCCCCCGCGCTTGTCGTGCACCGTGAAGTACAAACTGACAAGGTTCACATTGACCTTCAACGTGGTCGCCGGCTTGTCTTCTGTCTGGCTGGTGTCCGGCGCGTTGCTGACCGGAGGCGCATCCGGAGACGGGGCCTCCTGCGCACAAAGTGTCAGCGAGGCCATAGCGAAGATCAGAACGACGGGGAAGAGTAAGCGGAACCGCATGATTGAGTAGCCGTAAGACGGATTCTAATCATTGGACGAAGAAATGACGACAAAGGTCAATCCGGCCGGCCGTAAACGCGTCGGGAGCTTCAATCTGGTAGTCTTTAAGAACAGCTTTGCACCCGGCGTTATGATGCAATTTGATGACGAAACGTGGGTTAAAAGCATCTAAACACAGTGTAATCATGCTGCCGCTCACGCCAGACGGCAGATGGAAGTCGCAATTTGGCGGGGGTTTTTAAGTGATGCAAGGTTTTTTGGCAGCGGCGTTGGCCTTTTTTATGCTGGGCGGATTCCAGCAGCAGCAACAGCAGAGTATTCCCGATGCTCCAGCCCCACAGCCTGCCGGGTCCACGGATCTCAACAATCTAAAAAACCAGGTTGCGCCGGGAAAAGGCGCCGGCCCGGAAGCAGTGCAGCCGCCGCCTTCACCCGCCAATACTCAGCCTGCCGGATCTTCTTCCTCAGATGCGCAGTCGGCTCCGCAGCAGGACAATACCCCGCAACAGGAAGCGCCCGAAATTCCCAAGCCGGGGGAAACGGGGGCGTTCCTGATTCGCGTTCCGGTTACCTACGTCGATGTGCCGGTAACCGTGCGCGAAAAGAAGAACCATCAGCTGGTCGCTGGTCTGACATGGCGGCAATTCAAGATTTATGAAGATGGACAGCGCCAGCGCATTGCCTTCTTCTCCGTCGATCCGTTGCCTCTCTCTGTCGCATTTGTCATCGATCAAAGCCTGCCTTCTGACGTGATGGCCAAAGTGAATCAGAGCCTGTCAGCGGTAACAGGCGCATTTACGCCTGCCGATTCCGTCGCGATCTTTGCCTATAACAGCAGCACCCGCATGGTGACTGATTTCACTGGGGCGCAGGGCGCTCGCCTGCCGGCGGCTTTTCAAAGCGCAAAGGCCCCGGGACGCGATATGGGTGTGGTTTCTCCCGGTGGTCCGCTAGATAACGGCATGACCATCAACGGCAAGCAGGTAGATCCGAACCTTGCGCCGCAGCGCGGAAATGCCGGCTTTATCGTCATCCCCAAGGAAGTGCATCCTTTGAACGACGCGATTCTTGCTGCTGCGAAATCGCTTGCTCAACAGCCTAAAGGCCGTCGTCGCGTTCTTTATGTCATCAGCGACGGCAAGGAGTCCGGCAGCAAGGCCTCCTACAAAGAAGTAGTGCGTTATCTGCTGACCAACGATATTTCCGTATACGGCACGCTGGTGGGCGATTCGGCGATGTGGGGCGTGGGATATCTCGACAAGTGGCACATCCCGCTGGTTCCAACCATGCGCGACAACATCATGCCGAAATATGCACTGGCGACCGGAGGGGCGCTGCAATCGCAGTACTCCGAAAACGGTATTCAGACCAGCTTCGCAAAAATTACCGAATCAGTGCGCGCAGCCTACACTCTCGGCTATTACACCCACGCGGGGGTAATGAGCGACAAGTTCCACAAGATCACAGTCAACGTGGAAGTGCCCAATCTGGATGTAACGGCGAAAGACGGCTACTATCCGTCCGCCTCCATGCGGCAATGATGACTCCGGGCGGAGAAGCATCCGCCCTTGCATTGCTGGCTGCCGCCGTCTGGGGCACTTCAGATTTCTGCGGCGGTATCGTCACGCGCCGGTCCACTCCTGCCGTTGTTCTGATGATTGCGCACGGCCTTGGCTTTCTTGCCTTGCTGGCTGTTCTCGCAATTCATCCGAGCGGAACGCCCACTCGCCACACCGTTGTTTTCGGCCTGCTCGCCGGACTCGCAGGCGGCATAGGCCTGCTCGCTCTGTATAAAGGCCTTTCGCTTGGATCAATGGGATTGGTAGCTGCCTTGTCCGGCGTCCTCACCGCGGCCGTTCCCGTCCTGGTTTCCTTCTTCAGTGAAGCCCGTCCTGCGGCTTTGCAACTCGCAGGCTTTGCCGTCGCCGGGGTGGCCATCTGGCTGATTGCCTATACGCCTGGAACAAGCCCGCACCCGCATGGCCTCGGCCTGGCGGTTCTGGCCGGTGTCTGCTTCGGCTTTCTGCTTGTTTTTCTGCATGTTGCAGGAAGAGACAGCGTGATTTGGGCGCTGACTTTTTCGCGTGTCGGCTCGGTTTCCTGCGCGGTTGCGCTGGGCCTCATGACAATGAAAACCCTGTCCCGAAAAGAATCTTCGCAGATAGGAACCTTCTGGCGCGCCGTCTTTCCGCTGGCAGCCGTTGCCGGCATTCTGGACACGACTGGAAACCTGCTCTACACCGCGTCCTCGCTGACCGGACGGCTCGATGTAGCCGCGGTTCTGTCGTCGCTTTACCCTGCGGGCACGATCCTACTGGCCGTCTGGCTGCTGCGCGAGCGGGCCACACGCAATCAGACCATCGGCATGGCGCTCGCAGTCATTGCAGTGGCGCTGATTTCAGCTTAAGCTTATAGCGCGGCACGAAACAGCGGAATGTGCAACGCGGAGCGCCGCCATAAGTCTTACAGAACGGTACATTGTGGTCTTTTGAGTGCCATTTCGTAACTGGCTGAAGCACAATCAACCTTCCCGGGGATGACAATGCGCCTCTCGTATGGTTACCATTGGATAATGCTAAACGCTCAGACCCCGGAGCGAACACAGATTCTTGCGGCTCTGGAACGTGATTTGGCTACAAAGAAAGACCAGCTGAATCTCCTGATTTCCATGTTTCACGAGCTGCCGCGCATGTCCCGCTCATTTGTCGTGCCGGTCTTCCGCAGCACCCGCCGCGAAATTGCCCACCTCCGCCGCCAGATTCGCAGCCTGCGGCATTATTAAACGAAAGAAACAAGTTAAAACAGCCCGCATTCTGCCCTTCAGGAATTAACGGGGCATCGGATCATCCTGGGATTCTTCACTTTCCACCCCAACACGCAGAATCGACACTGCCTTCCTGTTTATCGACAGAATGACAACTAATGTGCCCGCTCTACGCTTATAAGAAAATGCATAAAGTGCAGGCGTACCAACCAGCTTTATTCGAATAATTTAGCGAAATATAGGGGTTCTATAAAATCGTCCGCGTCGCCAGATTCACCGTAACCCTGTCATCCGGAGTCTTGGTTGTCGAACTGTCCGAAGCCGGGTGATACTCAACGCGCATCATCTGGGCGTTCACTACGACCCGGAGATAACCGAAGTCGGTATCGTCGTAGCTGTTTAGAGTCAATTCGTTGTCAATCGGATACGGTGTCCTGATCGGATTGCCGTTGGCATCCGTTTGCAGCGCAGCCAGGGGGGAATGCCCGCCGCAGCCGGCCACTATGTATGGAATGGACATGCCGTTCACCGTCCGCGTAAACCGCTGATAATTATGCGAGTGCCCGGAAAAAACGGCATGTGGCCAGAAACCAGAAGCCTGCGCGGCGCTGTCGATATCAGCCGACAGGTTCGGGCTGGGAAAGTGTACAGTCCCACCCGTGTAAGGAGGATGATGTACCGCCACAATCACTGCGCCGGCGTAATTTTCTGATTTGCACCGGGCCAATGCAGTCTTAAGAAACGTCAGTTGAACGTCCGTTACGCCCTTTCGAGTACCGCCTTCGCTGGAAATGACTCCAGGATCCTCAAGAACATTCGAATACAGGCCCAGAATACGCACAAACGGCGCATCGAAGGTGAAATAGACGCCCGGCGCAATCATCGCCGTGCGCAACAACCCGCCTGCTTCCGGTGTGCTGACCGGAGCGACGGCGCAGAAATTACGCAGAAAAGCGTCAAGCGTGGGTGCCGGATCACCTGAATACACTACCCCATCATGATTGCCGGGAATGGCAATAATCGGGCCCGGATATTCCCGATGCGGGGCGTAGAACTGGTCGTAGTAGTACTTGGCCTCGCCAAAGCTATACACCACATCGCCGAGATGAAAGAAAAATGCCGGAACATTTGCCGGATCACTTTCATTAAAGTCGGCCACCATCTTGTCGGCCACTTCATTCTGCGTCAGCGGCCCATGCACCGTTCCCGTATCGCCAACAGAATGAAAGACAATCTGCCCCGCCTGCTGGATTGCCTGTGCCTTTGCTGTTCCCTGATCGCCATAGACCTCGGCCAGGGTAAGGATTGGCTCTGCCGCACCCCCGCGCGGCGCAGGAATGGGCTGCAGTTGCTTGGTATTGACTTTCTTGTAGAGCCCGGAATCAGAGGGGTGAGGGACCTTAAAAGATGTCGGATCAGGAGTTGGCGTGGGCTGCGCGAAAACAGGCTGATTGCTGGATTGGGTGGGCGCAGGAGTCGGCTTCGGGGTAGGATGCGGTTTTTTTGCGGGATGAGATGGCTTGTGCGGATGTTTGGAGGAAGTCTGCTTTGCCATGAGCTGTGTCCTTCCAATAAAAGACGCGCAACTCATCATACGCCCGTTCTATGGTGGGAATGATGAATCAGACGTTTCAGCAAGATTTAAGTAGGATGCTCGCACTTTGGCACTGCGACTGCTAAAAATTTGATGGGAACCAAACAAGTCTCTTGTCTTATGAAACGAATTCATTCATTTGTAATCCATAAGGTGTAAGCGGCCTCGACAGGAAGGCGCATCAGAAAGAACGAGCGCCTTCCAGCGCGCCGGCCGAGCAAGGAGGGCCAATATGATTTCTCAGGACCATGCGTTGCGTCAGTTCTTTCACGATGTTGTTGCAGAATGCTACAGCGAGCACGCCGGTATTGACGATCGCGAAGTAACCAGCTACGTAGCCGATCTGTTAACCGACTTCTGTATCTCTGACCGTCTCTATCCGATTCGCGATCCTGAGGGCCGCCCTTTGAAAGAAGTAGCCGAAATGCTGCTCGCCTCCGACCCTGTCAACGGAACTGCGCCTTCGTTCGATGCCGAGCGCGAAATCCGCAAGCATATTGGCGACTATGCCCTCTTCTGCACCGGCATGTATCCCGAATCGGTACACAAATGGCGCGAGAATGAAAACGCTAATCTCTATGACATGATTCGGGCCGGCAAAGAGAGCTATTACATCGTTTCGACATTCGATTTATTCGAGTATGCTGTCGAAGCCCCGCTTTTTGGCCGCCTCTCTGAATCTTTCGAGAATTGCATGTACGGCCTGAATCAGGTCCGCAGCGAACTTGGACGCAGGTTACCGGGAACCATGCCGTCAGGGAATGTTCAGAAGTTTTTAATGTAAGGAGTTAAGTAAAAAAGGTCGTCATTCTGACGACCTGACTCTGAGTGGAACGGGGAGGAAGGGGAGGAAGAATCTTAAGCGATGCTGGACAATCATTGAGATTCTTCGTCGCGTTGCTCCTCAGAATGACGGTCTACACCTACTTGCAAAATGATTTAGTTAGACTGAGAAGCCGCTGCAAAACAGCGGCTTTGTTCCTAGATGGAGCGCACAACCTAAACCTGCATAATTTCCGCTTCTTTCTTCTTGCTCATTTCGTCCATGCGACGAATCTCTTCATCCGTCAACTTTTGAATCTCATCGAGCGAGCGCTTTTCCTCGTCCTCAGAGATCTTCTTTTCTTTGGCTGCCTTCTTAATGAGGTCGTTGCCGTCGCGGCGAATATTCCGTATTGCGGTCTTGTGCTCTTCAAGAACTTTGTTCAGGTGCTTGACTACTTCGCGCCTGCGCTCCTCCGTCATCGGAGGAACCGGGACGCGCAGAATCTTGCCGTCATTCTGTGGATTGAAGCCGAGGTCTGAAGTACGGAGCGCCTTCTCGATTTCGCCGATTACGCTCGCATCCCAGGGTTGAATGACGATCATGTTGGCATCAGGAGTGCTGAGCTGCGCCAATTGATTGATTGGCGTATGAGTGCCGTAATAATCCACCTTCACCTGATCGAGCATCGCTACGGAAGCGCGTCCGGTACGGGTCGATGCAAGGTTTGTCTGAAAGTCCTGCACGGCTTTATCCATGCGTGCCTTAAGCTGGCTGTGCGTGTCCTTGAGCGCCGGAATGCCGGCCATCACTGAAACTGCCATAGTTATCTTCCTCTATCAGTGTTCAAAAGCGGTATTTTACTTTGTTGAACAAGTCGCGTCATCCTCACATGCGGCTGTAGGGCGCATGGATGCCGAAGGCGCTCGATACCCGATCCAGCTCGGCTCGAATCTTTTCCCACTGGGAAAGCGTCTTTGAGTCGAGCTGCAAGTTATAAATGAGCCGCTCGATTTCCTGGGCGCTGCCGATCGTAGTCTCGACCGCGACATCGCCGCGCCTGGACTTTTTGAACTCGCTGAACATGGAGTCGGTTTGCTTCTCGAAGCTGGCAACCAGACCCTTAGCGTCTTTTTCCTGGCTGGTCCTGCGGATGGCGCTCTTCTTAAGTGCCGCATCAAAGTTTTCCCTGAATGATTTGGAGTCTTCCTTCAGGTTCTTCATGAGAGCTTCCACATCTTTATCGCTCACGCGCCCCTGCGCATGCAAAACAGGTGCCTGAGAAAGGCTCATCAGGCCGAAAAGTAAGGCAAAACAGCAATGAAACAGCGCAGAACGGCTTTTCTTCATTAAGAACTCCTAACACCAGACGAGTACAAATGTATCGGGAATCAAGACTATTTCAGGCCAATTGAGTGAAATACAGTCCGCCAACCATAATCAAGTCTCTGTAAATAGAGTATTTGTTTCTGCAAATAGATGCCATTACTCTGGTCTTCAACCCGGACACGAAATGATACCTGACAAGCGCTCGTCCATTACATTCCATTCAGCCACTTTGTTGCTGGCTATTGATCTCATCGGCACCTTTGTATTCGCAGTGGAAGGCGCCACGGCCGCGGTCCTAAACCAGCTCGACATTCTTGGGCTAATGGTGCTGGCCTTCGCGACGGCTCTTGGCGGCGGCATTATTCGCGATGTGTTGATCGGAGCCATCCCTCCGAATTCCATTCGCGACTGGCGTTATCCGGCTGCAGCATTTGCCGGCGGGGCTGTTGTCTTTTTTCAGAGCAGCTTTGTTAACAAAGTTCCGGAATCGTTGCTCATAACGCTCGACGCTGCCGGATTAGCGCTATTCGCTGTTGCCGGAGCAGCGAAAGCGCTCGATTTTAAGATCCACCCATTTCTGGCGATGCTGATGGGAGGCATTACCGGCGTGGGCGGCGGAACAGTTCGCGATGTACTGCTGGCGCGGGTTCCTTCCGTACTTCGCTCCGATGTCTATGCGGCTGCGGCACTGGCCGGAGCCGCTGCCATGATTCTTTGTCTGAGACTGAAGATGCGTCCCGCTGTGGCAACTGTAATCGGCTTCGCGGTCTGCTTTGGCCTGCGCATGATCGCGGTCCATGAGCATTGGAACCTGCCCAAAGTTGCTCATTGAGCCGGTGCAGACGTCACTTCGCCATAGAACTTCCATTGCGTGCGAAAATCGCGTGGAAGAGTCTGCCGTGTAAGGCTGGCGCGGATCATCTCGACCGGGATGTTGTTCTCCTTAAGTACCGCATCATGAAATTGCCGGTTCGTCATCTTACCCGATCCGACCAGTTCGCGATGCAAAGCGTAAATCTGCATGCCACCCAGCAGATAAGCAGCCTGATAAAGAGGCTCATACGCGCCTCCGAGTGAGCGTCGCACTTCGCCGGTCGCGGCCTGCGGCTCAAAACCGACACGATTCACGAGAAGATCGATACATTGCTGCGGCGTCCATTTTCCAAGATGGAAATTGAGCGAAAAGACAATGCGTCCACAACGATGGCGTCGCCAGGCCAGCGCGCCGACGCGTTCTTCCGGAGTACGGTCGAAACCCATGTCCCAGAAGAGCATTTCCCAGTAAAGCGACCATCCTTCGATCAGGAACGGCGTACCTCCGAGCGCCAGGCGATATTCGCGATAGCGATGCTCCATAAAGCCCTGAAGCTCATGCCCGGGCATCATCTCGTGGAAGACCGTCGCATGCGACATAGCGATATTGTTGGCGCGCATGGTGGTGATGCGCTGGTCGTAGGACATGGTGTTAGTTGGGTAGGAAATCTGCAACACTTCGCCGCCCAGAAAGAATGGAGAGACCAGTTGCTGTTGCGGAGGAATCATGCGCATCCTCCAGGTTTCGCGGGCCAGCGGAGGGACTGTCACCAGATCATGCTGATCAATAAATTCAAGCGCCTGCTCAACGTATTTGCGCGCCAGCTCGGTCTGTTTGCCGGGTTCGACATAGATGTTCTTCACCTTTTCGAGGGCCTTCTTCCAGTCATCACCAAAGCCCATTTCGCGCGAGGCGCGAATCATCTCGGTGTCGTTCCAGGCAAACTCCTTTTCGGCGATGGCGATAAGCTCTTCCGGCGTATACGGAATCATTGCGAATTGAAGCTCGCGCAGCAGCGCATCGCGGCCAATGGCGTGACCGATGATGTCGCTTGTATCACCTGGATGAGCAGCAGCCATGGACTGTTCATAAGCGTCCTCATCTCCTTCGCTCGATGATGGGTTCTTCTGGTCATGAGCCGGCGGCTTCAGCCCGACTATCTTTTCGGTAAGAAATTTGCCGTAAGCGTCGAGCGCAGCATCCGCTTCCTTGTAAGGCTCTTCAGCCCACCAGGTAAACATCGGGTCATAACCGTCATAAAACTCGAACCAGTTGTGCAGCACCTTCCGTAATTCGTGCAGGTTTTGTGCGGCGCGGTTTGCAGCCTCGCGCCGCCGCTGCGCAGTGAGACTCCTGGGATCGTCCTTGATCACAGACAGCTTTGTCTCAAGATCTTTCTGCGTGTCGGCACAGGTTTGTTTTAATTGCGACAGTGTGGCTGCGGACTGCTTGCCGTCGATTGGCTTAATTTGGCGTTGATCCATAAACAGCGCGATGATGGCATCGGCAAAAGGAATGTAGGGGGCTGCATCACTCTCAAATTGCGAGTCCTCATCCAGATGGCTGAGATGGCGGTCGAGATAATTCCGAAAGAGAATGTGGTCAATGCGGCCATCTTCACTCAGTCTGTCAAAATCAACTCGATCCAGTTCGCTCTTCCATTCTGTGTAGAACCTGCGCATGCGGTCGTGCGTTTGTGGCGCAAAAGGGATACTGTAATAGCGCCGGAGCAAATCCTGGTCTGCGGAGAAGCGCTCGATATACGCCCGCATCTCGCTGGTAGATGTGTCGATCCCGGAGTCGGGAGCAGGTATTGTCTTTGACGCAGATGCAAAGGCCAGCTTTGGTACAGAGAGACTAAAAGCGGCAGCGGAAGATGCGCTGCAAAGAAAAGCACGGCGAGTGGTCATCCAACACTCCAAAACGGCGGGATTTTCGAGTGGGGATAATTGTATACAATTTTTAATCCGAAAGGCCGGGCTTACATCAGCATAGTCACGCCGGAAGAGTTCGCCTGCTCATGAGCATGATAAGAGGAACGCACAAGCGGTCCGGATTCCACATGGCGGAAGCCCATCTTCAGTGCTTCCTGCTTCATGAAAGCAAATTCATCCGGAGTGTAATAACGCGCCATAGGCAGGTGGTCTTTCGAAGGCCGCAGATACTGCCCGATGGTAAGCACGTCAGTTCCGACAGCGGCAAGATCGCGGTATACCTGGAGCAATTCATCCATCTCTTCGCCAAGACCGACCATCACGCCCGATTTGGTCGTAACACGCGAATCCAATTCCTTTGCATATTCAAGCAACCGCAGCGTCCGCTCATAACGTGCTCCGGAGCGAACGGCGCGATAGAGACGCGGCACTGACTCCGTATTATGGTTCAGGATTTCCGGACGCGCTTCCACTACCGTGCGAATCGCCTCTTCATTGCCCTGAAAATCAGGAATCAGCACTTCTATCTGGCAGCCATGCGCCTGTTTGCGAATCTCATCAATGACCATAGCAAAGGCGCGCGCGCCGCCCAGAATATCGTCGTCGCGGTTGACGCTGGTGATGACTGCAAACTTTAACCCTAACGTGGCAACAGCTTCAGCTACGCGGCGCGGTTCGTCGAAATCAATCGCATCCGGACGCCCTTTAGGCACTGCGCAGAAGCCGCACCGGCGAGTGCAGGTGTTGCCAAGCATCATGAATGTGGCGGTGCGATGGTTCCAGCACTCGCCGATATTGGGGCAGTGCGCCGATTCGCACACCGTATGCAGATTGAGGCTGCGCGCCAGCTTCTTCAGATTGTGGTAGTTATCGCCTACCGGGGCACGCGCTTTCAGCCAGTCCGGCTTAGGCGCAGGCTTGCGCGGAGCGAGGTCGATCTGTATGAGTTCGGCAGCGGTACCCATGGCAACCTTCTATTGTACCGTCTGCGGTGGGATTCGCCTGCGGCAGAGATAACATTACGTCGGAGGGGGATTGAACCGGAATATTCACGCTGAAGCAGGCCGTTATCAGCAAGAGATAGAAGAAGTTCACAAATCTTCCCAAATTCGGCGGTTTGCGGCAGGCCGCAGCGCGGCGTATAGTCAAAAGTTGGGTTCGGGTAGCATCCCTGACGGGAGCTGCACTGGAGACAATGATGAGTGTTACCAATTTCTGTAGCGCAGACGCGCAAAATGCCTCGGCGGCTCGCGCCAAGGTGACCATCCAGACACTTCAGGAAAAGAAGCAGAGCGGCAGACCCATTACCGCGCTTACAGCATACGACTATGCCACGGCAAGACTTGTAGACGAGGCAGGTGTTGACCTGATCCTCGTCGGTGATTCGCTGGCGCAGGTCGTGCTCGGCTACGATACCACTTTGCCGGTTACAGTGGATGAGATGCTGCACCATACGCGCGCTGTGCGCCGCGCGGTGAAGCATGCCATTGTCGCAGCCGATATGCCGTACGGCTCCTATCATGTGAACATTGAGGAAAGCGTCGCCAACGCTGCGCGCTTTATGAAAGAAGCCGGAGCAGAAGCGGTCAAGATTGAAGGCGGCGCAAATCGCGTGGAACTGGTCGAGCGCCTGACGGATGCTGAGATCCCGGTCATCGGTCATCTTGGGCTTACGCCGCAATCGGTCCACCGCATGGGCGGATATAAGGTGCAGGGGAAATCTACCGCTGCTGCCGATGCTTTGTTGAAAGACGCGCTTGCGCTTGAAGAGGCCGGCGCCGTCCTGATTGTGCTGGAGGGCATGCCGCGCGAAGTTGCCCAGCATATTACGCACAGGCTGAATATTCCGACAGTCGGCATTGGCGCGGGTCCTGATTGCGACGGCCAGATTCTGGTCTTTCATGATCTCGTGAACCTGAGTTTTTCCAGGCCGGCAAAGTTTGTTCGACAGTATGGCGATGCCGCCGGCTTGTTCCGGTCGGCTATTGATGGTTACCTGCGCGATGTGGAGCAGCGCGAATTCCCCAGCGAGAGCGAAAGCTACCATTTGCCGAAAGAGACACGCACGGCATCTGAAACAGCCTTGCCACTCCGTCGTAAAGCCTAGCCCAGATGCTGATTCTCAGAACAGTTGCAGAGACACAGTCTGCCTGTGCGCAATCACGCGGCGAAGGCCGCATTGTGGGCCTTGTACCAACAATGGGCGCGCTGCATGAAGGGCACCTGTCGCTCGTACGCGCAGCACGGGCCGAATGCGATGTGGTGGTTGTTTCGATCTTTGTAAATCCGACACAATTTGGGCCTAACGAAGACTTCTCAAAATATCCGCGTACTTTCGACGAGGATTGCGCGCTTCTTGAGCGCGAAGGCGTTGACCTGGTCTTCGCTCCAGGCGTAGATGAGATGTATCCAGCCGGCGCGAGCACTTTCGTTCTGGTAGAGGGCGTGAGCGAACGTCTCGACGGCGCTTCGCGACCGGGACATTTCCGCGGTGTGACAACTGTCGTCAGCAAGTTGTTTCACATCGCCATGCCGCATAAGGCATTCTTCGGTCAAAAAGACGCGGCGCAGGTTGCCGTGCTCCGGAAGATGGTTCGCGACCTAAATTGTCCTGTGCAGTTGGTGGTCTGTCCGATTGTCCGCGAGTTGGATGGGCTGGCGCTAAGCTCGCGCAATCGCTATTTATCCGAGAAGGAGCGGCATCAGGCGCTGGTGCTGCATCGTGTCCTTCGAAAGGTGGAAGAGGCGGCAGCATCCGGTGAAAAATCCTCGGCAAAACTAATCGAAGTTGCTCGTTCGGTTTTTGCTCAGGAACCCGATGTACGCGTGGACTACATCGCCGTAGTACATCCGGACACTCTTGAGGACATACCAGATGTGAGTAGCAGATCATTGGTTGCGGTAGCTGCTTTCGTGGGGACGACGCGGTTGATCGACAATGTCCTGCTCTGATTGAAGATGTGCTGGTTTCCATCCTTCATCTGCTAGACTTGCCGCACATCTTCTCTTCCGGATATTCGCATGACCTCAACTGTACGCCGTCTTTTCTTTTCTCTGGCACTCTCCTTTTCAGTTCTTCTTGCGGCAGCTCAATCGCAATCCGCGCCGATGCGCACATTGATTCGCGCAGGCCACGTCATCGACGTGCATACGGGAAATGAGGCTGCCGATCAGACCATCGTTGTTACCGGTGACAGCATTTCAGCGATTGCGCCGACCGCTTCTATTCCGAAGCAAAACGGAGACACAGAAATTGATCTTCGCGGTATGACAGTGCTGCCCGGACTGATTGATGTCCACACGCACCTGACCGATGATACGAATTTCGACCCATACCACGAGCTTTCAACAAGCGTTGCCAAGCGTGCTCTGATCGGCGCTCGCAATGCAAAAGTGACGCTGGAAGCAGGTATTACAACGGTTCGCAATGTTGGCGCTGAAGGCTATGCGGATGTGGACCTGCGTGACGCCATCAATGAAGGATTGATCGAAGGGCCACACATGCAGGTAAGCGGGCCTCCACTCGGCATTACCGGAGGCCACTGCGATGACAATCTGCTTCCTTTCGAATATCACCAAACTGCGGGCGGAGTAGCCGACGGTGTTGAAGCTGTGCAGCACAAGGTCCGGGAGACGATTAAATATGGCGCCGATGTCATTAAGATTTGCGCCACCGGCGGCGTGCTTTCCAAAGGCGATGACCCGCAGGCATCCCAATATACGCTCGAAGAAATGAAGGCCATCGCTGCCGACGCGCACCGCCTCGGCCGCAAAGTGGCAGCGCATGCGCACGGCTCGCAGGGAATTTTGTGGGCGACAGAAGCGGGCATCGATTCCATCGAGCATGGCTCGTACATGAACGATGAAGACATTGCCGCCATGAAGCAGCATGGGAACTACTTTGTGCCCACTGCATATTTAATTGATTGGGTGCAGGAACACGGAAACCTGCCTGCTTTCTACAAGCAGAAGATGAAGGACGTAAGCGCAGTTGAAAAAGCGAACGCGAAAAAGGCAATTGCCGCTGGCGTGAAGGTGGCCATGGGTACAGATGCTGCTGTATATCCGCATGGATTGAACGCGCATGAGCTGGATGTCTATGTGAACCAGTTCGGCATGACGCCTCTGGCAGCATTGCAAACGGCAACTCTCAACGCCGCCGATCTCATGAGCTGGACGAGCCACGTCGGCTCGCTCGAACCGGGCAAGTGGGCCGACATCATTGCTGTTAACGGCGATCCGCTGAAGGACATTCGTCTGCTCCAGGATGTTCAGTTTGTTATGAAAGCTGGGGTGGTCTACAAGAACGCAAACGGGACTGCTGCGCGATGAAGGCCACCCAATTCGAATTCCGCTTTCGGCTTGTTATCGGTGCTCTGTTTTATGTGCTCGGCTTCTGGGTACCATGGTCGCGTTATTTCGGCTCGGGACACGTTTCCACCACATGGCTTGAGCTGCCGGGAGCGCTGGCCAGCGCGCACTTGCTTTCGCTTGAAAGCGCTACGGTTCTGCTTACCGTAGTCGCGCTTCTTTGCGCCATCAAAGGAACAATCTTCCGCATCTGGGGCACGGCGTACCTCGGAACCGCTGTCGTCCATGACACGTCCCTCCACGGAACGGAAGTGATTGCAGCAGGGCCGTATCGTTATACGCGTAATCCGCTGTATATGGGTACTTTCATCTTTTCGCTCGCGGTTTCTATTCTGATGCCACCCACGGGCGCAATCCTGTTTATTGCTGCACAGGCCATCTTTTACTTCCGTCTCATCCTTGCTGAAGAGGCCCATCTTTCTGCACAACAGGGCGAGGCGTATCTTGCGTACAAGCAGAAGGTCCCGCGATTCTTGCGCAGTTTGCGCGCCCGCGTACCTGCTTTTCCCGCAAAACCGCAGTGGCTCACCAGCATTCTCGCGGAAAGCTATTACGTCAGCTTTACGGTGTGTTTCGCGATTCTTGCCTGGCGCTACAACGCATATCTGCTCATCAAATGCCTCATCATTTGTTTCGGAGCATCGCTGGTGATTCGGGCTATACTTCCGCAGTCAGCAAAACAAGATTAAGCACAACCAGCAATGCTGCGCTGCGAGCATTGTGGACCCTACCTGGGAAAACTGGTCCAGGATAAGTAGAAATTTTGGCAGCTGGGTTGGTTTTAGAGCCTGGGTTTTAGAGCAAATTGATTCGCACATAAGCAAGTGCTCCAACACGCTTCATATTAAGTGTGATTACGAGTTCAATTCGCTCAGTTTCTTACCAACCGCTCCGGGGCCGAAATTGATGTGCGCGTCCTTAATTGAAAGGCCGACTACTTCGATACGTTTCAAGTCCCGTGTTCCGATCCCTGCTTCTTCTGCGAGACGCAAGGAGTTGTCGCCTCGGATGAACGGAGAAGAGCCGCGCTCGGCATACGGATCGTAGCCCATCACAGCCATCCCGACAGCGTCCACGCAGACGGCGTTGCGTCCGGCAATAATTACGCCAGGTGTCATCTTTTCCAAGCCCCGAAGCCAAGGGCCTTCGCCGCCCCGCACCGTCTCGACGCCATCTATGATTGCGATATCAATTGGCCGAATACCATTCTGATCCACCAGAATGCGCGGAACCCGATAGCCCGGATCACGCGGCGAATCAGGATGCAACTCGGCATCTACTCCCTTGGGTGCAGACGTCGTTCCGTCGTGCAGCACCTGTCCGCGCTCTTTCGTCGGACGCTCGTTCCCGCTAGGTCCGCAGTCCCCGCCATAGAGCGAACAGGGCGTGTTACCGAAGTTGTTCTTCATCGTCATCGTCACGCCGGCAATCCAATGGTTCTTCAGCTTCGCCATCGAAGCATACACGTCGCACTGATAGAACGCCGGGTTCAGGTGGTATGCCGGATAGGTGTATCCGCCCCAGGGCACTTTCATCCGCACATATTGCTTGTAGTTGCCCAGGTTCTGCACATTTTCCCAAACCACCGGCACGCCCATGTTATTAATCGCATTTACGTCCAGCCCGTAGCGTGCCCACAATGAGAGATCCTGATCGGCGGGGAAGAAGCTTTCAATGATGCGAACGCGCCGCGCACCCGCCCTAGCAAACAGATGTACTGTCGCCGCCACCGATTGCGGATTGGTCCGATAAGGAAGCTCAGGCGTCAGCGGAAAGTTCTTCGGATTCCCCGTGAGGTTCAGTTTGAGCGCAACGGTCTTTCCGCGCACCAGCTTCTCGATCCCGCCGATCTGATCGAACGCGCGAGAGAGTTGTTGCCCGTACTGCGCGTAATCGCGGCAACGCACAATCGCAACCCGGCTCGCTGGGGCCGCAGCCTTTAACAGCTTCGGCATGCAAAGCGCCGCAAGCGCCGCAGTTCCTGTAGTGGCCATCATCTCACGTCTGTTCATGCCTTCAGACTCCTCAACGCTATGCTACTCCCGGTATGATCGACTGCGTGTCTTATTTGATATCCCGAAGATCGTTTGGCAAATTGTTCGCTGCAGCCGCGCTCTCTTACAAGGCTTTCGCCGCCGAGCGCAACATGTATCTTTCATTGAACAGCGTCCTGTTGCAAGGTCGTGTTCCGTGGCCTGACTTCGCGCGCCTGGCCGCGAAAACCGGCTTTCCCGGCACAGACATCATGCTGGGCCCGGCCATGCAAGCGGGCGCGAGCGCGACCAATGACCTGCTTGCCGGCCTGAAGATCAAGCCGGCTGTCATCGATTTCCCGGTCGAATTCCGGAAAGACGATGCAACCTTCAAGGCCTCTCTCGCACGGCTCGACGCTGCCGCCAAGTTCGCTGCCGCTATCCACTGCCCGCGCATGATCACGTACATCATGCCGTCGAGCGACACGCCCAAAGAGGAGTTGCGCCAGATCTATAAGCAGCGGTTTACAGAAAGCGCCCGCATTCTGGCGCGTCACAACGTCCGCCTCGGCCTTGAATTCCTGGGCCCGCTTGAATTCCGCAAAATGCATAAATATGAATTCATCTGGCGTATGAACGACATGCTCGCCTTCGCCAAAGAATGTGGTCCCAACGTCGGACTGCTGCTCGATTCCTGGCATTGGCACCATGCGGGAGCCACTACTGAGAACATCATTGCCGCCGGCCGTGATCGCATCGTGCACGTCCATTTCAATGATTCGCCCAACTTGCCTCCAGAGCAGATCCACGATAATCAGCGTCTGCTGCCCGGCGAAGGTGTCATCAACCTGACCGGCTTCCTGCAGGCTCTCCAGAGCATCCACTACAGCGATGCGCTCAGCGTAGAAGTCTTCGGACGGACGAAAGACATGACGCCGGAAGCTGCCGCGAAAGCCGGCCTCGACAGCTCACTTGCTGTCTTTCGGAAAGCTGGAGTTCCTGAAGGCTAAAGGAATGCTGAGTCTGCCATCTGTTTCGGCCGTAATGAAGCTGCTCCACTTTAAAAGCTGAAATCAACCATCAAACTTCCGTAATGTCGCATCGGAATAAAGTTATTCAAAATCATTGCGAGTACTCACCTGCTTTGATCGGTGAGTGCGAAAACGCAATTGACTGGTCATCAAATATAGTGACCGAATGGTTGAAGACGGGAATGTTTGAGGGTATGTCCGACGCCGCTGACAAGGCGAATCGTATCCGAACTCAGCAGCCACGAACAGACCAAGACTCATGCGCGTCATATCCATGTAGACCGTTTGCAAGACCTCGGAGTAAACGTCACTCCATTGGAACAGGATCAGAAATTGCAAGATGCGGTTCTTACTGTGCATCACGCCTGCGTTAACACGTTGCAACAAACCGCAGCAGTCAAAATCATTGAGAATCAAAACGCAGTCTCGTTCATAGTTCAGGCACTCATCCAATCACCATTCCCCATTCCGCTTCAACAGTTCCCTCCACGAGCATCAGACGCTGGGCTAAGTACACCGCCGCTTCCCAATACTCCTACAAATCCAAATTAGATAATTTGGAAGCATTGCTGTTTTTCGCAAGGCCGGAGTCCCCGAGGCCAAACCCGCAAATCCTTACTGCTTGATAACGGTTCCATCTCTTTTACGGATCTCGCCCCACCCGCCATTCAGGTGGTTTGCGCTGTCGGTAAATGGGAACTTCGCCGCCAGTTTCTCGTCAATCTCGATTCCCCATCCCGGCCTCTCGTTCACCCAGAAATAGCCATCCTTCATCTCTGGACAACCTTTGAAGATTTCCTTCGTCTCGGCGTTGAAGGGGGTGTATTCCTGGATGCCGAAGTTATAGCTGACGATATCGAGGGTTATATTCGCCATGTGGCCCACCGGCGAAACATCTCCTGGCCCATGCCATGCCGTCTTCACGCCATATTGCTCGGCCAGGATCGCAATCTTTCGCGCTGGTGAAAATCCGCCCACCTGCGACACATGCACGCGGATGTAGTCGATCAGCCTCTGCTCGATCAGCGGTTGCCACTCATGAGGGTTGTTGAAGAGCTCACCCATTGCAATGGGAGTAGCGCATTGCGCGCGTATCTGGTGGAAGTAGTCGTTGTCTTCCGGCGAAAGCGGGTCTTCAAGAAAAAACATCCTGAACTTTTCCGCTTCTTTGCAGAACTGCACCGCCTCGTTCGGAGTCAGGCGTTCATGCATGTCGTGCAGCAGCCCCACCTCTTCTCCGAGTTCTGTCCTGCAGACCTCCAACAACTTCAGCCCACGACGCATCTGATATGCCGGCTCAAATAAAGGCTTGTCATGAAGCGCCTTTAACCGCCCGGAATTGCTGTGTGCCGAACCGTAGCCCGCCATCCCCGGCAGGCCGACCTGTACACGGACATTGCGAAAGCCTTCCGCCATTAGCTTTTTCGCTGCGGCTACTACATCTGAAAACTCAGGCCCATCTGCGTGGGCGTAACAATCTACCGCCTCTCGGCATTTGCCTCCAGCCAGCTGATACACCGGCATCCCTGCTTGCCGCCCCTTGATGTCCCACAGAGCCTGGTCGATCCCGCTCAATGCATTGTTAAGTACCGGCCCATTTTTCCAGTACGAACTGTCATAACAGCTCTGCCAAATGTCTTCGATACGATCCGTTGTTTTGCCCAGTAGAAACGGCTTCAGATACCGTTCCACCGCCGGCTTCACCAGGTCGGCCCGCTGAGTAAAGGTCGCACAGCCATACCCGTACAGGCCGTCCTGATCGGTCGTGATCTTCACCACCGTAAGCCGGACGCCAGCGGGTTCGCACTCAATAACACTGATGTCCTTGATACGAGGCGTGGCCATGCCCCGCGTGGCTTGTACGAAGCGCTCCTGTGCTCGAACAGCAGGCGCCGCAAAGCCGAGCAGGCCAAGACCTCCGATGGACTTCAATAGATCCCGTCGATATACCGACACAGAACCTCTCCTAGATATATTTGTGAATGCTTGAAAGGATACCCGAAAACGACAGGCATGCGATCTTTACGGAGACCCGGACAAGCTGAAGCTTTGCTTTATTCAGGTCGACTCACCTGAGATGGGCTTGCCCAAAGTATGATTCAGAAGGTTCATGAATCATGCCAGTCCGCAAAACTTAAGGAGATTTCTTTTCATGACCATCCAGACATATTCTTCGCAATATACAACTGCGTCGCGCCGCACTAGGGCCAAACTGGATTTCAAGGCTAATCGAACTGAAAAATTCTGCAAAACAATACTGTTCAGCTTTGTGTTTCGGGCTCTGCTGCTTCTCTTCATGTCTTTGCTGATGCCACAGATGAAAAGTCAGGTCACCAATACGTTGGCGCCGCGTCCGTGGGATCAGAATCCCGATGGCATGCGCATTTACATTTGGGCCGGGCTGAAATCGCATCTCCCTGGGCAGCATGACTACCCTCAGTTTCTTGCGGATTGGAGCAAGATTCTGACTGAACATGGCGCTGTGGTCGACGGAGCCTTGCATGCGCCGCGCGCTACCGATCTGGAGCATACCGATGTCGTGATCATTTACAAAGGCGATGCCGGCTACCTGAGCAATGATGAGAAAACTGCTCTTGCAGCGTATATCAAACGAGGAGGAGGACTAGTCAGCATCCACGATTCGTTGTGCGGGCCGGACCCTGCTTATTTCGCCACGCTGGTTGGCGGTGGAAAAAAGCATGGCGAAGTTAACTACACGTTGGGCGCGCCTATTCCTTATACCGTAGTCGACACCGCAAATCCCATCATGAAAGGCATGTCCAATATCACGATCTTTGATGAGGCCTTTTACAACATGACCTGGGCGCAAAATCCCTCCATTCATGTGCTGGCTACTGCCGTCATTCCCGGCACACCGAGCGCGGGTGCGCACAAAGGCGAGGTTGTGCCGCAGATCTGGACCTATGAGCACACTTTATCAGGCGGTCAGCCAGCAAGAGCCTTCGTTTGGATGCAGGGGCACGAATACGCAAACTTCAGCAATTATCAAATTCAGCAAATGCTTTTGCGCGGTATCGCATGGGCCGCGAAAAAGCCTGTCGACACGCTGGTTGATTACGTGCCACAGCATCCGTCGCGCACACAGTCGCCTGCTACGAACCAGTAGTAGCTTTACTTCGCAGGGCGCAAATGCTATTTGGCTGTCCATCCGCCGTCGATGAGGATATCGGTTCCAGTGATGTAACCTGCCGCATCTGAGCATAGATAACAGGCCAACGCACCAACCTCTTCGATCTTGCCCCATCTTCCAATCGGCAGACTCGCCAGAAACTGCGCATTGGCTTCCGGATTATTCATTACCGCCGCGTTCATGTCCGTTCCGAAAGGCCCCGGACTGATGCCGTTCACAGTGATTCCATCGCCGGCCAATTCCAGCGCTAACGACCGTGTCAGGCCGAGAAGAGCGGCCTTTGCCGAGGAATATGCAGTGCGGCCCGGCAGCGACACATGACTCATGATCGAAGTCATATTCAAGATGCGGCCATAGCCAGAACCTTTCATACCGGGCACGAACGCGCGGCACATCAGAAATGTCGAGATCAGACTCGAATCGAGAACGCTCCGGAATTCTTCCAATGAAAAATCTACGAGATTCTTCCTGATATTCGTTCCCGCGTTGTTGATCAGAATCTGGGGATGACCGAATCGCTGGCGCACAGATTCCGCGATATTAACTACATCTTTTTCCTGTGTGACATCAGCGGTGAAGATGTCTGCGGTCCCACCCCGCTCTGTAATGTTATTGCGCACCTGTTCCAGGCGCTTGGTGTCACGCGCCACCAGGGCAATATTTGCACCCGCTTCAGAAAGCGCTTTCGCCATCGCCTCGCCCAGGCCACGGCTGCCACCTGTGATTACAGCCGTGCGGCCCTTCAGATCAATCGTCATTGCTTGCATCTCCTTTTCTAAAGCCAGTTTTATATCCGTGCCTCAGCATGCATTAGGGAAGGCTCCAGGCATAAAGGCTGTCACCTGCTCCGAACAAAATATATTGTTTGCCGTCCAGCATGTAAGTGATGATGCCACCTGATTCATTTTCTGCAATTTCGTGATGCCAAAGCACGGTGCCCCGGGCGGCGCTATAGATGATTACATTTTTCTGGTCGTCCCCGGTGATAAGCAGATTGCTCGCGGTTGTCAGGATGCTCGGTCCCAGCGTGGTTGGCGCGTTGTTCAGGTTCGGATAGACATGCTTCCAGACTGCGTTGCCGGTGAGCGGATTGATTGCCTGCAGCACGCGTCGCGAATAGCCGATTCCTGTTCCCGTCCCTCCATAGCCGGAGGGCTGTTCACTGTCATCGGTCAGGTAATAGATGGCCTTGCCTTCTACGGAATTCACATAGACCATGCCGGTCTCCGGATTATAGGCAGGAGCCTGCCAGTTCGTCGCATTCACGATGTTGATGGAACCCCCGACCGAAGGGTCTTTGCCAGGGATTGGAATCGGTTCTCCCTGTGGCGAGAGGCCGGAGTAATAATCCAGCGGCACGTATGGTTTCACCACCAGATGCTTGCCGGTAATCCGGTCCAGCGTCACAAAGAAGCCGTTTCGAGCTGCCTGCGCCAGCAGCTTTCTAGGTTTTCCGCCTACCAGTTGATCGAACAAAATCGGAACGGTTGTATTGTCGAAATCATGTGTGTCGTGAGGAGAGACCTGAAAGTACCATCTCAATTTTCCTGTATCGAGATCGAGCGCGACAATCGACTCCGTCCAGAGATTGGCTCCGGGGCGTCCCTGACCGGCAAAAACCGGATTCGTATTTCCGGTTGGCCAGTAAAGAAGATTCAGCTCGGGATCATATGTACCCGGCATCCACGTCATACCGCCGCCATGGTCTGAGGCCGCTTCGCTCGGCCAAGTCTTCAACGCAGGATCACCCTTACGCGGCGTGGACCACCAGGTCCATTGCAAATCACCTGTCTCAGGGTCAAATGAATCGAGAAAGCCGGGCATATCCATCGCATCCCCGCCCACGCCTACAATGACGTGATTCTTCACAATGAGAGGGGCGGAAGTCGAAAAATACTGCTTACGAGCGTCTGCATAGTTCTTCCTCCAGAGCTCCTGGCCTGTGTTCGCATTTAGCGCGATAAGCCAGTTATCCGGCGTGAGGAAATAGACCGTAGATTTCCATATTCCTACTCCGCGCTGCCCGACTAAATGGCCGCCGTGATCCACCCAACCGTAATGCCATAGTGGTTTTCCAGTCTGAGCATCGAGTGCCCATACATGATCCGGAATTGTGATGTAAATCACACCATTGACCAGAAGAGGCGTGCATTTAATAACGGGAGTTGGCGCGCCTCGCTGCGCTCCAACTCCTGTTATCTTGAAAACCCATCGCTGCGCGAGTTGCCCAACATTGCCCGGCCCAATCTGCGTAAGCGTGCTGTAGCGTTGGCCGCTGTAGTCGCCATTGAATGTAGTCCAATCCGTGACTGGTGCTTTTCCAATCAGGTTCGGATCTAACCAGACGCGAGAAACTGCAAGCCCCACAGTCGCAATCAGCGCACAAACTGCAACGGCCCATTTCATTTCAGAGTCGCCAGATAAGCGGTGACATTGTGCATATCATCGTTTGTGAGCGACATGATCATCGCCTCATGCGCTGCAAGCGGATCTTTGATCTGTACATCCACTCCACGACCCCTCTCGATAACGTGCGCCTTGCCTGTCTTGTCTGCAAGCGTGATACGAAAATCGCTCATCTGTATCACCCGCCCAGCGACGGTAGTGCCGTCTGGCGTTTTTACTGTTGCTGTGATTGTCAGCGAACTGTCTTCACGACGCGCAGGCCAGATCCAGCCGTGTTGCAACTGTTCGGGAGAGTGGAAACGGCTGCCGATATGCGCGAATGTCTCCGCCGTATGGCACGACATGCAATGCGTCTTTACGTATATCTGTCCCGTTCTTGCATTGCCCACCAGGATGTTCGACACGTGATATGTACCGCGATTCGCAATCTCCTCGACTTGCAAATGTAGAAACTCAGAAATGTCTTTAAGCTGATCGTCCGGCAGAGTCGCAAATGCGGGCATTCCCTTTTCAGGTCGCCCCTTCTTCAAAAATGGAGTAAGCCGCTCCCCGTGGTCGTCGCTGAGCACCTCATCAGACGTAATCAGGCTGGGCCCCGTTGCGCCGCGTGCCTGCTGCCCGTGACAGAAGCCGCAGTTCTGCTGGAATAGCGGAGCGCCGCGCGCAGCAGCCGCTTTATCCGGCTCCGGGCCCAGCCCCAGAAATCTTCGAGTAGCTTCTGCTCGTTGTTCGGGCGTCATGTTCTGATATCGCATTTGTTGCTGTGCGCTATTTTGATTGCTGCTTGGCTCCTCCTGAGCGATTCCAGTTGCCGTGAGAGCTACTACGCCGACAAAGAACATGAGATGAAGGCGCATAAGTGTTTCGCAATCTCCAGTGCGGATACGAGTGAGCAATGTTCTGCCGTCAATAAGAAGTAGCTGAAGATCTACGCGACCTGCAACACCATCTTAAGAGTTCCACCTGGAGATTCTGTGATCGTGTTGAAGGCACGTTGTCCTTCTTCGAGCGGCAACACTTTGGTCCACGACGTCAGATCAATTTCGCCTGCTTTTAACAGGGTTAGAGATCGTTCGAAATCCAGAGGTGTATATGCGAAGGACATAATGACACGATGCTCTTTGCGGATGCTCGTGACAAAATCAATCTGGCTTCTCTCCTCCGCCATTCCCAAAAGCACCACCTGTCCACCGGGACGGCAAAGGTCGAATGCCGCCTGCCGAGCGGGTGAGGAGCCGCTGGCATCGAGTACAAGATCGAAGCCAGTTTCGGCAAAGCGCCGCGCTTCATCGCGCCCTTCAGCGGTTGATACATTCACAGCTAAGGTTGCGCCCATATCACGCATTGCAGCCAATCTCGCTTCATTGACGTCCTGGACCATCACTTCGCGCACACCGATTCGCTTTGCCGTGAGCAACGCCAGAGCGCCCATGGTTCCCGCGCCTACAATTCCCAACCTGAAAAACGGCTGTGGAGATGCGAGCCGGAATAGATGAACAATATTCGCCAGAGGCTCGACCAGCACAGCGCGAACGGTGGGCATCTCTTCAGAGATCTCATAAAGCTGGTCCGTGGGAACGGATACAAACTCAGCAAAGCATCCCGGTATCTGGTCCATTCCGAGGAGCTTCCAGGACGAACAAAGATTCAGCGTCCCGCTCAAGCAGGCATTGCATCTGCGGCAGCTCACAAGTGGATTCGCCACGACCCTGCGGCCATTGCTCAGCCGTCCAACAAACTCATGCCCCAGCACCAAAGGAGGAACGCGGCGGCGGCTATGTCCCAGGAAACCTGACATATCGGAGCCGCAAATCCCGGCAGCCTCTACTGCAACCAACGCCTCACCCGTGTGAGGTTTCGGAAGATCACGCTCCTGCATCTCCACTACTTTTGTCGCGGTGTATACAAGCGCGCGCATCCGATCATCTCCCATACGTTGATCTTGCAGCTACGCAATCATCTTACTTTGCGGCGGACTTGGCAGGCTTGCTCGCAGGGGGAAAGCTTCTTGCCAGATAAGCAGAGATCTCATCGAACTCTTCGTCTGTTGCGACGGCTCCGCGGCTGGCCATCATCTGAACCAGATCGTTCCACTCCCTGGCATTCATGCGCCGCGATGCTGAGAGATTCACCGAATGGCATCCGGAGCAGACCCTGAACATCAGCTCTCGCCCTGGCCCCGGAGGAAACGGAGATGGTGTAGTGTTTGTTGAAGCAGTTTTATACGGCTCGGCGTAGGTTGTGGTGGGCGGTGTCGCCTCGCCCGGCAAGCGGCCCTCCAGAACAGACGAGACCGGTTTTGATCCATTCAGAGAGTAAGCGATCACAACGTCGCTGAGAAGCGGCGCGCCGATAAGGCCTCCACCTGTAGCGACAACGGCTACGTATTGATTCCCGTGTGCATCGGCATACGTGATGGGTGTCGCCTCAGCCGCTGCAGGAAGTTCCGCAGTCCAGATTTCTCTCCCGGTCTTTTCGTCGAAGGCGCGGAAACGGGCATCATCCGTAGCTCCTATGAAGACGAGACCGCTCGCCGTGATGATCGCTCCTCCCAGACCGGGCCGCCCGGTATTCCGCTTACCCTGGGGGAGACTGTCGGTGATTCCGAGGGTCGATCTCCATGCGATCCTCCCAGTGTTCACGTTGACTGCAACCAGTTGTCCCCAGGGAGTGGGCGTGCAGGGGAGGTGGTTGTCGGGATTCCAGAAACGCTGCAGGCCGGCGAGTGGGCCGGAATTGGTGTAGCTTCCATCAGGATTGCGCACAATCCGCATCGGCTGCGCGAGGTTGTTTACGTTGACAACAAACATGCCGAGCCTGGGATCGAAAGCACCGCCGTAATAATTAACGCCGCCCTGCGTCCCCGGGAGAGGGACCGTATATCGGTCGAGCCTTGTCGGCGTGTATTGCACGTCACCCAGAAGCATCTTGTTGTCGTCGACATACTGCTCGCACCATGCCTTGTGCTCAGGTGTGTCCTTGTAGAGATTCGACCGGCTCAGCGTAACCTGAGAGAGCGGCTCGGGAGCAACAGGAAAGGGCTGGGTGGGTGAGGTCTGCTCGCCGGGCACGTTGCTCTTCGGCACTGTTCTTTCTTCGACCCCGTAGATCGGCTTCCCAGTGACGCGATTCAGAATAAACATCAATCCGTTCTTGTTCACGGTTGCGACGGCGGGAATGATCTCGCTGCCATGCCTCACGTCCAATAAAGTTGGAGGTGATTCCGCATCCACGTCCCAGATGTCGTGATGAACAACCTGGAAATACCACAACAGCTTGCCTGTGTCGGCATTGACAGCCACGAGGGACGAGCCAAACAGATTATCGCCGGGGCGATCCACGCCCACGCGATCGTTGTTCGGCGCGCCGAAAGGCATATAGAGGATGCCGCGCTCCACATCCACCGTCATGTAGCCCCATACATTTACGCCCGACCGATTCTTCCAGCTATCACCGCCCCAGGTCTCGTGTCCCGTCTCTCCGGGCAGCGGCACGGAGTGGAAGGTCCAGACGAGCTTGCCCGTCTTCGCATCCCATGCGCGTGTATCGCCTGCCGGGCCAATGCCGCCATCCTTGCCGCCCGGTCCTTCACCAGTGCCCGCGCCGGTGATAATCAGGTTCTTGTAGATCACCGGAGGAGACGGCAGGCTGTAGCTCTTGTCCATGCCGGTCTTCATCACCTCGGGCGTTTTCAGATCGACCATTCCATTGACACCGAAATCACGGTTGAGCGTGCCGGTTGCCGCGCTGATCGAGTACATTCTGCCGCGGCGGGTGCCGAAGATAATCGCAGGCGGAGAGCCGACCTCTCCCGGCCAGTAAGCTGCGCCGCGCAGCGATGCGTTATCTCCGTCCGGGATCTCAAAGGCCCATTTCTCCTGCCCGGTCGCGGCATCGAGAGCAACCACACGGCTGTACGGCGTGACGACATACATCGTCTGCCCAATCACCAGTGGTTGATCTTCAGACTGATGCAGGCTTTCTCCGGCAATATGGCCTGCATCTGTTCTCATCCAGGGTTTCATGTGATAAACCCACGCGATCTTCAGGTCACGAACATTGGCAGGGGTGATCTGGGTCAGGGGCGAATACCGCTCGCCTCCAGGATCATGACCGACCATTGGCCAGTCTACAGATGCGTTCACGGGTGTCGATTCGGAGGTTGAACTGCTTTGGTCTCGTTTGCCTGACACGATGAACGGCATAATCAAAAACAGGCAGACAAAGCTAATCGACCTCATCTTTTTCATCTGGTACGGTTCTCTCTTTTTTGGTTGACGCCAAAATGGTCTTCGTGAATATTTCCTTTCTGATCACTGCTGTTTCTCGCGCGCGCAAGGGACAGGGGATTTATTATGAGCCGCAGCATACAGTTCAAATAACACACTTGTGCATTTGTTGATGACCGGATAATCTTCGCGCGAACAGTCGGCGGCTGTTTTCCCATGTACCAATTGGAAAGGAAAGCTATAAATGAAGCCGAATACCAGAGCAATTCTGAATAAAAAACGCGGTATTGCGCAAGCATTCATCCGATTAATGTTTTTTGTTGTCTGCTTTTGTCCTCAGGCGTTTCTTTACGCGCAGGATTCCACAGACATGGCCTGGTCCGTGCTGCAGTCCGGCCTGGCAGATAAAGGTGAGAACAAGGCCACGGCAGTGCGGGTCCTCGGACTGCTTGAAAAGAATTCCAAGGCACAGGAATTGGCCACCACGGCGTTGTCCGATCAGGATTCTGACATTCGCGCGTCTGCTGCCGACGCTCTGGGGCAAATGCGGGCCAAATCAGCTATCCCAGCTATCAAATCCACGCTGAAAGATGAAAAAGATGCAGGCGTAGTGGTGGCGTGCGCGCGTTCCCTGGTTGAGCTTGGCGATCCTATGGGGTATGCCGTTTACTACGCCGTCCTTACCGGAGAAAAGAAGAGTGGGGAGCCCCTGCTGGAAGAACAAAAGAAGATGCTGAAGGACCCCAAGAAAATGGCGCAGTTCGGTTTCGAGCAGGGTATCGGATTTATTCCTTTCGCAGGCCTCGGCTGGACAGCGCTTAAGACCCTCACGAAAGATGATTCCTCGCCGGTCCGCGCAGCAGCGGCGCGGATTCTGGCCAAAGACCCTGATCCAAAGAGCGAGGATGCACTGGTCGATGCTGCCTCTGATAAGAGCTGGATTGTGCGCGTGGCCGCTCTCGATGCGCTTTCGCATCGCGGCGACCCCAGCGTGGTCCCGAAGATTGCATCCAGCCTGGACGATGACAAGGCTGCCGTTCGTTACACAGGCGCAGCTGCGCTGATTCATCTGCAGGATGCATCAGCGCGAAAGCCTGCTCGCAGGCATAAGTAGAAACCCTGAAAAGTTCAGAGAACGACAGGCTTCTCCCGTTTGTTCAGAGATGACGCCACTTCGCCGTGATAGTGCTCAAGGAAGCCCGGCGAAGTCGGGTCGAACGGGACTGGATTTGGCTCCTGCACGCCGGGCTGTTCGCGCCAGCCGGGAAGCACCTGGCTGCCCGTGATCAGGCGCGCCCCATGCGTGAACGTGAAGTAGGTCCATGCCCATTCAAAGAAAACAATGATGCGGTTGCGGAAACCAATCAGGAAATAAATATGAATGGTCAGCCAGGTGAGCCATGCCATCAGACCGCTCCAGTGCGCCTTGAACGGCCATTCAATTTTGGCTACCGCGGCGAGACGGCCAATGGTGGCCATATCGCCCTTATCGAAATAGTGGAAAGGCTTGCGCGGCTTTTGTTTCAGGTCCGCTTCGACCATGCGGGCAACATGCGCGCCCATTTGAATAGCAGGCTGGGCCACGCCGGGTAATTGCCTGCCGTCCTGCATGACGTGCGCCAGGTCACCGCATACAAAGATCTCGGGATGATCGGCAGGATTGAGCGTTTCGTTCACCAGTACGCAACCACGCCGGTCCGTCTCCACACCCAGCAGTTTTCCCAGCGGAGATGCCTGCACGCCCGCAGCCCAGAGTGTGACGACTGCATCGAGACGGCGATCTCCGACCATGACGTAACCCGGCTGTACATCTGTGACCTGCGCGCCGGTATGCACCTCAACGCCGAGATCATTCAGTTGCTCCACAGCTTTCCGGGAAAGGTCTTCAGGATATGCGGCGAGAATGCGCGGTCCGCCTTCGAGGATCAGAACACGGGCGAGCGCGGGATTGATATGGCGGAAATCATGACGCATATAGAGCTTGGCAATGTCAGAGATTGCGCCCGCCAGCTCGACGCCGGTCGGACCGCCTCCAATAACGACAAAGTTCAGCGGCGGATGCGACCCGGTTTCCAGCATCTGCCGTTCTGCCAGCTCAAAGGCAAGAAGAACGCGGCGGCGGATCTCAGTGGCATCCTCAACCGTCTTCAGGCCGGGAGCATACTGCGCCCATTCGTCGTGACCAAAGTAAGAATGTGTGGATCCGGTAGCGAGAACCAGATAATCATAGTCCAGCTCCACCCCACTCTTCATGCAGACCCGCCGCAGTTTTGTGTTAAAGCCCACCGCCTCGTCCATCAGCACTTCTACATTTCTGTAACGGCGCAAAATGGTGCGTATGGGCGTGGCGATATCGGCAGGAGACAGGACAGCAAGCGCAACCTGATAAAGCAATGGCTGAAAAGTATGGTGGTTGCGGCGATCCACGATCGTGATATCGACCGGCAGTTTCGCCAGGCGAAGAGCTGCGTTCAGGCCGGCAAAGCCTCCGCCCAGAATCAGAACCCTGGGTCTGCGTTCTCCTTGCGCTTCTATCCTGTTTACGGGCAAGCCCATGCTGCCTCCTCGGGAAAAAATACGCCTACAGAAAAGATGCCGCATACAGAGCAAGCGATACATCCTAAAGGTTATTTGCTCTTGAATACGCCTGCTGCTGTCCGTTATGGGTGCTGTTCTATCTCGAAATTCAGCGAAGCTGTGCTGCCCGTTACAGCTGTAATGTAAAGGCGGGTCGCCTCGCCACTTCCTGTCAATGGTATCAGCGTGACCACGCCATCTGGCCCCGACATTATTTGTACCGCCTTGGCAGCGAGCACAGGAGCCGATGGACACCTGCCCTGACTTGGGCAATCCGGCGTCCATTGCTGCAAGGATTCATAAAACGTAACTGCGGCTCCGGCCATTGGATGACCGATGCTGTCCGTCACCTTCAAGACCACTGGAGAAGGCGTATCAGCGGCATTCAATGTCTGTCCCGCGCCGCTCATAGCTACCAGCTGCGCTGTCTCCGGATGCACGCTGTAAATATGAAATGTCGCGCAGGTTGTATTTCCGGGAAGACATGCATACAGAGGAACGTCCGCGCCTGCGCTGAGCGGGCCAATGCTCAGTTGCGCGGATGCAATGCCATCTGAATTACTCACCGATGTTGCTATGCTCGGCGTCACGCCAGAAGCAGCTGACCAGTGAATCGTCTGTCCAGCGGATGGAACATTGCTGTTTAAGGTTTCAACCTGAGGCGACCATGATGTGGTCGCGCCGATTGCGATGTAGAGATTCGGCGTGAGTGCAACCACAGCGGGCGACATGCTGCCGCTGAATTCCGTAATGACTTCGGCGCCGTCGCTCAGGGAGGCTGTTACCTGGGCCAGCGCGGCGCAATTTGCGGTGATACTCATGGTGGCTGTGCCGTCGCCGCTCGAAGCCACTGAACAGGTTGATTGCCCGCAGCCGAGCAGGGCCGACCCTTCTGTAACTGAAAACGTTACCGTGACTCCCACAGCAGGAGTACGTGCATCCGGCAGCAGGGCCTTTACGGTAAAAGGCAGCGGCACGCCTGTATTCACGGTCCCCATCGGCGCAGCCACAATGCCGAGAGCATCGCCTCCCATTGCGTCATAGCTCAATCCATCCTGAATTGCCGTGACAGCCAGAGTTGCGGGATCGCTCACGGTCAGCAGAACAACCCCTGTTACACCATGCGCAGGTGGAGCAATCGCAGTGATCTCCGTAGGAGTGATACTGGTTACGGCTGCTGCAAATCCATTCACCGTTACTACGGAATTGGGCCGGAAGCCGATGCCGCGAATCACGATTGGGCCACCGTTCAGGGAAAGGCGCGCCGGCATCACACTATCAGCGTAGAGCAGCCTTCCGCGATAGAGATAATCGGGCCGTCCATCGCCGCGGCTGTCAGCCACACCCAACGTTATGGAGCCTGGAGCAACAGTGGCGACAGACAGAGTTGTTAATCCGGTCTGAGCGCCATTGAACGGCTGCAGCGTGCCGCTGACCGGGAGAGTCCGGGGAGCATCTGTTCCGCTCCATGCTCCCAGCACAGGACGTGCCTTGTTTAAGGTTGGCTGACCGTTCCCATCGAGAGCCACAGTTTCAATCGTCAGCTCGCGATTGGCGCGAACCGGATATGTGAACCATCCTGTATGCCCATATCCGGTGATCCTGCCTGTCCATTCGCCGCCCGGCGGCAGACGCGCAGGATCTGATTCGCTTCCGTCATCGATGCTGTACGATTCATCTGCGGAATCCTGAATTACGATGTCCTGTGTCATCGCAGTGCCGGCTGTCAGTCCATGCAGTGTAATAAGAGGCATGGTACCGGACGGGCTTACCTGTCCCTGTGTGTATGGGCCGACCGAGTAGCCCAGCGCATATAACGGATTAAGCGGCTCGAAGCTGAGCTGGTAATCGGCAATGGTTGTGCCAATTGGCAGCGGAACGCCGCTCAAGTCAAACCAACCTTCCAGAGACTGGTCGTCACTTCCGTATTTGTTGAAGGGATTGCCCTGGCTGTCATTCGCTCCGTTCACGGGGTTTGGCTGCGCGCCCTGAAAGAAGGAGCCGCTCACGGCAGTTACGGTGTAGCGAATATCCGGAGTGTTCGTCCCTTGCTTCAATGGACGCAGTACGACATTGACGCCTTGCATACCTTGTCCATTTTTGAAGTGGATTGTTCCCTGTACTGTGATAGTTGCCGCCGCGGTCAGCTTCTTTCCGGGAAAGCTGCTCTGGTTCGCCGCTGTTACTGGATAGAGGCGGTTGATGGCTGCTATATCGTCGTAGCGCAGGCTCATGCCGTTGGGTGTGCAGGGAATTCCATTGATGCTGCACACATACTCCACCGGATGCATGATCGGCCATCCGGCTAAACCGTCAGCAGTGATCTGGTCGCCGACGAACATCGATTCATTGGCCTGCGACCAGTCGAGGCCGAGGATCCTGCCAAAGGCGCGCACCATCTGATACTGCATGACTGACAGTTGTGCATTGTTTCCAGCGCATAGACCATTCAGGATCATCAGCGCGTGCTGAATCGTGCCATCGGTTGTAATGTTGTCGACGATGGTCATTACGCCATTGTCGCGGCAGTCGCTGGCTGCGCTTGCTCCGGCTCCAAAGAAGGCATTAATGACAGAACCATCTGTGTCGTAAATCACAGCCAGCGGCTTCGAGGTGGCGGTGGATTGGATGTCCGCCGGCATGGTGATGCCGTTCGGGCCGGCAACTACATTCGAGCCGCTGACGTCTTCATTCAGGCTTCCCCCGTTCGTGATGCTTACCGCTGCGGTCGACACGTTGTTCCAGACGTTTGCCGATTGCGCGACCAGGCTGGTCATGAGCGTGTGATATGCAAGGGGCGTCAAAGCATTCTGGTCGAGATAGTAGGAGATTGTTCCGTTCTTCCAGCGTAGCGGCTGTCCCTTGACCGACGAATTGAAGTAGCTGGAACCGGCAACCCAGCGCGGGCCACCCCCGAATGCGCCTTGCGTCAGAACCAGCAATATCACCAGAATCGAAAGCTTTTGATTGGAGGAGAACATGCCTCCATTCGGCCATGAAATTCGAGGACATGAGCTATGAAATGCCGCTTCGTTCTACTGCGGGTTTCACCCTGAAACCGGCGCAGGTAATGTGTTCAGAAATGGGAATTGGCGGAATTAATCCCCTTGACAGATTTTGATCTCAGATTTCCGGAAAGAAATCGAAGAAGGCGTCAATGCTTTGCCGGAGCTGTGCCTCAATCTGTTCCCGCGTTCCCTCCAGGATATGCATGGTTACGCGCGCTGAGTTGCCGTTCTTCAGTTGGATGGGAGCTTCGCTGACTGCTTCAATTTCATCAGCAGGAAGGAGCCGTAAGCCATAGACAAGTGTAAGATTCGCCATGACCTTATCTTAGCCCTCGCATCTTTTCCTCACCCCCGGCATCTACCATCTGCACCCCGGAAGGTACAATCAGATTTCAAGCCTCACTATGTCAGATACGATTCGCGATACCGTCATTATCGGCTCCGGCTGCGCCGGGCTTACTGCAGCCATCTATACAGCGCGCGCCAACCTGAAGCCGCTGGTGCTGGAAGGTCATGAACCCGGCGGACAGCTTTCCATTACTACGCTGGTTGAGAATTTTCCCGGCTGGCCGGAGGGTATTCAGGGGCCGCAGCTTATTGAAAACATGAAGCTGCAGGCTTCACGCTTTGGCGCCGAGTTTCGCATGGGACATCTGGTTTCGGCTGATCTGTCGAAACGCCCCTTTGCACTGAAAGTCGGCAGCGAGACGATCCATGCGCGCACGCTTATTATTGCCAGCGGCGCATCGGCCCGATGGCTCGGACTTCCTTCAGAACAGGCGCTGATCGGGCATGGCGTCAGCTCGTGCGCTACTTGTGACGGCTTCTTTTTTACCGGTAAGGAGATTGCCGTGATCGGCGGCGGCGACTCAGCCATGGAAGAAGCGCTCTTTCTTACCCGGTTTGCTTCGAAGGTGAACCTGCTGCATCGCCGTGACCAGTTCCGGGCCTCGCGCATCATGCTCGACCGGGCTATCGGCCATCCTAAAATCCAGTTCCTGGCCAATACGGTGGTAGAAGAAGTACTCGGTGTTGAGCAGAAAGAAGTCACAGGCCTTCGCACCCGCAACATCGTAACCGGTGAGGAATCGATCCTGAATGTCAGCGGAATGTTCCTCGGTATTGGGCATATTCCCAATGCCAAAATGTTCGAAGGCCAGATCGATCTTGATGAAGACGGCTATATCAAGACGCATGATTACGTCTTTACGCGTGTTCCCGGTGTCTATGCCTGCGGCGACGTGCAGGACCGTCGGTATCGTCAGGCCATTACAGCCGCCGGAAGCGGCTGCATGGCTGCGCTGGAGGCAGAAAAGTATCTGGAAGAGCATGGGCGGTGAGATCATTCATGCAGCAGGGACTTACCTTTGCCTGCATGACAATTTCTGCTGAAATGCGTCTTTTTGATTGAAGAAAACGCTCGCATTGCGGAATTTTCCGGCGAAAACAGGCGTAAATAAGGGCCTGAAGAATATGGATCGCGTGCAAAATTCACGCACAGAAGGTTTGACCTTGCCACTCAGCCCACCTATAATTCGCTTGAGTTCCTGAGAATGTCCTCTGTCCGTGTTTCTGCTCCGCGTCTCCGGCTGTTCCGGCCGGATAGCCGCCTCCACGAAGCGCCTCAGACGGGAAAGCCAGGAAGCGAAAGTTCGCTTCCGCACAGAAATGCGGGCGACCACACCCAAGAACTGAAGGAGTTTCACATTTCCATGAAGCGTTCGTTAACACTCGTTTGCATGCTTGCGTCCGGACTCGGCGTCAGCGCCCTTGCCCAGGCGGGCGCTGCGACCACAGATCCGGCGCCTGCTGCGCCGTCTGCTGCTGCAGCAGTGGCGCCTACAGGCGGGAGCAAGATTGCCGTCATCATGTTCCAGCCTGCCGTCATGCAGACCAACGAAGGTAAGCGTAACTTTGCCGATCTGCAGAAGAAATATGACCCCAAGCGCACCCAGCTCAAAGCAGCGAGCGATGAGATTGATTCTCTGAAGAAGAGCCTGCAGACGGCTGGGGCCAATCTGAGCGACACTGAGCGTCAGAACCGTCTGCGAACCATTGACGAAAAAGAAAAGGCCTTCCAGCGTCTCCAGGAAGATACGCAGAATGACTTTCAGCAGGACCTGCAGCAGACCTATACGCAGCTGGCTGAGAAAGTCTTCGCTGTCCTGCAGAGCTATGCTCAGCAGAATGGCTATTCCCTCGTAATTGACGGCAGCACTCAGCAGAGCCCTGTGCTCTGGGCCAACCAGGGAACGGACATCTCTGAGGCCGTCATCCAGGCTTACAATCAGAAGTCCGGCGTTCCTGCGCCTCCAACACCTGCAGCCGGTACGCCTTCTGCTCCCACACCGCATGCGACTACCCCGCATCCGGCAGGCACTACACCGAAGCAGTAGCTTCAGTTTTTGCATACAAAAAAGACCCCTTTTCGGGGTCTTTTTTGTCAGCTTTTTAGCGGGAAATGGAGATCCGGAGCAGGCCCTCATATCCTGTGGAAAAAATTGTGGAAGAAATTCCTTGGCCTTCTTTCGTCATTCTTTTAATTCCTGTGAATTTGCAGAATCTTTGAAAAGTCGATACGCAAGCTCTTTGTTTTCAATAGAGAATTGTTACTTAAGTACTCTTGCTTATCGTTGAGATCTGCGCCTCATCTCTCTTGCCGCTAACCATACCTTTCCACAGTTTGGGTTAAAGGAATGTAACTCCGGAGGCATTTCTCCGGTGAAAGAGCTTGCTCAACGATTGCTGTCTTCACCCACCTTCAGGACGGCCAGAAACGCCTCTTGCGGAATATCGACTTTTCCGATGCGTTTCATGCGCTTTTTGCCCTCTTTTTGCTTCTCCAGGAGCTTTCTTTTGCGCGAAATATCGCCCCCATAGCACTTGGCGAGCACGTTTTTGCGCAGCGCGGAGACCGTTTCACGGGCCACAATCTTCGATCCGATGGCCGCCTGAATGGCCACCTCGAACTGCTGCCTGGGGATCAGCTCGCGCATCTTGGAAACCAGCGCCCGCCCCCGCTCGTAAGCGAATTCCCGGTGCACAATGATCGACAGAGCGTCGACCGGCTCGCCGGAGACCAGAATATCCATCTTGACCATGGGCGACTCCCATGTGCCGGAAAGGTGGTAATCGAGAGAAGCATATCCGCGTGAAACTGACTTCAGACGGTCGTAGAAATCGAGGACGATTTCGTTCAGAGGCAATTCATATGTCAGCATCACGCGTGTTGGCGTCACGTATTCGAAATTCTTCTGGCGCCCGCGTTTCTCTTCGACGAGCTTCAGGATTCCGCCGACATATTCTTCGTTCGTGAGAATAGTTGCGGTGATGATCGGCTCTTCAATCTTTTCAATCTCGCCGGGATCGGGCCAGCGGGACGGGTTATCCACTTCGAGCACAGAGCTATCGGTCATGGTGATCTTGTAGCGGACGCCCGGGGCCGTCGTAATCAGGTCGAGATTGAACTCGCGTTCCAGCCGCTCCTGAATGATTTCCATATGTAAGAGGCCAAGAAAGCCGCAGCGGAAGCCGAATCCGAGGGCCGCCGAACTCTCCGGCTCAAAGAAGAAAGACGAGTCATTCAGCCGCAGTTTTTCGAGTGCGTCGCGTAAGAGTGTGTGCTCGTGCGAGTCAACCGTGTAGAGGCCGGCAAAGACCATCGGCTTGAGTTCTTCGAAGCCCGCCAACGGCTCCGCCGCAGGGCGAGCATCTTCCGTCACCGTGTCGCCGATTTTTGTATCGGCAACGTTCTTAATCGTGGCGACAAAGAATCCAACTTCGCCCGCTGTGAGTTCGTTGATCTCGACGGGTTTTGGCGTCAGCACTCCCAGGGATTCCACGTCGAAGACTTTGCCGTTCGACATCAGCCGAATCTTCGCGCCTTTACGCAGCGTGCCGTTCACGATACGCGCCAGCACAATCACACCGCGGTACGCATCGAACCACGAGTCGAAAATCAACGCCTGCAGCGGGGCATTTGCATCACCCGTAGGTGGAAGCAGCCGGTGCACAATGGCTTCGAGAATGTCCGGCACACCCTGACCAGTCTTTGCGCTTACGGGAATCGCGTCCGTGGCATCCAGGCCAACAGCCTGCTCGATCATCTCTTGCGTGCGCGGAATATCAGCGCTCGGCAGGTCGATCTTGTTGATGACGGGAATGATTTCGAGGCCGTGATTGATGGCCAGATATGCATTCGCCAGCGTCTGCGCCTCTACCCCCTGAGAAGCATCCACCACCAGCAGCGCTCCTTCGCAGGACGCCAGCGAGCGCGATACTTCGTAGGAGAAATCAACGTGCCCGGGCGTGTCGATCAGGTTCAGCTGGTAGGTCTTGCCGTCCTTCGCCGGATACATCATGCGCACGGCGTGGGCCTTGATGGTGATGCCGCGCTCGCGTTCAAGATCCATGGCGTCAAGCACCTGCGCCTGCATCTCACGAGCAGAGAGAGCGCCTGTCAGCTCCAGGAGGCGGTCAGAGAGCGTGGATTTGCCGTGGTCGATATGCGCGATGATCGCGAAATTGCGGATGAGCTTGCTGTCCATGAGAAAAAAAACGAAGGCGGAAGGGCTGCGTTCAAAGACTTTCCAAACCTGTGCCTCTATTATCGCAGAGAAGCATAGAAGCATTTGCAGTGCCAGCTGGCGCTCGTTTTTCGGGTAAGGCTTCTCTCTCTTCATGTTGACTTAAGTTTTTTCAATCATTTTGGATGTAATTACTTAGAGCATTTCAGGTAAGCGTAATCTCGATCAAAAGAAGAGCGCCGGTAAGCGAAGGTGATTGGAGACTCTTCGCTTTCGGCTCAGAATGACGATTCTATGAAGTCGACCCAGCTTTTGCATAGCTGCTGCATATAAAACCGGAGCAACCGTTGTTTCCCAGGATTCGCTTATGGCTGGCAATCGGCATCATTTCTGCGGGTTCCATACTGCTTTCTGCCCAAACGATCAAACAATCCGGCCATCCGGACATTCACAAAGGCAGAGACATCTACAACAACGGCTGCATTGCCTGCCATGGAGAGCACGGCAAAGGCGCTCCGCAGACGAGCACGGAATTTCTGCGGCCTGACACGTTTCCCGATTTCACCCGCTGCGATCAAACCACGCCTGAGCCGAATTCGGCCTGGAAAGCCGTTATCGTGCATGGCGGGCCATCCCGCGGCTTTTCGACCATTATGCCTGCATTTGGCGACCTGCTGACCTCTGAGCAGATCGATGACGTCATCGCCTACATGCGTGGGTTCTGCACCAATCCACACTGGGCGCGCGGGGAGCTGAACCTGCCGCGAGCGCTGGTGACAGAAAAAGCCTTCCCGGAAAACGAACTGGTCGTCTCGACGGCAGTGAATGCTTCAGGGGCGCCGGGGTTCGTCACAGATGTAATCCACGAGCAGCAGTTCGGCATGCGGAACCAGATCGAAGTCGATGTGCCGATCAACGTTCAGGACCAGGACCATAGCTGGAACAGCGGCGTTGGCGACATCACTTTCGGCCTGAAGCGCGAAATATGGTCGAGCCTGCGCACCGGATCGATTCTAAGTTTGCAGGGCGGTATCCTGCCGCCGACGGGCAACAGCAAGCGTGGCTTCGGCAGCGGGACTACTACTTTCGAGCCGTTTGTTGCTTTCGATCAGCTCTTTCTAACGAACACATTTGTTCAGTTCCAGATGGGCGCGGAACTGCCTGTGCATCCGGATGTTTCTCCGCAGAACGTTTTCTATCGCTGGGCTGTAGGACAGGCCATGGCAGGCGATTATGGACTTGGGCGGCTGTGGACACCAATGGTGGAGTTTCTCGGCAGCCACAATTTGAAAGGAGGCGCCAGCACCGACTGGGACATTCTGCCGGAGATGCAGGTCACCATCAGCAAGCGCCAGCATGTGCGCGCTGATATCGGCGTGCGCGCGCCTATGACGAACACTCAGGGCCGCAATCCGGAAGTCGATTTCTACCTTTTGTGGGACTGGGCCGATGGAAAGTTGTGGGAGGGCTGGAAATGAAGCGCCATTTCTCCTGCATCATTGTTCTCGCTGCTGTGCTGCTTATCTGGCCGGCGCTCCTTCAGGGCAAGGACGAAAAGCCTGCTGCGCACCCGGACTTCCGCACATCCGACCGCTGTGTTGCCTGCCACAACGGATTGAAGACCAGTTCCGGCGAAGACATTTCAATCGGCTTTCTGTGGCGCGCCAGCATCATGGCTAATTCTGCCCGCGATCCATACTGGCAAGGCAGCGTGCGCCGCGAAGCCATCGACCATCCAGAATCTTCTGCCGCGCTGCAGGATGAGTGCTCCACCTGCCACATGCCTATGACGCACTTGATGGCCAAAGCGCAGGGCCAGGGAGCCGAGGTTTTCGCGCATCTGCCGTTGAATACCAAGCACAAGGACAATAGCTTTGCCGCTGATGGCGTATCGTGCTCGGTTTGCCACCAGGTTGAGAACATAGGATTGGGCACCAGAGACACATTCAACGGAAATGTTGTTATTGCGAGTGTTAAAAACAAACAAAGCCGTCCGGAGTACGGCCCGTTTGCCGTCGATAACGGTCACCAGCGCGTGATGCAGTCCTCGACCGGGGGTTTTACGCCGACGGAAAGCGAGCATATCCGCGACTCAGCGATGTGCGGAACCTGCCACACCTTGTATACAAAGGCGATTGGACCGGGAGGCAAAGTCATCGGCTCGCTGCCGGAGCAGATGCCGTATCAGGAATGGCTGCACAGTGATTATCGTGACAAGCAAAGCTGTCAGTCTTGCCACATGCCCGAAGTGAAGGAGCCGACGCGGATCACCGCTGTCTACGGCCCTCTGCGCGAAGGCATGCACCGCCACGATTTTGTCGGCGCAAACTTTCTGATGGAGCATATCCTGAACGATCACCGCGATGAGCTTGCCGTAAAAGCGCTTCCCCAGGAACTCACTGTGGCTGCCGACAGCACGACGGATTTTCTGAAGACAAAGACGGCGCGGCTGACGATTCCTTCGCTGGAAACAACCAGCGGTGGAATTGCGTTCTCAGTGAAAGTTGAGAACCTTACCGGGCATAAATTTCCCACGGCGTATCCTTCGCGACGCGCATGGCTGCATGTTGTTGTGACCGACCGCAATGGGCATATTGTTTTCGAATCGGGCGCGCTGAATCCTGACGGCTCCATCGTGGGCAATGACAATGACGCTGACGCGACACGTTTCGAGCCGCACTATTCCAAGATCACAAGCCCGCAGCAGGTAGAGATCTTCGAGCCCATCCTGAAAGACGCGCAGGGCAACGTGACGACAGGGCTGCTCTCAGCCGTCGGCTATCTGAAGGACAACCGCATTCTGCCCGCAGGTTTTGACAAGAACTCCGCCGAGCGCGATATAGCTGTCACCGGGAACGCCGCCAGCGACCCGAATTTTACCGACAAAGGCAGCCTGACTCATTACGCCATTCACACCGGCGATGCAGCCGGGCCATTCCATGTCGAAGTCGAGTTGTGGTATCAGCCTATCGGCTTTCGCTGGGCGCACAATCTTGAGAAGTATCAGGCAGACGAGCCGCAGAGATTTGTTCATTACTACGAATCTGCTGCCCGCCATTCCGCTGTGATGATCGTAAAAGCGGAAGCTACCCGGTAAGTGCTCTTTTGGGAAGAAAATTCATGCCCAACAAGTGCAATCAACCCAGGATTTGCGGTTTTTAATCCTGAACAGCAATCGCAATCCGTCGCGCTTTCACATCGCGCATCGGGGGTTGGCCGAAGAAGCGGCTGTATTCGCGATTGAACTGGCTGGCGCTTTCGTAGCCGACTTCAAATGCTGCGCTGGCGGCATCGAGGCCCTCACTGAGCATCCGCTCGCGGGCTATATGGAGGCGAAGCTGTTTCTGATATTGCAGCGGACTCATTGAGGTAAGGGAACGAAAGTGATGGTGCAGGGTGGATACGCCCATTCGCGCCATCTCTGCGAGGTCTTCGATGCGTAATGGCTTGGCGTAATTCGTTCGGAGCCATGAAACTACTTTCGCTGTTCTGTGGCTCTGTTCGCCCAGCGTCGCGATGGAACGCAGATGTTGTCCCTGCGGGCTGCGCAGCAGCCTGTAGATAAGCTCGCGCTGAATGTGGCGGCTGAGGAATGGAATGTCCTGGGGCGTTTCCAAAAGATCGATGAGGCGGGAACAGGCATCGAGAATCTCGACAGAGGTCACTCCGACGACCATGCCGCGGGTATCGGCAGGCTGCTCAGGGAAGAGAAATTCCTCTTCGCTGAGAATCCTGCGTATCTCCGGCATATCGAGTCTGAAGAGAAGACAGAGAATGGGCTTCTTCGGAGTGGCCGCGACCACCTGGCTGACGACCGGCAGGTCAATGGATGTAAGCAGAAATGTGGATTCGTCGCACAGGTAGGTTGTCTTGCCGAGGTTGATGCGCTTCTGTCCCTGAACAAAGACGACCAGACTGGGGTCGTAGGTGGCCGAAGCGCAGGCAGTCGGCTCAGTTCGCCGGTAGATGCTCAGTCCGGGAATCGCAGTGATGTGCTCGCCTTCGGCATCGCCGGCGCAGGCAGCAATTCTGCGGGCCAGGTCGGTGCGCATCGTAATGGTGCGCGAATCTTCGCCAATATTTGCATGCTTTCCCATATGACTCTCAGATCAGGTTATCGCCGATGTGCACAAAAATCTTTGTATCGACAGAAATAGGCAAGAAACAGGCAGGATCAGGATACCGCTTAGACGCTTACCTTTAATAGTCTTTGCATAAGATTGATACGCCTGAAAATCAGCAGGAACTGAGGTCATTCATGTACAACGCAAAAGCATATTCCGCGGCGAGCGCGACATCGCCGCTTGCCTCCACCACGATTGCCCGGCGCGATCCTACCGATCAGGACGTACAGATTGAGATTCTCTTCTGCGGCATCTGCCACTCCGATCTACACCAGGTTCGGAATGAGTGGAAAGAAATAATGCCTACCGTTTATCCCTGCGTGCCTGGGCACGAGATCATTGGCCGCGTTACGAAAGTCGGAGCAGGCGTGAAGAAATTCAAGCCGGGCGATCTGGCTGCGGTTGGGTGCATGGTCGATTCCGACAGGACCTGCCCCGAGTGCAAAGAGGGCCTGGAGCAGTTCTGCCCGAACCTTACGTTGACCTACAATTTTCCAGACAAACACACAGGCGGCGTGACGTATGGCGGCTACTCAGACAGTATTGTCGTTGATGAGCGTTTCGTGCTCCGCGTTCCTTCAAACCTCAATCTCGCAGGGGCCGCGCCCCTGCTCTGCGCAGGAATTACTACATACTCGCCCATGCGCCACTGGGGCGTGACAAAGGGCAAGAAGGTCGGCGTAGTCGGACTCGGCGGGCTTGGACATATGGGTGTGAAGTTCGCCCATGCATTGGGCGCGCACACCGTTGTGTTTACTACTACGCCCAGCAAGAAGGAAGATGCTTTACGGCTCGGCGCGGATGAAGTCGTCGTCTCGCGAAATGCTGATGAGATGGCGAAGCACGCGGGCAGCTTTGATTTCATTCTCGACGCTGTATCCGCGGACCATGACATTAACGCATACATCAACCTGCTTCGCCGTGACGGGAATATTACGCTTGTCGGCGCGCCGGAGAAGCCGTTGCAGGTGGCTGCCTTCAGCCTGCTTTTTGGGCGTAAAAGCCTATCGGGATCGCCGATTGGCGGCATTCCCGAAACGCAGGAGATGCTGGATTTCTGCGGACAGCACAACATTACTGCAGATGTCGAGGTCATCCCGATGCAGGAGGTCAACGAAGCTTACGAGAGATTGCTGAAGTCGGACGTGAAATACCGCTTCTCGATCGATATGGCTTCACTGAAGGCTGACTGAACTTGTGATGAAGAACCTGCTTGCGACCGTGCTTTTGGTCATGATGGTGGCAAGTTATGGCGTCACCACGGCCTCCGGACAGAATCGAAGTGATACCGGCCAGTTCGTTGGGGCATGGCGGCTTGCCTGGCTGGAGCAGCCGGGCGCAGACGGCAAGCTGCACCGGATCGAATGCTGTGGAATGTTTGTGTTCACGCAGGATGGCCATGCTTCCGTTCAGGTGATGGAGAGCAATCCGCAGGCGCAAAGTGGCGGGCCGGAGCAGTATTCGCAGGGCGGATACGAAGCTTCCTATGGCACATACACTGTTGACGCCCGCTCCCACACCTTTACCTTTCATGTGGAAGGCGCGCTGGTGCGGAGTCTCATTGGCAAGGACCTGCCGCGAGACTATGAGTTTTCAGGCAAGCAGCTGATCGTGAAGTCGACTCGCGAGGATGAACACTGGCGCGTGTGCTGGGAACGCTATTGAAGACAGAAAGGAGATTACGATGCCCCATGTTTTGGTGAAGCTGTGGCCAGGGAAATCGGAGCAGAAGAAGAACCGGCTGGCGGAAGAGATCACGAAAGATGTGATGTCCATTCTGCATTACGGAGAAGAGTCTGTTTCCGTTGCGATGGAAGAAATCCGGCCGCAGGACTGGACGGAAAAGGTCTACAAGCCGGAGATTCAGAACAAATGGGACAGCCTGTACAAGAAGCCGGGATATTCCCCATCTGACTATGAGTAGCCGAGAGGAGGTGCTTTCGGAATGAGCAAGAACACAAAGGAAACAGCCTGGTCGAAAGACGAACTGCGCAAGATCGCAGAGGCCGACGATCTGCACATCGCGCCATTTCGCGAAGACGGAAAAACCTATGGCACGCCGACATGGATTTGGTCCGTCGCCGTGGACGATGCTCTTTACGTGCGTGGATACAACGGGCACGACTCGCGCTGGTATCAAGCCGCGGTGAAGCAAAAGGCAGGGCGAATCATTGCTGCCGGCATGACGAAGAAAGTCAGCTTTGAGCCTGTGAATGGCCCGCTGAATGACCGCATTGATGAAGCCTACCGCGCGAAGTACTCGCGCAGTCCGTATCTCAAGCCGATGATCGGCGCGCGAGCGCGCTCGGCAACGGTGAAGATCATGCCGAAAACTACAAGCATAGGAGAGGAGCATGGAGATTAAACGCGCTGGCTCTCAGCCGTCCGCCAAAGGTCCGTCAGACTGGTTTACAGGCACCGTGCGAATCGATCCACTCTTCCAGGCTCCTGATCCGGCCTTTGTGCAGGGCGCGAGCGTGACCTTCGAGCCGGGCGCGCGAACAGCGTGGCATACGCATCCGCTTGGCCAGACGCTCATTGTGACGGCAGGCTGCGGATGGGCGCAGCGCGAGGGCGGGCAGCTCGAAGAGATACGCCCGGGTGATGTGGTCTGGTTTGCCCCCAACGAGAAGCACTGGCACGGCGCCACGCCAACCACCGCCATGACGCACATCGCCATTCAGGAAAAGCTCGACGGCAAAGTTGTGGATTGGATGGAGCAAGTCAGCGACGAGCAATACCGCCTCAACCGCTGAGGAGAAGGCATGGAGCAAAATATGAGTAAAAATTTCAAAGACAAAGTGGCTTTTGTCACCGGCGCCGGCAGCGGAATTGGCCGCGCGGCTGCTTTGGCATTTGCTCGCGAAGGTGCAAACGTCGCAGTCACGGATATTGACGAAAAAGGGAATCAGGAAACCGCCCGTCTGATTGAAGAACTGGGAGCGCGTTCCCTTGCCGTCAGGTGCGACGTGGCTCAAACCGTTGATATTCAGGCTGCGCTGGATAAAACCATCGAAGTTTTTGGACGACTCGATTTTGCTTTCAATATGGTGGGCAAACTGTTTAGTGATTCGTTGCAAGCAACAGGAGTTCAGAAATGCAGATGCGCAAATTAGGAAAGAGCAATCTTGAAGTATCAGCTATTGGATTGGGCTGCATGGGCCTGAGCTTCGGCTATGGACCTGCAACGGACAGGAACGAGGCCATTGCGCTGCTTCGCGCGGCAGTGGATCGTGGGATCACGTTCTTTGACACCGCAGAAGCTTATGGT
>DATGMQ010000016.1:0-9767 GCA_035293545.1 Alloacidobacterium sp. | reverse complement strand
CGCCCTGGGATAACTTCCTGTCTCACAGCGCAGAGGTGCGTCACCTCTGCGGCGCGCGCTGCTCGCAAACACTCATGGATCGATGGATGGCCACAGGCGGACAATCGACCGCCGCGCACAGTTTTTCTGAACCCTGAGCGCAACGCCTCTATGCGAGTCGGTCAGTTTGTGTAATGCACTTGAAAGCTCATCCTGTGCGCTCGTCATGGTTGCACTTATGGTTTGCAGTGCCTTCACTGTGTCCGGCACACCGCACTGGACAAAATGCTGGCGCAGGCTCTCACCCAGTATCTTTGCTATTTCCTTCGGAGCCAGCCCAGCTTCGATCTCACTGGGCAGATCGGCGATCCGTGCCTCCAATTCGCGAACGTAGCCAAGCATCTTCCGCTGGGCATCGTCTGAAGATTGCCGATGAAGCGAAAGCAACTTCTGAAAATGCTCGCGCTCGTCAGCGATATCCTTCGGAGTATGACGCGTGAGCAAGGCTAGAACGCCCATTGCTTCGAGGATGCGCAGCATTTCATCGTCCTGGCTAAGCCCTCGGGTATGAGCGAGGACTCGATAATAAGCGGCCTGCAATTCGTCCGGCACAAGACGGGCGAGAGAGTCGAACGTCGTCGGCTCTCCCCCTGGCATGACTGCGAAGTCTGACGGAACTGGAGTTGTGTTCACGGGAGAAACACCTCCCGCGCACGGTCGAATTCCGAGAAGAGCCGCCGCCGATAGCTCTGCGCGCGCATCACGAGCGATGCTCTTTTGAGTTCATCGACCCCCGTTTTGCGGTCCGCCACCTGGCCGAGTTGAATGCCATGCTGACGGAGCGGATTCTCAAGTTCGGCCAAGCGAAATTCCATCTGCAGAATGGCTGGTGCGAAGGCTTGACGGAACTGATTGGCCTGTTTCGTTGAACGCCAGTATGTGAAATCCGCCAGCGCACTCGTCGCGTTCTCGACGATGATATACTCCACCCGATCCTGTAGCCGACTCGCCCACGCCAGGACACTCTCGACGCTGGCTGGGTCAGGCGTTATGATTCCGACCGCCGTGAATCGGACGCCGGTTGCCGCGACATCTTCATACATCGAATCGAACCAGCCTGCGGCAACCTGACCAGCACCAGCTCCCATGTCGGCAAGGATGATCGGAGTGCCGCCATCGAGGTGATCGACGAAGGCATCAAGGCCCGCCGGGGTATGAACATCGACTTTGGTTACGGTCCCGTTGAAAAAGTGTTTCAGAGATCCGCGCGCCTTGTTCTCGGTATCGAGATCGAGAAGAGTAACGGGAATCTCGTTGGCCTGAAACCATTCGGCCAGGGCGACCACGACGCCGGTTTTGCCGACGCCACCTTTGCCGCCCATGGTAAAGACGACGCGCTTTGAAAACTCCATCATTGCTCACCCCAGTGGCGGTCAAGGTCAGGGGCTCATTTTCCCGGAAGACGAAGCGCGCGGATTTAGGCTTCTGAAGAATCGGCTTTGTCTTGAGAGCAGAGATTGAGGCGAACCCTGCCGGCTGCGCGTCCACCGATTCAAGCGGCGGCAGCTCGAACTGTGTGCGCTTGCGATGTTTGGCGCGGACCTTCACGAATGAATGGAGCGTGCTGGGCGCTACGTATAGCCCCAGCCGCTCATGGAAGAGTTGGGCGACTTCGCGGTATGTCCGCCCCTTGCGGCGCAGCTCCCGGATCAGCTCGCGGTGTGGCTCGAGTTTTGAGCGTGGGGATTTTGGTGGAAGCGATTCGATGATAGATTGAAGCACTGGTTCCATGTTCAATGGCTCCAGAGGACTTTCGATCATGGTCCGATTACCCGCTCCAACTGTGCCTGAAAGTGTCTTACTGTGCCATCCGTGCCGTCTAGTTTCAATAAGTTACCAGACAGGCGACCACTTTCACGGCGATAACACGGGTTCAAATCCCGTCGGGGACGCCAATTAAACAAAGTACTTACAATCCAGGAAGCACACTACCAAATTGCTCGAAAGGCTAAACCGGCGGCATGCCGTCAATCATGTGAGTGCCGGCAGGAGCATGGAAGATGAAATCGGCATCCGTCGCTGGGGCATTCGGTTTCTCGTCAGAGAAGAGGAAGGTATTCACTGCGCCATCGGTCTCTTCAATGCGCATGGACTGAATCACACCCTCAGCTGATGCCGTAATGCTGAACGCAGTAATGCGCTGCTCCATGTTTTTCGGAATGCCGGACAGAGTGTATGCGCCGTTTTCTGCCGGAGCAATCTGGAGATTGCTCAGTTCTTTCGCCAGTTCTGTATGACCGAGAAGAAAGCGCAGAGGCGAGCGCAGGTCGTCGAGTCTCTTTGCCGAAACGCGGGGAATTTCAGTATCTCCGGGCGAGTAGAAGTAGGCGTCTTTATCATCGAGAACAAAGAGCTTGCCCGCAGGTTGAGAATACGTCCAGCGCATCTTGCCTGGTTTTTTCAGGAGCAGCGTGCCGCTTTCTTCCCGGCGCATGCCCATTCCGTCATATTTCTGGGTGAAGTGGACACTGAGGGAGTGGAGCGCGTTGTAGTGTTTGTCGACACGCTGGGCGAAGCTTTGGGCGGTTGGGGTTTGTGCGCAGAGTTGCGTGGCGAAGAGTGTCAGGATGAGAAGCAGAACCTGCTTAACTCTGGTATTGCTGAGATTCTTCACTACTCCTTCGGCTCCGTTCAGGATGACAACTCTGTTAAATTCTGGCCACTTTATTGCAGCGGCACAGTACAGTTAGTCCCACCTGCGGGATCAGCCTTAATTTCGCCTGTCATGTCAATGCAGAAGCCGCGGTGACCGGTCTTGCCGACGGCCTGTGGAACGGCAGTCGCTTCGTAGCTGGTGTACATGTCCTGGTTGTTCACCGTCGTCTTGGTACAGTTGACGATGTTAAAGGTATATCCAGCCTTGGAGCCGGATGCGAGATCGCGCTGCAGCAACTGAGCATTCTGCGCACTGGGCGGGCCAGAGCTTGAATCGCCACCGAGCGCCTGCAGTGAACAGGCAAATCCGTTAGCGGGATAGTTCGTCTGATACTGAATCTCCGATTGGTAAATGGCGCGCAACGACTGGATAGCCGAAGTCTCATTTGCCTGGCTGCGAAGGTTCAGCATGTTTGGAATGGCGATGAGCATGAGGATGAGCATGATGGAGATGACTATGAGCAGCTCCATCAGGGTGAATCCGGCTTCGGCGTGGCGCTTGCGGCGATCAGAAATCTTTTGCATCAGGAAATCAATCATTGGATCTGTGCTTCTTCCCGTGGCTGCCGAAGAGACAGCCTACCGAGAAAAATCCTAAATGAGTAAGACGCAGGACGCCAGTTTGGCGCTCACAGACAGAATTAAGAGGTATTAACCGGTTATTGTTTCGCCTCAACGGCTGTCAGCCGTTCGCCCAGCGGTTTTGTTTGACGAGTCACTTCTAATTCATTGCGGAAAGCATCAATGGAGGCAACCTGTCTCTCTCTGCTTTTCAGTGTAATGGCAGCGTCAAGGTCTTTGTACTAACATTCCAGCTGATTGCGGTTCAGCTTGACGCCATCCAGTCGTCCCAGCAGCGTTACCGCAACCAGTTCAGGCTGGAAGAGCTGGTTGGCCATCGCGAGCACCTGGTCTTCAGTGATGGATTCAACCTTGTCGAGAATCTCCTGCATTCCGAAGAAGTAGTTGAAGTGCATCTGCTGGCGCGCCAGGTTTGACATGCGTGACGTAGAGCTTTCAAGCGAGAGTAGCAAATTGCCCTTGAGCTGGTCTTTTGCCCGGCGCAGCTCGTCGGCAGGCAGCGGCTCATTTTTGAGGCGACGGAACTGCTCCATGACCAGATGGACAACCTGAATAGCCCGGTCAGAGGACGTTCCCGCATAGACACAGAGGGATCCCGTGTCGCTATACGGATTCAGATCGCTGTAGATCGAATAAGCCAGTCCGCGTTCTTCGCGGACGGTCTGAAAGAGGCGCGAACTCATGCCGCCGCCAAGAATCGTATTCAAAACCAGGGTGACGTAACGCGATTCATCCGCAATGGCCGGCGCTGGCACACCCAGGCAGAGCTGGACCTGCTCCAGGGCCTTCTTATTCTTGAGAATAATGCGGGCCGCGGTCTTGGGAGGCACCTGCACAGTCAGCGACTCACCTGCGGGCAGCGACTCAAAGCGACGCGTGACCTGCTCGACAAAGCTGTCGTGTTCAATATTGCCCGCGGCGGAGAAGATCATGTTGCTGCCGTGGAACCGCTGTCCGTAGAAGCTGAAGAGCGTATCCTGCTCAAAGCGCCGGACAGTTTCTTTCGTCCCGAGAATCGGCTTGCCCAGTGGGTGGTCCTTCCAGAATGCCTGAGTGAAGATTTCATGCACCAGGTAATCGGGATTGTCCTCGTCCATCTTGATCTCTTCAAGGATGACGCCACGCTCGCGGGTGATCTCATCGCTGGCAAAAGTGGGATTGAGGACGAGATCCGATAAGACATCGAGGGCCACAGGCACGTGCTCATCGAGCACTTTAATGTTGAAGCAGACCGTCTCCTTACCGGTAAATGCATCAAGATTACCGCCAATGGCGTCCACTTCGCGGGCGATATGCTGCGCTGACCGCGATTTGGTTCCCTTGAAGACCATGTGCTCCACAAAATGAGAAATGCCGTTGATCTCAGGCATCTCGTGGCGCGACCCGGCTCGAATCCAGACGCCCATGGCGACGGAACGGATGTGGTCCATTTTTTCAGTCAAAATCGTAAGCCCATTGGGCAGGACAGTGCGGCGTATATTGCGTTCGTTATCCATTGCAGAAAAATCCTGGTTCTTCGTTTTGCCCGGGCGTGTTCTGGGCTGCTCTTAGGGGTAGGAAGAATGCGTTATGCTTGTCTCTACGAGCTGTGGTCTATGATGCCGCCGGGCAGGAAAAAACCTACTTCCATTTTAGACTCTCCAGAGCCTGCCGAGGTGCGGAGTCTTTTCGGCTTTAATATTCAACAACTTACAGATTTGATGGCGGAATTCGACGCTCCCGCCTATCGGGCAAAGCAGCTTGCCGAGGCCATTTACCGGCAGTGGGAAGATGACCTCGAAAAGGTCTCTACGCTGCCAAAACCGCTTCGCGAAGCGATGTCAGAACGCGGTTTTAAGGTCGGTTTGCCCCAGATTATCGAGTCTTATGTGTCGATGGATGGCACAGAACGCTATCTTATCGCCGGAAATGATGGCCAGACAGTAGAGACGGTCTGGATGCCGGATGGAGACGGCGGCGAGGCAGGCGACGGATCAGAGGCTGGAACCGATCTGCGGCGGGCGACGATCTGCGTCTCAAGCCAGATCGGCTGCGCTGTGAATTGCCAGTTCTGCCTGACAGCCAAGCTGGGAATCATCCGCAACCTCACGGCTGGCGAAATCGCGGGTCAGGTCGTGGCGGTACTGAAACGCCACAAAGTCGAAATCGGAAAAAGGCGCATCAATCTGGTCTTTATGGGAATGGGAGAGCCATTCCTGAATTACGACGAGTTCATGGCGGCAGTACGTCTGCTGGTCAAGGAGGTGGGCATTCCGGAGTCGCGGATGACGGTTTCTACTTCAGGAATTGTCCCGGGAATTCTGCGCTTCGCTCAGGAACCCGTGCGACCGAAGCTGGCGATTTCGTTGAATGCTCCCAATGACGCGGCGCGGACGGAGATCATGCCCATCACCAAAAAATGGGATTTGGCGCATGTGATTCAGGCGGTGCGGCAGGTTCCGCTGCGCCCGAAAGAGAAGGTCACCTTCGAGTACGTTCTGCTGGGCGGATTGAATGACCGCGACCGGGATGCCGATGAAGTTGGACAACTGTTGCGTCGGGCGAATCTGCCGCTGAAAGTGAATCTGATTGTCTGGAACCCGGGACCCGGTATGCCCTACTCCATGTCCGATCCGCATACGGTGCATCTGTTCCAGTACCGGCTGAAGTACAACAATCTCCCGGCGTATGTCCGGCGCCCCCGCGGACGGGACATTTTTGCCGCCTGCGGTCAGTTAAAGCGAACATCGGAGAAACTGGTTCAACTGGGCGGATGACTTGATCCCACCCTTCACTTCGTGAAGGATGGGGCAGCCACGTTATTACTTCAGCGTCGACTACTTCGTCCCTTTATCCGTCCTGACCTCGTCGCCGCTGCGCTGGACTTCCCAATGAATCTTGTCCGTTGATTGGGACTGCTCGAAGTGGATGTGGCTGTCGTCTGAGAAGTCATTGGTGGTGCGGTACCAGGTCGTCTTGCCGTTTTCCTCGCGTTTGCCGAGGTAAGCCCAGTGGTTTCCCTTGATTTCAAGATCGCCCGGGCCGATAGCTGTGCCGTCTTTGGTGATGGGATTCGTTTTGTAGTGGCCTTCGGCGTCAATGGGAATAAAGACAACGAGTGCGCCGGGATTGCCGTTTACGTTCTGCTCGCAGGCAAAGAAAAGCCCGGTGCGGGTGCAATGATTGATCAGAACATCCGGCGATTTGCCCTGTAAGGCCACCTTCCATGTGCCGTTGTAGTTCCAGAGCGGCGTATAAACAGAATCAGGGAAAGTCTGCGCGGAGGCGGTGAGCGCTGACACCAGACTTACAAGCAGGACAGCGACTCTGATTTTCATTTTCAGGTTTCCTTTCGGCGGTTTAGTGGATCCAGAGCCAGTTGCAGGACCTGGGCCGCCACGCGATCGGCGGCATGGCGCAGCACATCTCCTTCGGCTGCAAAGTTTCCAGTCACGCAGCGTATGCCGAGCGCCTCGATGCGGTCAAGATCGGGATGGATCGGCTCGGCTCCCTCGGCCGCATACCGGGCCAGCATCTGACTGGAAATGGGGCCTGTATTGACCAGCGCATAATCAAAAACCGGCCCTCCGGCGTGATCGTAGATGCGCTCTATGTGTTCTGCGGCAGTGAGATGCAGGCTCTCATTCGCCTGCGTCATCAGGTTGCAGACGTAAACCCGAAGACCGCGCGCATTGAGCAAGGCTTCGGGAATGCCTTTGACCAGAAGATTTGTAATCACGCTGGTGTAAAGCGAACCGGGGCCAATAGTGATGAGGTCGGCCTCTTCGATGGCTTCGAGCGTCTCGGGCATGGGAGCGGCATCGGGCGGGTCCATGCTCAGCTCGACGATCTGTTTTTTGCTGGCCGTAATGCTGGTTTCACCACGGACGATTTCCCCGTCGTCCATGCGCGCCGCAAGGCTGACATCGGCAGTCGTAGCGGGGTAGATATGACCGCGGGTGGCCAGAATTTCAGCGGCGAGACAGATGGCCTGGGCAAAGTCGCCGGTCATTTCAGAAAGGGCAGCGACGAAAAGATTGCCAAAGCTGTGCCCTTCAAGTCCGGAACCTCCGGAGCGGAAGCGATGCCGAAAGAGACGGGAGATAAGGTGCTCGTCCTCAGAGAGTGCAACCATGCAGTTCCGCAGATCGCCGGGGGGAAGTATGTTGAAGTCCTTGCGCAGGCGTCCGCTGGAACCTCCGTCATCCGTTACGGTAACGACAGCCGCAAGATGGCTGATGAGGCATGGATGCTCGTCGCACTCCGGCTGTGTGCTTCCCGGAGATGGAACATAGTGCTTAAAACCGCGTAACAGGGTCGAAAGGCCTGTGCCTCCACCCATAGCGACGACTCGCAGGCTCGCTTTTTCTGCGGAGGATGGTGGAGCGGAAGAAGGCGCGAGGGTCGCTTGCTTCATAACCACGTGAATGCGGTAAGTGTATCGTCTTCGAGCTTAATTTTCGTTGAATGAGGACGCCGGATTACGAAACATCCTCATTTTGCAGTTACGGCGTCTCCGGATACAGCAATTCCGTAAACCGCGGATCGTCGGCCATGTCCTGAAAATCGGAGTCGCTGCGAGCCTGGATGCGGTTCTGCGGATTCAGCTCAATAGCGGCGATCAGGTGCTCCAGGCACTCCTCTGCCTGCCCGGTCATGCTGTCAAGAATGGCCAGCCCATAGTGCGCAAAATCGGCTTTGGGGTTTTTCTTGAGAATTCCTTCGAGCTGATCACGCGCGTCTTCATAGTCTCCGGTATTCAGGAGCGAAATGGCGTAATCGTACTGCTCTCCGACAGTAGCGAAGGTCAGCTCCGACTGTTTGGCATTGCGCTCGCAGGCCGCGAGATAGACCCTTGAGCGTTCCAGCAGTTCCGGAGGAGCGCTGGGCATGAGCTTTTCAAACGCTGCGCGCGCCTTTTCGAATTTACCCTCCTGCATCAGCTGAACGGCGTTCTGATACTGCTGAAGCGCCTGCTCGTGGGCCTTGTCAACGACGGGTTTTGCCTTTTCAGAGGCTGCGCGGGCCGTACGGCGAGTACCGGCAGCCTGACGTGTATCTTGCATAAGGGCGATTTTTCCTTGATTTGATGGAGACATACAGCGCATCTGGCGCTTGCACGCGGAAATATCCCGCTGAACTCGTTTTTATACGCAGAAGTGCGTTAGGAGTCAACCGTGCGCCGGTGAACCGTGAGAAAAGAGCACAACTCTGGAGACCGGAGATAAATCGAATCTCGCGAAATGGGCCGTGACACGGTGCGGCCATTGGGGGCGGGCATTCAGCAGCTCTGGCCCTTACGAGCTGCTTCCAGATCGCCGCGCTGGACGACCCGTTGGAACGAGCTGCTCGAAGTGCGGGCTTAAGGGCTTTAAAGGCCGTCTCTTGATCGCTCAATTGCCCTGCTTAAGCTCTAACGGCTCATCTCGCAGCACTCCTACTTGGCCGCAGCTGCGAGAACTGCAAAGCCGACCGCTAATGTTACTCCAAGGATCACAAGATTGCGCACGTGATGATTATGGTGTGCCGGTGGGGTCTGAGTTTGCGTGTTGGTGGGAGCTGCCTGCCCATCGGGATACGCTGCTACCTCTTTGGTTGCTATAGGTTCGACGGATTGAAGGGTCGGAGCAATTTCCATGCGGGTCGCGCGCTCATTCTCTTCCATTGTGAGCGCCTGCTCAGACGGGAGCTTGGCAGATTCCGCTCTAAGGCTTACATGCACTTTATTTTTGACGATAGAGGCTATCGCAATTCGTCCGGAACCGGTAAAGGCGATGATCACCAAAAGGATCGCTGCTAGGACCTTCCGCATTTGTCATTCCTCCTTCACGAGCAGCGTCCTCTGCGGTTCGCTTTTAATTCCGAGTGGGATACTCAGAAATACCAACCCACCTTCATGCGCCCAGATTGACTTGTCATCCCGACCGGAGCCGAAGGCGAAGTCGAGGTGCCTGCACTTTGTCTACTGCACTATCGATCTATTAGCTGATCGCTCCGCGCTATTTATCAGACCAGATGGCAAGTTCATTGCCTGCCGGGTCGGCGAAATGGAAGCGGCGTCCTCCGGGAAATGAGAAGATGTCTTTCGTGATTAAGCCGCCCGCACTCCGAACCTTCTCCTGCACAGCTTCAAGATCAGTGGAGTAGAGAATGACCAGCGGTCCGCCAGACTTTGATTCACCCCGTGCGAAGCCGCCATCGACACGGCCATCGCTGAAGCTGACATATTCGTCGCCCCAGTCCTGGAATTCCCAGCCGAAAGCTGCGCCGTAGAATTCCTTGATTGCGGTCAGGTCGGGGGCGGTGAACTCGATGTAGTCGATAGCGCGATCGATATGTTCGTGCTGCATGGGAATCTCCTATACGCCGGATTTATATACAGACGGATTCAGAGCAGGGTCGTTATACATCTTCAGCTGTCGATAGAGCTTGAAGCGACGCTCGCCATGAAGCGTCTGCTGCCAGAGGCGGTCGAGGCAGCCCGCGAGGTCGTCACGCTGGCTCTTGAGAAT
>DATGMQ010000015.1:0-59462 GCA_035293545.1 Alloacidobacterium sp. | reverse complement strand
AGCGTTCGCAATCCACATCTCTTCCTGCTTCTCCTGCGACTGACGCGTTCCCATCCCCATGGCTGAAGACTACGAATTCCGCATCGCAAACACCAGCATTTTCAACCACCATGCACCCGGACTTTAACCACAGGCTGCTAGGAACTTGTTGAAATAGGTACCTTCAGTCGTCCGACTGGGGAGCCAGTGCGTCCATCGGGTATGCGCGGTGAAGAGCGGGTTCAGGATGGGATGTTCAGCTATGTTTCACTGGAGCAGCGGGTACCTGAAGATCATCCGTTGCGTGCGGTTCGCAAGCTGACCGATGGCGTGCTTCGGTCGCTGGACGCAGAGTTTGATGCTCTATATGAGGACTCGGGCCGGCCGTCGATTGCGCCCGAGTACATTCTGCGCGCTCTGCTATTGCAGGTGTTCTTCTCCATCCGCTCGGAGCGGCTTCTGGTGGAGCAGATCGATTACAACTTGCTGTTCCGGTGGTTCGTCGGCTTGGGCATGGACGACGCGGTGTGGAACCACGCGGTGTTCTCGAAGAACCGTGATCGGCTGTTGAACTCCGATGTGGCGCGGCGGTTCTTTGCCGAGGTGAATCGCTCGGCGAAGAAGTACATGAGCGATGAACACTTCACCGTGGACGGAACGCTGATTCAGGCCTGGGCATCGCAGAAGAGCTTCCGTTCCAAGGACGGCTCGGATGATGGCGGTGACGACTTCCACGGGCAAAAGCGCACCAACCAGACACATGCTTCAACAACCGATAGTGATGCGCGGCTCTATAAGAAGAGCTACGGGAAGGAGTCGAAGCTAAGCTATCTGGGCCATGTGCTGGTGGAGAACCGAAACGGCCTGATCGCCGACGCGATGGTGACAACGGCCGACGGCACGGCCGAGCGCGATGCGGCGCTGCTGATGCTCAGCCGGCGGCAGAAGCATCGTTGCCGCCGCATCACCGTGGGCGCCGACAAGGCTTACGATAGCGAGGATTTCGTCCGCACAGTTAGGGAGTTGAACGTAACACCGCATGTGACCAAGAATGACAACGGACGCAAGAGCAATCTCGATCGCCGCACGACGCGTCATGCTGGATATGCCATCAGCCTGAGCCGGCGGTGGCTGGTCGAAAAGGGCTTTGGCTGGCTCAAGCAGACTGGCCCGATCAGGCAAGTGAAACTTCGCGGGCTGCCGAAAGTGGACTGGCTGTTCGTCTTCAGTTGCGCGGCACACAACCTGCTTCGACTACCGAGACTCATCATGCAGCGTGCCTGAAGGCCGAAACCTGCGGCCCCTCAACCAATCTCGGGGCCGTTGAAACCCGCATCAACGCTGCCCAGAAGCCTCTTTCGAACAAATCCGAACCGAAATACCAGCACAGATCCTCAGAAACCACGTCGCGCACCACCCTATTTCAACAAGTTCCTAGCAGGTATCCTGGCGACGCAGATTATGTTGCAAATGTTTTAAATATAACAATCGTAGATCCAAATTAAGGGAAATATGTATCGCGCATTCGTGTTATATCTCGCTAGCCTGTGGTTAATCCACCCGGTCGGCTATGCACAGGTAGACCAGACCCGCTTCCTTTACATGCTCGGGTGCCGTTCGGTTCAAAAGCTTAATAGCCACACTGGGCAAGAAATAGCTGAAATTGCCTTGCCTGATCGTAGTCCAAAGATCCCTGTGATGCGCCAGGCCCATTGTGGTCTCATTGACGCCATGTATGATCCCCGAGCAAGTGCGGCGCATTTCATCCTCTGGGATGATTCAGACTATACCTCCTTGTGGGCTGAATTCTCCGTCCCTTCCTTTAAACTGATTGCAATTCACAAACTGCCTGGAAAGTATTATGGCGACGATGATTATGCGGAGTTGATACGAGGTTCATCCGGTAACATTTTGGTGAAAATAAACGATCACTACTTCAGGCCAATCTTGAACAAGCTCGTTCCTGCAGACCTCGACGGCAAGACGGCAGCGAAAAAAGAAAATACAATTCCTATACCGGGTCTTATCCAAAGCGGCCCAGTAAAGGGAATGCTTAAACTTAGCGGATACCATGGAGAAGGGTTAACACCGTACAGTTCTAAAGATGGAAAATTATTGCTTTGTGACGTACTGAAGCAGATCGGCCCGTATGTTATTCTCGACGTGTACAGTAAAACAGGTCATAAACTTGCGGGCATAAATATAAACACGAAGGAAATTGCAGTGTTTGATGATATCCCGTCCGTTACGCCAAACATCGTGGAGCCATCTCCAACATGGACAATTACGAGTGACGGAAGATATGTGTTAGCACACTATTACACTAATTCAGCTAATCAATGGAGTAAAGCATGGCTGATAGATATGAATACTGTAAAAATTATCCAGCACTGGGATGATAAACAAGTTTACTCCGGAGGATTCCTCGCCTTCGTCCCTAATGGCGACTTATTATTCAATGGTTTCGTCAAGCACACCGGCCTCCACTTTGCCTTGACTGACCCCCCTGACGGCTTCTTCGCCGACCGCTGAAGATCAGCATTCTCGCGGTGCTCCAGCAACTTCTTGCGCTAATATGATCGCCATGCAGAAACATGGTCTGACCACTGTGCTTCTATTCTCGTTTTTCGCCCTCCACGCGCAACAGCCCACCACGCTGCTCGTAGACGCAGACCACCGCCCGCAAACTTCTCTCAACGGTCCGTGGCACTACGTCGTAGACCCGCTCCATCAGGGATGGGGCAGCCATCCTGATCAGCCCAGCCTGAACGGTTACGCAAAGAACGCCCACTTCGTCCCCGGCGACGGCCTCCTCGAATACGAATTCGCGCTCTCGCCCACACTCAATGTCCCCGGCGACTGGAACTCGCAAAAACCCAACCTTTTCTTCTATGAAGGAATGCTCTGGTATCAGAAAGACTTCAACTACCAGCCCAAACCGCACACCCGCGTCTTCCTGCACTTCGGTGCTGTCAATTATGAAGCCAACGTCTTCGTCAACGACCAGTACATCTGCAAGCACGAGGGCGGCTACACACCTTTCGATTGCGAAGTCACCAGCGCACTCAAGCCCGGCAGCAACTTCGTCGTCGTCTCCGCCGACAATCAGCGTGAACAGGCCCGCGTACCCAGCATCAGGTTCGACTGGTGGAACTACGGTGGTATCACCCGCGAAGTCTCACTCATTGAAGTGCCCGAAAGCTTCATTGATGACTACTCCCTCCAACTCAAACGCGGCACCGCCAACCAGCTCGACGGTTATGTCCACGTCGCCGGGGCCACCGCGGGAGAAAAAGTCACCCTCCGCATCCCTGAGCTGCATCTTGAAAAGACCTCACAAACCGACGCCTCCGGCAACGCCGCTTTCTCTTTCACAGCAAACAACCTCGAGCTCTGGTCACCAGACCACCCCAGGCTCTACACCGTGGAAATGCGCACCGGCTCTGATTCCCTAACCGACCAGATCGGCTTCCGCACCATTGAAGTCAAAGGCGAGCAGATACTCCTCAACGGCAAACCCATCTTTCTGCGCGGCGTCTGCATTCACGCAGAGGCCCCGTATCGCTCAGGCCGCGCGTGGTCTAAAGAAGATGCCGAAACACTTCTCGGATGGGCACACGACCTGCACGCAAATTTCGTCCGCCTCGCACATTATCCTCACGATGAAAACATGACGCGCACCGCCGACAAACTCGGCATCATGGTCTGGTCAGAGATTCCCGTCTACTGGGGCAATGACTGGACCAACCCGCGCACCGCCGACATTGCCGCACAGCAGCTTCATGAAATGGTTCGCCGCGACCACAACAAGGCGTCTGTCATTCTGTGGTCCATGTCGAATGAAACGCCCATCAGCCCCGAGCGTACTGCTTTCATCAGCAAACTCGCCGCACTCGCCCGCCAGCAGGACCCCACCCGCCTCATCACCTCAGCCGTCGTCACGCACTTTGACGGGCAGAAGGCCGTCCTCGACGATCCTCTGGGCCAGTACCTCGATGTGCTCGGCTACAACGAATACATCGGCTGGTATAACGGCAAGCCAGATGACGCGCCTGCCTACACCTGGGAAAATCCTCTGCACAAGCCGCTCATCATGAGCGAGTTTGGCGGTGGCGCACAGGCCGGCCTGCACAAAGACTCAAGCTACCGCTTCAGTGAAGAGTACCAGGCAAATTTGTATCAACAACAGTTTCAAATGCTGGACAAAATTCCCTTCCTTGCCGGCATCACCCCCTGGGTGCTCATGGACTTCCGCTCCCCCATGCGCCAGCTCCCCGGCATTCAGGACTACTACAACCGCAAGGGGCTCATCTCTGACAAAGGAGAAAAGAAGAAAGCATTCACCGTCCTGCAAAACTACTACGAGCAACATGAACGTTAGGAATTCGGGTGCCCCTCATCTTGAAAAGATGCGGGTTCTAAATCCCCGCAGCAATCCGGCGAAGGAACCCACTTACAGAATCTCTGAAAATGCCGTAGACTGTCCCTTCGTCGAGGTCACATGAATATACGCACGTCCGCCCGTCTCCTCTGCTTCTGTCTCTTCGCCTGTGCATTCCTTCCAGCCATCGCGCAGGAAAAACCCTCTGCGCCCGACGAAGACTACGTCAAGGCCCACTACACCAAGTACGAATACCGCATCCCCATGCGCGACGGCGTACACCTCTTCACCTCGGTCTATGTTCCTAAAGACGCCTCGCAAAGCTACCCGTTTCTGATAGACCGCACACCCTACAGCGTCGCTCCCTACGGGTCCGATCAGTACAAAAAGTCCCTCGGCCCCTCCGACGAATTCGAAAAGGCCGGATACATCTTCGTCTATCAGGACGTGCGCGGCCGCAATATGTCTGAAGGCAAATTCGTCGAAATGCGCCCTCACATAGACGACAAAAAATCCTCCAGGGACGTGGACGACAGCACTGATATGTACGACACGCTCGAGTTCCTGCTCAGGAACGTCCCCAACAACAATGGCAAGGCAGGCATCTGGGGCATCTCTTATCCGGGCTTCTACACCTCGGCCAGCATGATTGATTCGCACCCCGCGCTCAAGGCCGCCTCGCCCCAGGCTCCCATGACCGACCTCTTCATGGGCGACGATGCCTACCACGGTGGCGCCTTCATGCTTGACGCCAACTTCGGCTTCTACACCTTTTTCAAGCCCTCCGAAGGACCATCCCTTCCGAAGCCCTTTGAGCAATTCGACATGGGCACACCCAACGCCTACGAGTTCTACCTCAACGCAGGCCCCACATCCAATCTCGACAAGAAATATCTCAAAGGCAGTAACTGGCTCTTTGCCGACCAGCTCTACCACACCACATACGACGATTACTGGAAGGCACGCGACCTCTCCCGGCACATGAAAAACGTGAAGTGCGCCGTGCTCGTCGTTGGCGGATGGTTTGATGCCGAAGACCTCTCCGGCCCATTCAAGACCTACTACGCCATCCACAAGTTCAACCCTGAAACATCCGACACCCTCGTCGAAGGCCCCTGGGTCCACGGCGGCTGGGCACGCAATAACGGCGACCACCTCGGCGATGTGCAGTTCAACTCCAAAACATCGGAGTACTTCCGCAAAAACATCCAGTTCCCGTTCTTCGAGTATTACCTCAAGGGCAAAGGCTCACCCGTCGCAAAGGTCTACGCCTTTGAGACAGGCACCAACGTCTGGCGTACCTTTGACCAATGGCCTCCCGCGCAGGCCACGCCCAGAACCCTCTACTTCCACGCCGAAGGCAAGCTCTCCTTCAACCCGCCTTCCGCCACTGAGGATAAGGACGAGTACGTCAGCGACCCCGCGCACCCCGTGCCCTTTGTCGGCTATGTGACTGACACCGTACCGCAGCGCTACATGGTAGACGACCAGCGCTTCGCCTCCACCCGCACCGACGTCCTCGTCTATCAGACCGAGCCGCTCACCGAAGACGTGACCATCGCCGGCCCCATCTCGCCCAAGCTGAAAGTCGCCACCACCGGCACCGACTCAGACTTCGACGTCAAACTCATTGATGTCTACCCCAACGACTACCCCGACCCGGACGAAGATAGTAAAACCGGCAAACGGGTCATTGATACGCCGGCCATTCGCATGGGCGGCTACCAGCAACTCCTGCGCGGCGAGCCGATGCGCGGCAAGTTCCGCCACAGCTTTGAGAAACCTGAGCCCTTCACCCCCGACAAAATGGAAGAAGTAGACTTCACCATGCCCGATCTCTACCACACCTTCCGCCGCGGACATCGCATCATGGTGCAGATACAAAGCTCATGGTTTCCCCTGGCTGATCGCAACCCACAGACCTTCACCGACATCCCCAATGCCAGACCGGAAGACTTCAAAAAAGCCACAGAAACGGTCTTCCACAAGCCAGGCGCCGCCTCCGGAGTCGAAGTCCTCGTCCTGCCACAACCCTGATTACAGCAGCTCGCTAAGGGATACGTTTTACGTGGGCAAGGCCGGAACAGAAAATAGATTGCCTTGATTCTTGATTCCTAGCGCTCATTCATTCTGCACAATCGTGCCCTGATGATACGCAATCTTCCACCCCTCCGCCGTGCGCTGCCAGATCGTAGCGCGTCGCGTAACCCGATGATGGTTCTGAATGAGAGTGTAGGTCAGCAGATATACATCGGGTGCAAGCTGCCGACACTGGAAGGCGCTCGTCTCCCAAACGTCTTCATGCGGTGCCGAGTAGCGTTTCTCAAGAATATCCAGCACCTCGTCATGGGAATACCGTGTTCCCGATGCGCCCACTTCCCAGAAATCAGCGGCCATCATGCGCTCAAAATCCACACGAGTGGTGCCACATTCCGGACGGTGAAAGATAGGTTCCCGCGCAGATAGTTCTAACAGAACCTGTGCGATGCTCATTTTACCCGCCTCGTGCCTTTGGATGTTTTTCCTAGCGGCCGCGGCGCTCGCTCAGACAGCTTTCCGCTGCCGGCCCTGCGCAACTCTTCCACTTCCTTGGCCGAGAGCTCCCGCACTTCTCCAGGCGGCACATCCAGTTCCAATGGGCCATATGCCACGCGCCGAATCTTCTCTACGTGGTGGCCCACCTCCTCAAACATCTTGCGGATCTCGCGATTGCGGCCTTCAATCAGTGTGACCTCATACCACGGGTTCTCCGCATCGCGAAAAAGTCTGATCTCGGCCGGAGCGGTCATTACGCGGCCCTGCCTCGATCCCGGCTTGCCGCGCTCAATCATCACGCCCGAGCGTAATTGGTTGATTGCCTCAGCACCTGGCTTGCCGCTCACTTTCACCAGATAGGTCTTCTTTACCCGTGAAGACGCCCGCGTGAGGGTGTTCGCCAGCTCTCCATCATTGGTCAGCAGCAGGAGCCCTTCGCTGTTATAGTCGAGCCGCCCCACCGGATAGACGCGTTCGCCCACTCCGCGCAAAAGCTGCATCACCGTAGGACGCCCTTCCGGATCGCTTGCCGTCGTGACATAACCTTTCGGCTTGTTCAGGAGATAGTAGCGGTGCCGCTCCGGCCCATGCAGCAGCTTTCCGTCTACGCGAATATGGTCGTGCTCGGGATCAGCCTTCGAGCCAAGCTCTGTCACAGTCTGCCCATTTACCTGGACACGTCCGGCCAAAATCAGCTCTTCCGCCTTACGTCGCGAGACAATCCCCGCCTGCGCGATAATTTTCTGCAGACGGACCGGGCCGCTCATGGCTGACCTGCTTCAGAGGAGGCTTCCAGCGTACCTTCTTCATCCGCTTCAACTTCCGCTTCAACCGCCACGCCGGGAACGTCGTCCTCCTCGGCTTCGGATTCGTCGGTCACTTCTACAGCGCCAGGCTTCTTTTCCTCGCCCCGATCTTCAAGAATCCCTTCAGAGTTCGGCGTCGCTGGCTTCTGCTCTTCAAACGGAAGCTCTTCCGGCTCGGCCAATTCGCCGGCCGCCATCTTCTCGAACTCTTCCATTGAAGGTAGTTCGTTCAGGTCCTTCAAGCCAAAGCGCAGCAGAAATTCTTTTGTCGTTTTGTAGAGGATCGGGCGTCCGATTACCTGCTTGCGGCCAGCTGTGGTTACCAGCTTGCGGCTGATGAGCGATCCAATCACGCCTGCCGAATCCACCCCGCGAATTTCGCTGACTTCGGGCGCGGTGATGGGCTGCTTGTAGGCAATCACGGCCAGCGTTTCCAGTGCCTGGAGCGAAAGCTTCATCGGCGGCTTCAGGCTCTTCACAAATGCGCGGACGGCATCGTGGTATTCCGGCTTCGTGGCAACGCGGTAGCCCCCGGCAATCTCGCGGACCTCCATGCCTCTATCGTTTTCAGCGTAGTCGGCAATCAGCCCTTCGATGATGCGCCGAAGTTCCTCGCGCACTTCACGGTCACGCTGGCGCGCAGCGCGCTTCTCGTCTTCTGCGGAAGGCGCGCCCGGCCCGTTGCTCTGTTCTTCCGCTGCAATGGCAGCTTCTTCTACAGTCAGCGGGGATGCTTCTTCCAGCGGAACAAGCGGCGTGTCCCGAATCGTTTCGCTGGCGAAGACCGCCTCACGCTGGCGCTTTTCTTCAAGCGCTTCCTCGGCAAAAATGCCGGCAAGCTGCGCCAGGGTCACCGGCTCTTCAGCCGCGTAAATCACTGCTTCAATCTTTGCTTTCAGGCTCATGCTAAGTCGGCTTTCTTAGATAGTACCGAAGCCGGCGCCGTTTCGTGAAAAACCCGGCACTTCGCCGGGGTGCTACGCTGGGATTTATGTCTGCCACGGCCCCACCCTCTGCCTTCGCGCGCATAGGCCATCTTGCCTCGCAGCGCCGCGTACATGAGGCCTTTGGCTGGCTGCATCTGCATCAGCAGCAGATCATGCGCTGGCAGCAGGAGCTGGTAGCAGTGCCTGCCCCGCCCTTTGGCGAACGACCGCGGGCCGAATGGCTTTGCGAGCATTTTCGCAGCGTCGGCCTGAGCCAGGTTTCTACTGACGGCATTGGAAACGCAATCGGCATCCTTCCTGGAGGTGACGCAGCGAATGGCTGCGTTCTCATTTCCGCGCACATTGACACAGTGTTTCCCGCAGAAACGCCCATCCAGCCGCAACTTGAAGGTACCCGCCTCCATGCTCCCGGCGCTTGTGACAATGGCGCAGGTGTGTCTGCGCTTCTGGCCATTGCTTCGGCTTTACGCCATGCACAGCTTCAGCCCGCAAGCGATGTCATTTTTATAGGCAATGTCGGAGAAGAAGGCGAAGGCAATCTACGCGGCATGCGCTGGCTCTACGAACACGCTCCCTGGAGAAACAGGATCACCGCTCACATCGTTCTCGATGGGGCTGGGCATGAAGTGGCCGTTACCCATGCGCTCGGCAGCAGGCGTTATCTGGTCACCATCAGCGGCCCCGGCGGCCATTCATGGACCGACGCCGCGCGGCCCAATCCCATCGTGGCCCTCAGCAGGGTCATCGCGCGTCTTGGCGACCTGAGCCTGGATGGCCCGCCGCGGACCACCCTGAATGTAGGCACCATCGAAGGTGGAACAGCCATCAATGCCATTCCCGAACGTGCCATCGCCCGTTTCGACGCGCGCTCTACGGATGCCGAGCAGCTCATCCGGCTGGAAGTGGAATTGCACCGGGCCGTCGAAGATGTAGTTCTGGAGTCAAACCAGAACGTCAGAAAAGAACTGGGCCTGCATTTCTCCATTGAAAAAATCGGCGACCGTCCCGCGGGAGCTTTGCCGCAAACCTCTCCGCTGCTTGAAAATCTGCGTGCGGTAGACAGGCACTTCGGCATCCGCACCGAACCGCGCATCGCTTCGACCGATGCAAATATCCCCTTGGCGCTCGGTGTCCCTGCACTCTCCATCGGAGCAGGAGGGGAGGGCGGCGGCATCCATACACGCGCTGAATGGTATGATGCTCGCGGGCGCGAGCTTGGACTCAGGCGCATCCTACTGTTGCTGCTGGCCTGTAGTCAGCGCGCTTGATAGACTCCGTGGAATGAAGATACTTGCGCTTTTTCTGGTTCCCTGTGCCTTCTTCGCTCAAGCTCAGACCTTGCCAGTCGCCGACTTCATCTACTACCACGGGAATATTCTGACTGGTGTGGACCTTGAATCCGCACAGCCGCAGCGCATCTCTGCTCTCGCGATAAAAGATGGTGTGATCGTTGCCACGGGAAGCGATGCCGACGTCCAGAAGTGGAAAGGGCCCTCGACGCAGGTCGTTGACCTGCACGGCACCTTCGTCATGCCCGGCTTCAACGATGCTCACGCCCATCTCGGCGATGCCGGGCGCATCAAGCTCTCCATTGACCTGACCGGAACAAAGTCGCTCGCAGAGATGCAGCAGCGCATTCAGGCCGCCGTGAAAACCGCTGCACCCGGAACATGGCTCACTGGAGGCGGATGGGACCACACCCTCTGGGCCTCAAAAAAACTGCCCACCAAAGCTGACCTCGATGCTGTCACCGCAGGACATCCGGCGTTCCTCGTCCGCATTGACGGACACATCGCCGTCGCCAACTCCGCCGCGCTTGCCGCTGCCGGAATCACAAACACCACCCCTGACCCGCAGGGCGGCAAAATTGACCGCGACTCAAGCGGCGAGGCAACAGGCATTATCCGCGAAACAGCACAGGCGCTGGTGGACAAGCACATTCCTCCGCCCACGCCGGAGCTGCGCCGTCGCCGGATCGAACTCGCGCTGGCCGATGCCGTCGAGCATGGGGTCACTTCCGTGCAGGATTTCTCCGACCACGAGGACTTCCTCGTTTATGAGCAGCTGGAGCGCGAAGGCAAGCTCCCGGCCCGCATCAGCGAGTGGATGCCTTTTGATCTCACAGTAGAGCAGTTGAAGCAGTACCAGGCGTCGCATCCGCAAAGTGACCCGATGCTGCACACGACCATGCTCAAGGGGTTTATGGACGGCTCACTTGGTTCGCGGACTGCCGCTCTGAAGGCGCCCTACAGCGATGATCCTGGCAACTCAGGCATCCCGCGTTATGACCAGCAGAAACTCAATCAGATGGCCATCGAGCGCGCGCAGGCCGGTTTCCAGATGGGCTTCCACGCCATTGGAGACCGCGCCGTCAGCATGGCCCTTGACGCCTTCGCAGCGGCACAGAACTCCGGCCCGTTACGCGCCAACATGAAGACGCTCCACGTCGGCACACATAAGATCATCCACGCCACGCTCATCAGCCCGCGCAACCGCATCGAGCATTCGCAGGTGGTAGACCCGGCGGATTTCGCCCGCTACAAGCAGCTTGGCGTAATTGCTTCCATGCAGCCCAACCATCTGCTCACCGACATGAACTGGGCCGAACAGCGCCTGGGCCCGGAGCGCTCAAAATACGCCTACGCCTGGAAGTCCTTCCTGGATGCAGGCGTTCCTCTGGCCTTCGGCACCGATTATCCTGTTGAACCCATCACCCCATTTCCAGGACTCTACGCCGCCGTCACCCGCATGAACGAAGCCGGAACAAAGAGCTTTTATCCCGAACAGAGAATCACCATTTGGCAGGCCATTTACGCCTACACCCAAGGCTCTGCCTACGCCGAATTTATGGAGCAGAAAAAAGGTCAGCTCGCCAAAGGCTTCCTGGCAGATCTCGTCATCCTCGACCGCGACATAACCGCAGTCGCACCACGCGAAATCCTCAAAACCAAGGTGCTCCGCACCGTCATGAATGGAAAAACCGTCTATGCGGCAGGAGTAAGGGCGCCATGAAATGACTTAAACCGGGCAACTGCATGCTTATATAAAAAAATAATAGAGCTAAAAATTATATGAATGGCGCTAAGCATCAAGCAAGAACGTAGAGACTGAGCAGCTGGCCCGTCAGGTAGCCCAGGTCACTGGGAATCTCTGACTGAGGCCAAATCCTACTTCGCCCGCGGATGCGTCCTGTCGTATACCTCCGCCACCTGCCCGGTCGTAAGCTGTGTATACCTTTGCGTGGTAGACAGCCGCTCGTGTCCCAGCAGTTCCTGAATGGCCCGCAAATCAGCTCCCTCCTCCAGCATGTGTGTTCCAAAAGCGTGCCGCAGCGTGTGCGGATGCACCTCTGCAGGCAATCCATTGGCTATAGCCAGCGCCTTTACAATGCGCCCAACACTGCGGGTAGTCAGGCGAGCCGTGCCCCGCAATCTGGCATTCACAAGCAGCGCATCCGATTGCTTCCCCGCCGTTTGCAACCGCGCCTCACGCTCTGGCAGATACGCACGAATGGCCTCGGCCGCCGCATCACCCAGGGGAACATACCGCTCCTTTCGTCCCTTGCCGCGCACCAGCACCGCCTCATTGGCCCAATGAATGTCGTTGAGGTCCAGCCCCACCAGCTCCGCATTGCGAATACCGCACCCATACAGCAGTTCAAAGATGACGCGGTCGCGCGTGGGCCATGCAGCTGCCTCTTCTGACACTCCATCCACGGCACGATTCATCTGTTCGATCGTAGGCACCCGCGGCAGGTGTTTCGGCAGTTTCGGCGTGACCACCAATGCCGCCGGACTCTGCTCCACCCGCCCCGTCTTCGCCAGCCATTTAAACCATGATCGAATCGCCGCCAGAGCCCGCGCCGCCGATGCCTTCGACAACCCTTTCGCATACAGCGTGCCCAGATACGCACGCACATGCTGATGCTCCACGCGACGGATATCAACACCATCGCCGAACATCTTTACCAGATACGCAGCAAAGCCATGCAGCTCCCGCTCATACGCCCGCAGCGTATGCGGAGATGTCCCGCGCTCATTCGCAAGTACTGACAGATACTCGCTTACGAGCACTATCAAGTCCGTTTTTTGTGCCAATTCCGTCATCGCTTCAAAAACACCCAGGTGTCTCACATCCTGAAAGGATGTGGGCTTGCACACACTCGGAACACCATCACCTCTCTACCTTCCGCGCCCGCGGATGATGCATCCTGTGCACCGCCTTCAACCTACTCAGCGCCAGATGCGTATACACCTGCGTCGTTGCGATGTCCGCGTGCCCCAGAAATGTCTGCACTGTCCGCAGATCAGCACCACGCTCCACCATGTGCGTGGCACAACTGTGCCGCAGCTTGTGCGGACTCGCATGGCCATCGCTCGTCTTTACGAGCCGCCACACCCATTCGCGCGAAAGCGGCTTGCCGCGCACAGAAAGGAAAATCTCATTCGCATGGCTTTTGCGCGCCAGCAGTGGCCGCCCTCGCTCCAGATACTGCCCGATCGCACTCAGGCAGGGAGCACCCAGGGGAACCATTCGCTCCTTATCGCCCTTGCCACGCACCAGCGCGCGTCCCGCATCGAGCGACACATCGGCCACGCACAGGCCCGTCAGTTCTGAGACGCGCAGCCCGCCGGCATACAGCAGCTCAAGAATCGCACGGTCGCGCAGCGCAACCGCATCTGCCTCCGGATGCCCTGCCACCACAGCCGCACGCTCGAGCATGGAGTAGACCTCCGCAGAAGCCAGCGACTTCGGCAGCACCTTCCACGCATCAGGCGACTCCAGATTGACCGTCGGATCATGCTGGATGCGCTTGTCCAGCAGCAGCCACTTGTAAAATCCGCGAAGACATGAGAGCTTGCGCGCCATCGAACGTGATTCCACGCCATGCTGCCGCAAATGCTCCAGAAAGCTCGCAGCATTCTCCTGCCGCGCTGCAATCAGCAGCAGATTTTCCTTCTCCAGATGTTCCGCATACTGCAGCAGATCGCGCTCATAGGCTGCGCACGTCAGCGGTCGCAGTCCTTTCTCCACGCGCAGATACGCCAGGTACTCAGTAATCAGCTCTGTATTGCGCTCTGTGCTCACAGCTTCGATTATCGTCTTCCGCGGCCACTTCGCAGCACGACGTATCATGCAGGGAACCTGATTCATCAAGCACCAACATGCCCCAACCCAATTCCGATAACATAGGTCACTACGCCTTCCACCGCGCCCACCAGCGTCATCTCCATGCCGCTGCTCCACCATGAGCGGACAGTAATCAGAGACTTGGCAGCCCCTACCGCAAAATGCGCCAACAGCGAGACGATCGCTGAAGTAATCACCGCCGGATATCCATTCAGGAAGAAGAACGGCACAATCGGAATAAACGCTCCCACCGCCGTAGACAAAGCGCCCGAAAACGCTGACACAAATGGTTGCGGCAGAGCTTCTTCCGTCGCGTTCAACCGTTCTGAAGCAATCGCGCGCAGAAACTGGTTCTCGTCTTTCGCCAGATGTCTGACAATATCGTCCGCATCTTCTGCCGGAATCCCCTTCACCTGGTAGTACAGCGAAAGCAGTTCCTGCGCCTCCGGGCCATTCAGCCGGATGGCTTCGCGCTCCCGCTCCACTTCCGCCTCGTAAATTTCGCGCTCGCTTTTGGCCGCCAGATACGCGCCCGACCCCATCGAGAGCGCGCTCGCAATCATCCCCGCAATCCCCGCTAGTAGAACATAGTGGCTATTGCCAAGCGTTGCGCCAGAAACACCTGAGACAATGCCAAAGATCGCCCCAAGCCCGTCATTCACGCCATAGATCGCATCACCAATCCATCCAGCGGCCTTTCTTCCCTGCCCGCCTCGTTTGGCCAGCAGCTCTTCCAGCAGAGACTTTGGGTCCACCGCTTGCATCGTATTGCGCGGATAGCGCTTGCGAATCAGCGTGCTCAGTTCCTGGTAGTGTTCGCGCTCATCTTCAATCACGCGGTTCAGGATTGCGACACTCGGCTCGTCCCCCAGCTCCTTCAGCTGCTGGCCGTATCGCGCAATGTGGCGGCTTTCATCAATCTCCAGCCGCCGCAGCGCCATGTCCGTTCCACCCAGCCGATTTGAAAGTGAATCAGCATCGCCTGTAGGGCTTCCGTTGTACTTGGGTTCTTCACCGCCCAGTTCGCGAATGCGCTGCGCCCACAGCAAGGCGTGCTCTTCCTCCGCCTGCGCAAGGTGGAGCAGTGTCTTCCGGTAGATTGGATCGTTTTCGCGCTCCGCCAGCGTTTGGTACGTGCGCGCGCCGTGAATTTCCGCCTGCCAGTTTTCTTCCAGTGCTGCCAGTATTTTCTGGGTTTTCGCGTCGGGCATAGGTAACCCTAATGTAGGGCAGATCAGGAAAAAGAAAAATCGCGACTGCTTTGGCCCGTGTTCCCGCCTTCAGTTCTCAATCTGGTACGGAAATGTAAATCTCCCAATCTGCATCAGAGATTTGTCTCCCGGCGGCCAGATGCGGAATGACTCCACGCGTGTAATCGTCGGGTTCTTCGTGGCCTCTACACTGCCCAGCAGCTTCCCGCTTGCCGCCTCATACAGGCTCACGTTCAGCGAGTCTTCCGCATTGTGCTTCCAGCCAATCAGATATTCTCCCGGTGCAAGCTGTGCACTCCCAATCTTCAGCGGCACCTGCACAATCAGAAAGTGCGAATATTTCCCTTCCGCCGAATACCCTGCCGTAATCAGCACCACTCCCGCAACATACTTTCCCTTGCCATTGGTAATGCCGGAGGCCGTGCGCAGTTCTGTCTCAATGCGCTCTTGCACAACCGGAGCGCGCGCCGGAATCAATGCTTTCAATTCTCCATCTGTCGCCGGACGCCAGGTCCCCTGCGCGTACGCCGCCACCGCTGCAACCAGCAGCCAGAACGGGCCCAGCCATCTCCATCTTTTTCTTGTGTCAGTCAAGATGCACAATCCCCCGCTGCAACGCCGTGGTTGCAGCCTGCGTTCTGTCACCCACTCCCAGCTTGCTCAGAATGCTGTTGATATGCGTCTTTACCGTCGCCTCTGAGATAAACAGGTCACTGGCAATCTCTTTATTGCTGCGCCCGCTCACAATGCGCTTGAGCACTTCCAGCTCCCGCGCAGTCAGAGAAGGCCCGCCCATCCTCCCCGCCAGACGCTCGGCCACCACCGCGGGAATGCGGGACTTCCCCGCATGCACCGTCCGGATCGCATCGGTCAGCTCCTCCGTGTTCATGCCTTTCAGCAGGTAGCCCTTGGCCCCGGCCTGCAATGCGCGATAAATATCTTCATCACCATCAAAGGTCGTAAGTACAATGATCCGTGCCGCCGGAAACTCCTGACGGATCTGCGTTATCGCCTCCACTCCGCTCTTCTTCGGCAGCCGAAGGTCCATCAGCGTGATGTCCGGCTTGTGCCTGCGATACATCTCCACCGCCAGCTCACCATCAGCCGCCTCGGCCACCACCTGCATTCCAGGCACGGTGCCCACAAGTGCCACCAGCCCCTGACGCACAATGTGGTGATCATCTATAACCATGATGCGAATCGTTTCTGTCATGTCCATCCCATTCAAATCGGCACGTCTACTTTCACTTCTGTGCCGCTGCCTTTCTTGCTGACAACCTCAAATTTTCCGCCGATCTGCGCAGCCCGCTCCCGCATCCCTGTCAATCCAAAATGCCCGTTCTGCCGGTAGACCTCGGGACTGCCATCAAAGCCGCACCCATCGTCCTTGATTCTCATTCGCAGCACTTTTTCCTCAAAGAGCAGCGTAACGTCCACATACTCTGCCCTGGCATGACGAACAGCATTCGTCACCGCTTCCTGCGCAATGCGTATCAACTCGGATTCTATGGCAGGTCCCACAGAATGCCGCGTGCCGCTTACCTGAATGCGCGCTTTCGTCGAGCTGTTCGCCGTAATACGTTCCGCTGCCGTCGTAATGGCCGCCGCCAGGTCTTCGCGGCCTGCCCCCTGCGAACGCAGGTTCCAGATCGAGCTGCGTGCCTCCTGAATGCATTCCCTGGTCAGCGTCCGCGCCTGCTCCAGATGCTCTCTGGCTCCATCCACCGATGTGTTCAGCAGACGGGCCACCACCTCCAGTTGTACCGAGACAGCAATAAATCCCTGCGCCAACGTATCGTGGATCTCCCTCGCAATGCGGTTGCGTTCCGCCAGCACTGCCTGAAAACGCGACTCCACATTGCGCACCCGCCAGTGATAGATGCAATACGCCAGCAGTCCCGTCAGCAGCAGAGCCAGCAGGTAGAACCACCACGTCTGGTAAAATCTGGGCCGCAGCCGGAAACGAAACATGGCTGCCTGCTCGCTCCAGACGCCGTCATTGTTGCAGGCCATCACGCGAAACGTGTGTTCTCCCGGAGGTATGTTCGTGTAATACGCCGTGTGTCGCGTGCCTGCATCCACCCAGTCGCGGTCCACCCCATCCAGCTTGTAACGGAACCGCACCTTCTGCGGCGCGGTAAAGCTGAGCCCCGCATACTGGAAAGCAATCCGGGTGTGTCCCGGAGAAATCTGCGCTCCCGATCGCGCCGCCAGCGGTTGATCATCCACCACCACCTGCTCCACCGCCACCAGCGGAGGAACGCGGTTCACCGGCATATGCGTCGGGTCTACCATTGAAACGCCGCGCAATGTTGCAAACCACAGTGTCCCGTCTCGCGCCTTCCATGCCGCAGGATGCCCACCGCTGCTGCACTCGCTGATGCGCATCCCATCGCTGGTTCCGTATGCCTCAGGATGCGCCTCTGCAATCGCGCCCGATGCAAGATCGTGCAGCTCTCGCTTGCTCACCCGGTACACACCTTTGTTAGTGGCCAGCCAAAGATCCTGGTTTGCGTCCTCCAGAATGCCGTAAATGTCCGAAGGGAGATGCGAGCGCACTGCAGAAAAACTGGTCCATTTCCCATCCTCGCGTGCGCTCAAGCTCCCTCCATTGGTCCCAACCCACAGAGTGCCTTCTTTGTCTTCGTAAAGCGCAGTCACCGCCTGCTGCGTCCGATAGTTGGTAAAACGGCCATTCGAAAAATGCGTCAGCCCGCCCAGCGTGCCAATCCAGTAGCTGCCATCCCTGTCCTGAATCACCGCGCCCACCAGGTCACTCCCCAGTCCGTCCATAGCAGACCATGAAGTAAACCGGCCATCTTTATATCGCGTCAGTCCGCGCCGCGTGCCAATCCACAGCGCTCCGTCGCGGTCTTCATAGAGAGAACGTACAAAGTCATCAGCCAGCCCGTCCGCTGAAGTAAACACCTTCGTTCCATCTTTGCCGATGTGATTCAGCCCATCCGGCGTGCCCGCCCACAGGCCTCCATGAGCATCATCCACCAGCGCCAGGGCTACCTGGCTCGACAAACCCTTTCCACCGGCAAGCGCAGTAAATCTCCCATTTGCATATTGATCTATACCGCCGCTGTTGGTCCCCACATAGACCGTCCCGTTCCGCGCCTCGAAAACAGATCGCACCAGGTCATCCGTCAGCCCCTCCGCTGAAGTGAATGTCGTAAATTTCCGGTCGCGCAGAACACTCACTCCGCCCGACTCAGTTCCGATCCACAGATTGCCCTCGCGGTCCTCATAAAACGCTAGCGCCTCATTGCTGGAGAGGCCCTCCTGCGGCGTCATCGTTTCCACATGGCCAGCAACGATCCGTGCAATACCACGTCCCGTCGCCACCCACACCGCATGCTCACGGTCTTCAAACAATGCTGGGACACGCTCTGCATCCAGAAGAACACGCGTTGTTTTGCCGTCGTACTCTGCCACGCTGTTCGCTGTGCCAATCCACACGTGCCCATCGCTCGCAACCAGCAGGCTCATCACATCGCCGCCAGCGTTCTCCGGTAAAGGAACATCCTGTATCGTTCCATCGGCCAGCATCACCTTTAAACCCTGGTGCGTACCGATCCACAGCCGGCCGCTTCCGTCTGCCGCAAGCGCCTGAATCTGCTCCCCCGGCAGAAGATGCCTCCCTCTTCCATCAAAGATTCCGTTCCCCGTTCCAAACCAGGTTTCACCGCTTGGCGCTTCCGCCGCGAGGTTCGCAGCCGGAACACCATCGGCCTTCACAAAGCGGCCATTGTCATATTGTGCAACGCCCGCGGCTGTCAGCGCCCAAAGCTCCCCGCTCCGGCCCTGATACACCGAGAACACCATCTCCGAAGGCAGTCCATCGCCCTCGTGAAGCGCGCGAAACTCACCCTCTTTCAGTACGACCACTCCATCCGCCGTGCTGACCCAGAGCTGTCCGCCCTTGTCTTCAAGCAGCCCATTGACCACCCCGCTCGTGAACTGCGGCGTGTTCGACTTATCAAATACCGCAAACTGTGCGCCATCAAATCGCGCTAGTCCCGCCTCCGTCGCAAACCACAAAAATCCATCCCTCGTCTGCACTACCGCGTGGACCGTGTTCTGCGGCAGCCCCTCATCGGCCTGCCACGTCTGGGAGCCATAGTGCCGCAAAGGATATCGGGGATCGAGCGCGTCTGCCCTCAGGCAGGCCAGCAGAAACAGGCCAAGGCAGCAGGCGCTCCAGAATGGTCGAAGATTCACCATGAATGGGACTTACAGGAATACTACACAGCCAAAGTAGGAACAGACACTCCACCGAAAGTTGGGGAATCAACCCTTGCCCCGGCGCTTTTTTACCCAGACCTTCTCCGCCGCCGGGGCCCCGATCGTAAACGCGCCTTGTGCTGTTTCAATCGCAACCGTCTGGTCATAATTTTTCTGCACCACACGCACCGTCCCACCCGGCTCAATGCCCACCTGGTGCAGAAATCTCAGCAACTTCGGGTCACGCTCATACAGGCTGCATACCGTGTAGTCCGCATCTTCCTTTGCGCCGGAGAGCAACTGTGCCCCCTGCTTCACACGCTGCGCGGGCGTCTCCGGCAGTACAGAATTCCCGTGCGGACACGTCCCCTTCTCTCCCAGCTTCTCCACCAGGCGCGCTTCAAAGGCGGGCGAAACTGCATGTTCCAGGCGCTCGGCCTCATCATGCACCTCATACCATGGCATCCCGAACATCTCCGAAAGCATGCGTTCAATCAAATGATGCCGCAGCGCCGTGCGATACGCCGCCTCCCGCCCTTTCCCCGTCAGCCGGACCACCCCGTCCGCCTTCACCTCAACAAATCCATCGCGCTTCAGCCGCCGGAGCGCCATCGAAACCGCCGGCGGAGACACCTCCAGCCAGTGCGCGAGCGTGGCGGAAATCACAGTCTGCCCTTCACTCTCTGCTTCAAGAATGGCCTTGAGATAGTCTTCTTTGGATACGCTGATTGCCGTCTTCACTCGCAATCAGGATACAACGCGCCGACCAAAGCAATGCAGACCAGCATCCCCTCAGCGGCGCTCCGACATCATTTGCTGGAATTCAGGATTGCTGTGCAATCCGGCAAATTCCTTCTCGTCCAGCAGCTTCTTCCGGTCGCTGAAGCCTTCATCGAGCGCCTTGCGCAGGTAATACAGCGCTTCGTCTTTCCGTCCCGCCTCCGCATAGGCCTTGGCCAGCAGGTAATTCAGATACGCCATTTCACGCGATGGCCCCGCTTCGGCCACCTTCGCCGCCGGATCACCATTAAATACATTGGGATCCAGCTTCAACGCCATGTGGTATGCCTCGGCGCCCTTCTTGTATTTCCCTTGTGCTACATAGGCCGTCCCCAGATTGCTGTAGAACGTCGCCGACTTCGGAAAGAGTTTGATCGCTTTCCGGTACGCATGCTCCGCATCGTGGTACTTCTTCTCCCCGTAATACACCGCGCCTAGGTTGTTCCACGCCTCCGGATACCCGGGATTCAGCTTCAGCGCCTCGCGGTAATCATTCTCCGCTGCCTTCAGATTGAACATATGGTGGTTTGCAATCCCCATCTTGTTCCAGATCACCGCCGAGTTCGACGGCCCCTGTCGGTATGCGTCCAGGGCCGCCACATACCGCTGCCGCGCCATCAGCAGGTCGCCCTGCATCTCCGCGCTGATGGCGAAATGCGGCGATTCCTCCGCTCTCATCGGAGGTTGCTGCGCATAGCTCCCAATTGCGATAAAGGAGTGTGGTGTCTGCCCAGCTGAATCAAATGCTAAAAAACAGGTGAATGCAACCGTTGCTGCGACCATCGAAGTATGGAAGCTGCGCATAATGCCTCCTTGCGAGGCTCTGCCTGGGCTTGCGAGCGGGGGGCACAGCTGAATCCGGGCAGACCCAGCCTTTGGTTACACATTCTAGTCCCCTGCCACAACATTGCGCGACAGAATACGATTGATGGTATAAAAAGCGCCAGACTGACGCTCCAGGCGTGCAGGACGCCGTCCTACATCTCCGGCCCGGTATGGAACACCTGCTCCACACTACGATTGGCCACGCGATAAATGCCGAATTCCCTGCCAGATGTGCCACGCAGCTCAAACAGCAGCTCGGCTCGGCCATCTCCGTCCGTGTCCACCACGTCCACCAGCTTCATCCTGGGAGTCACATCCAGACGATCATCCCGCGTCATCTGCCGGAAAATCACCTGCGGATTTCCCTCGAAATCCGTCTGCGCAATCAATGTAATGTACTCGCCCTCACCTTGCGCGCTGAAGACCACTGTCACTCCGCTGCTCCACGAAAGTTCAAACACATGGAACGATTCATCCTTCAGTTCCGGCAGCGATGGTTTTGGAGCAGCCTTGCCTCGCCCCATTTTTCCTCGTCTTGAAGTACTCACAGTCTTCGCGCTGGGCACCAGCGCTTCCTCGGCCAGCTTCTCTACCGCCGCCCTCATCTTCGCCTCATCGGCTGGGTCATACCAGGTATGAAGATAAGAATGCGGCTCCGTCCGCTTCACATCAGAAATCGCCGCCATCTGCTCCAGATCAGCAGGAAACCCCTCCAGCTTAGAGGGTTCCACCAACCCCTCCGGTGCTTCCGGCTTGCCATATCGCAGCTTCGGACGGTCCGGATCGGGATGGCTCGACGCCGCAACCGATGCACCAGTATTTGTCGGCGCCGTCCGCTTGTGCAGCGTAGGCCGATCGGGATCCGGCGGATTCTGCCCACTGGCCCCACTGCCCGAACCATTCCCAGTTCCAGCCCCACCCCCCGAACTGCCATCCCCGGAACCCCGCCGCTGCAACGTAGGCCGGTCAGCATCTGCCGCAGAAGTATTTCCTGCGCTCGCCTTCGTCTGCTCTGTACTCTGCTGCTGCTGCTGTTGCCGACCTTCTTTCACCACCAGAGGAAGATACTTCGAGTTTGGAGGCTTTGGCATTACTGCTGTCAGCTGCGGCTTCACCGCACCCAAGCCAATCCACGATCCGGCCAGGTTCTCCGCGCTGCTCACCTGAAAGGTCCCCTGCGGCGTTCCCGATTTTTCCAGCTCATACAGCGTGCCGGTCTCCAGCGTCAGCGGCTCCGGCTGCGCCAGATAAAGCCCGCCCGGCTGATAATCTCTCCCGTCCCACACCGCCACCGGAACCAGCCTTGCCGCCGTGGGCTTGGTCAGGTCGCCTGTCCACTCAAAGATCGCGGTCGCCCGCAGCGTCGGTCCTGAGTTCACATCTTTCGCAATCGGCCCCTGATACTGCGCATGCCCCAGGCTCGAGACAAGAAATAGAAAACACACAAAAACGAGTGCCCGTGACACACGCCCGTTTTCTGCGAAACAATCAGAGTGGCCCATACATCTATTCTTCCGGAAGGACGGTTTCATGGAAGTCAACGACAAAGTTCCTGATTTTGCTCTCCAGGATGACCAGGAGAAAACCATTCACCTTTCAGATTACGCCGGAACGCCCGTCGTGTTGTTCTTTTATCCTCGGGCCGACACTCCCGGCTGCACTATCGAAGCATGCGGTTTCCGCGATGTCTTCAAAAAAATCCAGAAGGCCGGGGCCGTGGTCCTCGGCATCTCGCGCGACACGCCTAAGGCCCAGGCAAAGTTCAAAGCAAAGTACGGCCTGCCCTATCCTCTCCTTGCAGATGTAGACGAAAAAGTCTGCAACCTGTTTGGCGTGCTCAAGGAGAAGAACATGTACGGCAAGAAAGTGAAAGGCATCGAACGGACAACCTTCCTCATCGGCCCCGACCGCTCGCTCCTGAAGATATTTCCCAAAGTCAAACCCGAAGGCCACGCCGAAGAAGTCCTCGAAACCCTCGAATCTCTTTAACGCCAGCCACAACGCCCACCCCACCGTTTTGCAATGCTGGCGTTCAAAAACTCCGGGTGCCCATCCTTCGCGCAGCGAAGGGTGGGCACCCGCAACTGCCCCCCACACCAAATCGAACGGCACACATCCCACCTGGGAACAACTATCCGGAGCCCCGCAGGCGCAAATACAGTCAACGTTTGGTACAGTAAAAACGCATGAAGATATTTCCGCGCCTGCTTCCTGCAGTCCTCTTTTCCCTTCTTGCTGGTTCTGTTTTGGCTCAGACTGTCGAGCAGCCACAATACTTCTCGCTCGAGCACTACTCCGCCAGCCAAATGGACTCGACGGACGCCGCACTCCTGCGGAACAACCAGAAAAAGATATGGCAGGCAGCAGAACTGTACGGATATGACGCGGACCCTGCCTCCTGGACACCAGAGCAGGTCGTCTGCCCCTTCATCCCCGATTACATCCTTGTGCGCTACACCAGCACAAACAGCGCCGGCACTGAATCCATCTTTACCGCCCTGGTTCCCCGACAGAAAGGCCGCGTCCGCATCGTTCCCGTCCTCAACAATGGTGCAACCCGCTTCAAGCCCGCTCCCAAGGACCCACGAAACTTCCAGTTGTTCAGCGAAGTCGTCCCCGCCGACATCGCAAAGAAGAACAGCACTCAGGATGGCCAGTGGCTGAAGCTCTCCGTCTGCTACGCAGAGATGACAGGCTCCCGGCTCGAAGTCCCGAAAAATCCCAGTGCGGACATTCGCATGATCACCGCTCCTCCGCCCACCCTCCGCATGACCGTTGGCGGAAAACAGCAGGAGGTCTCATTTGTCGAGCCGCTTTCAAAAGACGGATACCGGCTCTGGAGCATCACCTATAACGATGCCGGCCGCATACTCGCTGTGAGCGATGACCAGCACTCCTACGGCGAACCAGTCGTGCTGCATCCGTCAGAGCCCCAGATCAAGCAGCAGCCCATCCCTCCGGCCCCACAGCCCAAGCCCATGCCAAAGTAGAAGGGCCATTCCGGTCATATTGGCCGCAGCCACACCTCGCCAGGATATTATGCCCCGCACGCGTATTCAGTCACAGGACATCATGGCCGCAACGCGTGGTAACGGGCTACAGCGCTAGGACCAGATCAAATACGCTATCCTCAGTGCAACGGTAATATCTCGATTGTGCAGAAAGAGCAGCCAGCCAAAGAATGCCCACTCACACCATCTTCGGCACCTGTGCCAGCAGCCGCTTCCATGTCTTCTGGTTGCGACGAAAGCTCTTCTTCAGGTCTTCCAGAATCCGCTCAAAATCCGTATGTCCGCGCAGCCGGTTCCATGCCGGGTTCTTTGAGAACCACGGATAGTTCTCATTGCCCAGATAGATCGCGCGCCGCAGCCAGTGCAGCGCCTCGCTTTCATCGCCTTCCACGGCAAAATATGTTGCCAGGCGATATGCCATCTCGCTGTCAGCCTCTGCCGCCGCGATAGAGTCCTCGGTGATAAGGGATACCGCACGCTCCCGCTCCCCCACCTGGACATAGCACATGGCCAGTGTCGGGAACGCAATGCGCATGCTGTCATCATCCCGAATCACGCCCTCCAGCTTCTCAATCGCCTGATGCAGATCACCCTGTCGCATCCGCTGATAAGCCAGCGAGGTACGCAGCAAAGGATGCCGTGGCTCCAGCGTCAGCCCCTTTTCCAGTTCATCTTCCGCAAGCTCAAGCTGGTTCTGGTATTGATATACACGCGCTCGGTGGTTATAAATTACGGGAGCATTGGATGGATTCAGCTTCAATGACTGGTTAAACTGGTCCAGCGCCTCATCGTACATTCCATCCAGCCGAAGCGTCATTCCTGCGACCATGTGTACGTTCCAGTCGTTGGCCGCCGTCCGCAGCAGATGCTCAATGCCGTGCCGCGCGCTCTCCTTCTCGCCGCGCGACAGCAGCATATAAACGCGGTAAAGATTCGCCTCCACCTGTCCCGGATCGAACTGTAGCGCCTGGTCAAACGCCTTGCGTGCGGCCATCACATGCATGTGCCCGCCAAACCCGTGCCGCACATATTGCAGATGCGTAATCCCCAGCCCGCTCCACGCCGGCGCAAACGATGCGTTGTGCTGCGTCACGCGCTCAAACAGCTCGCGAGCATGGTCCAGGTCACCCTTGTTGCCCGTGCGCTGCATAAAAGCCGAGAGAACAGCGCGCGCCTGAAGATATTCTTCTGAGATTTCTTCCGTCAAAGTTGTGCGCGGAGCTCCGCTGCGGTCGTTGGTCTGCGTAAGCTGTCCCATTCCCTGCAGAGAAGCAAACACTTCATTGCAGATTTCCGTCTGCACCGCCACAAGATCAAACGATGGCACGCTGATCGAACCGCCGCTGCTCACGCTCTGCCGCAAAACATCCAGCAGTTGCCAGTTCAGGTCAAAACCCTTTTCTGAGCGGATAAAGTTTCCCGTCAGCACCCACCGCACCAGCAGCTTCTGCCCAATCTCCAGCGGATCAAGCCGGGCAATCGGCAGCCGCATCAGCGCGCTCGTAGGCCGCACCACCAGTGAAGACATGCGCGAGATGCGTGCAGAAATCGCATCCGCCAGTGCAAAGCCGTAAAGCGGCGCTACCTCTGAGGGACCGAGGTTCCGGAACGGCAGTACCACAATCGCATTCTGCCGGGTCTGCGTGTCCGCCGATTCACGGAAGCGCTCCGCCAGCATCGAAAGTAATCCAGTGGTACGTTTCTCTTCCGGCGTCGAAACAGGTAGTTGCGCCGCAGCTTCTCCCGGAATAATCCCGGTCTCAAGCTGCAGCGCCTTCATAATGGTCTTCAGCGCTTCCCGGACCTCAGCCGCACTCGCATATCGTTCCGCTGGGTTCTTCTCCAGACAGCGCATGATCACCGAGCTGAGCTCCGCAGGCACCTCGGGACAGCATTGTGACAGCAACGGCGGATCCACAAACTGAATCGCGCGAATACTCTGGAACTCATCCGCATCGGGCCGCGCAAACGGATGCCGTCCGCTCACCAGCTCATATAAGATCACGCCCAGTGCCCAGATGTCGCTCTGCACACTGCTTTGCCCGGTAACAAACTGCTCCGGGGCCATATAGGCAATGGTGCCACCCCGCGCTGTATACGTGGCTGCAACCGGTCCGGGCTTGCGCCGCGACGATTTCGACGGATCGAACTCCGCATCTTCCGTGTTGATGCGCCGCGCCAGACCGAAGTCAAGAATCTTCACCAGTCCGCCATCCGTAAGAATGGCATTGGCCGGCTTCAGGTCGCGGTGAAAAATGCCCAGCGAATGCGCCGCATTCAGGCCATCTGCAATCTGGATACCGACGGAAAGCACGAGCTGAATGCTCGCCGGCCCTTTCGCAATGATCTTGTCCAACGACTGCCCCGGCACGTACTGCATCACAATGAAGGCCTCTTCGCCCTCCTCGCCGACTTCATAGATTCCGCAGACGTTCGGGTGCTCAATTGCCGAAGCCATGCGCGCCTCGCGCAGCACGGTCGTGCGCATCTGCTCCAGGGTAAGCGCGCCGCGCTTCAGAATTTTCAGCACCACGGGCCGCATCAGCAGCGTGTCGTTGGCCAGAAACACCACGCCGCTGCCGCCCACGCCCAGCCGCCGCACCAGCTCATAGTGTTGAATCGTTCGATGCTTCATCTATTGCTAGTGTAGCGAGGGCGGAGTTGCGAAAGTGTAAAGAAGAAGGAAGTTCTCAGACCCATCTTCCCAAAAGAGAAGCCCTGATTGGCCAGCGCCCGCCACTCAACATTATCATTACAACAACTGTTGTCACCGGGGAGCGCAGCAATGAAGGACCTGCTTCTGCTTCCAGGTGCCAGGGACCGCAGCGACTATTTCCCCTTTTGTTCGGAACGACAGCTTTTACGCTCACTTTGTCATCCAGACTTCCATCCCTAGCCCTTCCGGAGATTCATGTATCTCTACCTTCCGGAATGGAATGCCTGCCAGCATCTGCCCAAATTCGTGCTTTGTATAGGCGCGCTTCAGCAGCATGAAACGAAATGTCGCCTTGATCATCCAGCGGTTGATCGCACCCACGTCCAGGCCGTCCACATAATTGTGGACAGCAGACACCGGTGTGTCCCGTCGCAAATCCGCCACGAGCGCCGTCCCTCCCGAACGCAGCACTCTGTACATCTCCCTGAGCGCCTTCACTGGCTCGGAAAAGTTCTTGAATGCCGCCCTGCATACAAGCAAATCGAAACTATTTTCTGCAAACGGCATTGCAGAAGCATTCCCATGCCGAAAGTCCACGCGGACGCCGGTTTCTGATGCATTCTGGCGGGCGAGCTCGATAAAAGTCCTGCTGATGTCAAGCCCGGTCACACGAAAATTTCCGCCTTTTGCCAATTCAATGGCCAAGAACCCCGGCCCAGGAGCCACTTCCAGAACATCTCCGCCTTGCGGGAGTCCTGCCTTCAGCCGCTCGGCCAGCTTGCAGTATTCGGCAATGTCCCGCCGCATGTTTTTCTCATACCAGCGGGCAATGGGCCCTTCCATGCCCATTCCCTTGTATCCTTTTTGTGTTGCAATTGATGTCATGTTCGAAAGTCTCTCCCTATCTTATAAAATAAGATATCAATAAATTAAGATTACCTGGGAAGCCATGTCAACAAAAAAACGCGCGGCACTACACGCAGAGCTCACCCGACAAATTCGTCAATTCATCGCCGGGGCCATTCTTTTTAACCAGAAAGTGGCGGACCGTGAAGGACTAAGTCTTACAGACATGCAATGCATGAGCGTGCTGGACTTGCTGGGGCCATCCACTCCGGGAAAGCTTGCTGAATATACCGGATTGACCACAGGCGGCGTGACCGTGATGCTTGACCGCCTGGAAAGGGCAGGATATGTGAAGCGGGAGAGGAACCCCAAAGACAGGCGCAGCGTCCTGGTGCATGTAAACCCGAAGAAGCTGGAGAGAATGTCGCCGTACTACGCGGAAATCAACGAACAGATGGAGAAGCTCTTGTCGGAAATGACAGTCAGCGATGTGGAGATTGTGGTTGAATTTCTCTCACGCGCCAACAGCATCCGCACGGATGGAGGGCTTTAAGGAATCAGTGCTCGTGCCCATGTCCGCCCAACGGACGGTTCGTTCCCTCAATCGGCTTTGCCGCAGCACGCCTGTCGCTTGCGCGTCCCAGCAGAAACATCGTCCCGCCAAATACCAGCATTACGATGCCCCAAATCAGATTAATGTTCAATCCCGCCGAGCGCTCATAGACAGCACTGCCCCGCGTAAACAGCCCATACAGCGTAAGAATCAGCCCAACAATCGAGAACATCAGTCCCATCGGAATCCGCAAATCAAGACTCATACACTCCTCAGCTTACAAACCGAATACCTGGCATACCAAACAAATGCCAAAGAACAAACATCATTACCGGAAGATCAGATTCAGCGCCACCAGCAGCACCAGCAATCCAACCGCAATTACCTTTGGACGTGCATACCACGCCATATGGTGCTCCACCGGCTTCGGAGTCAGCGAATACACCAGTCCAACCAGTTCCGGCTCTGGACGCGGCTTCGTCATCAGGCTCACCACCACAGTCAGAATAAAGTTTGTGGAAAACGCCCAGATGGCCGTCCAGAAGTTCTGCGCCATTTCGCTCGGATACGTATGCACAATTGCAATCCAACCGCCGTGAATACCGGGATGAGCCGTGACTGGCAGCGTCAACCCGTGATGCAGAACAGCGGCAACCGTTCCGCTCACCAGCCCGATAAAAGCACCGTGCCCGGTCGTGCGCTTCCAGAACATACCCAGCAGGAAGGTCGCGAACAAAGGCGCGTTCACAAACGAGAAAACAAGCTGGAGCGTATCCATGATGTTGTTGAACGAGGTGGCAATATACGCCGTCCCGATGGAAATCAGGATGCCGACCACTGTCGTCCATCGCCCCATCTTCAGGTAATGCGAATCAGGCGCATCTTTCTTGATGTAGGACTGGTACAGGTCATACGTCCAGACCGTATTAAACGCCGTCACGTTCCCCGCCATGCCGGACATAAAACTTGCCAGCAGCGCTGTAAGGCCCAGCCCCAGAATGCCCGTCGGGAAGTAATGCAGCAGCATGTTCGGAATCGCAAGGTCATAATCCAGCACCGGATTTCCATGCTCATCCGTCATCACCTTGCCCGTCACCGGATTGACCTTCGCCGGAATCAACCCCTTGCCATACTGTGCCGGAGCAGCATCTGTGCTCGCGCTCGCCGTTGCCACCGGCCCGCTTTGCAACATCGCGTGCTGCGTCATCGCCGGAGTCGCAATGGCAATCAGGCCCGGCAGAATCACCAGGAACGGAAAGAACATCTTCGGAATCGCCGCAATCAGCGGGACCCGGCGCGCCGACTCTTCCGAGTCAGAAGCCATCGCCGTCTGGATTACCAGAAAATCCGTGCACCAGTACCCAAACGAGAGCACAAAGCCCAGGCCCATCGCCAGGCCGAACCACTCCACTCCCAACGGATTATTGTGTGGATTCGTCATCCCATGCCATGAGTGTGTATAGGCCGCGGGAAGCGCAGCTTTCAGCCCGCTCCATCCGCCTACGTTTTTCAGCCCCACCCACACCAGCGGCAGAAAACCGGCCACAATCAGAAAGAATTGCAGTACCTCGTTGTAAATCGCGCTTGTCAGGCCGCCTGCAAAGATATACCCAAGCACAATGATCGCGGAAAGGAAAATTGCAAAATGGAAGATCCATTCCACCGGTATGTTCAGCCGGATAAACAGCGAATCAAACACATGCAGCGTCTGGATCAGCCGCGCCATCGCATACATCGAAATGCCCGACGAAAAGACCGTCATCACCGCAAACGAACACGCATTATAGGCACGTGTCTTTTCATCAAAACGTAGCCGCAGAAACTCCGGCACCGAGCGCGCCTTTGAGCCGTAATAAAACGGCATCATAAAGACGCCCACAAAGATCATCGCCGGAATTGCACCAATCCAGTAAAAGTGACTCGTGGCAATGCCATACTTTGCGCCAGAAGCACCCATCCCGATCACTTCCTGCGCGCCCAGATTGGCCGAAATAAACGCCAGCCCGCAGATCCAGGCAGGCAGCGACCTTCCGGCCTGGAAAAAGTCTTTGCTCGTCCGCATGAACCGCTTCAGTGCAAAGCCAATGCCCAGCACAAAAACGAAGTACAGCAGCATGATGAGCCAGTCAATGAGTGTCAGGTCCACGTGCCCGGTTCTTCCCTTCTAATTCAGATTCAGATGGTATGGGTTCGCCTACACAGCCGCAACAACAGTCTCAAGGCAAAAATTCAGCGATAGTTGCGGAGGGGTATTCTCACTGCAATGTACACGCTTTCATAAACAATCGTCCAGAGAGAAAAACACCATCGCACGAATGCCCGAATTCAGTCACATTGCCCAGCTATGGTATGCGTAGCGACCTGACACACAGTTGCACATCTGTTGTCGAAGATTGGTCATCTATTTCGCTGAGCTCTCCATTTCCTCCCTCGCTGTATTCCCTACGTCCCCTGGGTTATGCGACCAATCAACGACCCACTGCGTTCCTGCTGCCAGAGTACCTGAATCATATTTGCCGAAAGTTTGGCCATTTCCGTATGAATCACCCGGCTGCGCAAAGTCAAGCTCCATCACATATTCAGTTCTACTGTCATTAGAACCGCCCGTGTGAGAAAGGCTGGCATTTGAGGGTTTGTTCCTGCGGTAATGCAGTGCGGTATTGTCCACCACGGGATATCGAGCCGGATGCACAACTCTGTCCGCTGCATACTCCCCTTATAAACCTCGTTTGAAAACTACGGCATTCCGAACAACCGCACCTCCGGCTTATTTGGATTACCCGGATTCGCGCGTGAGTACCACAACTCCAGGCTGGCAATCACGCGCTCGCGCCCGGGCAGCAGAAGAGGCTGGCTTTGTCCTCCCGCACGAATGAACGCCTTGACCGGAAGTGTCTGCGCCGTGCCATTGCCATAGTGGATGACCACCTGCTCAAACCGAATCGGCGCATACCTCACCCGCAACACAATCGAGCGATACCGGCCCACGTACGGACCTACTTTGATGTCATCATGATCGGTCAATCCATCCACATGCGCCATTCCAAGAAAGATCATCGGAGGATGCGCCGGACGCGGAGGAGGAGGTGGTGGTGGAGCAACCTGCGCCCGCACGCACGCAGATCCAAAAAGAACAGCAGAGACTGCAACAGCCCATATACCGCGAAACACTTTCATGGCCTTTCCTTTCACGTCCAGGCAAACACAACCTGAAACATGAAGTTGCGGAATCCCCCTCAGGCTTTCCCAGGTGCCCCAGGTTTACAAAGCTAAACCTGGGCCAATCTCGTCCGCGCATAATATCTTCCTTTGGGGGAATCGGACCTATACGAAAATAGATCGAAGAAGGCAGGACCAGAAATGGTCGGGGCGGAGGGATTCGCCCCCCCGACTCTCTGCTCCCAAGATAAATCATTTACGGAGTTTCAATAACTTAGCGGGAGCGGTTGGCGCTATAAGTACCGCAAAAAGAGCCCTGAGAAATCGTTATTGTGGGCTAAAGTGGGGGCAAATCATGACGGATGTCCGGGAGATCTTTGGGGAACAGCCTGCAGTTGTGCAGACCCGTAGCCGTGGGGTATACCCGTCGTTTTGCTTTGCCGCATTTCAACGGTTCCACTTCTGCCGTGACAGGATTCCCAAAAGACATAACCCATTGGGAACAGGCGTAGTGGATGGCAACCTGAGCACCCTTTGGGAACCTCGGCAACGGTTATTGAACCCACATCCTCTGTCGATGGTTGACTCCAATTCACTCGTCCGTCTTGAAGGGCAAGTGTTCGTTGCTCCAATTTAGCAACATGCTGATGAGATGCAGCGCCACGTAACCGCCTGACTCGGATAGCGAATACTCCACATGAAGCACTCGTCCACTAAGATTCTTCCGCACGATGAGGCCGTCTCGCTCCATCTCGCGAAGGGTGCTGCGCCAGCATCTTCTTCGATGCCTGGGAAGTAATCCGCAAACGCCACTACCTATCGCCATCGGTCGGCCTCCAAGGAGACCGGCAAGGTGCTCGGCTTCACGGAAGATGAAACCTCACGAATCTCGAAGCTGGAGACTGCATGGGAGTGGCGCGAACCGAAGGACACGCTGGAGAACACCTTCAGGGTCGCCGGGTTTGATCTGCGAAACAGGCGCAATCGGAAATTTCTGGAGGTTTGCGAGCGGATGCAGCATCTTCCCCGCAACCTCGCGCAGCACAACGGCGGCATGGTCATCTGCCAGGAGCAGCTCGATTCAGTGGTCCCGATAGAGCGGCATCGATGGCCGGGCGTACCGTCGCCCAGTGGGACAAGGACGACTGCTCAGACATGGGAATCATCAAGCTCGATCTGCTTTGGAATGATGGCCGTTCTTGCCGACTGCCTTGAGCTGGTTCCGAAGCATTACGGCGTGATGCTCGACTATGCGCAAATTCCAACCTGGCAGACCGTTTTTTTGCTACAGCAACCCGTATTTTTCCATGCGGTAGATGAGCGTCCGGCGGCTTATATCGAGATACTTTGCGGCGTGCGTTTGGTTTCCATTGAAGCGTTCTAAGGCACGTACTATCAGCTCGCGTTCTACTCCTTCAAGGCTGATCCCTTCGTCGGGGAGATCGATTCGAAAAGAAGATGCATTTGGCTGCACGCGGCGAATCTCCTCCGGCAGGTCTTCTTCTCCGATGGATTTATGAGAGCTGAGCACCAGCAGGCGTTCAATTACGTTCTCAAGTTCTCGCACATTGCCGGGCCACCGGTATGCGGCAAGATACGGCATGATTGACGGGGCAAGTTGTACGCCAGTGATACCGTGGCGCTCTTTTGCTTTCTGGAAGAGATGCTCCACAAGTTCAGGAATGTCTTCTTTGCGCTCGCGCAATGCAGGCAAATGCAAGGGCACAACCGCCAGCCGATAATACAGGTCTTCACGAAATGTTCCGTCTTCAATCATGGCCTGCAGGTTGCGATGCGTCGCCGCAATCACCCGTACATTGACACGTATTGTTTCCGAGGAGCCGATCTTTGAAATCTCTCCTTGTTGAAGTACGCGTAGCAGCTTTACCTGAGCGTCAAGGGAGAGTTCCCCGATTTCGTCCAAAAAGAGCGTCCCTCCATCAGCAGCTTCAATCTTGCCCGCTCGCGTAGTGTGCGCACCGGTAAATGATCCGCGCGTATAACCGAAGAGTTCTGCTTCAATCAGGTCTTTCGGGATCGCTCCACAGTTAATAGTGATGAATGATTTGGCCTTGCGTCGACTGTTGTGATGGATGGCTCGTGCCAGCAACTCCTTACCCGTTCCGGTTTCGCCGTGGATCAGAACTGTAGAGTCATGCTGAGCGACGCGTGCAGCCTGGTCTAGCACGCGGAGGAAACTCTTCGCGCGACCAATAATTCCTTCAAATCCGTACCGCTGATCGAGCGCTGAACGCAGATTGCGGACTTCTTCAAGCAGGTTCTGGCGCTCCATCGCGCGATGAACGACCAGGACCAGCTCTTCGAAATCGAGCGGCTTGGTCACATAGTCATAGGCGCCCAGCTTCATGGCCTCCACGGCTGTTTCCACAGTACCGAAGGCGGTAATGATGATCAGCGTTGGTTGAATATCCTCATCTGCTATTCGACGTAATAGATCGAGCCCGCTGGTGGGCATTTTGAGATCAGTAATAACGAGCTGAGGCCTGATGTCGCGCAGCTTTTCATATGCCTCTGCTCCGTCAGATGCGAGCGAGACATGATAACCAGCCTCTTCAAGCTGCATCTTCATGACACTGCGAAGACTGCTGTCATCATCTACCACGAGGATGCGGTTTGTGCTCATTGCGCGCGCGTGGCCTCCCCAGGTTTCAGCGGGCGAGTAATGGGAAGCTCCAGACGGAAGGTCATTCCTTTTTCAGGATTATTAGTCCCGCTCAAAGTGCCTCCGTGCTGCTCGATAATGTTAGCGGCAATGGCGAGCCCGAGGCCTGTGCCGTTTTCTTTCGTAGTGAAGAAGGGATCGAAAATTTTCTCCTGCTGTTCCGGGGCGATTCCGCTGCCCTCATCACAGATTTCAATTTGCAGGCGGTTTTGCCTGACAAAGCTGCGAATTTGGACCGTGCCTGGTCCCTCGGTTGCCTGCACAGCATTGATGATGAGATTCAGCAGGACTTGCTTCAACTGTTCCGCATCACATTCAACTGCAGGTATATTCTTCGCCTCTTCAATAACCAGCTCAACATCACGCAGAATGGCAGAGTGGCGCGCAATACTGGCAACGGATTCGATGAGCGTTCCTGGATTAACGGGCTGATATCGCGGAAGTCGTGGCCGCGCGAAGTCGAGAAAATTAGTCAGAAGTTTGTTGAGCCGCTGCGACTCTTTTTCGAGAATCCCAAGGCACTCGTCGGTGTTCTCCTGCGAAGCGTGGCCGCGTTTCAAAATGCCAGCAGCGCCGGAGATGCTTGCCAGCGGATTTCGAATCTCATGCGCGAGGCTGGCGGCGAGTTGCCCTACGGCGGACAGACGTTCAGCTTTTTTCATCTGGTCGATTTTCTGCCGCAGCTCTGTATAAACATGTTCCAGTTCTGTCTTGGTTGCTTCTACGCGCTTTCTCTGAATGCGCTCGCGGTCGGAGAGAAATCCTGCAATGATTCCGGCTGCGCCAAAGATGCTGAGTTCCACGACCTGATCCTGCGCGTCCATTGGCCAATGTGTCCAATGGCGCACAATGGTTGGCGTCTGTACCAATGTCGCAAAGAGGAGCGCCCACACGGCTCCTCTCCAGCCGAAGATCATTCCGGCAATCATGAACGGTAGAAAATTCAGGTGGTGCAGAATGTTATGCAACTCAACGGCGCGGGGTGGCGTAAGCCAGATGGTAATGGCTAGCAGCAGAATAAGAATGCCAATATAGATGGCTTTCCAGCGAGAGCTCCGCAGATTTTGCCAGGGAATGGACATCACCTCTGTATTTTCCCATGCAGCACCAGAACGAGGCGCTTCGAGCGGTAGAGAAAGCGCTGCTGTTATGTCTGAGGCAGGGAATCTGGGCTCCACAGGTCATTGCCGATGCAATTCGATGCCCATGCTGATAGGTAAGATAGAAACGCAGTTAGCCAATGTCGATTGTCCCTTTACGTACAGTGGATCGAAACAGGTGTACCGAATGGGACAACATGGAAGCGAAATAGCTGTATTTCAGGCATTTTCATTTGGAAACACGATTGCCTATGAGTTAGCGTGGCATTTCGATTTCTTGTACTTCTTGCGCTTTTTCCCTGTGCTGTTCATGCGCAGCAGCCTGCCGATCTTCCTTCTGCTGCATTGCCAGCAGTTCCTGATTCTTCTGCCGGGGACGCATCTCAGCCACTGACTCTGGATGAAGCACTTGCGCTTGCAGAAAAGAACAGCCCGCGGCTGCACGCAGCAGAAGCCAGATCTGCCCAGGCTGCTGCTGCTGTAAAGACAGCAAAGGCATATACCAATCCGCAGGTGGAGTTCTTCAGTGGTCATCAAAGCGCTCGCGATGACGTGTCGGTGCCTGGCGCTCCCGGCCTTCTGCAGCACTATGCTGCATACCAGACTTTTGAGATTCCGTCAGAGCGGAGGTCCCGGCAACGTGTAGCGGCGCTCGGTCGCGACAGCAACGGCTTTGCTCTCGCCAGCGTGAGGCGCTCAGTGGTGGCGAATGTGAAGCACGCTTTCTATGACGTGCTGCGACGCAAAGAAGAAATAGCTCATGCACAGGAAAATCTCTCTCTTGTAGAAGACCTGCGGCGGCGTGTGGAAGTAGAAGTACGAGTGGGCGAAAAAGGTCGCCTTGAGCTGACGCGCGCGGAGGCAGAGCTTGCCCGCGCGCGATTCATGGTGCGTAGTGCTCAGATACGTCTTGCCGACTCGATCGCTGTGTTGCGTGTAGCCATTGCAGCGCCGCCTGACAGAAATCTCGACCCGCGAGGCTTGTTGGAGCCGCCTATCCACCTGCCGCCTCTGCCCGAATTGCGCGAAGCGGTTCTGCGCGCGCATCCGGCAATGGAGCAGGCGCAAACTGATGTTCAGAGAGCAGAGGCTTCGCTGCAGCATCAGCGTTCGCTTCGAGTGCCGCAACCTGTTTTCTACGGCGAATATGAGCATCAGCCAGATCTGACTTTCTGGCGAGCAGGCGTGACCATACCTCTGCCGTTGTGGGACCGTCGCCATGGACAAATTCAGCAGGCAACAGCGGCAGTTCGCGAATCCACTGCTGTTCGAGACCAGATGCGTCTGGAAATGATTTCTGCGCTGGAGCGCGCTTATGAACAGTACCAGCTTGCCGACCAGCAGGTTACGGCGCTACAAGCTGGATCGCTGCATGAAGCGGAAAGCGCCGTGGAAGCTGCGCAGTCTGCCTACCACTTTGGAGAGCGCGGCATTGTTGAGGTGCTGGATGCGCAGCGTGTATTGCAAAGCGTGCGCAGTGACTTGCTGGATGCGCAATATGCGCGGCAGTCAGCTTTGATTGATCTGGAAGAGCTTGGCGCAGTAATGCCTGGAGGAAGACCCTGATGCATATCCAATTTTGTTCTAAAGCTGCCAGAAAGTGGGGCTCGCTCCTGCTTCATCTATCGGCTGCAATTGTCCTCGTGGGGTCCTTCGTTGCTGTGAGCGGTTGCAACAGGCCAAAAGCTTCCGCGGAAAAGGCGGTAAAAGCGGAAAACGATCCGACGGAAATCACTGTCGATAAAGAATTAGCTGAACAGCTGAAGATTGGCGAGCCGCAAGTCCATGACGTGGCCAATTCGCTTCAAGTTGCGGCGCGCATTGAAACGGATGCTAGCCGGATTGCGCGCGTTGGCTCTCCCGTTTCAGGTCGCATCATCAAGCTCCTCGTACTCGAAGGACAATATGTGCATCGCGGTGAAGCCTTGGCTACACTGCACAGCACGGATCTCTCCGATACGCAGTTTGCCTTTATCAAGGCCTATTCACAACAGGATCTGGCGCAGCAGGCCACGAATCGCGCAGAGCAACTGGTAAAAGCAGACGTGATCGGAAGCGCTGAATTGGAGCGGCGCCGCGCCGAGCTTCTGCAGGCCAGTACTGAAGCATCCGCTATTCGCACACAACTGCGCGGTCTGGGCATGACTGATGCAGCTATCCACAAGCTTGAAACCACCCGCCAGCTCAATGCCGACTATCCAATTGTGTCCTCCATCTCCGGCACTGTGCTGGAGCGCAAAGTAACCATCGGGCAGATTGTGCAACCTGCTGAAGTGGCATTCATGGTGGCTGATCTATCAAACGTCTGGCTGGTTGCGGATGTTCCTGAAGAGAGCGCGGAAAGACTGCACAAAGGGATGCACGTTGTCGTGAATATTCCCGCTCTGCCGGATGAGAAAGTCGAAGGGAAACTTTCTTATGTTTCGCCGGTTGTTGATCCTGCGACGCGCACCATCCCGGTGCGCATGGACCTCGCGAATCCGCGCGGCATTTTCAAGCCTGCCATGCTCGCCAGCATGACCTTTATCGATCACAGCGAACGCCGGACCACGATACCGTCTACAGCAATTGTTCGCGAAAGCAATAACGATTACGTCTTCGTTGAACTAGCTCCGGGAAAATTCAAGCTGCGCGAGGTAACGCTTGGTCCCGAATTCAACGATGATCGAGTGCTTGAAAGCGGCATCAATCCGGGAGAGAAGATTGTTCTCGACGGCGCATTCCACCTGAATAATCAGCGCAAACAGAATGCCATCAAAGGGAGCGAGTAGCGCATGTTGAATAATCTTGTCAGCGCGGCCCTCAGGCACCGGATCATCTATGTGGTCGTGGCAGCCGTTCTCTGCGGCTTCGGCGTTCACGCTGCGCAAAAGCTTTCTGTCGATGCATTTCCTGACGTCACGAATATTCAGGTGCAGATCGCAACCGAAGCGCCAGGGAAGTCTCCGGAAGAAGTAGAGCGCTTTATCACCATCCCTATTGAGATCGCCATGACCGGGCTTCCGGGCATGACTGATATGCGTTCTCTTATCAAGCCGGGATTGTCGCTGATCACGCTGGTTTTTGAAGACGGGCGCAATCTCTATCTCGAACGCCAGATGGTTTCTGAGCGCTTGAATGAGCTGCGCGACAAAATGCCCGAAGGCGTGACGCCCATACTTGGGCCAATCACGAATGCTCTTGGCGAGGTCTATCAATACACGCTGGAAACGCCGAACGATGGGAAGCGTCCGCTGACGAAAGATGAGCTGATCCAACGAAGGACCATTCAGGACTGGGTGGTGCGTCCGCTTTTGCGCTCTATTCCAGGCGTCGCCGAAATTAACTCTACTGGCGGCTACGTCAAGCAGTATGAAACGTTGGTAGACCCGCAAAAGCTTCGTTATTACAACCTGACGATTCAGGATGTGCGCAACGCGCTCGCCAACAACAATGCCAATGCCGGAGGAGGCATCCTGCCGCAGCATGCCGAGCAGTATCTCATCCGGTCAGTAGGGCTTGTTCGCAATCTCGACGATATCCGCAATATCGTGCTAAAGGAGAGTGGAGCAACACCCGTCTATGTCCGCGATGTGGCTGAAGTACGGATGGGCACGGAAGTTCGCTACGGCGCCATGATCAAGAATGGCTACACAGAAGCCGTAGGCGGCGTCGTGCTGATGACTTCGGGCGGCAACGCGAAAGAAATCGTTGGCCGCGTAAAGGAGCGTGTCGCCGAGATCAATTCGAAGCACATGATCCCAGGCGGCTTTCAGATCACGCCCTATTATGATCGCTCGAAACTGGTCGATGCTGCTATCCATACCGTAACGGAAGTACTCGGTGAAGGTATCGTCCTCGTTATCGTGATTCTCTTTCTGTTCCTGGGCGACGTCCGTTCCAGCCTGATCGTTTGCGCAACGCTGATCCTCACACCCCTATTGACGTTTCTGGTGATGAACAAGATCGGGCTTTCAGCGAATCTCATGTCGTTGGGGGGCCTTGCTATCGCCATCGGATTAATGGTGGATGGTTCTGTAGTTGTAGTAGAGAATGTTTTTTCGCGGCTGAGTCACGCGCACCATACCGGACATGATCCATCTTCAACGGCAGATCGGATCAAACTGACCCTCGCTGCTGTGGCTGAAGTTGCCACCCCCGTGGTCTTTGGCGTAACCATCATTATCCTGGTCTTCCTGCCTCTCATGACGCTCGAAGGCATGGAAGGCAAGATGTTCTCGCCGTTGGCCTACACCATCGCCATCGCGCTCGGCATCTCGCTGGTCCTTTCGCTTACGATTTCGCCGGTGCTCTCTTCATACATGTTGAAGGGCGGGTCTGAAGAAGATACGTGGCTAGTGCGAAATATTCGCCGCCCCTATAACAAGATTCTTCACTGGGCTTTATCGCACCGCAGGACCACTATCATCACCGTTGTCTCACTATTCATCGCCGCACTTTGCCTCTTCCCGTTTCTGGGTACAGCTTTTATTCCGGAGATGGCAGAGGGAACCCTCTCGCCAAATGCCGATCGCGTTCCGAACATCTCTCTCGACGAATCGCTGCGCATGGAAATGGAGATGCAGCGCATCATGCTGAAAATCCCTGGCGTAGACAACGTCGTCTCGCGCGTCGGCCGCGGCGAATCGCCCGCCGATCCCGCTGGCCCGAATGAGGCCGACGTGCTCGCGTCCCTGACACCCTTCGACAAAAGACCGCATGGCATGACGCAAGAGACTATTGCCGAACAGATGCGTAAAGCGCTGGCGGTCTTGCCGGGACTCAATCTGGTGATGTCTCAGCCAATCTCAGACCGCGTTGATGAAATGGTCTCCGGTGTGCGTGCTGATGTCGCAGTCATGCTTTACGGTGACGACCTGGATGTTCTGGTCGAGAAGGCGCGGCAAATTACCACCATCGCCCACACTATACAGGGAACGCAGGACACACGCGTAGACCGTGTTGGCGGTCAACAGTATCTCAATATCAACATCGACCGCAGCGCAATCGCGCGTTATGGATTGAACGCAGCCGATGTAAATGACGTTATCGAAACAGCGATTGCCGGCAAATCGGCGACTGAGATTTATGAAGGAGAACGCCGCTTCCAGGCAGTCGTGCGCCTTCCACAGAATCTGCGCGACAGTGTTTCCGATATCCGCGAGCTGCAAATAAGCTCTCCTGATGGTCCCAAAATTCCGCTCGAAGATCTGGCCAGCATCCGTGTCATGGAAGGACCTGCTCTTATCAACCGTAGTATGGGTAAGCGCCGCATCGTTGTCGGCGTTAATGTGCAGAACAAGGACCTGGGCGGCTTCGTCGCAGAGCTGCAGAATAAAGTTGAGCACCAGGTACAGTTGCCTGCCGGCTATTACATCGAATGGGGAGGGCAGTTTCACAATATGCAGCGCGCGCTGCATCACCTGATGATTATCGTCCCCATCACTATTACGGCCATTTTTTTCCTGCTCTTCGTTCTCTTCAAATCGGTGCGCTTCGCGGCGCTTATCATCACTGTGCTGCCCTTGGCTTCTATCGGCGGAGTCTTCGGATTATTCTTATCCGGCGAATACCTGTCTGTACCTGCTTCTGTCGGATTTATCGCGCTGTGGGGCATCGCCGTTCTCAATGGAGTTGTTCTCATCTCTTATATTCGGAAGCTGCGCGAAGAAGGGCTTTCGCAGGAAGAAGCAATCCGCAAAGGCACGCATATGCGTTTCCGTCCTGTCATGATGACGGCAACCGTTGCGGCGCTTGGCCTGGTGCCATTTCTCTTTGCAACCGGACCGGGATCGGAAATTCAGCGTCCGCTGGCCATCGTAGTCATCGGGGGACTGCTGAGTTCCACTCTGCTTACACTGGTTCTTCTTCCGTGCGTCTACGGATATTTTTCAGGCGAGCGTACTGGCTCAGAAAGCTCTACTCCTATGCGTGAGCAGAATTTACTTCCGGAAACGAAATAGTCTTTACGTTTTTACAGGAGTAATAAAGCATCCTTCAAATAACGAGCACAACGTAAAATATAGGCCTGACACACAATCTGCTTGCAAATTTGCAGACGCATTATAGTGTGTGAACAGTCAAGAATGAGCTTGCCTCCGCAAAACGTACCCCTTAGCAGAGTGATTAAACTGCGAAGGGGCGATGAAGATGGTGAAGATACCGCGGAAGGCCTACACGCTTGAGTTCAAGCAGGAGGCAGTGCGTCTGGTGGAGTCAGGCCAGCGAGTTTCGGAGGCTGCTCGCAGCTTGGGGATTGTGGAAACAGACGTTAGCGAACTGGGTGAAGGCGCATCGGGCCGGCAGCTGCGCGGCTCTGGCCGGAGCGTCGAGTTGACGGCCGAACAGCGCTGTTGGTCCATATTCGCGCCGTTCATGCGGAGATGCACGGCGTCTACGGGTGGCCGCGCATGTGGCGCGAGTTGCGCAAGCGAGGGCTGCGCGTGGGCAAGCAGCATGGCATCCGCGCGCGTGGCAAGCGGCGCTTCCGCGTGGCCACCACCGATAGTCGGCATGATCTTCCGATAGCTCCGAACCGGTTGGATCGCAACTTCTCGCCTCTGCGTCCAGACGCTGCCTGGTCGGGCGACATCACCTACATCGCAACGGAGGAAGGCTGGCTGTATCTGGCCGTAGTCATCGATCTGTTCAACCGGCGCGTGGTGGGTTGGAGCCTGCAACCACACATGGAGCGCAGTCTGGTCATCGACGCGCTGGAGATGGCCTGGCAGCGGCGGCCATCGAAGGGCGCCTTGCTCTTTCATAGCGATCGCGGTAGTCAATATGCCAGCCAAGATTTCGCGATGCCAGCCAAGATTTCGCGCAGCTTCTTGGACGTTTAGGGTGTGAACGACCTTTGTTGCTTTACCCAAAACATTCTCCACGTCCCCGGCAAAGACCGACACTGCCTTACGCACTGGGACGTCATCGCGTGGGTCCACGAGAAGGGAAGTTGCCCTACTTTCCGTGAAGATAGGCTGTAAGAGGGGACCTGAGCCGCACGGGCTGCGTTTAGGATCGTTAAGAGCGAAAGAACAAATATAAGAGAGGCAAGAACAGACAGTCGTGACAATCTTGAGCCAAGCTTCAAGACAGCACCTAGTCGGAAATGGAGAGCGGGACAGTGCCGGAAGGCCGCCATAGCAGCGAAGCGTCTTTGCCATCGGCGAAGTCTGGAAGAGGGTAAGGGGGACGATGGATCTCTGCCAAGAGTCGCATCGCCTCCATACTCGTGCGGGCCGAAGATGTCGAAGAATAGAATCTTCATGCTGTTCTCTACGTTGGGGGTCAAGATGCGTGTTCCCGCAGTTGATTTGGATCAGGCCAATCCCCAGCCTCCATCTACAGCTAGGCACTGTCCCGTGATAGCTCGAGATGCGTCGGTGAGCAAAAACGCGGAAACTTGCGCAATGTCCTCGACAGAAATCATGCCGCTGACGAGTGGCTGCTTGATGCGCATGAAGTCGACGATGGCGGTGTCAGATGCGGCATGCGCACTCATTCGCGTCTCCGCCAGTCCGGGAGCAATTACATTGATGCGAATCTTATGTGGTGCGTAAGATGCTGCCATGATACGGCTCATTGCGATGATCGCGCCTTTACTTGTTCCATAGGCGACGGTGTCGAAGTGTTCTGGCTCGGGATGGACTCCGAGAATGCTCGACATATTGAGAATGACCCCACGCTGGCCATTTTCCGCTGGGTCTTGGGCAAGCATCACGCGGACCGTTTGGCGGCACATGCGATATTGCGTCGTGAGATTGGCGTCGAGGGTTTTTGCCCAGCCTTCCTCGCTACACTCATGGAGCGGCCCATCTCCAAAGCGGCGACCACTCATGCCGGCCACGTTGAACAGCGCGTCGATGCGGCCAAATTTTGCAGCACACTGCTGAACCACCTTACACGCAAATTCCGGATTCGTAAGATCGCCTATCGCCCAGCTTATCGCCTCATAGTCGTTGCGAACCGAAGCCGCCACTCCTTCGCAGTGCTCGGCATGGCGGGCGACGAGAAAGAGCCGCCCGGGAATCGGACCAAGATGCGAAGGCAATACGCGCGCGGTTTCCGCCGCGATGCCGGAGGCGCCGGTGATGAGAAACGTTCGTGCCATGGGCCTCCTCAATCTAAGATTGGTGCAAGTTTCGCTGGGTGCGCGAGAGAGCGCGCGTAGCGGCACCGTTGATCACGCAGCCATTCATCGTAATTCACCTGAGTATTGTGCAGGTGCATGTTCTCGAGCACTACATGCTTCTTGCCGCAGCGCACCAATTCGCGCAGCGTCAATTCGTTGAGCGAATGCACAATCGTGAGTGCGCCGATCGAGGAGAGCGGGCAAATTGTGTAGGATTGCGATCCGTGCTCTACTTTCACGGAAACGTCGCCAGCGGGCATTCCGTTGTCGAGAAGGAACCCATGCTGTGCCTGCGTAACCACGTGATACAGTGTCTTGCCCGAGGAGTGTTTGGCTGGGGCGGCGCTCGACTGCTCGCGGGAAGTGATGGCGACGATCGGATTCGCCGGATACCGCCGATTGAACTCGATGGCCACGTCGACCGCGGCCTGGGTCTGGCCGGTTGCGGAGACCACGATCAACGGCTCACCTGCACCGAACTCGAACTCATCGAGCAGGCAGGCGCCAAGACCCTCTACCCGCTCGATCGCCTGGTTTAGGCGAAGGCTGTCGGCTCCCACCACATCCGTGAAATTGGAGAGCGCATGGGGAAGCAGCGGGTGGAACCCGGTCAGCGCACCCATTCGCACGCACAGTTCTTCAACTGCAATGCGCGAATGGCCGTTGGCGTAGATATGGACGAGGCCGCCTGTTCCGATTGCACCGGCAAAGATGCGCGCCACTTCCTCAAGGGTGTCACGCTGCGCGAGGATACAGTCACGAATGTGATCAAGTTGATAGGGAAACGCTAATGTTGGTTTCAATGTTCTCCTCCGTTCATGGGGGCCTGTAGGACACACCGGGCTTGCAGTATGAGTTCGCGATAAAGACGGGCCGTAGCTGCAATCTTGCCAAGGTTGCCTTCGCAGAGCGTGGAGAGGTTGACTAGGTCGCTGCCCACGCCGAGGGCAACGCTCCCGGCCTTGAGGAAGTCCGTTGCATTGCCAAGCGTCACGCCCCCCATGGGCATGAGAGCGACCTGCGGCATGGGAGCTCTGATCGCGCGGATGTATGCCGGCCCGCCAGCAGCGTTCGCGGGAAAAACTTTGACGATGTCTGCTCCTGCGGTCCAGGCAGTTAGAATCTCGGTTGGCGTGAGGGCTCCCGGCAAAATGGGAATGCTATAACGGCGGCACATCCGGATGGTTGAACGACTCAGCATTGGGCTCACGATGAACTGTGCGCCCTCCAGGATGCTGATCCGCGCAGTCTCCGCATCGAGGACGGAGCCGGCGCCGATGATCATCGTAGGTTCGAATCTGGTAATAGCGGCGCGCAAATAGGCGGAGGCGCGGGGTGTGCTCAGGGCGAGCTCAGCGAGCAGAATGCCGCCTTCGCACAGTGCTTCGAGAGCATCGAGCGCCTGCTTTTCCGTTTCTACGCGCACCGCGGGCACAATGCCGGTATTCCTTATGGCATCGAGTACTTCATTGCGATCCACGTGTTCTCCCTCCTTCCTTTAACTTTGGCCGGCGCTACCGCCACCAGATGTTCAACGCGAGGCAGATTAGCGCGATAACAGCGGCAATTGTCCAGAGCCCTGAGAGCGCTTGCGATGCGTCTGAATTGTGCCGCGAGTAGACAATTCCTTCGAGATCCGCGGCGGATTTGCGCTGTGTGAAGGCACTAACGCCGATGGTGACAATCAAGCAAACCGTACAGCCGAAAATCGCTCCATAGAAATTCGCCGACATATCGCTGCCGTAGGGCAAGAGGCCGATGCTGTAAGCCAGATGGTGCAGGAGCGAAGCCACCGTTCCTGCGAGCAGGCCCCAAAAGCCGCCTTGTGGCGTCGCCCATGTTGTAAACATGCCCAGCAGAAATGTCGCGAACAACGGTGCGTTAAAAAACGAGAATAGTAGTTGAACGTAATCCATCAGGCTATTGAAGCGAAGTGCGATGTACGCAGTACCAATACTAATAAAGGTGGCGAACAAAGTGGCAGCGCGACCCATGCGAATGTAATGCTGGTCTGGCTTAGCTTTGACCAGATAGGCTTGATAGATGTCGTAGGTCCAGACGGTATTGAATGCGGTAATGTTGCCGGCCATGCCGGACATGAAGCTGGAAAGCATCGCAACGATGCCGAGACCAAGCAAGCCGTGGCCGTAATAGCGCGTGAGGAGCGTCGGCAGGGCCAGATCGTAGCGCAGGGCTAATCCGTGCGGAATCAACACCATCGCGGCGAGCCCGGGGAGCACCACGAGCGCTGGGAAGAACAGTTTGATACCCGCAGCGACGAGAGGTGTTTGCGACGCTGCACGGGGGCTGCGCGCCGCCAAGGCGCGTTGGATGAGCAGGAAGTCGGTGCACCAGTACCCGCAGCCCAGCACGGCCCCGAGTCCGAATACGAGACCAAAGATGTCCATCTGAGAACCGAACGGGTGGAAGAAGTGCAGGCCCTGCCAGTTGTGTCCCAGGTTATTGGGCATCTGAGCGCGAAGGTTTGCCAAGCCGCCTGCGTCCCGAAGGAGAAACCAGATCAGTGGCGCGAGTCCGAGCACGATGAGCGCGAACTGTAAAACCTCATTGTAAATGGTTGCGGTGAGCCCGCCGAGGGCAACATAGATGAAAACGAAAACGGCCGCGAGAACGACACTGGTTGCAAATTTCCACCCGAGGAACGAGTGCAGTATGATGGCCATCGCATACAGGCTGATGCCTGAAGTAAGAATCATGAGTATGGCGAAGGATAAGGCGTTGAGTGCACGGGTAGGCTCGTTGTAGCGAAGCTTGAGAAACTCTGGAACGCTGCGAGCCTTACTCACGTAATAGATGGGCATCATGAAGAGGCCTAGGAAGAGCATCGCGGGGATCGCGCCGAGCCAGTAAAAGTGACTGGCACGGGCGCCATATTTCGCGCTCAGGGAGACCATACCCATGATTTCGAGGGCGCCGGAGTTGGCGGCGACAAAGGCGATGCCAGTAATGACCGCAGGCATTGAGCGGCCGGCCTGAAAGTACTCGGAGCTGCTCACCATGCGCCGCCGGACGCGGAGGCCGATGGCGAGAATCAAACCAAAGTAGCCGAACAAAACCGCGTAATCGCAAAGGTTCAACCGTATCGTTGGCAATCCTTACTCCTGCACCTTCGCCTCAAAAATGCTTAGACGTGCACAGTCCGCTGGATTTCCAGCGTTGCGCCGGCGGCCAGCAACGCATCGCGCAATCTGGCATAGGGCAAAGCGCGCGGAGTAGTGTGCTGATCGAGCGAAAGTGCTGCTGCGATGCCGGCTGCCTGTCCCATCGCCATGCACTGCGCCATGCTGCGCACCGACGCATGGGCATCGTGCGTCGCCGAAAAACAGCGGCCAGCGACAAGCAGGCCCTCGGCTTTTTGTGGAACTAACGAGCGGTAGGGGATCGATACAGCCTCTCCTTCGGGCAGGTAGCTCCAGCGCGTGTCGCGGCCAGTGTGGTGATCCTCGATGGGTGCTCCGCAGAGGCCGACAGAGTCCTCGAATTTGCGCGCGTCCAGCACATCCTCCCGCGTCAGGCGGTATTCGCCGTAGATGCGGCGGCTCTCGCGCACGCCGATCTGCGTGCTGAATGCGACAATGTGCGCGTGCTCGTAGCCAGGGATCATGTCACGCAGAAAGCGCTCGTACTCGAGGGCTTGACTGCGCCCCTGAATCTCGGCTGAAGTCATGTCGAAAGTATCGGTGGGATCGGAAACGGACACGCGGGTCATGATAGTGGCCATCACTGAGGCGATCGGGGTAATGTGAATGCTTCCCTCGCGCCTTGGCAGATCGTACTGGCCGCTCTCCGCAGCGTGCTCCATCCGCTCGATGAACTCCTTGCGCGGCATCGAGGTGGCCCGCCGGACATCAACGTTGGCGAGCCTGAACGTGGTCGTGAGCGTCTGTGCCGGACTGATCTCACCGGCGCGTTCGAAAGGAACATCGCAACGCGCAGCCACGTCGGCATCGCCTGTGGCATCGATAATGCAGCGGGCCTGGATTGCGCCGAGCCCGGATTTGCCATCGACAATCACACCTGCGATGCGATCGCCCTCAAGGATCACATCAGTCACGAAGGAGTGCAGCAGAATCTCTACACCTGCTTCAAGCGCAAGGCGCTCCCAGGCAATCTTGAGGAATTCGGGATTGTAGGTGATACCGGTACCCGCCCCAAAAGTGTTGGGGCGTTCGATCACAGAATCAATGCGTCGAAGTTCATCGATCAAATCGTCCGCGACGCCGCTCACGATCTTCTTGGGTTGTGCACCCGGAGTGAAGAACCCATAAAACGTGTCGAGAACGGCGGTGCTTGTGCCGCCCAGAAATCCATAACGCTCGAGCAGCATCACCCGGCTTTGCGGAAGCCGTCGCCTCGCCAAGCGAGCGGCAGCAATCGCAGCCGTGGACCCAGCCGAGCCGGACCCGACGACCAGCACATCCACCGAGGCAAATATTGGAAGTTTCTTAGTGTACGTGTACATTCATCCACCTCGAGGAAAACTGGTTAGCAAGCGAAGACGAGCGAACGAACAAATGCTTGAGCTGCGGATAGAGATCCAGGTAGACGCCGAATATGCTCTGGTAGGCGTCCGCGCACGAAGAATCGGGAGAGTAGGCCGCGCGAACTCGCGCATGTGCAGCTTGCATCGCGTGCAGTGAGGCGAAGCCCGAGCCGGACGCTGCCAGCAGGGCGCTGCCCAGCGCTGCACCGCCGGCTTCGTCCATCACGTGCACCGGGATTCCGGTCACATCGGCGATGATCTGACACAGAAGGGTGTTACGCGTAGGTCCGCCCACCGCATGCAGACGGCTCGGAGCGACTCCGACAGTGCGCGCAATAGAGAGGTTGTGCTGAATGGCAAAAGCCAGGCCTTCTAGTATCGCCCGCAGCAGGTGAACCCGCCCCATGTCCGCGGTCAATCCGAAGAAAACGCCCCGCGCGAAACCATCGTGTATGGGCTGCAATTCGCCAGCAAGATAAGGCAAAAAGATAAGACCGTCCCCACCGGGAGTGAGTTGCGCAGCTTTCCGCACGAGTTCCGCATCGTCGGGGGGCGCATCATCAAAGAAAATTTGGCGAAGCCATTGAATGGAGAGCCCGCCTGAACTCATTGAGCCACCAATGAGATTCACTTCCGGCAGCACGTGCGGAAAAGCAAGCAGACGTGGATGCATCGTATTGCGAGCGGCAGGCACATTCACTGTGCTTGCCGTGCCGAGTGAAAGCTGCGCCGTATCCGGCATAAGGGCGCCTATGGCCAGCCCCGCCGCACTTGTGTCTTCACCGCCGGCTACCACCGGCACGCCAGCGGGGATACCGGTTTCTGCCTCGGCTTCCGATGTGATAGCCCCGATCGGTTCAGTGCAACCTGCCAGTTCGCAGTACACCCGTTCGGGAAGATCAAGGAGCTGCAACAACTCTGGCGACCAGCGCCGCCCCGCTAAGTCGTAGGCCAGCAGAATGCCGCCGTCGGAGTGATTCATCACTGGCCTGCCGCTGAGGGAATAAGTGATAAAGGCCGTTGGCGTAAGGAATTTCCACGTTCGCATCCAGATTTCTGGCTCGTTCTGCCGAATCCAGCGCAGCCGTAGATCGAAGTTATAACTTGCCGGCAGCTTGCCGCTGATGCGCGCAATGCAATCGCCATGCCGGTTTTGGAGATCTTCGGAGTCGGCGGCGCAGCGCTGGTCCAGCCAGAGAATCGCCGGCCGCAGCACTGCACCTTTGTGATCCACGGCCACAACGCCTACCCCTTGGCCGCTGACGGCAACCCCGGCGACGCGGCTCACAGCGCCAGGATGGTCCTGAAAGAGGGCGCGGGTGCATCTGCAGAGCGCCTTCCACCAATCGAGCGGGTTCTGCTCTGCCCAGCGAGGACGAGGGCAGTTGTACTGGTACGAGGCCGATGTCTGCCACAGGATCTGCCCACGCGCATCGGCCAACACCACCTTAGTCGTACTGGTGCCGATATCGATACCGATTGCAAGATCCGGAAGGTTCATGTGCCCACCTTCGCAAACACAAAGGCCCGTGCCGGGTTATGAATCAATATGTCGTCGATCTGCTGCTGTGAAAACCCGTCACATCGCATCCGATCAGTGAAGTGCTCCAAGATATACGCAACGCCTGGACCTCCTCCGTACGCTTTCCAGTAGGAGCGTCGCGCTGTGTCGCCTCCGAGCAGGATTTGCCCCCCGAGGCCAGCCTCAACCATGCCGCGTATGAGCCCGATCAACGTTGATTCCGGAAAGTACTTTACCCGCCCAGGGCCGTCGTACTCGAGAAACGCACCGGTCTGCGCCACCTCTTTGTGCAGATGCAGATCGGGATTGCGATCCATGTGCGAGAGCACTACGTGCTTGGAGTCAATGCCAAGCGCCGCAAGCGTTTCTAGCTGTGCAATCGCCATGGTGCCCATTTCGGTATGGGTCAGGACAGGTGCGCCAGTTTGGGCATGGGCGATCGCAGCGGCTTGAAACGCGGTGCGCGTTGCGAGATCCATGACCTGATAGTCGGAAGCAACCTTAATGATTCCTGCACGTGCTTCGCTACGACGGATGAAAGGTCCTTCGTAGCCGCTCTTCTCGATTCCAATTTCGATCTCTTCTATAAACAGGCGCGCAATTTCATCTGCGGAATAGCGAAAACGCCAATGGGAATCGAGGTAGTACTTTGTTTTATGGAATCCCGTTGCGCTGATGATTGTTACGCCCGTAGCAGCAGAAATCGAGCGCAATCCATCAGGGTCCCTCCCTGCGCCAATCGGTGATGCTTCAACTAGAGCTCTTCCTCCCTTTGAGTGAAAATCACAGAGTTCTTCGATTCCTTTCTCGATGCTATCGAGACGAAAATCCGGTTCAAGCTTAAGGATTAAGCCACTTGCAATGAGCACGTGCTCATGAGAGTTCGTAACACCCAGAGCAGAGGGTGGAACATCGCCTAGTACGCTACGAATGAACGTCATTATCGATCAACCTTTTGACCAGCTAGAGCTGCTTGAAATAGTTCGGGTACTCGCACCCTGCGAGATCGATCCTCGAGACTGACCTGGTATTCATACCTGTCACCTCGCGAGACAACAATAGCGAGTTCTAGTGGGGTGCCGTCCTCGAGATAGCTAACACGGCGAACAATCAAAACTGGCGCTTTTGGCTCGATGTGAAGGGCATCCGCTTCTTCATCGGAGGCCGTTCTAGCACCGACGGTATCAATCGAAACAGCGGGAGCAAGTCCAAACTCGTGCTCCAGGAATTCGTATAGGGACTCGCCTGAAAATTGTCGAACCGAAAAACCCGGCAGAAGGCGCATCGGCACATAATTGATCATGTGAGAGATCGGCTCGCGTGCCGCCAGCCGAACCCTTTCAAAACAGGCCACCCTCTCGTCAGGGGACAACCGAAGAGTTTCGGTTAAATGAGACGGAGCGGGCTCAATCCGCACTTTTCGATGTGCGGTCTTTGGGGAAAAGCCGAGCCGCTTCAATTGTTCAGTCCAGCTCGAGATGCCGCTCAATTCGTGGGTGAATTTTCGACGTTGAACGAAGGTTCCTCGGCCCTGCTTGCGAATGAGCAGACCTTCGGCCGCCAGGTCCTCGATCGCGCGCCGGATCGTGATCCGGCTCACGTTAAATTTCTTTTCAAGATCCGGCTCAGAGGGGATGGGCGCATCGGACTCCATCTCGTCCAATTCGGCTCTAAGTCTCTCACGAATTTGGACGTACAGGGGGATACCGCCGGATTTGCCAATTCTCATAGACACCGAGCATAGCGCAGGCTGCGCGCAGTCGTATACATCATCGACGACATTTGTACTATACATCAGGTCATCATGACAATATGATGTATTTTCTTGTTGACAACCTTATGATAGCGCAGATATGGTGCTCACGTTTTCCAAAGAGAACTCGAACTTGAGAGATCAAAATTTGCCAGTGTCCAAGTGGAGGGGAAAAATGATGTTCAATCGGGGGTGGTGGCGGAGTCCAATCGCTATTAGACGTTCGCAGTTCTTGCTGAGCATGTTGGTTTTCTTTTTCATGGCCTCGAATCTGCATGCTCAGTCGGATCGTGCGACCATCTTTGGGACGGTGACGGATTCTACAGGCGCAGCGGTGCCGAAAGTGGAAGTGGTTGCAACTCAGATCACCACTGGTGCACAGATAAAGTCTGTCACAAACAATCTGGGGTATTACTCGTTATCTCAATTGCCCATCGGGCAATACGAACTGACCTTCACCAAAACTGGATTTGCGACTCTTCACCAGACCGGAATCGTATTGCGGACTCAGCAGGAGGTGCAGGTGGACACTATCCTGAAAGTGGGGGCGATAACCGAGACGGTGACCGTGACGACAACGCCGGTCCTCCCAATGCAAACCGAGTTGGGCACGAACGTCGGCAAACGTCAGTTGAAGGATCTGCCTCTTTCAATTGTAGGCGATCAAGGCGGGCGTAACATCCTTGGCCTTACCGAGGCCATTACCCCCAACATGGGAGGCGGCAGCTGGGGACTCACTATTGCCGGAAGCCAGGCGCATACAACCGCCGTGAACATCGATGGAACTTCCAACGATTCAGGTGTTATCGGTGATCTTGCGGAAAACCAGCCCAGCATGGACGCAGTCGAGGAAGTACAGGTGACTACGGCCGGATTGAGCGCTGTCGATGGGCGCTCCGGCGCAGGCTCCGTGAACCTCGAGCTGAAATCGGGAACTGAAAAGTTCCACGGGAGTGCGTTTGGCTTTTTGCAGAACGAGGCTCTCAATGCAAATACTTGGGACAACAACTGGTGGTTATCTCAATGCGCTCCGTCGGATGAATCCTGCAAGCAAAATTATCGCCGCGCTTACAACCGGTACTTCGACTATGGTGTCGCAGGCGGCGGGCCCGTCTGGAAACAGTGGCTGGGGCTAAAGAAGATGTACATCTTCGGCGCCTACGAGAAATTCATGACGGCGAACTATCTGAGAAATTCCCTTGGAAATACGACTCCAACCTTGAAGATGCTACAGGGGGATTTCAGTGAGTTGCTGACGGCGGGCGCTAATGCGAACCCCCTCGGCCAATGCAAGACTCCCAACGTCCCGTGCCCACTCCTGAGATGGGACGGCCGACCATACACCGACTCGGCCGGAAACACAGTCTACTTCGGCTCGATTTGGAGTCCCAGGGGAACGGTCTACCCCGGCAATGTGATCACAGATCCGCTGAGTCCCATCTCTACAAGGATCGCCGATCTCTATAGGAAGTATTATGCGCCGACAGGCCCAGGGGTCTCGAACAATTTTCCATCGCAGGTAGCTTGGGTTCCTTGGCAACATCAGACTCAATTCAGCTTGAAGTACGACTGGTGGGCGAGGGATAACGACCACATTGCATCATCCTTTCTTTACATTCTCCGCCCGCGCGATTGTCTATCGAACGGCTGTGGCACGAACCAATCGCTCTGGCAGCCAGGAACGACCACGGGCGGTCCCTTGACGCAGGGCGGGCAGCAGATCACCATCTCCGACTCGTACCGGATTAGTGAAACGCATACGTTTTCACCGTCTCTGTTGAATGTCATCGCCTTCACTTTTAACTCTTTCACGAATAAGGGCAGGACCTTGCAGGAACTCGCCGGGAACACGGATTGGTCGGGTCCGGCAGGCTTTGGAAGCGTCCAGAAGTACCACTTTCTTCCGCAGATCCGCTTCGGCAATGCTGTCAATGGTGTAGGTGAGCTTGGGATCAGCGGTAACTATCCCCCAGGCTATGTCGCCTACAATGGCGTGTTGAACGATATTCTGACGTGGACCACGGGCCGCCATGTGCTGAAATTCGGGTTTGAATATAGAGCCCTTGGGTTCAACGCTAGCAGCAATGGAACTGCTCTGACCTATAACTTCGCGAATAACTCGTTTCAACCGGGAGATTGGTATGAAAACACCTTTACTGGCTTCGGTTTTGCAAATTTCCTCCTTGGGCAAGTGTCCAGCGCCAGCAAGCAGGTCCCGTATTCCCTGTACGGCCGCCGCAAGGAGCTAGCGTTCTTCGGGGAAGACGATATCCGCATCGGTTCGCGGCTGACGGTTCATGGCTCTCTTCGCTGGGAATTGACCAGGCCGCTGCATGTCAAAGACGGGCATTGGTCCAACTGGGACCCGAACGCACCTAACCAGGCGTATGGCGGCATTCCGGGTGCCTACGTCTGGCTAAAGAATCCCGACGACAGCTTCGAAACCTATACCGACTGGCATCAGCTTGCGCCTAGTCTGGGAATTTCATATAAGGTGACCAACAAGCTGGTGGCCCGGGGCTCGGGTGGAATCACGTTTGTGCCTTTGGGATGGAACGGCTACTCCGGAATTCCTTACGGATCACAGGTGGGCTTTGTAGGGTCGGATTTTATTAATCCAATAGGCACCACGCCCGCGTTCCAATGGGATGGCGTGACCTATGGCGGCGTGTATACGGCCCCTCGCGGCCCCGATCCTGCCAACGTCGGATATCAGAGCACCTGGGGATTTCCGAACGTGGATCCCCGGACCCGCCAACTGGGATTTACGGAGAATTGGTACATCGGACTTGACTATGAGCTTCCCGCGCATAGCGTGATTGAGGTGAGCTATCTTGGAAATAGCGGCCGCAACCTTCACGACGGAAACCTGGTTCCGCTAAACCATCCGACGTGGAGTACCTACCGGCCTCATCTTTTTGATGGGCACCTGACAGACTGGATTTGCGATGCTGGTACAGCCGCGAAGGATGGCTATCCCTATCCTTACCCAGGGTTCTGCGGGCAGGGCTGGATGGCGATTTCGCCATACCCTCAGACGCGAGCCAACTGGTCCCCTGTCTATTTCACGAATACGCCGATCGGGCAGTCGGGGTACAATGCGATCACTATCGAAGGTAGAAAATTGACCGGGGCCCTGAATCTCGACCTCAGCTATAACTGGAGCCGTTCGACGGGTAATACGGGTAACGCGATTTACGATGTCTGGGGGGCCGGGGGTTATTGGTACCAGGATCCCTACCAGTATCAGCGCGAAGCCCAGGTTCCATCGACCAACCAGATTATCAAGGGCTACTTGACCTACGAGCTTCCGTTGGGCCGGGGGCGCCGGTTCCTCTCCGCTTCAGGACGGCCGGTGAATATCCTGGTGAGTGGATGGCAGGTGGCAACCAACGTGTGGTATGGCAATGGTAGCCAGATATGGGCGGTAGGCGCAAGTAACACCTATCCCGGATGGAGCGCCCTGTACACCAATGTGGCGCCGGGAGCCAGCTTCAAGAATCACTTCAAGCATTGGAATCCTGCGTGGAACCCGACGGTCGCCGGAGCCGGGCCTGACCCAGGCAGTCTCTTCGTAGATCCGACCATCTTCTCGAATCCGAAGCTCGGCGAGTTTGGCAACAGCCCGCGAATCTTCCCTAATTGGCGCAATTGGGCACAGCCGTCGGAAAACGCGAGTTTCCTGAAAAACACTAGATTTGGCTCGGATAACCGGTATACCGTGACGATTCGCGCAGACTTCTTCAATGTCTTCAATCGCCACTACTGGAACAGCCCGAATCTCGATTTTGGGACCGCCTACTTTGGTCATGTCACGGGCGTCTCAGGGAACCGCGTTGGCCAACTTGGCGCCCGCTTCGAGTGGTAACTCGGGAGTAAATCTTGGACGGCTGCGTAGCCGCCCCAAGACCTGCTCCAACTCTTCGTAAGGCATCGGCATAGCCCCGACAGACTTCCGGCGGGAATTAATGGGCGAGCAATTAGCAGCATATTCCAACAAGGAGAACAGACATGAGAACCATGCCTCAGGATAATACTGACGTACACGCCGCCTGCGCCTCCGGTTGGAGAGCGCAACGTAGTTCCGCCCAACCCCTCGGAAACATGAAAGCCAGATTCTCGCACAATAACCGTATTCTTTCTCGTGCTGTCCTATTCGCTGTGGGCTTCTTGATTCTGGCAGCTCCACGTTATGCTGTCTCCCAGGCTTTACCAGACATGATTGTCAGCTCTTTCTACTACGACGCTACAAACGGCAATTTTACCGCCGTATTGACGAACCGAGGTGCAGCCACAACGCCGAACGCGTGGATCGGTGTCGAATTCACGGTGGATGGGGCAAATTGGACGTGGGGGGGTATCACTGAGTCTCTGGCGGTGGGCCAATCGGTGACGGTAAGCTCTACCCCTATTCCTCCCGCGATATATGGGGGCGGAGCACACTTCATTGCCAACGGCACGCATACGATTGCCGCAGTCGTCAACCCTGGTAATGACTTCCCAGAATCAAATACATCGAACAACATACTCCAGCAATCGATTGTTATCGGCGCTCCCAGGATCTCAGCGGCTAGAGCAGCCGACTTCCAAAATATTTGGGGCACGGCCGGGCACGCCGGAAGCTATAGCACTTCTAATCTTGCGGCGGACATACAATACACAGGGATCAAGCAGTGGCGCGACGGAATCGGGGACGCATCAAGTGGTCCATATCAGGTCATAGCCTCCCAGGGATTGAAGTTCATCGCACTTCCTTGGTATACATCCGGGACGTCGGCAGATATTCCGACGATCATAGGCAATCTCCGGACGATGGCGGACCAAGGAGTTCTCCAGGCAATTGAAGGTTTTAACGAGCCTATATATAACCCCATCACTTATCAAGGCCAGACATCTTCTAAATATCCCTGCACAAGCAACTGTACGTTTGTGCCCGTCGCTCAGTGGCAGCGCGACTTCTACGCCGCGGTGAAAGCCGACCCCGTACTTCAGAACTATCCTGTGTACGACGCGACACTTCTAGGTGCTGAATGGGAAAACGACGGCCTGCAGTTCCTCACGATTCCGTCTGGATCTGGGGCTTCATTCCCTGCAGGAACGCAATTTGCGGATTATGCGAACGAGCATGTTTATCCGATCTGGCACGGAGCCGCGGAGACGGTCACGGAAAACACGGACTATATTAAACAGCAGCTATATAGTGACACCGTCAGCACGTGGTGGCCGAACTACTATTCCGGCTATACACAGGCTCAAGCCGATGCCCTTCCCAAGGTGATCACGGAGTTTGGCTTTCAGGTAGGAACGCCGAACCCGGGTGGGCACTTGGTTGACCAATTCACAGCTGGGAAAAATATCGTAACTGGTCTCCTGAATGCATACGTAGAAGGATATCAACTGGCTGCGGTATATACCTTTTACCCCTGGTCTGGAGATACAGGTTGGAACATTTTCGCGGGACCCGGCCAACCGCTTGCAGCCGCCACCTATATGCATAACCTGTCGGTACCGATATCGGATACCGCGGCCAATGCACGAACCTTTACCCCGGGAACGCTCGACTATTCGCTCAGCGGTATGCCGTCCACAGCGAATTCCGTGCTCCTTGAAAAATCGACCGGTCAGTTCGAGCTTGTGATCTGGTACAACGTCACGAACTGGAACATGGCTGCCGGAACACCGATCACCATCAACCCAACAAACGTAACTGTAAACTTCGGGGTTCCAGTCACTCTGGTAAATGTCTACGATACGACTGCGGGAACGAGCCCGATCCAAACTCTGACAGATCCGAGCTCCGTGACCATCTCCCTCAGGGATTATGCCATCGTAGTGGAGATCACAAAATAAGAAGCCTCTTCGCGCTAGGGCGAGGGGAATCGCCCGCGTGCCGTTTCCCTCGCCCTACCTCACCCAGAGTACTTTCTTTAAGTACATGCGGAAGTTTCTGGACACAGCCGTACGGAGCCGGAGGTGGGATGATTGTTCAGTCAAAAGTGGAAAAGTAGGAGATGACAGATGAGTGTATTAAACCGGCGCAGGTTCATGCAGGGTGCCCTGTTTGCGTCAGCTTCGGGACGATTGTTATCCGGCATGGAGATACCGTCAATCGCGACTCATAATGGAAACATTCGTGTCGATTGCGGCAGTTATACGTGGGAGTATTTCGTCAACGACGATACATTCAAGATTAGCGACAAAAAGGGCCGCAAAGTCGTGAGTGGAAGAATGCAGCCGGCGATCGTAGTTTCTCCCGCTGACGCACCGAACCACCGCAAGTGCACTGAGGGCAAAGCGACGACACCGAGGGTAGAACCTGGGAGAGTGACATTCGAGTATGAAGATGTGAATGGAGACTCGCGGGTCAGTCTGTCGTGGCGCTTTGGCGACCGTGCGATATGGACCGACGGCATTACATATAAAACGTCGGCATCACAGGACATCGTCAGTCTCCACTATTTCTGTCAAGCGGATCCATCCAAACCCAGCCCTACGCTCCATTCTTCAATTCTTGTCGTGCCCGGAATCAGCATGGGCGACGGTGTGAGTCCAATTATTCCGGATTCAGTCCACATGGAAAGGGATGTATGGCTCGGCCGCGGCAGCTCTACGCCAGGACTCAGCCAGCAATGGGGGCTGCCCGTGCATTACTTCTGCGGATTATCCCCTAAGAGCGACAGCGCTTCTCCATTCATATTATCACAGGAAGACTACGCCGCTTTTACCTGCGGTCTTGCGGATTTGCCCGCAGGGGACCTTTTCCTGCAGCTATCTCAGGGACGCGTCGGCCTCAAGATCGATTATCGTAGCGACCTGTGGAAGCAACTTCGCGGTCCTGGCGAAATGAAGATCGGGACGGCCTTGCTATGGACGTTCGCCGCCAATTACTACGATTCGATCGCGTCGTACTATGAAGAACTACTGCGTGCGGGCGTCATCCACATAAAACAAAACTCCGCACGTAAGAACGCGGCTGTGCTCGCCCCGCAGTTTTGTACCTGGGGGGCACAGTGCGAACGCGGAAAGCAGGGCCAGAACCTGGACGAGATGTTCCTGCACGGCCTTTACGAAAAGTTGCAGGCATCAGGAATGAAAGCTGGATTGTTTTCGATCGACGATAAGTGGGAGAGCGCATACGGAAGTCTCGAGCACTCGGCCACCAGGTTTCCACATTTCGAGGAATTTCTTGCAAAGTTACGCGCGGACGGGTTGAAAATTGGTTTGTGGGCAGCGCTGATGCGCTGCGAGCGGCCCGCCGACTTCGGATTGACCGAAGCCAACATGTTGCAGACGCCGGAAGGAAAACCCTTTGTCGTAGGCGATTACTACCTCTTCGACTTCACGCAGCCGGAAGTGGAAAATGTTCTCACTGAAGTCGTTCGGAAATTCATCCGGCGGTATAAGCCTGATGTTTTCAAGTTCGATTTCGGCTATGAACTTCCCGCACTCAGCGTGGCTGCGCCGCGGGACCAGAAGTGGGCCGGTGAATTGCTGATGCGGAAGGGCTTGGACATTGTGATTAACGCTATGCGGAAGGAAAATCCGGACCTGGTTGTGATGTACTACAGCCTTTCGCCGCTGTTTCTCGATTACTTCGATCTTCACAGCTTGGACGATTTATGGATGGATTTTGGCGACTATGACGTAGAGGCCAACCGCCGCCTTTTTTTTAGTAGCCTGATGGGGCGGCTGGGAGTTCCGACCTACGGTTCCACGGGGTATGATTGGTCAAGTTCACCGGCAATCTGGTTCGACTCGGCGGCTAATGGAACCATCGGAACACTGAATGATTTTGCGGGAGACGAGAAGAACGAAAAGAGCACGCGGGAACAGATTGCGAGATACAACGGAGTTGCAAAAACCCTGCGTTCCTCGAACGTATTTGAGATCGCCCCCATCGGCAACGTTGCCTATGCTGCCGTGCGTGGAGCTCACGCGTGGTCTTGGGCGCGATTTGAACATGGGGAACTCGTCCTGATGGCGTATCGACCTCCATCTGAGGATGGAGATATTTTTACATCTTCATCGTCAGATTCAAGAGTAAAGGACACCGTACAGGCGAATTTCCCCGTGATTGTTAGTTCGCGAACGGACCAGGACATTACTCAATGCGAACAATTGGCGATCGCTCCTTATGGGGAGGGCACCCTCGCGCTTCGCAGACTCGCAGGGCGGAAGGCTGAGATTCGGAGTCACTTTTTCCGCGACCCTGTCACTACGGAAGCACCGGTGAAGATCGCAATGATCGAGAATGGCAGGCTCATTCTAAATGTCGAGGCCAGCAACTCTGAAGGACAGCCGTTAGAGTGGATCGAGGTGAGAGTGATTTTGTGATAGGCGGCATGGGACCTGCGTCCCCGTAAGCGCCGAAGGGAAGAGACGGTGGTGCGCCGCAGGAACGGCGGTCACTCGCACTGGGCTCGTCAGAGGTTGATTCACAGTTTGGCTTCATATCCTTTCCCACAAGATGGCAAAAGATCGCGCCGGCCTCAGAGGAAGGATGGATGTTTCCAAGCGTCGTCACCGGACGGCATACCACGCTGGCATTCTATTGCGGCGCCATCTCCATCCGCTCGCCGCGAAGGTCGGCGTTCCGCGGTGATAACGTAGGATTTCTTTCGCACAATTGGTTCGGCTTGTAGGCTTGGAAGGTTGGTACAAACAGGGGGAGCGAGACCTCCGGGACGAGGACGATGGAACCAACCGAGGAAGCGGGAGTTGGAACTGGGAACGGGACAGCG
>DATGMQ010000014.1:0-9497 GCA_035293545.1 Alloacidobacterium sp. | reverse complement strand
TGGAGGGGTCGTAACTGCCGTCGTAGGGGTCGGGGGACATCCAGCGGCCCGCAATACTGTCGTATTGACGATATTGCGCATGGTGAGAATCGGTTTCAAGATCTGTGTCCATGCCAGCAAATTGATAATCGTCCAATCCACTCCCCAGATTGGAATGATCTCCGAATACCAGCTCGCCTACCCTATTAGCCACACCTCCACTGGCGCTCGTCTCAATCCGTTCCGATCCCAACCAATCCTGATGCTGAAAAAATGCCTGGTTGCCTTTACAAAAGGCAAGTCCAAATGCACTGGCGGCGATCTCTGTCGTACAGGTAGCGGCGTTCATCGTACTAATATCGAATCTAGTCAGCCGATGATGCGGAGACACACCGCAACGCTGATCAGACCGATGATTGCCAGAGCGAACGCCGTCAACGCATAAATGTGTAACCGACCGACTGGATATGAACGACGATATTCACCGAAAATCCGTAACATCTTTGGGAATGTAAAACCGAAGTAAGAGACAAGACTTCCATCCTGCCTCTTTCGATTGATCTCGCCAATCATCATGGTCAGATACATATTCGCCAGAAACAGGCCAGTCATAGCAATACAGAACGAAATGACGCCGGTGATGACTCGTGTGTTCAATTGCATAGCAACTGCCTCGCTGAATAGATCAGGGCATCCAGAGGATTGAACGCCCAGAATTTACCAAGTTGAACTGGATTCGTATAGTTGGTAGCGGTTACTCCACCAGAAAATCCGCTCAATAGGCCGCCGCCAAGACTTACCCCTACAGCAGTTACACCGCCTGTGGGAGCTAGCCCGCTGGTCCCGCCTGTCAATCCACCACTCGAAGACGCCGCAAAACCACCAAGCCCGGCACCCCCATTTACGCCGGTGAAGCCCCCGGAGTAATTTGAATTTGAGTTGTTCAGTCCGTAGACGAAACCCTATATACCGAACCTGATGCACCGCCATTCCAGCCAATCTGAGCACCGCCAAAACCGAATGCGCTCACTTGGCCAGAATTGTAGTTGACGACAAGTTCACCACCGCCTCCGACACTACCAACGCCTCCCAGTCCACCTGAAGCACCTTCTGTCCTGCCTGTGGGAAGGGCTTTGCATACCTTAGCTCTTATGCCGTTATTTGGGGCAAGTCCAAATGCACTAACGGCGAACTGCGTCGTATCGCTATCCCACATTTATCGTAAATTTTACGTTGAGCTACGATCCGCCTTGCTCATCAGCTTCTCGGCCAGCTTGAAGCTGCCGTATACGATGGCGTAATCCAATACGCCCATTGGCAGGAGACTGACGAATGACAGGTGCCTGTTATCCCAAGGTACGAAGAGAACAAAAGGAATTTGGATAAGGAGTGCAAAAATGACCACTGTCCAGTACCATGAATGCTTTCTCAAATCCCAGTGGGTTTTCGCGGTTAGCAGAACTATTCCCGTACAAATCCACGCCCCCACTCCTTCTTTAACGTGGCCCAAATAGATGGACAAGAAAAATATCGGGGACAAGCACAGCATCGCCAAAAGTGCCCATCCTCGTGTTACCACCTGGGAAGGCTTGTCGTCTTTCGTTTCCTCAATCATCAGTGCCCCGCCAAGCAGCTTTGATAGTCGTTGTAGGCGTTGTACAAATCGCGCCCAGTCAAGCCCACATTCAATATCGTCCCGATACCAGGAATTGACTTCGCAACACCCCAACCAGCACTCTTTGCAACCGGAGCTAGAGCAGCTAGCTGGAGTCCAGCGATGCTTCCGAACGCACCCGTTGAGTCTCCGTTGGCTGCGCTATTCACCGCGGATACAGTTCCAATTCCAACCTGAGCAACTGTAACGGCGAGATTTTCTCCGGGAATAAATCCAGCAACGTCCAGCCCTATTCCAAGAGCGTTCTTCGCCAGCGTCTGTCGGGCGCATTGAATTTGTTTCGCATTGATCGCAGGACCGCGATAGCAGGGGGCCGAAGAGAGGGCAGTGGTACTTCCCGTTATTTGGGGCTTGCTTTCCTGCTCCGCCACCACTGCCAGAGTTACCGCCACCACCGAATCCCCAATCCCAGCACCACCAGCAATCGCCGCCACCGTCTCCACCTCCGCCACCGTCTACGCAGACCGTGTGATCGGCGTTGCAGTCTAACACTTCCATTAGCCCAAGCGGGTCTCTGTAGGAGAGAGGATTATTGAGCACATAGTTATAGCGGTTAAGACTCTGCGGATTGGAGAAGTCGTAACTGCCGTCGTAAGGGTCCGGGGACATCCAGCGGCCCTGGGTGGGGTTATATTTCCGATACTGCGCATCAAAGTTGCTGCCATCCTCATCCATACCCGCAAAATGATAAGCGTCGAAGTCCCCAGGCTGCAAAGATGTTCGTTCACCCAGGCCGATTGTGATCCTGTCTCGACGGCGATACGCTCACGCGGGCCGCTGAAGTGTGCTGACAGAGCCGTTTGCGTCATGCGAACGCGGCCTTCCTCCGTGATCTCTCCGTCTGCATCGAGGACACAATAGTGTCCCCATCGATCACCAAGATCGATCCCGATACGCGCAAAATGCGTTCGAGCTAGAGCCTCATTGGGTGGAATGGCTCCGAACGATCCAGGCCGAGCGTCAAGAAGTGCCTGGCATCCATGCCGATGAGGGATTTGGATTTCGTGCTCTACAGCTGAGCGGAGCGGAGGACATGCTTCTTCTATTTCCCGCCCAAATAGAGTGGGGAGAGAGCTCTACCGAGCAAGCAGAGCAACGCCAATGCATACACACAGCGCCGCCAGCCAGCGCCTCCGGTCAACATTTTCTTTAAGAAAAACCTTGCCCGCCACCGTATTCGTCACTACCGTCAGCGATGCAGAGGCCGGTGCCACCAGGCTCAGGTCAGCATGGCTCAGAGCAAATAGCAGCGAAAAGAAGCTGACTGCCATGGCCGCTACGCCGCAGAAGAAGCGCGTATTGGTAATGACCGCTTTGATTGCTCCCGGCAGCCCTGACTTTGCCTTGATATCGTCGAGGTCGCCGATCTGTCGCATTGCCGAGGCAATCAATACATCGCCCACCGTCGCTGCCACAACGATGCTCGCAATCATTGCGGCATTCGCCAGCCCGGAATGATGCAATGCCGGCATCATCGGCAAACCTCCGCCGCGCCGGGAGCAGGGGCGCCCTTTTCGTGTTCTGTGTACGATGGCCCGCGCGTGACAAATCCCACCGCCGCGGTGATCAGAAAAATGCCTACCCACCGCGACAATGAGATGTCCTCATGTCGCCAGAATCGCGCAAGCAAAGCGACGATCACGTTGCCGAATGAAGTAGCGGGAAGAACAAACGTCAGGTCTGCCCAGGAGAGCGCCGTGAGATACGACGCGAAAAACCCGATCAGCAACACAATGCCGGACGCAACCCAGGGGGTGCTCACCGCATGAAAGAGAGTCGTAACATGGGCCAGAGAAACCGGCCCGATGTTCTTCATTCCAACATCAAGAAATGTATCGCCCAGGGGGGCCGAGACAGAAACAAATGCCAGCACCAGATATCGCCGGAATGTCATGGTGCTTCGCGTCATAGAAAAGAGAAAAGAGCCAATGTATTTGGCTAAGACTGCCCGGATACTGGTAGATGCCAGTCTTGAGGGGCACGGCTGAGCCGTGCCTTAAGTAGTTCAAAACTTATGCGGCCTGGCTGCTGAGGAATATGCTTCTCCGAGCAATTCTTTAAACCTCAGCACTTACCGGACTACCCGTATCGTTCGCTTTCTCTTGCTTCTTCTGCTTTACGATCTTATTGCGCTGCGACCGCAGCTTCAGAAACGATTTCGCCTCCTGATACAGGCGTGGCAGGTCGCGATTTACAACTGCCTTGCTCACCACGCGCCATGCCGCCTTAGGCCGGAAGTAGTATTCGTCATAGAAGCGGTGGACCATTTCGAGCACGTACTCGGTTGGCAGCCCGGGATATTCGATGTGTGCCAGCTGGTGGCCCTCATCATCAACCATAGCTCCATTGTTGATGATGAAGCCGTTCTCCCTGGCGAATTCGTAAAATTCCGTGCCCGGATACGCATGGGCAATCGAAACCTGAATCGTCTCGACATCCAGACCCTTGGCGAAGTTGATCGTGTTGCGAATCGATTCCTTCGTCTCACCCGGCAATCCCAGAATAAAATCGCCGTGGATCGTCAGTCCCAGATCATGGCAGTCGCGCGTAAAATCGCGCGCGCGCTCAACCGTTGCGCCCTTCTTGATATTTTTCAGAATCTGCGGATCGCCCGACTCATAACCCACGATCAGCAATCGGCAGCCGGCTTCGCGCATGGCTTTCAGCGTCTCGCGGTCAGTCGTGACGCGCGATGTGCAGGACCATGTCAGACCAAGCGGCTTCAGCTTGGCGCAAAGCTCGATCGTGCGCGCCTTCTGAATATTGAAGGTATCGTCGTCAAAAAAGAACTCCTTCACGTGGGGAAAGAGCTCCTTCGCATGTTTCATTTCGGCCGCTACGTCATCTGTCGAGCGCTTGCGCCATGCGTGACCCGAAAGCGTCTGCGGCCACAGGCAGAAGGTGCACTGCGCCGGGCATCCGCGTGTCGAGTACAGAGAAACATACGGATGCAGCAGGAATGGCACGTTGTATTTCGTCACATCCAGATCACGCGCATAAATATCCGTTACCCACGGCATTGCGTCGAGGTTATCCACCTGCGGGCGGTCCGGGTTATGCACGACCTTGCCGTCTTTGCGATAGCTGATCCCGAGAATCTCGTTCAGCGGCTTGCCGTTTGCATATTCGACCACGGAAAAATCAAACTCGCGGCGGCACACAAAGTCGATCACTTCGCACTCGTTCAGAGCCCGGTCAGGCGAAGTCGTCACCGGAGGTCCGACAAACGCAATCCGGATTGAAGGATGCGCGCGCTTGATTGCCTCTGCCAGCTTCTGGTCGCCCGTCCAACCCGGAGTGCTGGTGAAAAGAACGAGGAACTCGTAGCCTTTGGCAATCTCGATGGTTTCCTGGGCCGAAACATGGTGGGGAGGAGCATCCAGCAACCGCGATCCTTCGAGCATGCCGGCCGGATAGGCAAGCCACACTGGATACCAGTACGACTCAATCTCACGCGTGGCCGGCCAGCGCGAGCTGGCGCCACCGTCAAAATTCTCAAAAGAAGGCGGGTTCAGAAAGAGTGTTTTTAAAGGCATTGGCGTATTACCTAAGTGTAACATCTGATGTAGGTTTAGCCGCGATGCAAGGTATCGCCGAGGGTACGCGGCCGATAATTTTTGCTCTATCGTTAAAGGCTTCAGTGACTTACAGAAAACAGAAAAAACGAATTATTTTGGAGCTGTTTTCACCCAATCTTCGATGCTGCCGGTACAACGCATCAGGCTCAGTTCAGCGCGAAGCACGGCATAGTTGGCATCCAGCACATCCTCATACCGCTGCCGCTCCTGAATGCGCGCCTGCTGCTCATCTTTCGGGGTCAGCACCGGAGCATTCGCTGACCCGCTGCCGTTGTTTAGTTGCGTCGTAATCGCATCCAGCTGCTCCTGCGCCAGTTCTGCCTGCAACTGTGTAACCCGCTGCTGCGCGGTCAGCTCATTCATGCTCTTCTGCAACTGAAAAATCTGCTCGTCAACTGTATTGCGAGTCTGGTCAGCCTGCGCAGCCGCGCGTGTTGCATTGGCTGCGGACTGCCGTTCCTTTGCCTTGAGCGTTGCATCAAAAAGCGGCACCCTTATCTGAATGCCAACCGCGAGGTTGTTGTATTGAAAGCTTTGCGGCGCGTAGTACTGCGTATAGTTATTGAATTTTGCAAACAAGCTGTAGTCCAGACCAAATGCGAGTTGCGGACGCAGTGTCTGTCTTGAGTCACCGAAAGCCAGGTACATCTTTGACTTGGCGTTTGCCTGTGTCGCCAGAACCGCGCCATTTTGCATCGTCATCGCGGGCCCGCCTTCAGACAAAACAAGGTTAGAAGGCGCAGAAGGAATACTTCCGGCACTGGTGACGAAGCTGTCCGGAGCCAATCCGGTCAGATGAGCCAGTTGCTGGCGCACCAAGTCAGCATCGTTCCGCAAATGAATACGCTTCAGATCGATCTGCGCCGCCATCAGCTTAGCCTTCGTCAATTCAATCCGATTCTCCACTCCGGCAAGCACCCTGTCTTCTTCAATGCTCACCAGCTTGTCCACATACTGCTTTTCCTGATCCAGAGCAGCCAGTGTCTGCTGCGCCTTATCCAGCTGAATGTAATCAAGCGAAGCATCCAGTACGACCTGCTCGCGTACATCTTTCAGATTGAACTCTGCAGACCGCAACGCTGCACGCGCCGACCGAATATAGTCCGGTTGTGAAAACGTGAACAGCAGCGACTGCGAGCTGACATTAAAGACAGAGGGCTCGCCCAGGGGAAAGCCGTAGGAATAACCAAGACTCGATCCCAATACAAAGTTCGGAATGTAGGCGTCCTTCGACTCCGTCAGCCCGGCAGCCGCACGCATTACATCGGCCTGCGCCATGCGCACGGATGTGCTGTTCCGCAGCGCCAGATCAACGACCGTATAGAGAGAAATCTGCGCTGTCGCGCTCAATGATGAGAGCACGGCAAAAACGCCAAGCGCGATCCATCTCCGATGCAGTTGATTCAAACGGCAGCCACCTCGCTGTAAACTGCGCAAGCTTCGATTCTACCCACTCTCAGAATGATTTCAGTTCCTGTGTTATCTGCCACTATTGGTAGCCGCCTGCGTACCAGCCTGATAACCCTTTGCCAGATCGACTGCCGCCGCAAACTGCTGCTGAGCTCCGGAAGCGTCTCCCTGAGCAGTCATCAATTTTCCCAGCTGTACATGCGCCTGAAAGGCAGGAGCATCTTCCGATTTACTCGACGAAGCCAGGTACTGCTCCAGCAATTGCCGCGCAAACAGCAAATCGCGATTGGCACGGATCAGCACCGAAGCCCCATCTGCCGAAGCCACTCCATGTTGCGGGTCCATCGCGGCCCCCTTATGCACAGCTTCGATCATCTCGTCCCAGCGCTGTCGTCTTCGATAAAACGAGGCCAGATCCATCCATGCATCCGCGGGCTCTTTTGAAGCGGCAATAGCTGCCTTGTATTCGGTTTCGGCACGCGCATAGTCCTTCTCCCCTTCGGCAATACGCGCCCGCAGATAATGCGCACGCTGCGGGGCAAAACCATCCAGCTGCTGCGCAACCCGCTCTGCTTTATCGAATCCGCCGCCAACAATTCCGGGAGCATCGACATAAAATTCTCCCAGGTCCGAAAGCGCATTCGCGCTGTGTGGGTCGAGCTTCGCCGCCGTTTCAAACTCCACACGGATCGGCTTGGCCATTCTGAAAGCTGTAATAAACGATACCCGATCGGCCTTCTCCCCCATCGCCCGCGCCAGCCAAAGATGATAGTTGCTGTCATCCGGCTTCAGCTTGACTGCGGCCTGGCATGCCGCAACTGCGTCATTCCACCGCTGCTCCTGCAGATAGATGCGGCATTGCAGATTGTGCGCTTCGGCATTCCGCGGCTCCTGCGCCAGCACCTTGTCCAGCGTTTGCAGGCCGGAATCCGCACGGCCATGAGTCAGATCGCCACGCACAGCTTCAAGAAGCTGTGACGACGGCACATCAGCGCGCGCCGCAATGGGCGCGGCCAGCAGTAGAGCAGAAAATACAACTCGAAACAAAGCCCGCATTACCGCACAATCTTTACCGCAACACCCTCGCTTACAGGCTGTCCGTTGGTTGTTCCCAGCGCCACTACATCGCCTTCCTTCAGCCCTGAGAGGATCTCGACCTGGGTCAGGTTCAGCGCGCCCACTTTTACCGGAGTGCGGCGTAACGTTCCATCCATCACCCGGTACACAAAAGACTGCCCCTGTTCCGTGTGCAATGCGTCGCGAGGAACCGTAAGCACGTTCGGCGTATTCGATGTTGTCACCGTAACGGTTACATTTGTGTTAGGCAGCAGTTTGCCATCGGCATCGTCAATCGCGATCAGCGCCTGGCCCACATTTCGCGTCTCCTGGTACCGGATGATTGTCGAGGGCACACGCTCAACATGCCCGTGCCATTCGCGGTCCGGCATAGCATCCCAGCGAATCACAATCGGCATGCCGACAGCGATCTTGCCTACCTCCGGCTCGTCGAAATATGCGAGCACCTGCATTTTCGTCAGATCGGCCATTTGCAGCAGTTTGTCTCCGGCCTGCACATATTCCGTTTTCGAGACCGGGACCGAATACACTGTCCCGGCAAATGGTGCTTTTACGTTTGCCTGATTCACCACTTCCTGGGCCGCTGCGTACCCGGCCTGTGCGTCTTCCAAAGCAGCCTTGGCATGAGCAATATCAGCTGAGTTATAACGACCTGACTTTTTCTTTTCGAGAAGCGCAAGAGAATTGTTCGCGGCTGTCAATCGGTCCTTTGCCGCCGCTACCTCCGATGCTGAAGCTGCGCCCTGTGCCTGCAATTTTTCCAGAGCGGCAACATCGCGCTGTGCCTGATCGCGGTCCATTTGTGTCTTAGTCAGATCGCCGTTCAGGGACAGCAGCTCTTCCTGCGTTCCGCCCTTCATCATGGCGTCATAATTGGCCTGCGCGCCCTTGAGCGCGGCAAGCGCCGTTGCCAGCTTCGAGCGCGCATCCGTGTCATCCATCTGCAACAGCAGCGTGCCGGCGCTGACTTTGTCACCTTCATGGACATACAGAGCCTTCACGATGCCGGGGAAAGGCGCATGCGCTTCGTAATTTGTGATCGGCTCTACAACGCCGTTCGTCGGGGTCGTGCTCTTCAGGCTGTTGCGCTCCACCTCTGCCGCGCGAATGGGCAGCATCGTGCGCGTGGCCAGATGCACAAAGTAAAAAACCAGCGCCACGGCAATCGCCGTGCCGCCCCAGATATATGCGCTCCTGTGCCTTGATGTCTGTGCTCTAGCCATCCTCTAACCGAGTGTCAGTATATAAGACTCAATAAGATGCACATTCGCGTCAGGAAATCTGCTCGGCTCCGGCACACGGAATCTCGGGCGCTCCCATCCTTTTTGCGCAGTTTGCGAAATGGTAGGGCACCAGGTCTCTTTGTGAAAGTCGTTGCCATACAATAACTGCATGGCGCTTTCCGAACGATATACAGACGAGCATGCAAAATCCGGGCTTGATCATTCTTTTCCCGAAATCGAAACCTGGAAAAACCAGTTTCCCGGTTACGAGATCGTTATCGACGACCCCGAGTTCACCTCAGTCTGTCCCAAGACCGGCCTGCCAGACTTCGGCATCATCACCCTCCGTTACATGCCTCGCGACCTCTGTCTAGAACTCAAATCCTATAAGGAATATCTCTTCAGCTACCGTAATCTCGGCATCTTCCAGGAGAACGTCGTGAACCAGGTGCTCGAAGACGTGGCGAAGGCCTGCAACCCGGTATGGGCCGTAGTGAAAGGCGATTTTCGTCCACGCGGCGGCATCTCAACGACAGTAGAAGCCCGCTGGCCCCG
>DATGMQ010000013.1:0-92657 GCA_035293545.1 Alloacidobacterium sp. | reverse complement strand
GCTGATCGAGAGTTACATGCCGAAGGCCGCCGGCGAAGAAGAACTCAAGAAGCTGGTGGGTGAGGTGCTGGCCGCTCATGATTTTGGTCCGAAAGATATGGGCGCTGCAATGAAGGCGGTGCAGGCGAAAATTCAGGCTTCTGGATTACGCGCGGATGGACGGCAGGTGAGCGAGGTTGTGAAGGCGAAGCTGGCCGGGGGCTAACCGCTATTTTAGTTGTCATCCTGAGGGCAAAGCGAAGGATCTGCTTTTGCTCTTCCGGCCCGCGGTGCTTGCAGGTAACGAAAAAAAGCAGATCCTTCGACTACGCGCTATCGCGCTCCGCTCAGGATGACAATCTTGAGCACAATCCTCACTCCACCGAAACCGATCGCCAAAGATCAATCCCGCTGTCTTTGGCGTGCTTGTCAATCTCCTTCAACTCATCCGCAGAAAACTTCAGCTTCTTCAGCGAATTCAGTGAATCATCCAGCTGCGCCACATTACGCGCGCCAATCAGCGCGGAGGTCACGCGCGCATCGCGCAGCACCCAGGCAATCGCCATCTGGGCCAGGCTCTGGCCACGGGATTCTGCAATCTTGTGCAGAGCGCGAACGCGGCTGAGGTTCTCTTCGGACAGGAAATTCCTGCTGAAGCTGCTGTTCTCCAGCTTTACACGCGAATCATCGGGCACGCCGTTCAAATATTTGTGCGTCAGCAGTCCCTGCGCCAGTGGCGAGAAGGCGATGCAGCCAATACCAAGCTCATCGAGCGTGTCGAGCAGGCCGTCTTCGACCCAGCGGTTCAGCATTGAGTACGACGGCTGATGAATCAGCAGCGGAACGCCTTCTGCACGCAGAATTTCGTATGCGCGCCGCGTCCGCTTCGGCCCGTATGACGAGATGCCAACATACAGCGCCTTGCCCTGCCGCACAATCTGCGCAAGCGCCCCCATCGTCTCTTCGAGCGGCGTATCGTCCCATGGACGGTGCGCGTAGAAGATATCGACATACTCAAGGCCCATGCGCTTCAGGCTCTGGTCGAGCGACGCAATCAGATACTTCTTGGACGCGCCGATGCCGTAAGGCCCCGGCCACATGTCCCATCCAGCCTTTGAGGAAATAATCAGCTCATCGCGGTGTTCGCGAAAGTCCTTCTTCAGAATCATCCCGAAGTTCTCTTCCGCCGAACCGTACGGCGGCCCATAGTTGTTGGCCAGATCGAAATGCGTTACACCGCGATCAAAGGCACGGCGAATCACGGCGCGTCCCGTCTCGAACACATCTGCGCCGCCGAAATTCTGCCAAAGCCCCAGCGAAATGGGCGGCAGAACGATTCCCGAACGCCCACAACGGCGAAATTCGGCCTGCTCATAGCGCTTCGGGTCAGGCTGATACATCATGCAGTTCTCCTATGGATGGATATTCTTCTGGATCATACAATTCGAGCCGCTGTGGACGCGTTCATGCGGCCTGTAAACAAAGTATGAAAAAAGCATCGCATAACGCGTAAATCACAGTCTGGAGTCTATAATTCGAGGCACTATCCGGAGGAAAAATCTGTGCGTAAGTTAGCGTTCGCGCTCGTGCTTTCAGCGGCTGCAACAGCCCTGGCGGCTGCCACATCGGTCTACAATTTCACTCTGAAATCCATTGATGGAAAGCCGGTTCCGCTGTCCACGTATCACGGCAAGGTTCTCATGCTGGTCAATGTCGCCAGCAAATGCGGCTTTACGCCGCAGTATTCCGCCCTCGAATCGCTTTACGAGAAGTACAAGGACAAGGGACTGGTGATTGTCGGTATTCCGGCGAATAACTTCGGCGGACAGGAACCGGGCACGAACGAAGAAATCAAGAAATTCTGCAGCACGAAATACAACGTGTCCTTTCCGATGATGGCCAAAGTCTCCGTTAAAGGGGATGACAAGACACCGCTCTACGTCTTCCTGACCGACAAGACTACCGATCCCCAGTTCGGCGGCGACATCCAGTGGAACTTTACGAAATTTCTTTTCGACCGCAACGGCAAGCCTGTCGCCCGCTTCGAGCCAAAGGTTACTCCGGATTCGCCTGAAGTAGTTGCGGCAGTCGAATCAGCGCTCAAGCAATAGCGCCTTACGCAGGACTGGAATTTTTTGATGGGCACCAATCGCCGTACATTTCTGAAGCTGCTCAGTTCGAGCGCGCTGTCTGCGACCTTTCCTGCGAGCATCAGCCGCGCGCTCGAAATTCCTGCCAATCATCGCACGGGCACGATTGCTGATGTCGAGCACATCGTCTTCCTCATGCAGGAGAACCGGTCGTTCGATCATTACTTTGGCGCGATGCGTGGCGTGCGCGGTTTTGGCGATCCTCGCGCCGTGATGCTGCCTTCCGGCAAATCCGTCTGGCACCAGCCGCACGGAGAGGACCATCTGCTGCCTTACCGTCCGGAAGGAGCGAACCTCGGAATGCGGTTTCTCGAAGGCACTCCGCATGACTGGACGACGACGCAGAAGAGCCGCAATAACGGCCACTATGACCAGTGGGTCTCGAACAAGGGCGTGATGACGATGGCCCACCTCGTCCGCAGTGATATCCCCTATCACTACGCTCTGGCCGACGCCTTCACCATCTGCGACGCTTACCATTGTTCGCTGCTCGGCCCTACAAGCCCAAATCGCTACCACATGTGGACAGGCTGGGTGGGAAACGATGGACAGGGAGGCGGCCCGGTCGTTGACAATGAGGATGGAAGTTTCACCTGGACCACCTATCCCGAGCGGCTGGAGAAGGCCGGCATAAGCTGGAAGGTTTACCAGGACATTGGCCACGGGCTCACCAAGAGCGGTGACTGGGGCGACACCGGGAAAACTCCCTATGTCGGGACCTATGGCGATAACGGCCTGCTCTATTTCAAACAGTTTCAGGATGCGGCACCGGACAGCCCTCTGTATGGGCCGGCAAAAACCGGCACAAATATTGCCGTCAGGGGATCGCTGTTCGATATTTTCCGCAAAGACGTTCTATCCGGAAAGCTTCCGCAGGTTTCCTGGGTCGTCGCACCGGAAGCCTACAGCGAGCATCCGAGCTGGCCGGCAAATTTCGGCGCCTGGTATATCTCGCAGATTCTGGACGCGTTGACCGCCAATCCCGAAGTCTGGAGCAAAACGGCGCTCTTCCTCACCTATGACGAAAACGACGGCCTGTTTGACCACATGGTGCCACCTGTGCCGCCGGCATCCCGCGAAGAGGGTCTGTCTACCGTCGAGACAAAGCACGATATCTTTCCCGGCAGTGAGAAATACCACCCCGGGCCATATGGACTGGGCGTGCGCGTTCCGATGATTGTCATTTCGCCCTGGAGCAAGGGCGGCTGGGTCAATTCCCAGGTTTTCGACCACACGTCGATGATCCGTTTCGTCGAAACCCGTTTCGGCGTACCGGAACCGAACATCACCCCATGGCGGCGGACGGTGTGCGGCGACCTGACTTCCGCCTTCGATTTCTCCGCTGCAAATGGCGCTGCTGTTTCGCTTCCTAAGACGATTGCCTACAGGCCACCGGATAACAAGCGCCACCCCGATTACAAGCCGAAGCCTCCGGCAAAGCAGTCTATGCCCGCGCAGGAGCCGGGCACGCGGCCTGCCCGTGCTCTGCCTTATGAGTTGCACGTTGCGGGTAATGCCGATTCGGGGCGTTTCCAGCTTCACTTTAGAAATTCCGGGAAGCAGGGAGCTGTCTTCCATGTACGCTCCGGCGAGGCAGGAGTCCAGCCGCGCAGTTACACCGTCGGTCCGGATACCGAGCTTGCCGATAGCTGGAATGCCGAAAATGGCTATGATCTCGCCGTATATGGGCCAAATGGCTTCTTCCGGGACTTTAAAGGTCGTTCCGATGACCGTATCGAAAGCAAATTAAACTACAATTCTGCACAGAATACGGTGCAAATCAATCTTCGAAACTCAGGAGAAACCCGCAGAAACCTGCTTGTGCGCGATGTGTATTCAGGGAAAACAGTTTCCAGCACGCTTCGCCCCGGCGAAGATTGGCAGCAGACGTATCCGCTTGGAGAAACGTCCGGCTGGTATGACTTTGTTATCGAAATAGAGGGGAATTCAGGCTTCCGGCATCAACTGGCCGGGCATCTGGAAACGGGAAAAGACAGCACCAGCGACCCCGCGATCGGCAAGTTGAGCTGACATTTTGCGGGATCACAGCATCAGATAAAAATTTGTCATCCCGACTGAAGCGCAAAGCGCGGAGCGGAGTTATATCAGTTTTCTCGCACCACCTTCACAAAGATGCCATCCGGCAGCTCGCCTTCCAGCAGATGCACCACGCCGCCCTTCACAAACCCGCGGAAGGTCTGAGATTTCGGCGCAGAAGCTGAATTTCCTGAGGGTATTCGGCCCATGCCGCGGTCCATCGCTTCATTGGCAAGCTGGTCGGCGCGGCGGTTCTTTTCCCGCAAAACGTGCTGAATCTGAAAGCCTTCGAGGCGGGCAATGCGGCGGCGGGCTTCTTCGTATAACGGACGCAGTTCTGGGCTGTTGACGCGGTACTGGCCCTTGATCTGTTTCACCATCAGCTCGGAATCCGCTACGACGCGCAAATGCGTATGTCCGTGCATTAAAGCGTAATCAAGCGCCGCCAGAAGGCCCGAATACTCAGCAAAATTGTTCGTTTTTGCGCCTAAAAACTCGCTTAATTCGGCGATTTTTGCGCCATTCTCGCCCTGAATATAGACGCCAAAACCCGCCGGACCGGGGTTTCCACGCGAGCCTCCGTCACAAAAAGCGGTAATCCAGCCGGTTTTGGGCTCAGAACCGGGCCCATCGAACAGGTTTCCTGCAGAAGCCATGAGCCGAGTGTAATTCACTCAGGAAAATGGCGTCGGTTTGCTCACGAAAGTCCTTGTGGAGCGTCTACTTAGGTGCATCTGAACCGTTTTCTGGAGCAGTGAAAAGCATGCCGGCAGACGCACTTCGTATACCCGTACCCACAACGGCTACAGCGCACCAACAGGGTCGAGCGATACAATCCTCGCAGCGAATGCCCACGGATGTACGCGACCGCACGACTGAAACAGAGCTGATACGCGAGGCCCAGCAAGGCTCGCGGGCTGCCTTTGACCTGCTGGTGCGTCAATATGATCAGGCGGTGCTGCGGCTGGCCCTGCATCTCACCGGATCGGAGCAGGACGCACAGGACATCCATCAGGAAGCCTTTCTGAAGGCTTACCGGTATCTCGGCAACTTCCGGTTCGAGTGCTCGTTTTATACGTGGATTTACCGCATCGTCACAAACCTGTGTCTGGACCAGTTGCGCAGAAGAAAAGCAAGACGCGAAGACCCTTCGGTGATGATTGATGCCTCGGGCGAAGAGCTGGATCTGCTCAGCAATGTGAGCGATGAGCGCGCCGGGGCCAACCCTGACCGCGAGCTGCAGCGCAAGATTCTGGGTGAACGGATCCAGGCGGCGCTTGAAAAGCTGACGCCGCGCGAGCGCATGGTTTTTGAGCTGAAGCACTATCAGGGTCTGAAGCTGAGAACGATTGGCGAAATGCTGAACACTACGGAGGAGACGGCAAAGAATACGCTCTTCCGCGCGACACGAAAGCTGAGAATTAACCTGGCGGAAATGCGTTAGAAATCCGTTAAAAATAACGTTGTTGCTAAACAAATAGAAAGAGGGGCTCAAAAGAAGCCCTTTGCAGTGCAAAATTTTTGAGGCGATGTGAGGCATTAAGGATGAAGGCCATGAAGTGTGATCTGGCTCAACAAAATATCGCGTTGGCTGTCTACGGAGAGATTTCCGACGACGCCAACCATCAACTCGAACAGCATCTTCTGGAATGCGAGGCGTGCCGCCTGGACATGCAGGCCATGCGCGGCCTCAAAACCACCATGTCACTCTATCCGGTGGAGGAGCCGTCGCCGGCGATGGTAGCGCGCGCGCGGATGCGGCTGGAAGAAGCGCTCGACACGATGCCGCACGGCAACTGGCTGGAGCGCGTGATTCAACTTTTCAGTCGCGGCATGGGCCGTCTCCGGGCGGCGCCGGTCATGGCTTCTTCGCTGCTGGTAGTGGGCATTGCTGCCGGCGGCTACGGCGGTTATGTTGCCGGCCTGAAGGCGCACGATGCGGAGCAGTCGAAGCTGGTCCTGAATCTGGGACAGCCCCCAGCCGCTGCAGAGGACAACCCCGCTCAGATTGCCAATGTCAGCGGAATTACACATGATGCTGCATCCGGAACGGTGAAGGTGAGCTACAACAAGCTGGTTCCCGAAACGATGCAGGGCTCGCTCGACGATCCGCGCATTCGTCAGTTGCTGGTTCTTGGCTCGCAGAACAATGTCAATGCAGGCGTGCGTGATTCTTCCGTAGACCTGCTGGCCAGTGAGTGCCGCAATGGCCGCCAGTGTGATGATGGGCCTATTCGCAATGCGCTGATGGTGGCCCTCCGCTACGACAAAAACGTCAATGTGCGAATGAAGGCGCTGGAAGGCCTGCAGCCCTACATCGTTGATGACATGCGGGTACGTGATGCTGTTCTGGAGTCGCTGATGAAGGACCCCGATCCCCGCATCCGCACTCAGGCCATCAACCTGATCGAGCCTGTCGAAGCTGATTCGAGCGTGCGGGAGGTGCTGCATACGGTCGCGGCCCAGGATGAAAATCCACAAATTCGTACCGTTTCGCGTCAGGTTCTGCAACAATTACCGCAGATTCAGTAGCTGTGCGGATAACGTTTCGAGAGACGAAAGAGTCCTAAAATCAGGAACGACGAATGAGGCAAAAACATGAAGCACTTTTTGAGGCTGGGTTGGACGATACTTGCAGCGGGCGGCGCATCGCTTGCAATATGCAGTAGCGATGTTGCAGCGCAACCAGTAGCTATTCTCAGCGATACTCCCGCATATCTGGCACACAGCTCCCAGAGCTATCTGGGCATCAATATTCGCGATATTGACAATGACCGCGCAAAAGAACTGAAGCTGCAGGACATTCATGGAGCGGAGATCACCACGATTGACCATGATGCGCCGGCAAACAAAGCCGGACTGAAGATTCATGACGTCGTTCTTGAAATGAACGGGCAGCGCGTGGAAGGGGCCGATCAGCTGCGGCGCATGCTGCGTGAAACGCCGCCTGGACACACAATTCATCTGGTTGTCAGCCGTGATGGCCAGCAGCAGAATATTTCTGTAGAACTGGCCGATCGGGCCAAAGTGGAAGCCAATGCCTGGTCGCAGCATTTCACCGTGCCCGATCCCGATGAAGCTCCGCTTTCAAACGGCCTGCTTCCGCCGTCACGCAGCTTTGGTAGCGGGTTTTTTGGCGTCTTTACCACCAGCGGCCTCTATGTCGGCGCGGATGTGGACGCGATCAGCACCCAGCTGGCCAACTACTTCGGCGTTACGGATGGCGCTGGTTTGCTTGTACGCAGCGTAGATGAGAACAGCCCTGCAGCCAATGCCGGACTGAAGGCCGGCGACGTCATCACCAAAGTGAACAATGAAAAGATGGCCTCCCGCTCAGACTGGATGAAGGCCCTGCATAGCAATCGCGGCAAGCAGGTGCAGGTGACTGTCATGCGCGACAGGAAAGAGCAGAAGCTGAACATGCAGGCAGGCGAGCCGAAGAAGAAAGGCGAGCTGGACTGGCCTGAGTTTTGCCCCGTAGAATCTCTGGACCGCGGCCAACTGACCGCCGAGTTGAAAAGCGATCTGGCCATTGCTCTTCCCGACATGATTCACCAGGAAACGCAAAATGCGATGCGGCTTGCGACAAACGAAGCGCTGGCCAGCACCCTTCGCGGAGTCCAGAAACAGATCGATTCTGAATTGCAGAAAGAGCTGAAAAATCTGAGTAATGAAGTTGGGCCGCTTGAACTTAACGAAGTTCAGTAGTCAGCTGCTCAATTTCAGGCACCTTCGGCTGAAGCACCTGCTCCGTTAGCGCTCCTTTTATGCCCATTTAACCTCAGGTCAGCGCCGCTCCCGGAAGCAGGGTCGCGCGCCTGTATCCCTCTGTGTTTCAATAAGAAGAGCATGTCCGCAGCACGCCCACAATCTATTGGTCGTCGCCTGAAGGCTGCCAGTCGCCGCGTGCGCGAGCTGGCTCTGGTGGGCCACGCGCTCGCTTCGACACGGCACCCGGTGATGGCCCAGATTGTGCCCATGCGCCGCTGCAATCTTGCCTGCGCGTACTGCAATGAGTACGACGATGTTTCCAAGCCGGTGCCGATTGGGGAGATGCTGCGCCGCATCGATCACCTGGCGCGTCTGGGCACCAGCATTATCACGATCTCCGGCGGCGAACCGCTGCTGCATCCGGAACTGGACGAGATCATCGCCCGCATTCGTCACCATGGCCGCATGGCGGGAATGATCACCAACGGCTATCTGCTTGTTCCTGAGCGCATTCAGCGGCTGAATAAAGCCGGTCTTGATCACCTGCAGATTTCCATCGACAACGTGCAGCCTGACGAAATTTCGAAGAAGAGCCTGAAGGTGCTCGACAAGAAGCTGCAGTGGCTCTCGGAGTATGCCGACTTCCATGTGAACATCAACTCCGTGGTTGGCGGCGGCATTAAGAATCCCCAGGATGCGCTGACGATTGGTCGTCGTGCGATTGAGCTGGGCTTTACTTCCACCATCGGCATCATCCACGATGGAGATGGCCAGCTGAAGCCGCTGGGCGGCGAAGAGCGCGCGGTGTGGAACGAGATGCGCAGCTGGAAAAAGAAGAACTACTCTCAGTTCAACCAATTCCAGGAAGCCATTGCCAACGCGCAGCCAAATGACTGGCGCTGCCGAGCCGGTTCGCGGTATCTCTACATCTGCGAAGATGGCCTCGTGCATTATTGTTCACAGCAGCGCGGATATCCTGGCGTTCCTCTGGCCGAATACACCAAAGCCGATCTGAAGCGCGAATTCCTGACAGAAAAGACCTGCGCGCCGCATTGCACGATCAGCTGCGTGCATCAGGTTTCGTACATCGACCATTGGCGCGCGCCGCAGCAGTCTACGACGACGCCCGGCGCGGCGGCTGGTCTGGTGAATATCGAACTCTGATCTCAACCGGCGGCATGTGGCTGCGCCTGATTACCACCTTCCTTTGGCTCTTCTTTCTTTTCGCGTGGTTTCTTCGTCTTCCAGAAGTTCTGCTGTAGCCGGTACTGGTCGTTGATCTCCCAGTCGATGAGCTGCTGTTCCGATTCGCTGCGCGAGATCTCTTCGACAGAAGTGATCTCGATGCGGGCCACCTGATGCCAGGGATAGAAATAGCGGCCACGCAGCAAAAAGCCGGATTTCGACCAGCTATCGATCAGATCGGTAACCTCGCTCTTTACATCTTCAGCATCTGTGAACGGGAGCAGATCGAAAGTCTCGCCGCTGACCAGATGCGCCGTTACATGGGCGATCAGAACTGTATCGGGCTGCCTGTCGGGATGAGCCATGATTGAGCCTCTCGAAACTAAGATGCACAACTCAGGGCTGCGCGAGATCAATCGCGCCAATGTGCACAGGCCCAAGTTTCCGGAAAATATCTGATCTACAATGTCGGCGGCGCAGCCCATCCATACTGAGCGCGATGCTCTGCTGATGTATCGCCGGCGATCTGGTGGACGCGAAGGCGGACCTGAAAACGCTGTATCCGTCAGCAAAGTAGAATCGACCATATATGGCAGACAACCAGCAATTTCCTCAGGCTGTTCTCGATCGCGCCAAAAAGATCAAGCTCTTCCTCATGGACGTAGACGGCACGCTGACCGACGGCGGCGTCTGCCTCATCTCTGCGCCGAGTGGCGGCGAAGTTCTCGAGATGAAGGTCTTTAATGCGAAAGACGGCGCGGGGCTGACGCTTGCGCACATCATGGGCATCAAGACAGGCTTCATCACCGGGCGCAAGTCTCCGGCGGTTCAGCAGCGCGCCAATGAGATTCACGTGGACTACGTTTATCTCGGCCAGGCACGAAAGATGGCCGCCTTTGAAGAGTGCATGTTGAAGGCCGGGGTGACGGAAGAAGAAACGGCCTACATGGGCGATGACCTGCCCGATCTTCCGCTCGCTCATCGCGCCGGATTTGCGATTGCTGTTGCTGACGCCGCGCCGGAACTGAAAGCCGCCTGCCATTTTATAACTGCGGCGCGCGGCGGGCAGGGAAGCGCGCGTGAGGTGATTGAGCTGATCCTGAAAGCACAGGGCCGGTGGGAAGAGGCAGTTCCAAAGGCGCTGGCTTAGATTTTAAGTTGGCCGGCATTCATTTCATCTGGAATTGCTTCGCTGCGCCACCCGCTTACGACTTGGCTCCAGATTTGGAAGAAATCCGGTGAGCAGTCCTATGGCCGGCAAATACGCGCAGAGCTTGTACACAAAGAAGATGCTGGTGGTATCTGCCAGTTTGCCGAGGACTGCTGCGCCAATTCCGCCTAAGCCAAAGGCAAAGCCGAAGAAGACGCCGGAGATCATGCCGATGCGCCCGGGGACAAGTTCCTGCGCATAGACAAGGATGGCCGAGAATGCTGATGAAATAACAAAACCGATCACGATGCTCAGCACCGCTGTCCAGTGCAGATTGGCGTGCGGCAGAAGCAGCGTAAAGGGCAGTACGCCGAGGATCGAGACCCAGATTACATATTTCCTGCCGTACCGGTCGCCTACCGGCCCGCCGACCATGGTTCCCGCAGCCACTGCTCCCAGAAACATGAAGAGAAATATCTGCGAGGTGCGCACGGATACGTGGAAGCGGCTGATCAGATAAAACGTGTAGTAGCTGGTGAGGCTGGCGAGATAGAAATACTTCGAGAAGATGAGCGCTACCAGCACGGAGAGCGCGCCGATGACCCGTTTCCTCGACAGTGTCTGATGAATCCCGCTTTCATGAACGGTCTTTTTAATGGACCGCATCGCCTGATGACTTTTCGACCAGACGCCAACCCTTGTCAGGACAAAGATGCCGAGGACTGTCGGAATCGCGAACCATGCAATTCCTGGCTGACCGTGCGGCAGAACAATAAATGCCGCAAGCAGTGGACCGATAGCTGATCCGGTGTTGCCGCCAACCTGGAAAAATGACTGTGCAAAACCATGCCGGCCACCAGAGGCCATGCGCGCCACGCGCGACGACTCCGGATGAAAGATCGCCGAGCCGACACCCACCAGCGAAGCTGCCAGAAGAAGCCAGCCGAATGTCGGCGCAATTGACAGGAGCAACAGTCCGCAGAGCGTAGACCCCATTCCAATCGCCAGTGAGAACGGACGCGGCTTCCGGTCTGCGTAGTGTCCGGCAAGGGGCTGAAGCAGAGAAGCTGTGATCTGATACGTCAGCGTCAGAAATCCAATCTGGCCGAAATTCAGATGAAACGAACTCTTCAGGATGGGATAAATCGAAGGAAGCAGTGCCTGCACCATGTCGTTCAACATGTGGCAGAAACTGATGGCAGCAAGAACGCGCAGATATCCGCCCGCTGATTGTGTATCACGCGCTGTGTCTACACTTGTCGTGGCAGAAGAATTCATTCTGGTTTGTATGTAAATAATTCTATGGATTTGATTCCATAGTATCCGGATTGGGTTCGGCGAATGCGCCGCATAACAGGTTAATTACTTAACGCGTGAATTCTTCAAGCTTTACGTCCCCCAGAATCCCTGAGGGCAGCGGCTGCAAATGTTCCATGTCCTGTGGCGCAAACTTTTGTCCATAGCGCAGGTTCAGCAGATGATAATCCGGAAGCGAGCGTCCGGCGAGCGTGTTGATCGCGGTGTTGAAGACCTCGATTTCAAGATGATTTTTGCCCGTATGCAATAGTGTTGTCACATCCAGGCGATATGGCGGATGCCAGATGGATCCCGCTTTCTGGCCATTGACTGAGATGATTGCGGCTTCGCGTATTGGGCCTTCCAGCAACGCGTGCGTTCCCGGCTTTTTGGGATCCCCTAGTGGGAGCGGTTTGCCTTCGCCAAAATTGAGGAAGTAGTGACGGCCTGTTTGCAAGGCATTTTCAGGAAGATCAAAGTCTCGCGCATATATCGCGCGTCCGGAGTAATAGCGCGTCGCTTTGTCCTGTGTCCACGATTGCAACGATGGCATGCTCGCGCTGCGATGCAGTTCTGGAAATTCCACTTTCCAGTTGTGGCCCAGATCGATAGCAGCATTGGAAACCCGCTGTCCATGCCAGATTTCCGGCAACGTAACCGGGCCATTATGAAGGACCAGCACACGCGATTCATATGGAGCCAGCGTCAGCTCGGAATCAGCCTGATAGCTCTTCCCCGTGAAAGGGTCCCACTCCTCAGCCGCGCTCCACTGCGAAGCGAAATGCGCCTTTATGGAAACTGCATGGTTGCTGGTATTGGCAACGAAATAGACATCAGCAAATGGCAGCTTGCGGCGGATAAATCCAATTTCCGGAGTTGGCGTGGCGAGTTGCATGTCAGGCATGACAACCTTCTTCAGCAATGAGCCTGTCTCGACATCACCGGCAGCGAATTGCCAGTTTTGGTTCTGCGAGAGCCTCCGCGCCAGCGCTTCAATCTGCGCCGATTCCGCGGCGTCCTTCAGCCCTGGAGCATGCTGCGGAAGCCGTCCGACAGCGACGACTTTGCCCCCTTTCTCAACATACGCGGCAATCTGCCGCAGGGTGGCCAGCGGAATCCGGTCCACATGCGGCAGCACCAGCACCGGATACTTGATTGCCAACTTCGCAATCGCCGTCGCGTCGATATAGTCGAAGTTATAGCCCGCATCCAGAATGCTCGCGGTCAGCTCCGGAGTGATGTAGCGAGGTACGTAGTCCGTCACGGCCACGTGACCGGGAATAAAATCAGCCTGCGCATCGTCCGTTGGAACATAGACGGCAACCTGATTTGCCGGTTCACCCTGCCGCAGCAGAAAGCTCAAACGCTGCAGATACCCAGTAATTTCCGGCATCACCGGCCACCAGGGATTGTGCTGATTGAAGACAGCCGCGGCGTAGAACGCATATCCCGGCTCCCCCGCGTAGGCTGGCGAATAGGGCCAGCCATGACCCACGAACTGGTTCACCCCCTCAAGGAAAAAGCGGTCTGCCTCCGCTTTCATGTCGAGCGGCACAGCGCGAAACGCAGGTGAATGCAGCCACGTCCATGTTTCAGCGGACGTTATGTTGCGCCCATAAAGATGGCTTGCAGAAGTGGCCCAGCGCGTATAGGAGAAGCTGCGCCACTGCGGGCCTTCTCCCTCGGGCAAATCAACAAGAGAGTTGCTCGAAAGCATCACCGCCGGCTCACCGTAGGTCTGCGAGCGAAAGAGCGTGTGATGCTGGTGCGCCCATGCCGTCAGCGGGTCAAGATAATTTTCATCGACCAATTCGCCGAGCGTCTCGCCCCAGTCATGCCGTATGCTTCGCGCCAGATCATCCGTGCCTGCAAACAATTCCGGCAGATACGGTGTCAGATCATAGCCGCGACGTTTCTGAAACTCAGCCAGAAAATCAGGTGTCCAGTCCGAGCGATAGACCTCCAGGCTGTCACTAAAGACAGAGTATGGTGGCTGGTCTCCAAAGGCCTGCATCAGCTTTTCGCCCGCATATTGCAGATGGTTCTCAATGGCTGCACGGTCAAAGTGATCGAGCACGAATCCCTCAGCGCCGACCGCGGCACGTTTTACCTGCTGTCCGGTGCGGCTGCTGATGAAAAACAGCACGACGCGATCCGCATCGACTGGAGCCAGCGACAACGCCAGCGCATCCGTTTCCGGCAGGGAAACAGGCTTCGCCGCCGCAGGATCATACTTCGCAATCGTTCCTGCAACTACAAAAGCGGTAATCAGGGCCTCGCCATTTTCAAGCGCCGGAAGTGCTACCCGGTCAGCACCAGCAGGCAAGAACATCACCGCCAGCCGCAACTTTCCGGCGGCCTGCGTAACCGGAACATGCGGGCCGCCATAGGGCCATCCACTGCCCAGCGTGATGTTCACGCGCATTCCAAGCTCGCGTGCTGTCTTGTTGGCGAAATTTACCGAATGAAGAAATTCATCGGACAAATACGGCCCGTTGCGAATGCCTTTCGCTGGATCATCCAGAGCCAGCGCATACACCGGTTGAATCTCAACGCCGCCGATGCCGCCCTCTTTCATTCCGCGCAGTTCGCGCGCCAACTCTTCGTCCTGAATTGCCGGTCCAAACCACCACCACCGCATCCAGATGCGCGCATCGTCAGGAGGATGAATAAAACTCTGCCGCAGTGCGTCAATGGAGTCAAGCTGCGCATGACCACAACATGGCCATAACAAACCGGTCAGCAGAAGGGCGCAAAAGAGACGTTTCGCCATTATGCCGATTGCAGAAACGCCACCGACTGCACGCCCGCCACTTCAAATCGCTTGCGGCAACGGATATTCTTGCAGGCCACCATATCGTCTTTGCGGACCATATACGACTGTGCTTTGGCAAAACGCGCGCGGTCGCGCTCATCCGCGTGGCGCGGCAGCGAGTCGCGCTTGCGCCGCACCAGCCATGCAAGCTGGTACTCGTCTGCCTTACCGCAATGCGGACAGGTCAGCGTATGGGTGCGCTGCTCATGCTGTTCGTTGAAAAAATCACGTTCCTCCATAGCAAAATCCCCCCACCAGATAGGAAAGTATTTCATACTGGGCATAACCGGGAAACCTTGCGCGCAGCGATACGCTGAAAATGTGCAGCTATGGTTAAAAAGAAGACCAAAAAGTTCTCCGCAGTTAAAGCTGTCAAAGCCAACGCCCGGGAACGTGTCGGCCAGCCTAAGGCCGAGCGCGTCATCGAAGACAAACCGCGTGAGCAGCGCCGCAAAGCGAAGCACAAACCCACGTTGGGCGAAATTCTCAGCAGCGAGGAATAAAAACATGGCAAAAGCAATCGGCATAGGCGGAGCATTTGTGCGGGCGCGTGATCCGAAGGCGCTCTACGCCTGGTATGAAGCGCATCTTGGTCTCAAGCGCACCGAAGGCGGCTTTATCTTTCCGACAAAAGAGCAGCAGGACGATCTTGTCGTCGCATTCTTTCGTCAGGATGATGCCTACTGGCCCCTGCAGCAGCCGTGCATGCTCAACTTTCAGGTGGATGATCTTGATGCCGTGCTCGATGCGCTCATTGCGGCAGGCGTTGAAGTCGATCCAAAACGCGAAACATACGAATATGGCCGCTTCGGATGGTTTAACGATCCGGAAGGCAATCGCGTGGAGTTGTGGCAGCCTTCGCCGCCTGACCGATAAAAGAAAGCCAGGAGTAGGTAAAAAGCGACGCAGCGCGTATGATGAAGGAGAAAGGATACTCCTTTCTCCTTCATCTGGCTGCCCTCGTTCTATGCGGCCTCTTGACTCGAGGCGATGTAATTACGAAACGAGGAAACATGCGTTCTGAGCTGGTTTATTCTGCGGCTGAAAAAGTCGAGAACCGTTTTTTATTGGCTACTCTTACAATCCGAGCCGTCAGGCGTTTGCACATTGTTTCTACTCGCACCGAAGATACTGCAAACAATGTCCTGGGTGAGTTGGCGCGGGGAAATTTCCTTGAAATTAAAACTCCCGATCTGAAACCGATACCCCCGATCGAGATCCTCTCGATCACGCCCGCAGCCTGAAGACTTAAGGCATTCTTCAGTTTGCGGATGATACGCTCGATTTGTGTATAAGCTTTTCAGATTGAATCTGCTGCTGCTGTGTCTGTTGTGTGCGAAACTTCAGGCACAGACCACATCAAACGACGAATGCGGTCCGCATTCCATCAAGCCCTGCTTTGTGCATCTTGCGCAGGACCAGGTTGGAATCATCACCAGTCCCTTCCGCATCAGCGGAAGAGACCTGCTCTGGATCGCGCCCTTCGGAGTTGCTACCGGGCTGGCCATTGACTATGACGCGCACCTGATGCGTGATCTGGGATCGAATCCGGACCGCGAAGATAAATTTAAAAAGTTCTCGGATTACACCACATATGCCGCCTCTGCTGCACCGATCATCGGCTACGGAATCGGTTGGGTAAAAAAAGACGACTACCTCAAAGAATCCAGCGTGCTCGCGGGCGAAGCCACTCTGGATGCCATCATCATCAATCAAGGTCTTAAGTATGCACTAGACCGCGAGCGCCCCAATCAAGGAGACGGAACCGGACGCTTCTGGCCGCACGGTCCAAAAACATGGCCCGATGGCCAGTCCATGCCATCGAATCATTGCATGATCGCGTGGTCATTCGCACGCGTGGTTGCCGGACAGTACAACGCGCCGGGGACCAAAATCGCGGTCTACTCGCTTGCGACTGCTGTATCCGTATCCCGCGTTCTTTCGCGCGAGCACTTTCCATCAGATGTGATTGTGGGCAGCGGCCTCGGTTATTTCATCGGCAGCTATGTTTTTCATAGGCGCTCGCGCGAAGCGAGCCTCTTCTCGTTGTCAACCGTGAATACGATCAACGGAAGAGGCATGCAGCTCGATATTAATTTAGGAAGACATTAAATCCGTCTGGTCAGACGAGCATCAAACTTCCCGCTGAGCCGCCCCAAAGATCGGGCCTGTTTGCCCTTTCTGGGCGAAAACGATCAGCCGCATTTTGGTATGTGACACGCCACGAGGCAGCTTGATCTGTACCGGCCCTGAATATGGCCCATGCAGCGACGATATCTTTTGCATGACTCGAACCACCGAAACATGCTTCAGAGTCTTGCCGGAATTCTCTCCCTTCGCCACGCTCGATGTGTCCTCATCGTCGGCAAGCGCGGCATAGAGGGTCGTTCCTTTCGCAGTCTGCGGCGAGAGATCATGCACAGATACCGTCGCGTGCAGAACATCGTTGTCCCAGGCAGCATCTGCAATTTCGATCTGCAGTTTGCCGGCCTGAGCAGCGGCGGACTCAATGGCGTGTACAATCTGCGGACCGTTGCTTCCGTTTACCTGTTGCGCTCCGTCGATCACCATCTGCGGCGTATAGACACTCTCCAGATGGAATCGCTCATTGTTGTAAGCGTTCTGACGTTCCGTCCATTGCTCTGAGGAAAACGGATCGTGCCAGCCGTCGTGGTTCCAGTAATCCACATGTTCGCTGAGAACAATGATGGGAGCGCCTTGATAGTTCATCCCGTCCATTTTGGCGAGCAATGCATCAGCAGGCGGGCAACTTGAGCAGCCCTCCGATGTAAACAGCTCAGCCATCACAGCCGGCTTTGTTGTCGGCATCATAGCGGGCGCAGTCTGCCCCATCGCACCACTCGCAACAGCCAACACAAGAAAAAAGCTACGAACGTTCATTTTGCGCTCCCTTTCATCTTCAGGATGCGCTCATTCGACGCCGGGAAAAAGGGTCGGTTACACCGGATCGGCAGCATATTCCACACCAGTCATCGAGACGAAGGTTGACGCGTGAGGAGCAGACTCAGCATCCACCGCAAAAGAGAGGTCGCGCCCATCTGAAAAGTGAGATCGGGCATGAATTGCGCCGAAGGTGCGTCCGCCTGAACGGCCAGTTCACATATACATTCCTCCATTTACATCGAGAACATGCCCTGTGATGTAAGCCGCCTCGTCCGAGGCCAGAAAACGGACAGCGTGAGCAATGTCCTCATCCGTTCCAGGACGGTTCAACGGAATCTGCGTCAGCATGGCCGACCGCTGCTTCTCATCGAGCACAGCGGTCATGGCCGTTTCAATGTAGCCCGGAGCAACCGCATTCGCCGTGATGTTGCGTGACGCCAGCTCACGCGCCAGCGACTTTGTGAATCCGATCAGTCCAGCCTTGCTGGCTGCGTAGTTCGCTTGTCCGGCCTGCCCCGTTTCGCCAACGACACTTGAAATGTTGATGATCCGTCCCCAACGAGCCTTCATCATCGAGCTGATCAGCGCCTGCGTCAGCAGAAACGTGCCGGTCAGGTTGGTCGTAATGACATCGTCCCAGTCGGCGCGTTTCATCCGCAGCAACAGCGTGTCTTTGGTGATGCCGGCATTGTTGACCAGAATGTGCACGGCGCCGAAATGCTCGACGACTGCTTTCGCCGTTGCTTTGATCGACTCTTCACTCGCTACATCAAGAGCAAACGCTTTTGCCGTTCCGCCGGACGCAGTGATCTCAGATACAACGTCATTCAGCTTTGATTCATTGCGCGCGGCAACAGCAACGCTTGCCCCGGCGCGGGCCAATGCAATGGCGCAGGCGCGCCCGATTCCCTGGGATGCTCCGGTGACGAGCGCGATTCTTCCTTCCAATGACGGCATAAACTTCTCGACTTTCTGTTGAGGTTGCAAACGAGATTATAGAGGCTGCAAATAAAGTATTCAGCTTTACAGCTGTCGATGATCAGTCAAACTGCTTCCAGTTTGTCTGGCGAGGACCGTCGAGACATTGCCATCCAGATTCCTGCCGTGCCCTACTATAAAAGTGAGCACGATGATCTATAGCGAGCGCAAACCGGCTCTTCCTCTGCGCCGCTTTATCCGGAGCCTCTGGTACGCACGCTCGCCGCTCATGCAACACCGGCATGAGCGTATTCTCCCGGGCGGCTGTGCTCATATCGTAGTCGGCCTGAGCCGCGAATTTCTCACCAACTGCACAGAGGATGGACTGGAGCAGCGCACCGCGCCTGCCCTGATGGTCGGCCAGCGCTCGGTTTATGAGCTTGTTGCCACCAGCGACATGGTCGATCTGGCTGGTGTTGTCTTTCAGCCCGGCGCTGTGCCGGCGCTCATCGTGGACCGCGCGGATCTGATCAGCAATCAAAACATGCCCTTGGATCAGGTATGGCCTGGATGTACAGATTACCTCCGCAATCGCATGCTTGAGAGTTCATCTCCGGAAACGCGACTCCATATTTTTGAGGACTGTCTGGCATCCATTCTTACCAGGAAATATAAGCCCCAAATGGGGGACCTGCACCCTGCTGTGAAATTTGCGTTGAAGCAGTTCGAGCAGGAAACAGGGCCACTCTCCATTGCCGATATTGCGTGCCGTAGCGGGTGGAGCGAACGGAGATTCTCGCAGATGTTTCGCGAGCAGATTGGATTCTCGCCAAAGGTCTGGTATCGGTTGCGGCGTTTTCAGCGCGCGGTGCGGCAGCTGCATACCGGTATGGATATTCCCTGGGCTCAGCTCGCCATCGACTGCGGGTTTTACGATCAGGCGCATTTTGCAAATGAATTTCGAGCATTTGCCGGATTGGATCTGACAACCTATACCTCAATGCCGCAATGGGCAAGCAACGTCTATAGAGACTAGGGAATTGCCGATTTTTCCAAGATCATGATCTCGCTCCTGCTCCAATATGCATAGACAGAGGAGAGTTGAAACGATGACAAAAGGAAAAAGCTCAAAATCGGAAACAAAGAAATTGCTGCGCGGTTCTGAAGATTCCAGTATCCAGCGCAAGAATGTGGATTTCGGGACGTACCATCATTCCACGCCCAAGGAATCTGATGAGATCAGAAATCGTGCTGAAGGGTCGTTCCTGAAATTGTTACAACCTCTTTACCCCGCCGGCGCTTCTCTCCGGATTCTGGATGCCGGATGCGGGCTGGGTTTTCTGATGTGGGTAGCTGCAAAATGCTTTCCGAAAGCTCACATTACGGGCGTTGATCTTTTCAAACATGAAAGCATATCCGGAATGTCAATGGATGCAGCAGTGAAGAATATGAAGTCTCTGGGGATAAGCTCCCGGACCTCGTTTCTTAAATATGATTTGACGAAGCCCATCGAGTTCGACGTGCCTTATGATCTGGTTCTTTCTAATCTGGTCTTCCACAACATGGGGAAAAAAAGATTGAATGCATATGCGACAGTTTTCGATGCGCTCAAGCCCGGAGGGTTTTTTGTTATCGGAGACGTATTCCCGCACGATAAGACTGATCTGGAATACTTCCGTAAATGCTCGACTTTGATCCAGGAAGTCGACGAGGGCGGCACAGGGCCCTGGAAATACAAAATCAGGGTCTTAAAAAACCACTCGCCGGACAAATAACACAGAGTTACCACGGCTGTTGATCGCAGCCCACAACATTTGAGTTGGTAAGGCGGATGCCATGTCTACAGTGGCTTCGCCACCGGAACCGGAGCCGCTGCTGCATGTTTACCCAGAGCCGGCAATAACTCAAGCTGCCAGATATACACCACCAACTCGCGCGCATAGTGCAGCAACGGCTTTGTATCCGGTAGTTGAATTCCATGCGCCTGCGGCAGCTCATTGATCTCTATCTCAGCTTCAGCCATTTCCAGCGGCCAGGGGAGGTGGTGAATGTTGCCGCGGTAGATCGTACCGCGCTTATCGGTCGTATAGAGACAGTAGCGTTCTGTAAGAAATGTTTCGAGCCCGCCCTTTGCGCTCGGTTGCTGCAGGCTTCGATACCGTGCCCGGAAGCGCACCTGATTGAGCGTCAGCAGGCGTGTGCTCTGGTAATGGAACTCGCGCTGGTCCTGCGACTCGATTTTCATGTGTGCCCAGTAGTAGGGCAGCTTGAACAGGGTCCGCGCCGCGACCACCGCGGCAGGATTCGCAGCATCGAGCGAAAAAAAGTATACGCCCGACATATTCGAGTGCCGGTCGCGCACATAAGTTCTCAGGTTCAGCTCAGGAAAATGGTTTGCTCCGGGAATCAGCGGCATTCCGCGCAAACGAATACGGTCCATCCAGAACGGAGTAATAGCCACCCAGGCCGAGCCATCAAACGTGTCGATGATCAACTGAGACGGCACCAGATCTGCCAGATCTGCGACCGGAACCGGCCAGTGCGCGAACAGAAGATCGTTCCAGCGCTGCGTCATTGTCCATGCAGAGCGCGGGAGAGGCCAGGGCCGATGACTCGTTTCAGAAAGAATTTCTTTCATTTCAGGCTGATGCTGCGACATGGGACGCGCCGCAACTCTCTGAGGTTGCAGTACTTCGGTAATTCGGTGAGTTTCGCCCGTTTCTTCCAGAGGCAAATGCCGTATTCTGGTGGGCACCATGCCTGAATCCGTTGCTGAACCCGTAGTCGTCACGCCAGCCGAGCCTCAAAACCAGACAGAAGTTTTTGCCGTCCACGGCGCCGACCCCGAGGTGCTGGCCTATGCCATGGCTAAGTATTCTCGCTCGGCCCTCTCCATGAAGGAGTCCCTCAGGGAGATCAGCAGCCAGCGCGCCGAACAGTTCCTCAACACATTCTACTTTCAGTATGGCCACCGCTCGATTGCCGATTTGGCCCACATCGCCTTCGCCATCGAGCGGCTGTCGCTGCTGGCCGCCATCGCGCTTGTCGATGAGCAGCGCTGGGACGGACAGGAGCGGTCTACAAGGTATCAGAATTTTAAAAAGAGCGGTTGGTACATGCCCGATTTCGGCACTGACCACAGCGCAGCACTACTCTATCGCGAATCTGTTGAAGGATTGTTTACCGCCTATCACGAACTCGCCGAAGGCATGTTCGCTTCTCTGAAGCAGCAGGTGGCGAAGCCCGCTGAAATGAAGCAGGAGAGTTACGACCGCACCCTGCGGGCAAGAGCATTCGACGTGGCACGCTACCTGCTGCCACTGGCAACCAACACCTCGCTCGGAGAGATCGTCAATGCCCGCACGCTGGAAACACAGGTTTCACGCCTGCTGTCGAGCCCCTATGCTGAAATCCGCCAGCTGGGGGAAAAACTTCGAGCCGCTGCAACTGGCCCTGCCTGGAATGTTCATTCCGAAGAGTTGACCAGCCTGCAGCGGGAGATTGCTGCTCTTGCCCCGGATCTAGGCGCTAAGGCCGAAGCTTTTCTCACGCGCGAAGTGAAAACCGCGCCCACCCTGGTGAAATATGCCGCTCCCAATCATTACGAAATCGAGACGAAGCGCGATATGGCACAGGCTGCGGCTGAACTTATGCATGGCGCAACTATTGCTCCGGCTCCCGTCGTCGATCTCGTCGAGCGCACGGAATCCATCGAAGCCGAAATCGCCGCCACCCTGCTCTATGGCGCATGCCACTACCCGTATCGCCAGCTCCGCGACCACGTTGCGGCTCTCCCTGAAGCCCGCATCCATGAAATCATCGCTCTTGGAGCCCGCCACCGCGGCAAACACGACGAGCTGCTGCGTGAATTCTCCGCCGGACAGACCCTTCGCTTCGACATTCTTATGGATATCGGCGGTTTCCGTGACATGCACCGCCACCGCCGCTGCGTTCAGATCATTCAGGGCTACACGACTGCCCATGGATATGACATTCCCGAAGGCGTAGCCGAAGCCGGCCTGCAGCAGCAATACGAGACTGCGGTCCGGTCCGCGCACCAGACCCACAAAAAGCTCACAGCCGCATCACCGGAATCCGCCGACTACCTCCTGCCCCTCGGCACCCGCATGCGCGCCCTCTTCAAAATGGACTTCGCCGAAGCGCTCTACATCTCGGAGCTGCGCTCCCAGCCGCAAGGCCACTTCTCCTATCGCCGCGTTGCCTGGGAAATGTATGAGGCAGTCAGGAAGCAGCATCCCGCGCTGGCGCAATATTTCCGTGTTACGGATGTAAGGGAGCCGGTAGACCTGCTGAAACGATAAAAACAGTTAGTGCTTTTGCGGTATCCTTTGGCGAAGATATGAACATCTGTATCGAGGACGACTGGATTGGCAATTGTCTTAACAGATGGTGAGATTAACGCTCTAGTGCAAGAAGCAAAGCCGCTTCCGAATGACTATCGTGAAAAACTTCAGTTGAAGTCGAAGCGTGGTCACAGAGAAAGAGAGCTGGACATCATCGGCGTTGCCAGATCCAAGTTCCGACTGATTCTGCGGCAAAGTGCATCCGGATGTCGACTGGCCAAATGGCTGGGAAGGCGGCCGTGTTCAGGGGCATGCCGCCGTTCGCGATTACCATTGAAATGATGCTTCAGGGCCGATTCTCTGCTCATTCAGAATGAGCGGGAAGGCTTCATCGCCATGATCGCTTTCAAGACGGCACAGGGCAGCTTCGCAGAAACCGAGACAGCATTACCAAAGTTTTTGATTTTTCTTCGCCCTGCCGCTAAAATCGCATTGAGTGACGTATTTTCCTCATAAAACACGCGTATTCTGGCGCTAAAGAGCGCTCAAAACTGGAGAAATACTGTGGCAGATGACCGTACCCGCGCCGTAGAACTGGCGCTTTCGCAGATTGAGAAACAATTCGGCAAGGGCTCCATCATGCGCCTCGGCAGCAAGGAAGCCGTGGTGCCGATCTCGACCATTTCCACCGGATCTATCTCATTCGACGCAGCTTTGGGAGTCGGCGGAGTGCCACGTGGGCGCGTTATTGAGATATTCGGCCCGGAATCTTCGGGCAAAACCACCATCACGCTCCAGATCATCGCCGAGGCCCAAAAAGCGGGCGGTATGGCCGCTTTTGTGGACGCAGAACACGCTTTAGACCCCGTCTACGCCAAAAAACTGGGCGTAGATGTCGATAATCTCCTCGTTTCGCAGCCCGATTACGGCGAACAGGCCCTCGAAATCACGGAGGCCCTCGTCCGCTCCGGAGCCATCGACGTTTTGGTTGTCGATTCGGTCGCCGCGCTCGTCCCCAAAGCCGAACTTGACGGCGAAATGGGCGACTCCCACGTCGGCCTGCAGGCCCGTCTCATGTCGCAGGCGTTGCGCAAGCTCACCGGAACAGTCTCAAAGTCGCGCACCTGTCTTATCTTTATCAACCAAATCCGCGAAAAAATCGGTGTCATGTTCGGCAATCCGGAGACGACAACCGGAGGCCGCGCACTGAAGTTTTACTCCTCGGTCCGCATCGATATTCGCCGCATTTCTGCCGTAAAGGAAGGCGATACCGTTGTTGGCGCGCGGACGAAGGTCAAGATCGTAAAGAATAAGGTTGCCGCCCCTTTCCGCGAGGCAGAGTTCGACATTCTGTACGGAGAAGGCGTCTCGCGTGAAGGCGATGTGCTGGATCTTGCCGTGAACAACAACATCGTCGAGAAATCCGGCGCCTGGTACAGCTACGCGGGTGAGCGCATCGGCCAGGGCCGCGAAAACGTCCGCCAGTACCTCAAGGACAACCGTGAGACCTTCGAGAAAATCAACGCCGAAGTTCGCCAGAAATTGAAGATCGGCGCGCCTGCCCCAGCGGAAATTCCGCCGGTTCCGGTCAATGGAGCGGCTGCCGCGCAGGAAGCAGTGAGACCGGCAAGACGGCAGTAAGCTGCACATTCAGGAAATAAGCGAGCGGCGGGCAAGAAGTCTGCCGCTTTCTTTTAAAATTTTTATGTATGCTAGTATATGTATGCTTGAAAGTAGAGTATGACGCATAGCGATCAGGTCATCCAATACGTTCAGCGTCTTTATATAGAGCCTGCGAAAAAACGAGGCGATGCTGAGGTGAGCATCAAGGCAGGTGATGTGCACAAAGCGCTTCATTGGAGCAACCGTGTGCCCTCCGTTTGTCAGGCCCTCTCATCGAAGCGTTTTCTGGAACAAAATCAGCTTACGTTGATAGAGAAGCAAGGGCCGCCATCAGGTTTAAGCACCACAACTGTATTCACTTATCGGCTGAACGCCGCGGGGAATGCATCGAAGCCCGTCCGGAAGTCGAGCTTGTTGCTCTCGCTTCGCGGACGAGGCAAAGAAGCATTCAAAAAATTGGGTGGCGGAGAAGCTTTTTTGCGAGAAGAACGGCGAGGCTGGGGAAGTACTGAATCTCCGCGCTCGAGGAAAAGCGCTTGAGTCGTATCTATTGGGATACGATGCTCTTCGTGTATATGATCGAAGATCATCCTGTCTATGCTCCGAAAGTGGATCGCATCTACAGGAGAATGCAAGAGCGTGGCGATACTCTTTTCACAAGCTCTCTGGCTTTCGGAGAATCGTTAACAGGCGCGCTGAAAAGCGGAGATACGGTTCTGACGCAGGACATCAGGCGACTGTTTGGAAGCAATGAGGTCAAAATGCTGCCATTTCTGCCCAGCACGGCGGAAGTATACGCATCCATCCGCGCCAGAGAAAGTATTCCTCAGCCCGATGCCATTCACCTCGCAATGGCTGCCGAAGCAGGCATCGATATCTTTTTTACAAATGATAAGCAATTGCACGGGCGAACGATTCCCGGCATCCACTTTATTGTCGGATTAGAAGGAAAGCTCTTTTGAATGCTGTCTCGGCTACAGATACAATGCCTTTGGCGTGAATACAGTAAAAGCTATTTATCCGGGCAGCTTCGATCCCGTAACGAACGGACATCTTGACCTGATTGCCCGTGGATCGAAAATCTTCGATCATCTTGTCGTCGCTATTCTTAAGAACTCAGGGAAAAACCCATTGTTTACGGTGGCAGAGCGCGTCGAGATGCTTACAGAAGCGCTTGCCGATTTCAATAACGTCTCAGTAGCTACTTTCGATGGTCTGCTGGTTGATTTTGTCCGCGAGCAGCATGCGCAGGCGGTGATGCGCGGTATCCGCGCCATCAGCGACTACGAATACGAACTGCAGATGGCGCTGATGAACCGCCGCCTCGCGCCGGAGTTGGAGACTATCTTTCTTATGCCTGATGGCAAATATTCATTTGTCAGCTCGCGGCTGGTGAAAGAAGTGTTTACTTTGGGTGGTTCGATTGAAGGATTAGTTCCGCAATTTGTGATCGACCGGCTGAAGGCGCGCATGCCGAATGGGCATCCCTGAGCTAGTCAGGTTGTCATATGACGACCAATGGGAGGGAGAATCTTTTCTGGCATCAGCAGCCCCTGAGATTCTTCGCTGCGCTCAGAATGACGTCGTGAGCACAAAATGTTAGCTAAGCCGCCGTGGCTTCCAGCTCTTTAGCCTTCTCCGCCTGAACATCTCCACCCTTTACACCCAGCAGGTTAAGAATCGGAGTCGTGCTCATAGTTGTTACAAGGGCCATGACCACCATCATGGTGAAGAGCGTCGGAGTAAACGCGCCGACATTGTAGGCGATGTTCAGGACGACGAGCTCCACCAGACCACGCGTGTTCAGCAGAGCGCCCAGCGCCGCGGCGTTGCGCCACGATTGACCTGTCCAGCGCGCCGCCAGCACCGCGCCACCCATTTTGCCGAAGACCGCGCCGACGAGCACGATTCCGGCCCACCACCACATCTTCGCGTCATTCAGCAGATCAAGCCGCGTGCGCAGACCGGTCAGGGCAAAGAACAATGGCAGCAGCAGGACCGAGGTAATCATGTCGAGCTGATTGCGAATCGCTTGCTGCCAATGCGGGATACGCGGGAAGCATACACCCGCAAGAAACGCGCCGAAGAGAGGATGAATGCCGATCCACTCTGTAGCTGCTGCGGAAGCCAGCGTTCCCACAACAACGGCCCCCAGTAATTCCAGTGAAAGTCCGGGCTTGGTTCGCATGCGCACAGCCCGCGCCGCGAGCGGCCGAACCACGCCCAGCATCAGCAGCAGATAGGCTCCTAATCCGGCAAGCCGCACGGGCAGAGAAGCGGAGCCGCCATCGGCGCCGATCAGCGCCAGAGCCAGGGCCAATAGAGACCACGCGACCACGTCATCCACTGCGGCACACATGATGGCGGTCGTGCCCAACGGAGTGGTTTGCAGCCGGCGTTCTTCGAGAATCCGCGCGAGCACAGGGAAGGCGGTGATGCTCATGGCAATGCCGAGAAAAAGCACAAACGGCACACTGCCGATTCCGTGCGGAGCAAACCGAATTCTCAGCGAATGGGCCAGCGCCGCGGCGGTGATAAACGGAATCAGGATGCTGGTGCCGCTGGCGATGACGGCCGTTTTCCGCTGGCTGGAGAGCTGTTCGTAATCCAGCTCCATTCCGATGAGAAAGAGATAGAGGATCAGCCCTACGGTCGAAAGCATTTCCAGCGAATGCAGCGAGGGGGCCGGGAAGAGCGACGCTGATGTATGTGGGGAAATCCGTCCCAGAACGGAAGGCCCCAGCAGAATGCCGCCAACGATCTCGCCTATCACGCGCGCCTGGCCGAGCTTACGCGCCAGCCATCCGCACATGAGCGTGACGGCAAGAACGACGGACATCTGTATGAGGAGGAGGGTCATGCTGCCGGCCTTGTTCCCGGGAAATTGTCTGTTGAGATGCAAGTCGTGGCCGGCGGATGGCTCATCTATCCACCAGCAAGGCGAAATTTGAGGAGCGCCCCTAACGCTGCCAATATGCTAGCTATGGTTTACCAGAGCAGGCGGGGGATGCCAAGCCCGAAAGCCGCCATTCCGCAGGAAAACAGGGCCTGTTCGAGCGTATACGGAAATAGCGCGCCGAGTTTCTGCTGCTGAGCATCAGTCCGATGCAATTTAAATTTCTGCATCCGTCGAAAATCTGGAAAAATAGAAGCATGAGCGCAACAACAACCACTCCCTCAAAAATTTTTGCCGAACGCATCGGACGTATCGAGGTTTCGGCCACCATGGCCGTGACCGCGGAAGCCGCCAGGCTGCGCGCGCAGGGCGCAAAGCTGGTCGATTTCGGAGCAGGCGAGCCGCATTTCGCCACGCCGCGCCACATCAAGGATGCAGCCATTAAGGCCATCGACGAAAATTTCACGCGCTACACCACAGTTTCCGGAATTCCCGAGGTGCGCAAGGCCATCGTTGAGCGCCATGCCTGCGACTTTGGTTCCGACTACACGCCGGAAGAGGCAGTCTTTACCACAGGCGGAAAGCTGGCCATCTTCAATGCAATCCAGGTGCTGGTCGATCATGGCGACGAAGTGATTCTGCCTGTGCCTTATTGGGTTTCATACAAGGACATCATCCAGTACGGCGGCGGCAAGCCTGTCTTCCTTGAAACCGACGAAGCCGAGAACTTCCGCGTGACCGCAGAGGCCATTGAGAAGGCCATCACGCCGCGCACCAAAGCCATTTTGATTAACTCACCCTCGAATCCAGCTGGCTCCGTCATTTCGCCGGCCGATCTTGAGCGCATCGTGAAGCTCGCGCATGAGCGCGGCATTTATCTGTTGCTCGACGAGTGCTACGTCTATTTGCAGTACACCGGGGCGCTGGTGAGCGGCGGCTCGTTCACTGAAGCAAAAGAGCACGTCATCGTCCTCGGCTCGCTCTCAAAGACCTATGCCATGACGGGATGGCGCGCCGGTTTCGCGCTCGGCCCTAAGCCTATCATCGCCGCAATGAGCAAGCTGCAGAGCCAGTCCACATCTTCGACAGCGCACTTCGTCCAGAAGGCCGCCATCACAGCGCTCAGCAGCTCGCAGGAATGCGTTGTAGAAATGCGCGCTGACTATCTAAAGCTGCGCGACCGCATCCTCGAGCGTCTGGCCGAGATTCCCGATATCACATGCACGAAGCCTGAAGGCGCGTTTTACGTGTATCCGAATGTTTCGGCGTATCTGGGCAAGCCCGGCGCAAAGAACGCTCTTGAACTGGCAAATCGCCTGTTGCACGAGGCGCATGTTGTTACCGTTCCCGGCGAAGCCTTCGGGACAAATCAGCACATCCGCCTTTCCTACGCTGTTTCGCATGATGATGTGGAAGAGGGTGTGAAGCGGATGAAGGATTTCTTCGCAAAACTATCAGCATAATTTTTACGGCGCCTGCTTAGAAACAGGCGCCTTTCCTCTTGTATTTCTGGGCGTTTTCTAAGATGCATGGCGAAGTCCTGAGCGGATTTTCTGCCTCCCCGTGGTTGTCTCCTGCTTTCTGTTGGCCTCGAAGTCATTAACGGCTTGCACCTTGGGAACCCCTACCTGCATAGGCGGAGGAGGAGTTCAGCCAACCGGGGGTTGCTATACATACATGGTGCAAGGAACGCTCGTGGGGAACGGTGCTTGTAAATACCCGGGCGCGATTTTACCGGCGAAAGGTCCTGGTCCGTGCAGATGACAATATCTGTACGATGTACTCGAAATGTGTTCCTTGGGCACGAGGTGCACCTATGGTTCTAAAATATCTCACTTTAGCCTTGAGTCTGACTCTGACTCCGGAAATAACCTCTATGACCACACAACAGCTTTCAAGTGCTCAGATCCTGATGTCTCCTGTATCCGGTATTCCACTGACTGTAACCGAGATAGAGGAGCATTCGCACAAACGGGATGATGACTCGGTCGCAGTCGATTACACCGTCACTGCCAAACAGTACCGCGACTCAGCAGGTAGGGTGCGTATCGAATCGAAGATCATGAATCCGGAGGGTAAAAAGCTCCGTGGACTCACGGTTTCCATTACAGATCCCATTGCCGGATTCCAAGCTGTTCTCGCGAACGATGCAAAGACAGCGTATCGTCTCACAATTGGAAAATCGTTCGGCAATGCTCGGCTCTTCTTCGCGGACGCGGCAGATGGGCAAGACCTACCGCATCAATGGAAAGTTGCGCAGGAAGATGCAGAGAGCCAAACGATTCAGGGCTACTCATTCAAAGGGTCCCGAATCGTAACTTCCGCAGAGGATGCTCCGAACCTGACAACCACATTTAGCCAATGGTATTCCGATCAACTTAAGCTGTTCGGAGCTATCGAGCGGTCAGGCCCGGAAAAGTCATATACCGTCAGAATCCAACAATTAGAATTCGGTGAACCCGACCATGCCCTTTTTGAAATCCCTGCAGATTATCGGGTTGTGGATATAGAAATGCCGCAACCCTGAGCAGTCCAGTTGGAATGACTTGATCCGGAATTCGCCCGCAATCCAAAATCGTTGTCGGGCGAATTCTGGATTTTGGTCCTTACTCCTGATTCCCCGAATCCACAGAGAATCCTAAGAATTCCACTCTCCACTGCGGTGCAGTAATTGCCTGAATGGCCTTACAATAGGTTCGAGTCCCTTTAAAAAGCATTTTTCATGTCATCGAACGGTTTCTCTTCGCGCTCTTCGCGATCGCACGGCGTGCGCTCGCTGTTCAGTGTCTTTTCCAGTGATCTGGCTATTGATTTAGGTACTGCCAATACTCTCGTTTACGCGCGAGGCAAGGGCATCGTCGTCAACGAGCCCTCGATTGTTGCTATTAACAAGAACACGGGCGAAGTCGAAGCCGTCGGCAAAGAAGCAAAAGAGATGCTGGGCCGCACGCCCGGCAATATCGTTGCCATCAAGCCGATGAAGGACGGCGTAATCGCCGATTTCAAAGTTACGGAAAAGATGCTGAACTACTTCATTCAGAAGGCGCATAACCGCAAGATGCTGGTGCATCCGCGCATCGTGATCGGCGTGCCGTCTGAGATTACGCAGGTAGAAAAGCGCGCGGTCGAGGATTCAGCATATCGCGCCAAGGCCAGCGAAGTGTTTCTGGTGGAACAGGCGATGGTTGCTGCGATTGGCGCGGGCCTGCCCATTACTGAGCCCTCCGGCAACATGGTTGTTGATATCGGGGGCGGCACGACAGACATTGCCGTGATCTCGCTGGCTGGGATTGTCTATTCGCGGTCCGTACGCATGGCGGGCAACCAGATGGATGAAGCGGTGATGAACTACCTCAAGCGGAAATACAATCTGCTGATCGGCGAGCGTACCGCTGAGCAAATCAAGCAGGAGATCGGATCCGCATATCCGCTGGACAAGCCGCTGACGATGGAAATCAAAGGCCGCAACCTGATCGAGGGCGTGCCCAAGACCATCACCATTGACGACAGCGAAATTCGTGAGGCGCTGGGCGAGTGCATCTCGACCATTATGAATGCGATCCGCGTAGCATTAGAGCGGACGCCGCCTGAGCTTTCCGCGGACATCAGCGACCGCGGCATTGTGCTGACCGGCGGCGGAGCGCTCATCAAGAACCTCGACAAGCGCATTCGCGAGGAAACAGGACTGCCGGTTTCTATCGCCGACGATCCGTTAGCCAGCGTGGTTCTGGGCACGGGAAAAATGCTCAGCGACTTCCGTTTGCTGCGTAAGATCAAGATTGACTAGTTGTGACTTATCCGGCAAGCGGTTCACAATATTGAGCATCAGGCATCGGCGCCATGGAATCTTTCTTCAGTCGCTATAAAAACGCCCTGGTCCTGATCGTGGTGCTTCTGGCGCAGGTCATCGGAGTCGCCATTCAGGTGCGACGCCCTTTGCCCAAAGAGCACGCGCAGCCGGACGCGGGCGGCGTGCGCCTGATTCGCTACTGGGCCATCAGCCTGGTTTCCCCGCCGGAGCGCTTTGTGCACTGGCTGGGCGCAAGCATCCTCGGCGTCTGGGACAACTATATCGACCTCATCCATGTGCGCCAGCAGAACAAAGATCTTCAAGCTGAGTTGCAGCGTCTCCGCATTGAGCAGGGCGGGATTGTAGAAGACGCGCGCCAGGGGCAGCGGCTCCAGCAACTCCTCGCATTCAAGGAAAAATACGTCTACCAGACGCTTCCGGCGCAGATCATCGGCACATCGGGAACCGAGCAGTCGCGCATTCTCTCCATCAATAAAGGAGCGAAAGAGGGCGTCGGCGTTGATATGCCGGTCATTACGCCGAATGGCATTGTCGGGCGCATCCGTGAAGTCTTTCCGCATACCAGTCAGGTGCTCGAAATTACGGACCCGACCAGCGGCGCAGGCGTGATTCTGGCCAATACGCGCATTCGCGGGATTCTGCGCGGCAATGCGCTGGGGCAGCCGCAGGTTGTGAACATCATGCCGGATGATCGCATCAAGGCAGGCGAGCCGGTCATTACCAGTGGCGGCGATCAGATTTTTCCGCGCGGACTGGCAGTAGGCGTGGTGGACCGGGTAGTAAACGATCCGGAGCATGACCCCCTCGTCGATGTCCTGATCCGCCCGGCGGCGAATCTCTCCCAACTAGAAGAGGTACTGGTGATCACCAATATGGGTGACCAGCTGACGCCCAAGCAGAAACTGGACATGATGCAAAGCGAGGCCGCTGCCAACGCCGAGCAGTTAAAGGCCTCTGAAATTCTGGCGGAGCGCCTTCCCAGCCGGATTGATCCGGATGCGCCTAAGGACGATGCAGGAACGGATGATTCCAATGCTGAAGGAGAAGGCATTGCGCGCCCCATGCGTCCGCCCGCTGCCCTGCATCCGGATCGCTTTACGCCGAATACCACTCCCTCCGCTGCCAGTCTTACACCCGGCGCACGTCTTGCTCCGCAGTCGGAAGGAAGCGGCAGCGCCACAGCAAGCGCGTCCAGGCCACATGCTGTGGTGCCTTCTACCAGCCCTGCCAATACTGCTGCTTCAAATGTGACGGATGCGTCATTAGCTGCGCCCAAAAAGAAGGGACCGGAGCTGGTTCCGGATGACGGCAGCCGTCCACCGGCTACCATGCTCATTAAACCTGCTCCTGGGGCAACGGCGACAGGAACTGCTGTTTCATCGACGCATGCTCCGATGGCGACGATGCCCGCAGCTTCAAATCATGTGGCGCCTCTGACGGTGAGTGGAAGCGCCAATGCTTCGAACCGGACAGGAAATACTCCGACCGGCAATGCCGCCGTGAACCCAAGACCTGCTACTCCAAACGCCGAGAGTGGCGCGCCGGCCGAGGTAAAAACCAGAGTAATTGTCGATGGCCCGTTGCCGTCAGGCGCAAAGAAGACAACCCAATCCGCAACAACTCCGGGACAGCAGATGCAAAAGCTTCCGTCTGCACAAACAGGCCAACGTAAAGGACCGGAGCTGGTTCCGGATGACGGCAGCCGTCCACCACCAACGATGTTGTTGAAGCCAAAAACGCAGCCGCAAACACAGCAGACGAATCCGGCGACTCAGCCCCAGGGAGGCCGCGGGTAATGAACAGGTTCAGTGCCGCAGCGCGGCGCGATCTTGAGGTCCAGCCGTATCCTCTGATCGTCTTTGTTCTGGCGCCGCTGCTGGCGCTGGGCTTGCAGTCGTTTGTCTCTCTGCATTTCCCGCGCTTTGACATTCTCGACCTGCCGCTGCTCGTCACCATTTACTTCGCCATTACGCGGCGGAATCCGGTAACCGGAACTGTCGCGGGCGCGATCATCGGTATTGCGCAGGATGCGCTCACGCGCCAGCCGCTCGGGATTTTCGGCATCTGCAAATCGATCATTGGATATCTGGCAGCGTCGCTGGGTGTGCGCATTGACACGGAGAACCACGGCACGCGCGCCATGCTGATCTTCGGTTTCGTGTTCCTGCACAGCGGAATGTACTGGCTTCTGGTGCGGCGGCTGCTGGCGCAGCCCTATGCGTGGAGCTGGCTGCATGAATTCATTCGCTCCCTCATCAATCTGGTCGTTGGGGTGATTCTGTTTGCGCTTCTTGATCTGGCCAAGAGCAAGGAATACTAGCCGCGTGAAGCTGAAATTTCTGGGCCTCCTTCTTCTTTTTGAATTGATTTCACCCCTTGCCTATCCACAATCAAAGGCTGGCGCAGATGACCGCGCTTACTCAATTCAGGTGATGCAGCGGCTGGCAGATCCGATTCTGACAGCCTTAAGCGAAAACCAGTTGAGGAAGGCAATGCCCTTAGAAGGCCCTGCGGACCGGGCTGCATATACGCATCTTGAGGCATTAGGTCGCCTTCTGTCTGGAATGGCTCCGTGGCTGGAATTAGGCCCGGACGCCGGCAAAGAAGGGCAGATGCGAGAGCGCTATATCCGGCTGGCAGTAACGGGCATTGCCCATGCCACCGATCCAAAATCGCCGGATTACATGAATTTCAGCAAGGGACAGCAGCCGCTGGTCGATACAGCCTTTCTGGCGCTGGCATTGCTCCGCGCTCCGAAACAGTTGTGGGGGAATCTGGATTCGAGCCAGCAAGCCAATATGGTTGCGGCTTTTAAGGCAAGCCGGGTCATTCATCCGGGGCAGAATAACTGGCTTCTTTTCAGCGCCATTATTGAAGCAGCCTTATGGAAATTTACCGGCGAGTGTGAAATGCAGCCGATTGAAACCGCCGTCAACAAGCACATGGAATGGTACAAAGGCGATGGGGTTTACGGCGACGGCGCGCATTTCCACTGGGACTACTACAACAGCTATGTCATTCATCCCATGCTTCTTGAAGTGCTGCGGGTCTGTGTTGAAAAGCACAATTCTCTGGGAAATTTGTATGACGAGGAGCTTCAGCGCGCTCAGCGATACGCCGTAATCGAAGAGCGGCTGATTGCTCCGGACGCAACGTTTCCGGTAATGGGACGGTCGAGCGCATATCGCTTCGGAGCGTTTCAGGTGCTCTCCGATATGGCGCTGATGCACAAACTACCGCCTTCGCTCGATCCCGGCGCAGTGCGCGCTGCTCTCACAGCAGTCGTCCGGAAAATGATCGAAGCTCCGGGAACATTCGACGCGCATGGATGGCTGCAGATCGGCGCCATCGGGCATCAGCCCTCGATTGGCGAGGGATATATCTCGACGGGAAGCCTCTACCTCTGCGCGGTTGGACTGCTCCAGCTTGGGCTACCTCCCAACGATCCATTCTGGACCGCGCCGGCAAAGCCCTGGACCCAGAAACGCATCTGGACGGGCGAAGACGTTCCGGCAGACCATGCAATTCCAAATTGAATATGAAGCGAACGAGTAAACCGCAAAAATACGCGCAAATCCGCAGTTTACGAGTATTCTAGGGGCAGTAGTAAACATGCTTAACCGGGAAGAAAAGCTGCCAGGCATCAAGCTGACGGTCGTTCAATATGTGATTGTCGGCATTCTGCTGATTCTGGTGTTTGGGCTGTGGCGGCTGCAGGTGGTTGGCGCGGAAAATTACCACGCGCTGGCCGAAGCTAACCGTATCCGCAAAGTTCCCATTCTCGCGCCGCGCGGTAAGCTCTTTGATCGCGAAGGCCGTCTGCTCGTCGATAACTATCCTTCAGTTTCGTGCTTTCTGGTGCGCGAACAGGGGCACGACTACATGGCCGATCTGCCGAAGATTGCGAACGGCCTGAATATGACGGTCGAACAGATCGAAGCGATCCTCAAAAAATACCGCACTGCGCCGAAATATCAGCCGCTGCCTTTGAAGCAGGACATTACCCCGGACGAGCAGGAATTCATCGAAGCGCACCGCGACGAATTTCCCGAACTCGAGACAGTAGAGGAGCAGCGGCGCTTATATCCCAGAGACGGGTTTGCCGCGCACCTGATCGGCTATGTCGGCGAAGTCAGCGAAGACATGCTGAATAATCCACAGTATGCCTACTACGAGCCGGGTGATGTGGTCGGCAAATCGGGTGTGGAGCAGTCCTACGATGCGCTGCTGCGAGGGCAGGACGGCTCAAGAGACGTCATCGTCGACAGCCACGGCAGGGAAGTCGGCAAACTCGGGACTGAACACGCTATTCCCGGCAAGAGTCTGAAACTGACCATCGATATTGATATTCAGCGCGCGGCGGAGAACGCCTTAGGCGACCGTAACGGAGCCATCATTGCCATGGACCCGCATACGGGTGAAGTTCTGGCGATGGTCAGCCGGCCTGTTTTCGACCCCAATGATTTCGCGGTGCGCATTGGACGCGATGAGTGGACAAAGCTGATCACCGATCCCGAACATCCGCTGCTGAACAAAGCCATTCAGGCGCAGCTGGCCCCGGGTTCTACCTTCAAGATCATCATGGCAGCTGCCGGACTGGAAGAAGGCGTGGCCCAGGACCTGAAGGTGCACTGCTCAGGCGGCGTAAGCCTGTTCGGCACATACCAGAAATGCTGGGTCCACGGCGGCCACGGTGAAGTCAATATCAGCAAGGGTATTTACCAGTCGTGTGACGTGTTCTTTTACACGCTGGCGGCAAAGCTGGGAATTGAGAAGATCGCAAAGTGGGCGCATGCCTTCGGCATAGGCGAGAAGACCGGAATCGACCTCCCCAACGAAGCCTCCGGCACTATGCCCTCACCGGAATGGAAGATGAGGAATTTCCATCAGAAGTGGTATCCGGGTGAGGTCACATCGGTTGGCATTGGTCAGGGCGCAGTAACAGCAACACCGGTACAGATGGCGCGAGCGCTTTCCGGTATTGCCTCCGGTGGCGCATTCAAGCGCCCGCATGTCGTCTTTCCGGATGAATTGCCTGCTGATTACCGTAAAGCCATGTATGACTCCTTCCCCGGATCAGGAGACAGGATGGTTCCTATCGACCCGGGAAGCTGGCAAACCATTACCGATGCCATGGCGGAGGTGATGAATCCGGGCGGAACCGACCCCAGCGCTCATCTTGAAGGCATTGACTTTGCCGGCAAGACAGGCAGCGCGCAGACGATGAGTAATGCGCTGGCTGCACGTCTGGGGCACTCGCACTCGGTCAAGGACAACGCTTGGTTTGTTGGATTCACGCCGCGGCGTAACCCCGACATTGTGGTCTGCATTCTGTATGAATCCGGCGAGCATGGCCGCCTGGCAGGCCGCCTGGCAGCCCGTGTCATTGAGGCGTATGTGAACAAGCAGCGCCGCCTCGAAAACAACCTGATCGCCAAAACACCCGCAAAAGTAGACGTGGGCGCGCTTTGGGACAATCCGAGCAATCCGAAGATTTTTGGCGGGAAGCAGATAGTCAAACCGCGAGGCGATGAGGCGGAGATGTGGGGCGGGCATTTTTATCTGACGGTGCCGCCGGTAAAAGCGAGCACACTCGCAATGGCGACGGGGAATTAAACGCATGCGCCGCTTTCTCTCATTTCGTGATTTTGACTGGACCCTGCTTGGGTTTGTGATGATCCTTTCCGTCATCTCCATTCTGGAGATTTACAGCGCGACCATGCACACCAAGTTCGTCGGCTTCCATAAGATGCAGATTCTATGGCTGATGGGGGGACTGGCGGCAATGTTCATCTTCTCCGTCATTGACTATCACCGGCTAGTGGATTTCATTCACTGGATTTATGGCTTCTGCATTGTTTCTCTGATCGCTGTATTGGCCATAGGAACCAAAGTTTTGGGCGCTCGGCGATGGATAAAACTGCCCGGAGGCATACATTTTCAGCCCTCAGAATGGGTAAAACTGGTGCTGATTGTGGCCGTAGCGCGCTATTTTGTGGGGCTTTCAGGCCGGGAATTGACGTGGAAAGACATCTTTAAGGCTATGGCGCTGGTCGGTGTGCCGATGTTGCTGGTGCTCAAGCAACCCGATCTGGGAACCGCCCTGACATACTCGCCAATCCTCATCATTGGGCTATTTCTGGGCGGAATTGACTGGAAAAAAGCGGGAATCATTCTGCTGGTGGGGCTTCTGGCGGTAGGCGTGGTCTGGAAAAGCGGCAAAGTGCTGAAACCCTACCAAAAAGCCCGCCTGACCAGCTTTATGAATCCGGACAGCGACCCTCAGGGCACCGGCTACCAGATTCGGCAATCATTGATTGCCGTCGGCGATGGGGGTGTTTTCGGCCGCGGGGCCACGAAGGGAACACAAACGCAGGGCGACTTTTTGCCGATTCCGTACACAGACTTCATTTTTGCCGCATTTTGTGAAGAACACGGCTTTATCGGCGCGATGGTCGTCTTACTGCTATACTTTTTAATATTGATGCGTTTGATTCAGAACGCTCAAACAGCCGCGGACCTGTCCGGAACGCTCATTGTGATGGGCGTGGTGGCCGTTTTGATCTTCCAGATCGCGGTCAATATAGGCATGGTCATCGGGCTGATGCCGGTCACCGGAATTCCTTTGCCGCTAATGAGTTACGGCGGATCTTCGGTGTTGTTCACGTTTCTGGCTCTGGGCATGGTGATGAACGTCCGCATGAACCGGTTCGTGAACTGAAGGGCGAAACAGTTTTGGTAAGCGTCCCGCCGGGGTGCGGGATGAGTTTTTTGAAGTTTAAGGAAATTAATTATTTAGCCGGTCGTGGTGGGTCACCGGGCCGGTCAGGATCAGGAATGAGCGCGCTGAGACGGGTAACGACCCCGCCGATTGGATTGGTTGAAGCGGTCACAAAATCTCTGCGCACGGACTATTTCCCGGAAAGCCTCCCGAAAATATCCCATATCTTTGACGGACCACCGCCTGGATGCGAGCGGTCCTTTGAATCCTTATGGATAGCGGTCATCTCTCCGTCATCTCTGGTCTCGTCCGGTTCTACGGTTTGATCTGCCTCGTCCGTTGAAGAGAGGCAGCATGTCGAAGGAAATATGCATTTCAAGCACGCCGCATGAGACGCGGCTTGCGATTTTAGAAGACGATCAGCTCGCGGAAATCTACTACGAGCGCGAAAACGAATATACCCTAGCGGGTTCCATCTACAAAGGCCGTGTCACGCGCGTTCTGCCCGGAATGCAATCTGCATTTGTTGATATCGGGCTGGAGCGCGACGCATTTCTTTACGTCACGGATTTTCTCGAAGAACAGGAAGACTCAGCCGACTTTGAGCGCATCAGCGGACCGCAGCCGCGCCGCGAAGCGCAATCGGCGCAGGAAGAAGCGGAAGATTCAGGCGAGCCGCAGGTACATGAGCAAGCGCCTGAGGGAACGCGCCGCTGGCGTGGACGCCGAGGGCGTCGTGGGCGCGATGGACGGCCGCATCATGGCGAACGTGAGGGCAACGGCCACATAGAATCGCCCGAAGCGATCGAGGAGAGCATTTCAGCTGAGCCGGTGATCTTGCCGGAGCATGGCGCTCCCGGAGGTATTCCGGCTGCGCATTTTGCTTCATCTTCCGCCCAGCCGCCAGTCCTTCTACCCGGTGAGTCGCTGTCCAAGTATGGCGGCCAGCCTGCCGTTCCGGAGTCCAGAACTTCGATTACAACTGAGCCAGCGAAGGCCAATTTCACATCAAAACCCTCGACGCTCATTGAAGGCCCGATTGAATGGGATGGGGGGCTACTCCTGCCGGGAGAATCGCGTGCGCGATTCCAGCAGAAACAGGAGCCAACCGTGCCAGCTGGCGAGGCTGCAGCCCTAGTTCCGGCGGTGCTGCCGCTGGAAGAGCAGGAAGCGCGAGAGGCTTTTCCCGAAGCGGTAGAACCGGAACCGGCTGCAGAATCTGTTCAGGAGACTGAGGCTGCTAACGTAGAGGAATTTGCTCCCGCGTCAGTAGAGAGTTATTCCGAAGAATTTGAACTGGTGGAGGAGACGCAGGAATACGAGCCGGAACACGCTTCTGCATCGCACCGCGTCGATGCTGCGGCTCCGAGCGAATACCGTATTTCCGGAGATGTTGCCGAGATTACTGAAGAAGAGCATGCCGAACATGTAGAAGAACCGAAGCAGCCTGAATCTGAGCCGCATGCGCATGGCGCTGGAGAAACGAAGACAGAAGAAGCGGTTGCGTCTCCTGATTTCACCGTTGAGTATCAGGAAGAAGAAGCTGCGCCGCCGGCGGAGATTGTTCCTGCAATTCCAAATGAGGTTGATGCCAACCCGGAAGATGAACGCGCTTTCGCGCCCGGCGCCGGGCTTCTGGAAGAAGAAGTCATCGAGGACGAAGAGTACGATTTCGAGCCGATTCAGGCGCAGGCAGAGGAACAGGACCTCGAAGAGCTTGAAGAGCAGACTATCGATCACCAGATGAATGGCGCTGATCTCGGCGCGATGGTGCGCGATCTGCATATCAATCAGCGTCTGAACTTCGGTCCTGAGGGCGCGCTGGCTGAACAGTCAGAAGAAATCGGCCTGGAAGAAGAGGTGGAAGGCTACGAAGAGAATCTGGAAGAACAAGCCGAGGAAGAGGAGGCTTCTGCTGACGCGCAGGCTTCGCCTGAGCACGCGCAACGTCCCGATTATCGGGACCGCCGTCGCGGGCCTCGCGGACGGCATGGCCGTCGCCGGCCGGGCGGTGGGCCACGGCGCGCATCGGCGCAGGTCACTGATCTTCCTGTTATCACTGAGCTGTTGAAGCCGGGGCAGGAAATTCTCGTCCAGATTGCCAAGGAGCCAATCGCGAAGAAAGGCGCTCGCATTACCAGCCACATCGCGTTGCCGGGACGTTTTCTGGTCTTTATGCCGACCGTGAATCACGTCGGCGTCTCGCGCAAAATTTCTTCCGACGAAGAGCGCCAGCGGCTGAAGAGAATTCTGATCAGCGAGAAGGGAAGCGCTTCGGGCGGGTTTATTGTTCGTACTGCTGCTGCTTCTGCCAGCGAAGACGAACTTCGCGCTGACCTTCGCTTTCTCATCAGCTTGTGGAATGACATCAAGCAGCGCTCGGACGATGGCAAAGCTCCGGCGCTGATCTATCACGATCTCAATCTGGTTGAACGTGTTCTGCGCGACCAGGTGAACGATAACTTTTCAACCATCTGGGTAGATAGTGAAACGGAATACGAGCGCATTGTTCGCTTCCTAAATCGCTTTCAGCCTTCGCTGGTGCGGCGCGTGAAGCTCTACACGAAAGAAACGCCGCTCTTCGAGCAATTCGGTATTCAGGATGAGATTACGAAGGCGCTGCGTTCGAAGGTGTGGCTCAAGTCCGGCGGATCGATTGTCATTAATCAGACCGAAGCACTGGTTGCCATTGATATCAACACAGGTAAGTATGTCGGCAAGACGGCTCGTCTTGAAGACACCATTCTGAAGACGAACCTTGATGCCATTCCGGAGATTGTGCGGCAAATTCGCCTGCGCGATCTCGGCGGCATCATCGTCATTGACTTCATCGACATGGATGAGCGCAAGAACCGGCATAAAGTAATGCAGGCCCTGGAAGAAGCCCTCAAAGCGGACCGTGCTCCATCAAAAGTCCTGCAGTTTAACGACTTTGGTCTGGTTGCGATCACCCGCAAACGTGTGAAGCAGTCGCTGGAGCGGACGCTGAGCGTTCCCTGCGAAATCTGCCAGGGCACAGGCATGGTGAAGAGCCCGATGACGGTCTGCAACGAAATTTATGTCGAGATGCGAAAGATGCAGAAGCATCTGGAGCGGAATGATGTGCTGCTGCGCGTGCATCCTGAAGTGGTAAAGACTCTGAAGGCGAACAATGCTCGCTGGCTGAATGAAATGGAAGAGATGATCAGCAAAACGATCATCGTGAAGAGCGATCCGGCGCTGCATCCGGAGCAGTTTGACATTCATTAATGATTTCGTTTAACAGCCATTTTGAGTGAAGAATCTCCACGATATTTTCTGTGAGATTCTTCCCCTCTTCGCGCAGTTCAGAGTCGTAAATCACCGCTATTCGTCTGAATAAAGCAGAAGCCTGTCTTCATCGATAAAGGCAGGCACTTTTTTGTGCCAGATGCATCATTTACCGAGTCAAAAGCATCGGAACTGTGTTGTAGGTAACTGAGGGGTAAACCCACGAAGCCCCCAAAAGTCTGTACTTTGAGGGATGGATAATGTCTGGTTGCAGTCCTTTGCGTAATCTGTTTCGTTCTTTCGCCATTGCGGTAGCTGCCTTTGCTTTGGCGTCGCTTCCACTCACTGCTAAGGCCCAGAATGATACGCATGCGGGCGTCAGCTCATCGGATGACAATAAGGCGTTTCTGAACGGCGAAGATATTGACGGCGCTTCGCTGGCAGCAGCTCCGAATCCATCGCCCAGGCCGCAGTATGGACAGACGAGCTCGCGGTATCCCACATATCAGAGCCGATGGAGCCGCATTGCTTTTGAAGCTGGCGGCGGCTTCAATGCTCCTGTTAGCGATGCAACGACGTTCTCGACTTACGGCGGCAATCTTACGCTGGGCGCAGGGTGGAACTTCAACAAGTGGCTGGGCACCTTGATTGAGTACCAGTTCATTGATGACAAGATTCCCGGCGCAACGCTGGCGGCAGTGGGTGCGCCCGGCGGCTACACGCGTGTCTGGTCCTTCACCATCGATCCAATTGTGAACCTGACCAGCGATGCCAGTAAGTTCGGCGCCTACTTTACCGGTGGCGGCGGTTTCTATCGCAAGGTGACTACATTTACTACGCCTGTTCCGGTGCTTTATTGCGACTATTTCGGATTCTGCTATCAAACCGTGCAGAATGCCGTGATCGGCCATTTCTCCAGCAATCAGGGCGGCATGAACATCGGCGGTGGATTGACATGGAAAGCATTCGGGCCTGACAGCAAAGGCAAGCTGTTTGCCGAAGCCCGCTATTTGTGGGTGGACTCGCCGTCGGCATCGGCAACTCAGCAGGGAACTGGAACGTTCACGACGATTCCAGTTACGTTTGGAATTCGCTGGTAATGAAGCATTTTATCTATAGGCGTAGTCCAGGCGCATAGCCGTCATTCTGAGCCGCTGGCGGGCCTCCACGCGATTTTTTGCGTGCAGTGGCAGGCGAGGAATTCCCAGCCAGCATGGCTTGAGATTCTCCCTCCCCTAACCCCATCACATGAAAACCGCACCGTGATGGGCCCCCGGCTTCGGTCGTCAGAATGACGGCGCTTTACCCCTAAACGAAAAATGTTCGAGTTCGTAGCAAACCAGCGTGGGCTTGAGTCCGCCCTTTTATTTTGCGATTACCAGTGAATGCCCATTTGATGGAGACGCAGGATTCCTCCGCACAAGACTGCAAGCGGCGGAATGATCGTGAGAATCAGCAGATAATACACGGGCTGCCTGTTTTTCAACTGCAGTGCCGACATTGCGCTGAGCAACAGCACGGCAAGAGCCAGCATGAGATCGTGAACCACCGGATTCCCTCGCGCGTAGCGCGCCGTTACGTAGCCTCCAAGCAGCGAACAGACCAGCCCAATGCCCACGTTGACCGCCATGATGAAGTGGTCCGGTGGAGCATCGTCGCGTGTCAGCTCGGGGGCGAAGCGCTTGAGCAGCGCTGTCGCAATTCCCATAAGTCCGACAATGGTGATGAAGCCGGCGAGAATCGCCAGAAAAGAATGCGCGATCTGCATGACTACTTACGCATTGCCTTCTCTACCGCTTCAGCATCTTTGGGTAGAGCGCAGGTCAGACACTCAAGCTTGCCATTCTGATCGACATAGAAGACATCTTCAATACGCACGCCGATTTTTTCTTCCGGGATGTAAATGCCCGGTTCAATCGTAAAGACCATGCCCTTCTTGATTGGCTGCGAGTAGTCATAGGGATCATGCACGTTGATGCCAACCGAGTGTCCGATGCCGTGAATGAAGTATTTGCCCAGCGGTTCACCGTGCAGGTCCTTGCCATGCGCATTCATGTAATTGAAGGCGATGGTATCGAGCGAATCAGCGTATTTGTGCTGTGGGTCATTGAGATGCGATTTGTCAGCGACGAATCCTTCGATGGCTGCCTTCTGCGCGCCCAATACGATGTCGTAAATTTCGCGCTGGCGCGGAGTGAAGTGTCCGCTGACCGGGACTGTGCGGGTAATGTCGGAAGCGTACATCGAATATTCGCCGGCGGCATCGACAACGACCACATCGCCAGTCTGCATGATCTGGCTGTTGTCAGAGTAGTGCAACTCGGTCGACTTCTCCCCTGAGCCGACAATCGGCGCATACGATGGGCGCTCGCAGCCGTTCTCCATCAGCTTTTCAAGAATGATTCCGGCGACGGTGCGTTCCTTCTGGCCGGGATGAACGGACTTCATCATGGCCAGCTGCGCCTGCACAGAGGCATCAGAGGCCTTGTGCAGCAGGGCAAGCTCGCCTGCGTCTTTTGCCTCACGTAATTGATGGACAGGTTCACGGACATCGGCAAAGGAAGGAGCGCTGTCCATGCCAAGCGTTGTAGCCGTCCATTGCACAAGAGCTTTTGCCTGCTCGGTATCGGATTCAGACCAGAGATTGCGCATGATGACGCGGTTCTCTGAGGCAAGCTGGTTGAGCGTGAGCGCAAGATCGGTCATCGGCTTTACTTCATCCACGCCTGCGATCTTCGGCGCATCGGGGGAGGCGGCATCGAGCTTTTTGCCGGTGTAGAGCTCCATACGGAGATTGCGCGTGGGCAGGAACATGATCTCGCGGTAGGTCCGCGCGGGTTGGGTGCCTTGCGCTGATTTCGGAGCCTCGATGAGCAAAGCTGCGCCGGGCTCGTTCCATCCGGTGAGATAGTAGAAGTCCTCGTCCTGCCGGTACGGCATGAAGTCGAGCAAAGGCTCTTCCGCGGCAAAGAGAATGGCGACACCGCCGTTGAGCTTATCGGCCAGAGCCACGCGGCGAGCATGGTAATCGGCAGTAGGTTGGCGGTCGAGAGCATGTGCTGCAACTGCAAGCGAGAGCAACATGGCTGCTGCGAGAAGTGCTGAGGTAATAGGGCGTGCTTTCAAGAGGTTCTCCCGCGAATGAGTTTCAGGATGGCGAGTTGATGATGGCCTTCATGAACCAGAAAGAAATCGAGCCATTCGAGCAGAGTCAACTCGCCCAGCGTGGAATGAGTGCCGATGCGGCGAAGCTGATCGGGGCTGAGCTTTTGCAGCAGATCCATCAAGGCTGAACGCTGCGCGGTCCAGCGTTTCTCAATTTCGTTCAGAGGAAGTCGCAGCCATTCAGGCCATTGTGCATCGCTTTCAGCGATGTAGGAGGGCAGCGCGGGTTTCTCTTCTGTCAGGATTTTCTGAATGCGGGCTAGGTAAGTTTCCTGATGGCGAGCGAGATGCGCGAAGTGTTCGCGCGCGCTCCACTTGTTTGGTACGCGGTTCTCGAATTTATCAGCGCTGAAGGATTGCAAGGCCCGCTGGAGTAATTCGCGCTGCCGCTTCAGGTGATCGATCTGAGATTGTGCATCTGCCATGGTTAGACTCCGACAGGGTACGGCTTAGGTGAAGATTCTTCGAAGTTTGCGCCTGTACGCCAGCGCTCGAAGCGCCCTTGCAACAGCGAGAGCAATCCTGTGTACCAGTAGCCGATGACGAACAACAGGAGGAAGGGCACAGTGAAGTAGTTCTCGTTTACGATGGCATACCAGATGGTCAGCGCAAAGTAGCAGCCGATAAGCAGTTCGATCCACGGAATGATGCCGAGCCGTTTGCGGTATTTCGAAGCCTTCGATTTCTCGCCGCGCTTTTCTACACGATATTTTGGCGTACGTTTGAAGGAGCTCTTGATGCCAAGCAACGCTTCGAGAACTGCTTTGGTATTGGTGACGGTCAGGCCGATGCCGAGCGACATGAGGAACGGCAGGTATAGGAATGTCTTGTACCACTTGTGCGGGTACAGCTCTTTTTGCGATACCAGATAGAACGATGAGATCGAGAAGGTCGATGCCATGAAAAGAGGGAAGTCGATGAGCAGCATCTGGAACCATCCCTGATAAAAGCGAATGACCATGGCAGGCATCAGCAGCGTCGAGAGTACGACCATCAATGGATAACTGATATTCGCAGTCAGGTGATACCAGGCTTCGATCTTGGTGTGAAAGGGGACATTGCTTTCGAAGACCTTCGGCAGTATTTTTTTGGAGGTCTGGATCAGACCTTTGGCCCAGCGTGCCTGCTGCGTTTTGAAAGCCGTCATTTCGATGGGGACTTCCGCAGGGCACTCAACATCCTGCAGATATTTAAAGCGCCAGCCTTTCAGCTGCGCACGGTAGCTGAGGTCGGTGTCTTCTGTAAGTGTGTCGTGCTGCCAGCCTCCGGCTTCGGGAATGACGCAGGCACGCCACATGCCGGCGGTCCCGTTGAAATTAAAGAAGACCTGGGCGCGTGATCGTCCGCCGTGCTCGAGCACAAAGTGGCCGTCGAGCAGAATGGCTTCCACCTGCGTGAGAAAGCTGTAGTCGCGATTCAGGTGCGTCCAGCGCGTCTGCACCATGCCTACATCCGGCTCAGCGAAGTGATGGATGACCTTCATCAGCCAGTCGCGCGGGGGGACGAAGTCCGCGTCGAAGATAGCGACGAATTCGCCCTTTGCCGTTTTCAGGCCATTATCGAGTGCTCCAGCCTTGAAGCCGTAGCGGTCCTTCCGATGGATGTATACGATGGGATGGCCCATCGCCTGATACTGCTCGACTATGCTGTGCGCGACGTCTTTGGTTTCGTCGGTTGAGTCGTCGAGCACCTGTATTTCTAACAGCTCGCGCGGGTAATCAAGATTGCAGCAGGCCTCGATGAGGCGGTCGATCACGAACTGCTCGTTGAAAATGGGCAGTTGCACTGTGACGTGCGGGAGCTGTTCGAAATGCTTTGGCGGCTCTTTAGCGGCGTTCTTTCGATGCTTGTAATAGAGATAGACCAACTGGTAACGATGCAATCCGTAGAACGCGAGGATGATCATCACCAGGAAGTAGGGAATCAGCAGCGCTGTATCGAACCAATTCCAGCGATAAAGATGTTCAAAGGTGCGGTCGCCGTAATGCGAGCGGAGATAATGCGAGAGACTGTGCTGATTCGCCTGTGCCAGCAATATGATCTGGAGAAATGACATTGACAGCAGGGCCTTGCCTCCACATGCCTAAAACGCTAATTGTATTTGATTCGTGCGAGAAAGCGATGAAGTCTTGCTGCATGGCGCAGGGAAAGCAGGCCCTCTTCGTTGCACTCAGAGTCAAGGCCAGGATGACACTCTGGATTAGTTCAAGAACATCGTGGTGTAAAGCGTATCGCGCTGCACGGGTTTGAATCCTGCGTCTCGGATAATCCTGCGAAGCTCTTCTTCTGTTGTGCAATTGGAAGTCCCGGCAGCTTTGACGACATTTTCTTCGAGCATCACCGAGCCTACGTCATTGCCGCCGAAGCGCAATCCAAGCTGCAGAACTTTTAATCCCTGTGTGACCCAGCTTGATTGCACATTCTCGATGTTCGAGAGATAAAGGCGCGAAATTGCCAGGACTTTCAGGTATTCGACAGCGGTCGCCTCGTCCCATCCCCGTCCGCCGAGAGCTGTATTGTGCGGCTGAAAACTCCAGGGGATGAAGGCAGTGAAACCGCCGGTTTCTTCCTGCAGGCGGCGCACCTGCTCGAAGTGGTTGACGCGCTGCTCAAATGTCTCACCCACGCCAAACATCATGGTCGCCGTGGTGCGCATGCCTAGTTGATGCGCTGTGCGATGTACCAGCACCCAGTCATCGGTCGAACACTTCAGCCGTGCAATGCGATGCCTCACTTCGTCATCAAGAATTTCTGCTCCGCCGCCGGGGATTGAATCAAGGCCAGCATCGCGCAGCCGCATGATGGTGTCACGGACACTCAGATTGCTGTATTCGGCGATAGCAAGGATTTCCGATGCTGAGAAGCAGTGCATCCAAACCTGCGGGAAGCGCTGTTTGATGCCACGCAGCAAACGCTCGAACCATTCAATCTTCAGGTCAGGATGCAGACCGCCCTGCATCAGCACGCCCGTACCGCCCATCTCAACGGTCTCAGCGATCTTTTGATAGATCGTTTCAAAATCGAGGATGTAGCCTTCGGAAGCCATCTTGCCCTTCAGTGGACGGTAGAAAGCGCAGAAGGTGCAGTATTCGGTGCAGAAATTGGTGTAGTTGATGTTGCGGTCGATGATGTAGGTCACTACGCCTTCAGGATGCAGCTTCCTGCGCATGGCGTCGGCTTCCATGCCCAGACCAATGAGGTCGTCGGAGCGGAAATAATCGAGAGCTTGCTGGCGCGTGATCGACATACCCTGATTCTAAGCGCTTCGACGTGACCTTTCCAAGATGCGCGCCAACCCGCCATGCAGATATTGGCGCATCGCGGTATCATGCCATTTGAGACGTGTTGTTCATACTGCCTTGTCCTGTAGTTGCATCAGAGAAAGTAAGTTAGACCCTAAATTTACGTTTCGCAGGTGTGAAATTTCTTCAGGAGTAAAGGTTCCCGTATGCTGAATCTCACTCGCCCCGCAATTTTTGCGTTGATTGTGTTCTCGATCCTTATCTTTTTCTCAGGTAATTTGTTTGCGGCTGATGACAAGCCGCAATCGCAGCCTGACGTGATTGTTTTCACCAACGGGGACCAACTCACCGGTAAATTTGTCCAGGCTATCGGGGACACAGTGAGCTTTCACAGCGATGTTGTGGGCGACGTGACAATAGAGTGGAGCAAGATCAAGGAGCTCCGTACCGCCCAGAAACTGGCTGTGGTTCAAAAGGGCGTACATTTTAAGCACCATCAGATACCTGCAGACGTTCCCATGGGCACAATTTCCGTTGCCGACCAGCAGATCATGGTGCAATCCGGTACGAATGCCACCATCGCTCCGATTCCGATAAAAAATGCGCAGTATGTCGTGAACGAGACGATTCTGAACAAGCAGCTTCGTGGCGAGCCCGGCTTTTTCCAGGCTTGGAATGGATCGGCTACTGCGGGGGTAACGCTGGTTCAGGCGACCCAGAACCAATACTCTTTCACCGGAGCGGTTGCATTGGCGCGAGTGGTGCCGACGGTAAGTTGGCTTGACCCGAGAAACCGTACGACGATCAACTATGCGCAGTCATACGGAAAAATCACAGATCCTTCATACGTGGATGCGAACGGCAACTTTGTTCCATCCACTTTCACCAAGAGTTCTTTATTCCATGCCGATGCGGAGCGCGACCAATATGTATCCCCGCGCTTTTATTTCCTCGGCCAGGTGTCATTTGACCATAACTTCAGCCAAAGCCTCGATCTGCAGCAGATCTACGGCGGAGGAATCGGTTATACGGTGTTAAAGACGCCAAAGCAGCAATTGGACGTGAAGGCAACTGTGCAATATGAGCGCCAGGCCTTTTTCAATACAGCGACGAACCAGAATCAGGACCTGATTGGCTCCACTTTTGGCGGCAATTATCTCCTGCATCTGCCCAGAAGCATTGTTTTTGCGCAACAGGTGCTTTTTATTCCCGCGTGGAACAATACGCGGGCATACTCGGTGGCTGAAACGAATACCGTTACATTCCCTGCGTACAAAAATTTCGGCTTCACTCTTGGAACTCTGGATACATATCTGAACGATGTGCCCGCAACCTTCCCGCCGACCAAGCGCAACTCTTTCCAGTTCACGGCGGGCGTTACGTATGCAATCAAGTCCTCGTATTAAATGAGCTGAATCGGGCGTGGCGGGAGCCGCGCCCGATTATTTTGTCTCCAGCACTGGCGGGGGCGTCGGGCCAGCCGGCGCAAAGTTCAGCGGCTGTTTCAGAAGATCAAGCACACCGGAAGGCTGCGGCTTATCGGCATTGGCAAGCAGCAGCGTGACCTGCCACATCTGCGTGTCGTTCAAAATGTGATCGAAAGAAGGCATTCCTGTCAGCCGGATGCCGTTCTTCACCTTCCAGAAAGTTTCGCCCGGAGGGTCATCGCTTACGCCGACAATTCCGGCTCTGTGCGGCTCCCAGAGCTGCGGCGCATCCGGATACATCTGCCTGGCAAAAGCTGCCGGCCGTCCGTATAGCCCATGGCATACGGCGCAATTCTCACGATAAATATGCGCGCCGATCAGCAAATTGGTTTCACTTGGCGAAATCGGAGCCTTCGTCATTTCGCGATGAATACGCGCTCCCAGCGGAGCATGCACAATCTGACGTTCCAGAGGAAATGGCGGGTCATTTACAGCAACCGGCAGGTTCCCAAAACGGAGATACAGCAATGCAGCGACGGGCACGGCAATCAGTCCCAGGATCAGCCCCAGTAGAAATTTCATGCAGGTCACACCTCATGTATAAACAATAGACTTGCTGCGAGCTGCGGGAGTTGACGGCAGCCAATGGTAGAAGAGCAGGCATCAGTACAGAGTGCAAGTGCTTTTACCAGTCTTTCGAAAGGAACCGGCTCCCAAAACTGCTCCTGAAGCAGTCAATAACTCGCTGGTGCAATAGAATAAAAAGAGCTTTGGCCCTAGAGACGCGATTCTGGATTTTCAGGGGAGTTCGTCTGTCTCAATTTTGTTTCGCCCGGCAGTGGAGGCATTCAGGTTCATGTTTCGTTCCAACCGTTTTTACCCGGTTCTGGCTATCACTATTTTTTCTTTGGCAGTGCTTCAGACGCGAGCTCAGGAAACCCCAATTCAGCAGCAGCCGACAGAGCAACAGGCACAGCAGCCTTCAACGCCTCAGGAACGCGCACAAGTGTTGCGCCAGGCGCAGGAGCGTGTCAAGGCACGCCGCCGGCTGCGCGATCAGCAGACCATTCAGGACACCTACACGCATAAATACGAGGTATATTTCGGAGGCAATTACCTCCGCTTCCGTCCGGGGGACAATCTGCAGCACATCAATGAATCCGGCTGGAATATCGGGCTTACTGATTATGCCTTCGGCAAGATTGGCATCACGGTGGATGGCCGCGGCTATTACGGCACAGCGTATACAGGCCGGAATCCGTACGGGAAATATGAGCCCAGCATCAGCCAGTACACGTTCATGGCTGGACCTACGGTCCGCTTTTTTGAAGGTGTGCATTGGGGCTGGACAGCGCATGTGCTGGCCGGTGTCGGCCACGGCAACTTCAGCACCGGCACAGGCGGTTTGCCTCCGGAGCTGATTAATCTCTACCCGGATGGAAACGTCTTCAATCTGACCGCAGGCGCCTCTGTGGACTACAACCTCAGCCCGGCGCTGGCTTTACGCCTGACCCCCAGCTATTTCATGACCCGGTACGGAAGCTCTACGCAGAACAATCGCGGCTTTACTGCCGGAGTGGTATGGCGCTGGGGCAGACAGTAGGCGTCGAATTCCGTCACTCTGACGCCCAACGCGGGGTCCTCGGAACGCGCGATCTTCGCGTGTTGGGGTGGCAACGAGAGGAAGAATCTCAACGATGCAGCGGTAAGCAAACATCACATCGATTCTGAGGCCCCTTCGCGTGGCTCAGGGACCTCAGAATGATGACGCCTTAAACCTAGAAGAAAACGCTCGAATCTTTTTCGGATTTAAAACTGCAGGTTCCTCCGCTCCGGTCGGAATAACAACAAGTATTCTATTTTTTCGCTTGATCCCGCTTCTTTGCAGCATCCAGCGGATGCTGCGGCTCAGTCATCCGAACTGGATCGAGGATTTCGGCAATTTCTGATTCGCTGAGCAGATTGCCTGCCCGGGCAATCTCGATAATCGATTTTCCGGTAGCAACCGATTCCTTCACAATTTCAGCGGCTTTCGCATAGCCAATGTAGGGATTGAGCGCCGTTGCGAGCGAAACCGTACTCTGCGCGTAGAAATTGCAGCGTTCAACGTTTGCCGTGATACCTGAAACACAGCGCTCATTCAACTGGCGCAGCATATTTGCGAGGATCGTCGTGCTTTGCAGGACGTTATAGGCCATCGTTGGCATCATGACATTCAATTCGAGTTGGCCGGCCTGTACTGCATAAGCAACCGCAGTGTCATTGCCTATGACCTGAAAGCACACCATCGCAGCCAATTCAGGCATCACAGGATTGATCTTGCCCGGCATGATCGACGAGCCGGGTTGAAGGCCTGGCAGGTGAATTTCATTCAGGCCTGTATTCGGCCCCGATGAAAGCAGGCGAAGATCATTCGAAATGCGGATGACTTCGAGTGCAATACCTCGCAGCGCAGCGCTTACGTCCCCCATGCAGGCGTTGGATTGCATCGCCCAGCGCATGTCTTCTGCCGGAACGAGCTGCTGCCCGGAAATGCGGGAAAGGTTAGCTACAGCTTTCACACGGTAATCGGGATGCGTGTTGATGCCTGTGCCTACGGCGCTGCCTCCGAGCCCCAGCTCGCGAAGCGACTCCGCGGCTTGCTGAAGAGTCTTCCTGCCTTTTTCAATTGCCATTGCATAGGCGGCGAATTCCTGCCCGAGGCGTATCGGGACCGCATCCTGCATATGCGTGCGCCCCGACTTCAGCACGCTGTCAAATTCTTTCGCCTTGGCTGCAAACGAGGTCGCGAGGGAATCCAGCGCCGGATAGAGTGTTTCCAGATTCAACAGCGTGGCCACGCGCATACCTGTCGGAAAGACATCGTTCGTCGATTGGCCGTAGTTGACATGATCGTTGGGATGAACAGTTGCGTACTCGCCCGGCTTTCCGCCGAGAATCTCATTCGCGCGGTTGGCGATGACCTCGTTGGTGTTCATATGGAAGCTGACGCCCGCGCCCGCCTGGAAAACATCAACGACAAATTCATCATTCCATCTGCCGTCGATGACTTCCTGCGCCGCCTGAATAATGGCGCCGGCGCGGCGTTCATCCAGCAGGGCAAGTTCCTTGTTGGCTTCCGCAGCAGCGCGCTTCACCATTCCGAAGGCGCGAATAAGTTGCGGATGCGCGCGCATGCCGGAGATAGGATAGTTTTCAACTGCGCGCGCCGTCTGTGCTCCATAATAAGCGCGCGTGGGCACTTCCACGAACCCGAGTGAGTCTTTTTCCTTGCGGGTTTCAGGCATGACAGAGATTAGATGCCCGATGCTGAAAGTTATGCAAATGGGTTCTGAAACATATTTATCTTGTCATTCCGACCGAAGCGCAGGACTGCATTCTTGAATGGAGCTGCAGGTTTCTCGGTTTCGCAATAACAATAATTAGAATCAGGCAAGAATTGGCACGCCGCCAATGCTGGACTGAATCCGCGCCTGCCATTCTTTCGGCCCGGTCTCGTGGACGGATGTGCCTTTCGAATCTACGGCCACTGTCACCGGCATATCCGCAACTTCAAATTCATAAATGGCTTCCATGCCGAGATCCTCAAATGCGAGCACACGGGATGCCTTGATGGCTTTTGAAACCAGATAGGCTGCGCCGCCGACGGCCATCAGATACACGGCTTGATTGTCGCGTATGGCCTCAATCGCTGCAGGGCCGCGTTCTGCCTTGCCCACCATGCCTAATAGTCCGGTGGATTCGAGCATCTGGCGCGTGAACTTGTCCATGCGTGTTGCCGTGGTCGGGCCGGCGGGGCCAACGACTTCGTCGCGCACCGGATCAACCGGGCCGACGTAATAGATAAAGCGATTCGTGAAATCGACAGGCAATTTTTCGCCACGATTCAGCATGTCGGTCATGCGCTTGTGCGCGGCGTCGCGTCCGGTGAGCAGCTTGCCATTGAGCAGCAGGACTTCGCCGGGCTTCCAGCTTGCTACCTCTTTGCGCGTGACTGTATCGAGATTCACGCGGCGCGCCGATGATGTGTCGTAAGTAAGCTTCGGCCAGTCATCGAGCGATGGCGGCTGGAGGGCCACAGGGCCTGAGCCGTCGAGCGTGAAGTGCGCATGCCGCGTCGCGGCGCAATTAGGAATAATGGCGACGGGCAGGTTCGCCGCATGTGTTGGATAATCGCGGATTTTTACATCGAGAACAGTAGTCAGGCCGCCAAGCCCCTGCGCGCCGATACCTAGTTCATTCACTTTTCGGTACAGCTCAACGCGCATCTCTTCGATTTTGTTTTTAGGTCCGCGCTCGATCACATCCTGAATATCAATTGGCTCCATGAGCGCTTCTTTTGCCAGCAGCATGGCCTTTTCCGCAGTGCCTCCGATGCCGATACCGAGCATACCTGGAGGGCACCATCCCGCGCCCATTGTCGGAACTGTCTTCAACACCCAGTCGACAATAGAGTCAGACGGGTTCAGCATCGAAAACTTTGATTTGGCTTCAGAGCCGCCGCCCTTTGCTGCAACAATGACCTCAACTTCTCCGCCCTTTACCAGCTGCACATTGACCACTGCAGGAGTGTTGTCGCGAGTATTTTTTCTGACGCCTGCCGGATCGGCCAGCACCGACGCCCGCAGCACGTTGTCCGGATGCAGGTAGGCCCGGCGCACGCCTTCATTCACCATATCTTCGACGGTCAGGTCGGCATCCCAGCGCACATCCATGCCAATTTTCAGAAAGACCGTGACGATGCCCGTATCCTGGCAGATAGGCCGATGACCCTCGGCGCACATGCGCGAATTAATGAGAATCTGCGCCATCGCATCTTTCGCGGCTGGCGACTCTTCGCGCTCGTATGCCTTTGCCAGATTTGTGATGTAGTCCACCGGATGGTAATAGCTGATGTACTGAAGCGCGTCCGCCACGCTCTGAATCAGGTCTTCCTGCTTAATCGTTGCCATGAAACTTCGAAATCCTTTATAGCTCTAGGATAAATGAAGCAAATCCCGCTTTGCTTCGTATCGTCTATGCTGGAAGTATGGACGGGAACACGAACCCTTCTGAGATTTTCGATGTCCTCGTGATCGGCGCGGGGCCTACGGGCATGGCATGTGCCATTGAGTCGCAGCGCGCCGGCCTACGCAGCGTTCTGGTGGACAAGGGCTGTCTCTGTAACTCGATCTTCCACTATCCGTCTCACATGACTTTTTTCACCACGCCGGAACTGCTGGAGATCGGCGACATCCCTTTTCCGAGCGTGAATCAGAAGCCGTCGCGCAATGAGGCGCTGGAGTATTACCGCAAGGTTGCCGAACACTATCAACTTGACATTCGCCAATATCAGAATGTGGATTCGGTCTCTGGCTCAGACGGCGATTTCCGCGTCCACGTCACTGACCGCTTCGGGCGCAAGCTGACCCATCCTGCGCGCAAACTGGTGGTCGCTACCGGATACTACGACCTCCCGAACTATCTCGGCATTCCGGGCGAAGATCTGCCAAAGGTGCATCACTATTACGACGATCCTCATCCCTACTACGACCTTGACGTGCTGGTGATCGGCGGGAAGAACTCTGCTGCGATTGCTGCGCTCGATTTGTGGCGGCACGGAGCGCGTGTGACATTGGTGCACCGCGGGCCCGCGATGCACAGGCATGTGAAGTACTGGATCCTCCCCGACATCCAGAACCGGATCAAAAACGGCGAGATCAAGGCGTATTTCGAAACTATTGTTGAGCAGATTCGCGAGGACTGCGTCACTCTGAAGACCCCCGAAGGTCCTCTGACCATTGCCAACGACTACGTTTTTGCCATGACCGGTTATCATCCTGATTTCGAGTTCCTGACGGCGCTCGGTATCGACCTGGAAGGCGAGGACCGCTGCCCTGCCTGCGATCCAGAGAGCCTCGAAAGTAATGTGCCCGGCATCTATCTGGCAGGCGTAATTATTGCCGGAGAGAGAACCAATGAAATCTTCATTGAGAATGGTCGTTTTCATGGCCGTCAAATAGCATCAGATTTAACAACTGCTCTCAAGCACAGCAAGAGCGTAATCTAAATACTGGATTTTCTGTCGCCTGGCTCATCATCTTGGAGAGGCGTAGATGGTTTTCTTGAGGATATGGCTTCACTTCGGCCTCGAACAATCCGTGGTCAACTGATTGCGAGCCTCGTGCTCTTCGAACTGCTGGTGCTTGCGGTATTCGCCGCTTTTCTGGTCCGTGAGCAGCAGAAGGAGCTGCAGCAGCGCGTCGACCATCGGCTGGAATATCAGGGATCGCAGCTCGCCCAGCAGGCGGGCACAGCGATTGCTGAAGGCAGAACGGCGGCGTTACAGGGGATGGTCAGCTCGATGCTGCAATTCCCCAGCATTCGAAAGGTGCAGATTACCGATCTGCAGGGCATTACCATCGTCGGAACCGATTCCGCGATGAACGGAACGCTCAATCTTACCTCGGTGGAACGTAATCATCTGCGCAGTCTGGATAAGCCGGCATTGTTTACGCTCAAAGACAATATCCGCGAGATTGTTGTTCCGGTGAAGGTACATGGTGATCTCAAAGCGCTGCTGTGGATTTATCCCAATGAAGATGCGGACCGGCTCCAGCTGCATTCTTTGCTTCGCATTACACTGATTTCAGCGCTGGTCGCAATCGTAAGCTGCACACTGCTGGCGACATTCATGGCGCGCACCATCACCAGGCCATTGAACGTGCTGATGCAAGCCACGCGGCAGATCATACGCGATCCCGAAGACACGTCTTCTTTCCCGCTTCAGATCACGTCAGCAAACGAAGCCGCCGACCTGACGATGGCCTTCAACATGATGGTCACGTCCATTGAAGAGCAGCGCGCAGGCCTGAACGATACGCTCGCTCTCCTGGATTCCATGCTGGCCAATGCTCCCATCGGCTTCGCGTTTTTTGATCGCAAGTTTCGCTTCGTTCGTGTCAATCAGTTCCTGGCCAGCATGAATCAGAGCTCCATCAGCCGTCATCTTGGCCGTACAGTATTTGAGTTATTTCCGGAATCAGCCGCAATTCCGCTGCAGCGCGCGATTGATTCGGTTTTTGAACGAGGCATCGCTGTACAGGACCTTGAGGTAACAGGAGAACTCGAAGGAAAGCCCGGACGCCTTCGCAGCTGGCTGATCAATATCTACCCTGTTCATACCAGCTCGAATGCCGTGCGCTGGGTGGGCGCTGTCATCGTGGATACGACGCAGCGTCGCAACGCCGAAGAAGCACTACGGAAAACCGAAAAGCTGGCCGCCGCCGGACGTCTTGCTGCGTCCATTGCGCATGAAATCAATAATCCGCTGGAAGCAGTCACGAATCTCCTTTACCTGATTCGCTTTCAGGACTCGCTCTCCTCCGAGACGAAACATTATGTGGATCTGGCCCAGCATGAAGTAGCCCGCGTTTCAGAGATTACGCAGCAAACACTTCGCTTCTATCGGCAATCCACTCTTCCGATTACAACAAACGTCAGCGAGCTGCTGGACTCTGTTCTGACCCTGCATCAGGGGCGCGTGACTTCATTGCAGGTTGAGGTTGAAAGGCGTTACCAGCCGGATGTCGAGCTGTTCTGCTTCGCCGGAGAGCTGCGCCAGCTCTTTGCCAATCTCATTGGGAACTCACTCGATGCGATGATGCCTGGCCCCGGGCGTCTTACGCTCAGTGTGCGGCACTCGCGCTCCTGGCGTGATCCGAATATCGACGGCGTGCGCATCTCCGTAATGGATACAGGCTGTGGCATGCCGGAAGAAGTGCGCAGCCGTATTTTTGAGCCATTTTTTACTACCAAAGAAACGACCGGCACAGGTCTTGGCTTGTGGGTGAGCGCTGAAATCGTCCGCAAGCATCACGGCACAATCCATATTCGAAGCCGCGCTGCCGCGCATGCCCAGAACAATGGCTCAGAGCGTTCGGGAACAGTCTTCATGATCTTTTTCCCTGCACTGCGAGGCGAGGAAATCCCCGCTGCGGAGGACCTGCAGACTAATTCTCAGAACGCTTAGCGCATTTTCACCATAGGTGCAGACCACGCACACAATCATTCTGAGCCGCATCCGGGATCCCCGGCGCGCGATTTTTGCGTGTCTTGAGTGGGCAGGCGAAGAATTCCCCAGCCAGCCTGGCTTGGGATTTCTTCATTCCCTTCGTAGCTCAGCGGCGTCAGAATGGCGGCGCTTACGCCTATATGAAAAATGCTTAACGCAGCTTTACGGTTTCAGCGATTGAAGAGAGCAGCTTGATACCGGACGCGCGCCTGCATACTTAGACCTGGTTACATGGAAGCGGTGCAGCTGCATGTATCGCACGCGCAGACCGCCTAGAGTTGCAGGCATCTCTCTCGCTGCTTTGTTCAGATCGACGAGCACCAGCAGGGCTGCTTCCTGCGGATTGTCACGGCTCTGAGTAACGCCGACCCCGAAGATTGCCGGATCAGAGAACAACTGCGGAGCATATCTGCGCTCGACAGCAGCAGCATTGCTGAGCGTGTTCGCCGAGAGTTGTATGCCTGCGGAATAGGACGGAAGCCTGGGCGCCGTGCCATTGGACAGGCTCTGCGCATCCGTAAAGATGACCACTGTGCGCGCACCGCCGATCATTTGCGGAACGCTGGTGTTTGGCTTTGTTTTATCGACGTAGACAATCACCGCAGCCTCGCCGGGATGATCGGCGCTCTTTCCCGCGGCCACGCCGAGGACGCCCTTCTCATGATTCACCAGTTCCGCCGCGGCATTCTGCGTTGCGCTTCTTGCCTGCGCTTCAGCTGCGCGTGAAAGATCGGGAAGCGCCGCAGATGTCTCCGTGTTGTTGTCGTAATTGAGGCAGGTGACAGCATGCCCGGTTTTACTGCCGACAATGCTCAGTTTTGAGCCAGCCTGATTTCCCAGCTCTTTCAGCACATCGCCAATAGGATTGGCGACGCTTAAGCCGTTCCCATTTCCATCTGTTCCGCCTGCATAAAAGAGGCCTATAGCCTGCGCATTCGCGGCATCGAGAACCAGTGAACCGGAATCGCCGCTGTCAGAGAAACTATCGCCGGTAATTCCGATCTGCCCGGTGAACATTTTGGTGTAGTAGGGCTGCGTTTCCGCGCAGTCCTTGTAATAGTCGACCTTTACAGCAAGATCGACACTCTCGACTGTAGAGCAAGTCAGTCCCGTAGTTCGTCCGCTCTTTACTACGCGCAATCCGTTCAGATTGGACGCGTTCAGCGTTTCTCCGCTTCCGGCTGCCGGCGGCGCGGCGTTAAGCGGGGCATTGATTGCTGCGCCGGGTTGTCCGAGCTGCAAAATGCTTCCATCGGGATTCACCGTGCCCGGACTGACGGCAGCGAGAGCAGCATCCACGTTCGATTGGCTCGTAGCCAAAGGCACATAGTAGCGCAGCGTGCCTGCTGAGCGCACGATCGACCCCTGCTGGCTCAATGGGCGGCAGGCGTCATCGATCAGACCGGGCTGGTCGATCGTATCTCCAATCTTTCCCTGGTCAGACTCCGCGAGAACATGATTATTGCTGAGAATGTATTGATTGTGCTCGGCATCTTCTACCAGCGCGCCCAGCGTGCCGCCGCAGCAGTCGGCGATATAGCTTTCTCCCGACGCATCTTTGAAAACATCGTAATCGCTATCGTTACTGCCCGAAGACCCGAGCGAAATCATGCCGGGCTGCGCCGCCTGATTCGCTAGCGCGCTGGAATTCACGCCTTGGCTGTTCAGCAGCAGATGCACTTTTGCCTGAGTATTTGTGTCATTCACAGTTGCAATGACATGCACGGACTGAGCGGCCGGCGTGCCGGGGGCTGTATAGGTCACCTTACAGATGGTGTATTGCTGTTTGCCATGCTGACAGTTGGGTTGCGTAAGCGTTCCCAGAGCGCTGTCGCTCAGGCTCCAGTGCACGGTTCCCCCGCCCACTTCCGCGATCTGTGCTGAGATTTCCAGTGTTCCACCTTGCGACAGAGCCGCATTCTCCGGCAGAAGCGGCTGCAGAAAACCGGGCGTTACGGTGATCGTTTCACTGGCTGTGCGGGATGGATCACTTTGCAGGCGCGCCGTGACTTCTACCGCAATGCTGTCGCCCGAGAGCGCGCTGGGCGGGGTGTAGAGTCCGGTTGCATCAATGGAACCTGCCCCAAGCGATGCGCTGTTTTGTGTGCTGCTCACTGACCAATTCGCTGCTACCGGAGTTCCCTCGGTGGTGGTCGCTTTGAATTGCAGTTGCCCTGTAGACGCTACGGTAGTTGCAGTGGAGGATATTGCAAATCCGTTTGCGCCGTTTACGGTTACAGTCCCGCATCCGGCGGTCGCTATGATGAGCAGCGCCGCGCAAAGAGCATGGATGCGGGATTGGAAAGAGACAAGCATCGGGCAAAGCAGAGTGGGTACAGGTCTATTAGACAGTCCCGCCCCATGCTTTGTCACGAAGCGCGTTTCGCAGGTACTAGGCGACGGCCCGGGAATCGCTCTCGCTGCTGAGGGCAGCGGATACGCTGGATACAGGAACAATCTTCAGCTCTCCTGATTGCACCGCGCGCATGCGGCGCATTTCGCGGGCACTCAGAGGACGCATATTATCTGCGGAATAAAAAAGATGTTTTCCGCAGTCAAGGCAGACTTCATATGTTTGTTTTTCAATTGTGAACGGACGAGTGAGATGCTCGTGCCGGCAACCAAGCAGAATCCCGTACAGAAAATTGAAAACAGCGCGCAGAACGTTCATCGGTGGCCTCTTTCACTGTCATGGTGAACAGCAACAAAAACCGTTTCATGCAACCCTTTAGATGCATTGTCCGCCCAAATGATGTTGCGGCTGGATCAAAATTTAGTAACCATGAATTCTCTGTAAAGAGTAATCACTGAACGCGGATTACCAGCTTTCCGAAGTGTGCTCCGTCCTGCATGCGGCGCAGCGCCCGGCGCGCCTGATCAAAGGTAAATACCTCATCCACAACAGGTTTCAGCTTTGTTTGAGTGACAGCGCGGTTCATTTCGAGAAAGTCAGCGCGTGACCCGACATAGATTCCTTGAATGTGAATCTGATTGTGCAGAATAGGAACAATGTTCAGCGGCTCGCTTGTCTGGCTGAGTACGCCGATTTGCGCCACAGTGCCGCACACGCGAATTGCCTTGAGTGACTGTGCGAATGTTCCCGCGCCTCCGACCTCTATCACCAGATCAGCGCCTTCGCCATTTGTCTGCTCCAGCACCCATTGCGCCCAATCCGGCGTCTGCTTGTAATTCACCCCGGCATCGAGACCGAGCTTGCCTGCGCGAGCCAGTTTCTCATCGCTGCTTGACGTACCCAGCACGCGTGCGCCGAGCGCCTTCGCAAATTGCAGCGCAAATATGGAAACGCCGCCAGTGCCCTGAATCACAACCGTGTCGCCTGCCTTGATGTTTCCGGCCTGTACGACCGCGTTCCATGCCGTCACCCCGGCACACGGCAAGGTGGCTGCTTCCTCCCAGCTCAGGTGACCGGGAACAGGCACAACACCACTCTCCGGAAGAACAACATATTCGGCGAGCATTCCGTCGATGTCGCCGCCCAGCGCGCCTTTGTGCTTCTGCGCTGTGCCGGGGCCGTCCAGCCAGTTCTGCATAAAAATGCCGGCAATACGCTCTCCTGCTTTTACGCGAGTCACGCCCTCGCCCACAGCGACAACTTCCCCCGCACCATCAGAAACAGGAACACGGGGCAATGCCATCTTCGGGTTATAGCGTCCGGTCACGATCATCAGATCGCGATAGTTCAGCGACACGGCTTGCACTTTGATTAATACTTCTCCCGCGCCCGGTTTTGGTGGAGGCGCATCAATAAACTCGAGATTGTCAATGCCGAATGCGGGAATTCGCCATAGTTTCATGTTTCACACTCCATCTCCGGTAATATCAAACGCCTGTTAGATGATCTTCGTTCATTCGCAGATACACAGGTGTAGCGATACCATAGAAGTATGGCAAGAGGATGGGAAAGCAAATCCGTGGAGGAACAGGTGGCAGAAAAGCAGGTAGAGCCGGCGCATGCAGACGGTAAACCGAATGCTGCTGAAGAAGCAGCCCGCAAGCGTCAGCGCCAGGAACTGGAACTGCAGCGCGAGCGGATCCTTGACGAGCGCACCTCGAATCCACACCGCAGGGCTGCCCTTGAAGCCGCTCTTACCGAGATTGAAGCGCGTCTGGACTCAATCCGGTAATCTTACGAATTTCTGTGCGAGATGCTGCGCGCGTACTGGTAGTATCCTGCTGCCCAGTCGCGATCGCGCAGGCCGGCTTCAGCGGCTTGATGCAGTTGCTCTTGGAAATAATCTGCCAGCGGAGTCTGCGTGTTGGTAGATCCTGCGGCTTCGCGGAACAATCGCGTATCTTTCTGCCCTAAGGCAATGGTTGCGCCCGGCGTTTCCGGTGGATGCAGCATGACCTTCCCATACGCCGCATAAAATGGCGACTGAAAAAGCGCTGCATTCACAGCTTCCAGATAAAGCGCTGGATCAATGCTCTGCGATTCTGCATAGACAAAGCCTTCACTCAGCGAAGCAATCATTGCGGTAATCAGAAAATTGCCGCCAATCTTCAGCGCATGAGCTTTGTAAGGCTTTTCGCCGACTATAGTAATGCCGCGGCTGAAAACTTCGAGCAGTGGTTTTATCTTTTCCAGCGCATCCGGCTTGCCCGCAGCCAAAGTCCAGAGCCTTCCTTCTGCCGCAACATTTGGACGGCCAAAGACCGGCGCGGCAACGAAACTCTGTTTACGCGTTGCATGTTCTACCGTCAGCTTCTGCGAAAGCTCCACGCTGATGGTGCTGAGAGAGACGTGGACAGCATGCTCAGGCATTGCTTCCAGAAGGCCCCCGGGGCCGAAGACGATCTCTTCCAGCGCCGTATCATCCATCGGCATTGTGAAGATAACTTCGGCCGTCCTTGCCGCTTCGGCGGGATTAGCGGCAGTTTGCGCTCCTTGCTCCAGCAACGGCTGTAAACGAGATATGGTTCGATTCCAGACCGTGAGTTCATGGCCATTTTTAATGAGCAAAGCGGCAATGGCCAGGCCCATCTGTCCCGTAGAGAGAAAAGCGATTCGCATGATTAACAGCTTAGATGATGCCAACCCCTCCTCGCCAAACGCGAAGCAAAAGAAAGGCTGCCAAAACCGGCAGCCTTGATGAAGAAATCGAAATGCCTGCTACTGTGGAGGATTAGAAACACCCGTATTGTTTTGCGTCGCAGGCGGATTGTTAGGAGCAGGTACCGCTGCATTTCCTGATGGGCTCGGAGCCTGCTCCTGTACGCCGATAGAGCTGCCCGAGACTACAAGCTGTACACGACGATTTTGCGCGCGCCCGCTGTTCGTGGAGTTATCAGCAACCGGATTGTTTTTGCCGTATCCGGCAGCGCTGATATTGCTTTCGGCAACTCCTTGTGTCACCAGGTAATCGCGCACAGCGTCGGCCCGCTGTTCTGAAAGCTTCTGATTGTACTCGTCAGAGCCGATGTTGTCGGTATAGCCCTCAACCTGCAGCTTCAGACCCGGATAAGCGAGAAGAATGCCGGAAACTTTTGCCAGTTTTTCGCGAGCCTCAGGCTTCAGCGTGTACTTATTAAAGTCAAAGAGTACGTCAGACATGTTAACGATAAGTCCGCGTGCCGACTCTCGTGTGGCCAGCACCTGATTGAGCTGTGCTTTCAGGCGCTCGCGTAGCTGTTCCGTTTGATTGTTGGCTTCCTGCGTCTGCTGATGAGCGCGCGCAGCCTGCGCTTCAGCTTCCGCGGCGCGGGCTTCGGCCTGCGCACGTTCCGCAGCCTGCTGATCGGCGGCAGCTTGCGCCTGCGCAGCCGCCAGTTGTGCTTGCTGTGCCTGTTGCTTCGCATTGGCTTCATCTTCAGCGCGCTTCTTGCGAATCGTCATGATGCGCGCATCTTCGGCCGTCTGCACTGCTGCCCGCGCGTACGTAACCAGTTCTTTCCGCCGGCTTTTGTGCTCTACCATGTCCTGCGCGTTCTGCAGATTCTGCTTGGCAGTGGCCAGAGTGTCCGGAGCGTATTTATCCGCGCCGGACGCTTCAGCGATTTGCACTGCATTGATCGCTTCATAAAGTTCTAGCGGCCATTCTTCGTTGCGCGTAATCGGATGCAACACCGCATGCTGGCCTGCCGTTTGCGTGTAGGCGCCGCGTGGCAGCAGAGAATAATGTGCGTTGACCTGCTCGATGATGCCTTGTGTCTTGTCATTCAGTACAAAATTCTGCAGGATGACTAGGTCACTCGGCATGGTGACGGCATAATATGGCTCTGCCGTAACAATTAATCCAAAGGCCTGCAGAGATGTGGTGACTTCAATCTCATTCTTCGATCCCTGCGGCAGTATTTCGCCTAAGTTGACTGGTCTTCCTTCCGGAGTGATGGCCCAAAGCACATAGGTCAGATATTCCACGCCGAAGCTGTTGGCCGGACGCAGCCCTTCGAATTTCGCATGAATCACCAGCCGTCCACGCCGGCTCTCCACAACCGCCGAACCCTTCGATTCCGGGAGCAGACTGGTTCCCTGAAAACCGATTTTCGTGCTACCACTGCGATGGAAGTAGTTGATAGCAGGTATGTCTCGGCCTACTACCTGGACTTTATATACCGGCACTCCATCCCGCATTTCCGGTTGCGGATATTGTTTCTGCTGCTGGTCCTGAGGCCATTGTTGCGTCGCTGTGGGGTTTGCCTCCTGGGCGAACGCCATCCCGCATAATGCGGATATGACAAGAAAAACGAACACTTTCTGTTTCATCTATCCGGCTCCTTGCTCTTGCTATGCAATAAGAAGCAGGTAACTGGCAGAAATGGATGCCTGCGACTGCATGCAGCCCGTTCTGACGAAATTACCGAAGGGTCTGGATGAGGTGAAAAATCAGTGGTGTGAGGCAACCAATTGATGTTCGATAGCAAAAAGCGCCAGTTCCAGCCGTGTAGAAACGCCGGTTTTGTCAAAAATATTGGAAAGATGCCGCTTTACGGTTTCCTCGCTTAACTGAAATTGCTGCGCGATATCGCGATTGCTGGAGCCTTTCAGAACAGATTGAAGTACTTCAAGCTCGCGCGGAGTTAAATAAATCTGTCTTTCGACTGGAATCTTTGGAGGGGCAGGAGTTTCAAGCGCAGCCGCAAAGTTCGCCGCGCGATGGTTGCCAATCCAGTATTTGCCCGCAGAAACTGCGCGAATCGCGGGAAGAAGACTGCCGATAAGCTCTTCTTTGATCACCAAACCACGGGCATTCAGCTCGATGGCCTTCAGAATTTCGTCTCTGGAAATCACATTGACGAGCAGAATAGTCGTGGTTTCCGGCGAGTCGCTCATGACGGTGTGCATCGCCCCAAGCCCGGGCAGATTCAAAGCGAGCAGCAGAATATTGGGGCGTAGATCCTGAATTCCGGCAATGGCCTGATCGCTGTTGCCAGCTTGTCCCACGACTTTAATTCCAGCCTCAGTTTGCAGTAGGTTTTCGACACCGATGCGGATGACCGGATGCTGGTCTGCAACCAAAATGCGAATGGCCGAAGATTTCTCTATCGCGGGGGGCGCCATGCTGGCCTCATTCTAAATGTTTTCTGGAGTTTGAAATGTCAGAAATGTGTATGAGAGGTTACGAACGGGCATAGACCTTTGAGATTACCAACACATATAACCCCTCTTTACAGGCCATTCATCATTTCTTTAAGAATTCTTATTGTTTGGCCGCTAGTTTTAAGAAAATGCGTACATATAAAACACCTATTCTGCTTTGCATTGCGTTTTTTCTGTCACTTTTCGCACCATTCGCCTGGGCGCAGTTCGAAAATGGCAGCCTTGTTGGGACTGTTCGCGACGCTACCGGCGCCAGTGTTGCCGGAGCAGCCGTGACCGTCACCAATACTGCCACTGGTATCGAAAATAAAACCACGTCTGATGGCAGCGGCAATTGGGAAATCCCTTCGCTTCGCGGCGGCGTCTATCGTGTCTCTGCAACTATGACCGGCTTCAATACAGCGGTCGCAGACAATGTCACATTATCGGTTGGCAGCCGCCAGCGCATCGATCTCACATTACAGATCGGTCAGGCCACGGAAACGGTGGAAGTAAATAATGTCCAGCTGCAGCTTGAGACAGAATCAAGCCAGCGCGGGCAGACCATCTCCGGGTATCAAAGTGCGGCCTATCCGCTTGTGACCCGTAACTATTCGGATCTGCTGGCTTTAGTCACCGGCTCGCGTCAGGCGCCCACTTCCGTAGCCACAAGCTCTGTCAACAGCCTCACACGTGCTGGCGCTTACAACATCAATGGCCAGCGCAGCATGTTCAACAACTTCCTTCTGGATGGCCTCGATAACAACGCATATGGGGAAAGCAACCAGGGTTTTGACAACCAGATCATTGCCGTTCCGCCTGATTCTGTTTCGCAATGGCAGATCGTTACCAATAATGAGAACGCCGAATATGGGCGGTCATCCGGCGCGACCATCAACGTGGCCTCACAATCCGGCACGAATGACTATCATTTCCTGCTTTACGAATTTATTCGCAACACGGACCTGAATGCAGCGGGCTATTTCAAGCCCACGCTCACCGGGGCGCTTGGTCCTATCCCATTCCAGAAGCCCACGTTCAACCGCAACCAGTTCGGCATGAACTTCGGCGGCCCGATTCTCCGCAACAAGCTGTTTTTCTTTCTCGATTACGAAGGCTTCCGCCAGACACTGAAGCCGCTGGGTACGTTCACGTTGCCGACGCAGAATGAATTGAACGGTATTCTGGTCGTTCCGGTTAAAAATCCGATTACAGGAAAAACCTATGCCGCCGGTCAGCGCATTCCGGATGGCGATTTCAACCCCATTTCACTTCAGGTCGTAAATTCCTTCCGGCAGATTCCGCTCCCCGTTGCCGGGTCGCCAACCACCGGTCTGGCTTCGAATGACTACTCTCTGCTGGTTCCGTTCACTGACAATTCCGATAAAGGCGACCTGCGGCTCGATTGGCAGCAGAATGCGGTCAGTTCGTGGTTCCTGCGTGTGAGCGATCGAAAAGAAACGGGCGTCAACTATCCTGCCATGCCGTTGCCGCTCGATGGCCAGACAAATGGAACGATTCGCGTGCTCGATCAGCAGGTAGCGCTCGGATATACTCATCTCTTTGGCGCAAACAAAGTTCTGGAAGCTCGCCTCGGCCTATCGCGGACAAAGGCCGGCAAGTTTACGCTTTCCATCGGCAACAACTCCATCACCATTCCGGGACTGCCCTCAAATCCAGTTGTAGCCGGTGGTTTGCCGTCCATCGGAATTACGAATTTCAGCGGCTTTGGTCGCCAGAGCACCAATCCGCAGTGGCAGGACCCTGCTTTGCTCGATCCCAAAGTCAATTTCACGTGGGTAAAAGGCCGGCACTCGATGAAGTTCGGCTACGAATACGAGCATATCTGGATGGCTGTCAACGACAACAATCCGCTTTACGGCTCCTTTGGCTTCAACAGCGATTACACCAACGTTGGCTCAGGCTCTCCCGTCGCCGACAACTACTGGGCAGATTTCCTCTTTGGCATGCCGGCTTCCTATGCGCTGGCAAACTACTTTGTCGCGCATCTGCGCACTTCCATGGACAATGTTTACGCTCAGGACGACTGGAAGGTGACTCCGAAGTTTACTCTCAACTATGGCCTGCGCTGGGAATATGGCGCGCCCTACTCGGAGCAGCACAACTATATTTCGAATTTCGACCCAGTTTCCCAGACGGTGCTCACACTCAGCCCTGGTGCGGTGGCCGGAAACGGTATCACTCCCTATCACGGCGGCGGAGTCTACGGCAGCACGCTGGTCAATCCCGATCTGAATGACTTTGGACCGCGCATTGGCTTCGCATACTCACCGGACGACAAAACCGTTATCCACGGCGGTTTCGGCATCAGCTATGTCCATTACACGCGGGCCGGGTCCGGCAACATTCTCGGCATCAATGCTCCGCAGGCGCAGTTCGCTTCAGTAGGGTCGCAGGCCGTCAAGCCGTCACCTGCTACGCAGTGCCCTGTGGGTGCGCCGGCAACCACGTGCTTCGTTACCCTCGACCGCGGATTTCCTGCCTCGCTTACATCGTTCAATGCGGCGACAGACAACATTACCTGGATTCCCAAAGACAGAGCGGACAGTTATGTCGAAAGCTACTTTCTGAGTGTGCAGCGCCAGCTGGCCAAGAACATCGTCTTCGACGTGGCCTATGTCGGCAATCATGGGGTAAAACTGGAGGGCTTTCTAAACGCTAACCAAAAGAACCCAAAGAATGGCTTTGCACGGCCCTTCAGCAACTGGCCTTCGGATATTACCGCAGCTCTAAACCAGTTCTATTCGCATTTTGATTCATTGCAGGCGCGCTATGAACAGCGCTTTGTTGGCGGTCTTTCGCTGCTGAACTCCTTTACCTGGCAGCATTCGCTGGACAACGCCAGCGCATCCCTCGAAGGAAATACGCCTTCGCCGCAAGACGGCAACAACATCAGCGCAGACTACTCGCAGTCTGACTACAACCTGCCCATCGCGAACGTCACCAGTCTGGTTTACGACTTGCCCTTCGGTCGCGGTCGTACCTATCTTTCTGGTGCGAATGGATTCGTCGATGCCGTTCTCGGCGGATGGCAGGTAAGCGGCATCAACACCATGCAGGCTGGGACTCCGTTTAACATCACCTATTCACCCAGCTCAGCCAATCAGGTTTCTCAGCAGATTACGGCCAGCTACCGCGGCGCAAATCTCTATCGCCCGGACCGTGTGCCGGGGCAGCCTCTCATCAAGAAAACCAAGTTGCCGAACACCGGCTACATCCAATACGTCAACTATGCGGCCTTTGTCCTCCCGCCCACGCGGGATGCAGCCGGAAATCTGCTCAGCCCCTTCGGCAACTCTTCCCGTAATCCGGGGAGAACTCCGGCCTTCTACCAAACCGATCTGGCATTAAACAAGAAATTTAACCTGCCCATCGAAAGCATGAAGCTGGAGTTTCGCTCAGAGTTCTACAACCTCTTCAACCACACCAATTACTACCTGCCCAGCAGCGGCCTGGGCGGAACACTCGGAACCACTACAGCCACACTCGCTCCGGGAGCAACAGTCCCGGTCGGCGCGATCACCGGCGGCACGCCCAGCAGCAATGGCGTAATTACCAGCACCTTCCAGCCGCGTATCATTCAGTTCGGTCTGAAGCTGAGCTACTAAAGCATTTTTCGTTTATGTGTAAACCGCCATTCTGACCACCGAAGGGAGGAAGAATCTCAAGCCAGGCTGGCTGGAGATTCTTCGCCTGCCCGCGCCAACACGTAAAAATCGCGTGTCGGGGACTTCGGATGCAGCTCAGAATGACGACTATGTGCCTGGTCTACATCGATTTGGAAATGTTTTAGCAGACGCATTACCAAAGGGGCCGTCAACGGCTCCCTTTTTTCCTGCGCTCCCTGTACATTGAACAGGTGAGCGACATAGAAGATCTGCAGAAGCAGGTAGCCGATCTCACTGCCAGAGTCTGGCGGCTGGAGCAGACAATTGAAGCCGGGCGTCAGCCACAGCCGCAGATTTCCACAATTCCGCAAACTGCTCCTGTTCCGCCTCGCCTCACAGCCAAAGACAAGCTCCGCGACAAAGGACTTGAAGCCAGAATCGGCTCGCAGCTTTTCAATCGCATCGGCATCATCGCCCTGCTGATCGGCATGGCGTGGTTCCTGAAGTTTGCCATCGACAACCAGTGGATCGGGCCGGTCAGCCGCGTGTTTATCGGTCTGATCGCAGGCGCGGGCATTATCGCCTGGTCTGAGCGTTTCCGGCGTCAGGGTTACCGCGCTTTTTCTTACTCGTTGAAGGCGCTGGGCACCGGCATCCTGTATCTCTCGCTCTGGGCTGCTTATGCCGTCTTTCATCTTGTGCCCGGCGGAATTGCGCTGCTGGCCATGATACTGGTCACCGTATCGAACGCCGTTCTGTGCTGGAGGCAGAACTCCGAAGTACTGGCATTCTATGCGGCCATTGGGGGATTCATTACGCCGCTCCTGCTCGCAAATGGGCAGAACCACGCATTGGAGCTCTTCAGTTATCTTCTCTTGCTTGATATTGCCTCAGTCACACTGATTGCCTTGCGGCCCTGGTCGCGCCTGCTGCTCGCTGCGTTCTTCGGAACCAGCTTTTATGCCATCGCCTGGTATGTAAGCTATTACTCAGACCGGCAATTTGCTCTGGCAGTATTTTTTGTAATCGCGTTCTTTCTGCTCTTCGCCATTGCTCCACAGCTATTGCGCAACCTGCGCATGGCAACTCAGGTAAGAAATCTTTCAGCGCAGGACAACATCGTTCTCGTAGCCCTGCCGCTTCTGAATGCCGCCCTGGCCTTTTTTGAGTTCTACGCGCTGCTTAGTGAACCCGGCAGAACATATGCCCGCCCATGGATCGCCCTGCCGCTCGCAGCTTTTTACTTCATCATGCTGCGCGTTTCCCGCAGGCAAACTGGCGCGGGGCCACTCACGCTGCCGGCGGTATATCTGGCCATCAGCGTGGTCTTCTTCACCGCTGCCATTCCACTCGAACTGCACGGGCACTACATCGCCATAGGCTGGTTGCTGGAAGGCGCGCTGCTGTTGTGGATGGCGAAACAGCAGTCCCAGCGTGAACTAAGGCTGCTGGCAACCGCGGTGCTGGCGCTGGCGTTTGTTGGAGTCAATGTTATTCATCTCGGCAACGGACATCTCGTCTTGTGGAACGGCCGTTTTGCCACGTATCTCATTGCCATTGCGGTCTTTGCCTTCGCCACATGGCTTGCCACGCACGCTCCCCGCGAATGGCGCGCCATCGCAGCAGGATCAGGAATCGCTGTCTCAATTCTCGCGATGGTTGCTGTCTGCCTGGAGATTCATTCCTATTGGGCGGCACAGCCTTCTACACAGAGAGGTGACCTTGATATCTACGAGCAATTTTCTTATTCCGCCTGGGCCATGCTCTTTGGAGCAGCGCTGCTGGGCATAGGCTTCTGGAAGAAGTCAGCGTTTCTTCGCTGGCAGGCGCTGGCGCTGCTCACACTCAGCATTGCCAAAGTCTTTCTTGTGGACACGCGCCAGCTGAGCCAGGGCTATCGCATTCTCAGTTTTCTCGGATTAGGCATACTGCTGCTGGCCGTCAGCTTCGTTTATCAGCGCGACTGGCTCGGATTGCGCAGCAAATCCTAGATCAGTTGCATATGGGGTTGCGCGGAATACTTTTCTGATCGAGTGAATTATCTGCCTGCGCCAGAGCTGCCGGATTTGCGGTAATCTGGGGGCGGGGTTGATCCTGTGATCGAGGCGTTACGCAGGGATTTTAATCAGCGCTTTCGCCCGGAAGCATACCGCAATATGCTGCACAGTCTCGACGCGTGCGTGCGGACGCATGTGGATTTTCGCGTAGCCGAGACGCCCTGCTTCTTCCCCAAAACACTACTCGATGAAATGGCGGCCATTGGGGCCGAGCTGACGCATCGGCTTGTCGCTGACAAGAACTACCTCAAGGCGTCGCGGACGATGATTCCTCCACAGTACTGCGCGGCGGATGAGACAGCGCATCCTCATTTTATGACGGCTGATTTTGGGCTGACGCGGGATGCAGACGGGAAGCTGGTTCCGAAGCTGGTTGAGTTACAGGCGTTTCCGTCGGTTTTTGGATATCAGTTTGTTTTGAGCGAGATTTACCGTTCGGCATTTCAGCTGGATGGCGATCTTGGATACCTGCTTGGCGGGCACACGGAAACAAGCTTCTGGAAGCTAATGGAGCGGGTGATTCTGCGCGGACACCATCCGGAAAATGTGGTGTTGACGGAAGTGGAGCCGCAAAAGCAGAAGACTCTGCCGGATTTTTTGGTGACGGCGGAGCGGCTGGGGATTGAGATTGTCGATATTGCCGAGCTGGTTCCGGATGTGCGTCCGGGAAAGCCGACGCGGCTTTGTTATCGCAAAGGGAAGAAGCTGGTTCCGATTCGCCGTATTTATAACCGCGCCATTGTGGATGAGCTGCTGCGCAAACAGATTGAGCTCCCGTTCGATTATCGCGAGTCGTTTGATGTGGAGTGGGCGGGGCATCCGAACTGGTACTTCCATATCAGCAAGTTTTCGATTCCGCATCTGGACCATCCGGCAGTGCCTCCGGCGGTCTTTCTGGATGACTGGATGGCAGGCAGATGGCGCGAACGGCTGCCTGAAAACCGGGAGGAGTGGATTCTCAAGCCGCTGTTCTCGTTTGCCGGGAAGGGCATCGAGTTTGCGCCGTCGGATGAGAGGCTGGCATCGATTCCCAAAGGCCAGCGGCATGAGTACCTTCTGCAACAGCGAGTGCAGTTTGAATCTGTGGTAGAAACGCCACACGGGCTGACCCAGCCTGAAATCAGGATTCTTTATTTATGGCCCGATGGCGGGAATCTGGAGCCGGTGCTTTCCCTTGTCCGCCTGGGCCGGGGAAAGATGATGGGAGTAGACCATAACCGGGATAAAGAGTGGGTGGGCGGTTCGGCGGCATTCTATCCGAATGAAGCAAATCCTTGATTTTTTTGGGTTCTAGAGCACTTTCCTATAAGTGTAGAGCAGTTACATAGTCGTCATTCTGCGCCGCAGGAGAAAAATCCTCAGCCAGCTTGGCTTGGGATTCTGCCTCCTCCGGTCGTCAGAATGACGGCACTCTACACCAAATGAAAAAATGCTTTAAATTACTACCGTGTAAGAATTTCCTACTCTCAACTTCATGAAATCAAGGAATTACAAAACAACATTGCCCTTTAGTTACATAGTCGGTGTAAACTTTAGTAATTCGGAAGAAGGCATTACGTTCAAGCAGGGTAAGGATGTGTTTGGCGCGTCCGATATGGAGGGAATATGACGCAATATTCCTCTCGTTATGAAATTGATCCTGATGGAACGCGTTCTTCCGTGCGGTTCCCGCTTCACGTTCCAGTGCTGGTTTTGTCAGGAAATCGTGAGTTTTCCGGGATAACAGAAAATATTTCGGCAAACGGGGTCCTCTTTCGGTTGAAAGAAAGTTTGCCGGTTAACGCGCCGGTTGAGTTCCTGCTGGACATTTCAGCAGGCGAGCTGTTCGGTGACAACACTGCTGCTGTGCACTGTCTTGGAAGAGTGGTTCGCTCGTATGAGGAACGCTCGAACTGTTTTGCGGCAGCGGTAATAGATGAGTATCGCTTCCAATAAACAGGAAAAACAATGTCCGAAATAAGGCATAAAACTGTCGAAAGCCCTGCGCAGAGTGCAAATGGCACAGGCGAATCTGCCAAATCTAAACCAATTCGCGTTGTTATGGCCGACTCCCAGGCCATTTACCGCGTCGGCATGCGGAAAGTATTTGCCGTCGAAGCAGACATCGAGATTGTTGCCCAGGTGGATAGTCTGGCTACACTGATGGCGTCGCTGTCGCAGCATCCGGCGGACGTGCTTGTGCTGGAAGGGAATCTGCTCGCTGGCAAAGGAAGCGCGATCGCTGACATTCTCCACCAGTCGCCGGAACTGAAGATTATTGTCCAGGCTACCTCTACGGATGAGGCTCATATCGTCGAGCTTTACCGGCGGGGTGTGCGGGGTGTGATTCCGCGGTCAATTTCACCCGATCTGCTGGTGAAATGCGTGCGCAAGATTGCTGCGGGGGAGACCTGGATCGATAACCAGTCGATTACCTGGGTGATTGAAGCATATCGCACGCAGGCATCGGCGATGCAGAGCCCGAAGAACCAGCCACGTTTGTCTCCCAAAGAGCTGTCGATTATCAACTGCATTACGCAAGGCAAGCGCAACAAGGAAATTGCCTATGAGCTGGGGACGAGCGAGCAGGTAATCAAAAACTATCTGCGTAAGATTTATGACAAGCTGGGGGTCTCAGACCGTTTGGAGCTTGCGCTGTACTGCCTGCACCATCAGATTCACTCCAAGGGAAGCGAAGCGGACGCGAGAGCCAGCATCGAGGCGGCCCTGGGAGAGACTGCAAAGCTGTAGGCTGTAACAAGGTCATTCGGAAATTGCCTGACGCGCTTCTTCCAGCAGCGAAATCAGCGTTTGTAATTTTTCTTTATCCATGTGCCTGAACACCTGCCTGGTGGATTCACTCACAATCGGATCCAGTTCTTTCAGCAGGTTCAGGCCTTGAGCGGTAATGGTTGCGTAGATTACGCGACGGTCCTTCGGATTGCGCTTCCGCTTGATGAGCTTCTGTATTTGCAGACGGCCCAGCAGGCGGGTGATGTCGGGATCGCTGCTTACCAGGCGCTCGCCTATATCTGAACAGCGGAGACCGCCATCGCCGGCCCCCCTTAAAATGCGCAGAACGTTGTATTGCGTAGGCGTAATGCCGTGCGGCTTGAAAAGCTGCTGGCCGTGATATTGCAGCCGGTCTGACGTGCGGCGGATATTGAGCAGCGCTTCTTCTTCAATGCTTCCGAAAGGACGGGTCTGTTTGATTTCTTCCTGCAGCTTGCTGGCCATGAGCGTCTTTGTAACATATCAGAATGCTTTCTGCATGGTCTGCGAATCCTGGTGTTATGAAGGCATTTTTCTCTCATACATACTTGTTTTGGTTTTCCCGCATAGAGCTCAGAGCCATCTGTTAAGCTCCAATTTCGGGCCAGCGGATGCGAATTCAGTTCTTTTCTCATTTTCGGACGCTCACATCGCAGCAGCGGCACGCCTTCACTGCCGCTTTTCTGGGCTGGTCGCTGGACGCCTTTGATTACTTTCTGCTGGTTTTCTGCGTATCAGCCATTGCTGCGGATTTTCACGCGCGGACTTCCGCAGTAGCAGAAGCGCTCTTTCTTACGCTGGCCTTTCGGCCTGTGGGGGCATTTCTGTTTGGGGCGCTGGCGGAGAAGTTTGGGCGGCGTCCAATATTGATGCTGAACATTGCGTGCTATTCCATTTTTGAGCTGTCATGCGCCTTTGCGCCGTCCCTGGATGCTCTGCTGGTGCTGCGCGCTCTTTTTGGAATTGCCATGGGTGGTGAATGGGGCGTTGGCGCGGCGCTCGCCTTTGAAACATTGCCTAAAGAGGGTCGCGGGTTTTTTTCCGGGCTGCTGCAGGAAGGCTATGCGGTTGGGTATCTGGTCGCGGCAGCGGCGTATGCGGCCCTTTACAAGCCATTCACGAATATGACCTGGATGGGCCACGTGGTTGGCTGGCGCGGGCTGTTTGTGGTGGGCGCTACGCCGGCATTGCTGGTGTTGTATATCGGTCTGAAAGTGGAAGAGTCGCCGGTGTGGCGCGCGGGAAAAAGCAAGTCAGCGAAGCCTGCCATGTCGATGGCAGGAGGGATTCGACAATATGCGCTTACTTTTCTTTTTCTGATTTTGCTGATGACAGGCTTCAATTCGTTTTCGCACGGCACGCAGGATTTGTATCCGACATTTCTGCAGAAGGACCATGGATATTCGGCTGCGCTTACCGGAGCCATCGCCATTGTCTATAGCATCGGCGCTTTGCTAGGCGGTATTTTCTTCGGCGGAATTTCAGAACGTTTTGGGCGTAAACGGACGATTATCGCAGCGGCCTTGCTTGCTTTGCCTGTGATTCCGCTGTTTGCATTCGGAGGCTCGTTGTATGCGCTGGGTACCGGCGCGTTCCTGATGCAGTTTATGGTGCAGGGCGCGTGGGGTGTTATTCCGGCTTATCTGACGGAGCTTTCGCCGGGGCCGGTGCGCGCGACGTTTCCCGGACTTGCATATCAGCTGGGCAATCTGCTGGCCTCGCGCAATGCGGTGATACAGGCAAAGGCCGCTGAGCATTATGGCAACTATGGAGTGGTGCTGGCGGCAACGGTGGTGATCGTGGCGGTTTTTCTTGCTGTGGTAACGGCATTCGGCAGAGAAGCAAAAGGCGTGGAGATGACAGCGGAATAAGCAAATTTTGCTCTTTGTCCGGGTGAATTCTGCTCGATGAAATACGTTACTTTAGTGATGGGCATGCCTCCTATCTATCTCACAAGTGATTGAATTCCGGGAAGATGCAAAATCAATGCTGCCTGGCTTGTTAGTTGCATCTAAATGGGGCGCGTGGAGCAAGGTACGCTCTGCGAAAATGCAGATTGCGAGGAAAACATCACGTATGAAATACCTCTCGTTGTTTGCGGTTGCTGTTTTTGCTGTAAGCGCTCATGCGCAGACGACTTCTCCTGCAAGCTCTGTAGATGCGAACGGACAAACAAGCGCGGCTGTTACTCAGACGGCCAATGCGACCCAAAATCAGCAGCACATTTCAGCTGCCGAGGCCACGAATCTCTCTGCGGAACTGACGAAAAAGATCGATTCCAAGAATGCAAAGCTGGGTGATGAAGTGACGGCGCGAACAACCAGCACAGCACGTCTGAGCGACGGAACTAAATTGGAAAAGGGCACGCGCCTGATCGGCAAGGTCACGGATGTGCAGGCAAAGTCGGCTGATCAAAAAGCATCTCGACTTGCTTTTATGTTTGACCGCGCAGTGTTGCGCAATGGCAGCGTGATTCCGATTCGCGCGACAGTGATGTCACTGGCTGCGCCCGCTGCTATGTCAGCAAGCGCTGAAGACGGTAGTGAGATGGGCGCCGGCGCCGGCCCTGCTCCTGTGTCTGCGATGGCGAGCAGTGGCGGCCGCGCGTCCGGCGGAGGATTGCTGGGCGGAGGTGGTGGAGCAGTGCGCGGAGCGGGCAACGCTGTTATCAACACAACGAACGGAATTTCCACAACGGCTTCGCGTGACACATTGGGTGCAACGACGAATACAATTACAACTGCCGGTACAACCAATCTTTCGCAGATGAATCAAATCACTGGGCATGTTACGAACATGCCGGGAGTGAATTTGAGTTCCGGCGGCAGCACGAAAGAGAGTGCTGTATTGAACGCTGATGGCAAAAATATCGCGCTGGCAAGCGGGACGCAGATGACGCTGAGTATCTCGGCAAATCAATAGTCGTCAGGCTTGCCAACTCGACAAAGCGGCCCCGAGCGGGCCGCTTTTTATTTTGATTAGGTGTACAGGCGATAGCGGCATTTCTGGCGCTGCCCCAGCGCATGGCCTGGGTACTCCGGTGGAAGATCGACAATTTCTATGAACTCCGCGTCTGCTATCTCGCACGTGCGGCGCGAGGCAGCATTGTCCGGATCACAGGTAATCCAGAGTGGATTGATTCCGATCTGACGCGCGAGCGGCATAAGCAATCTGACAGCTCGCGCCGCATAATGATGCCCGCGCCGGGCTTCGTGTACGCTGTAGCCGATATGTCCGGCATAGCGCTCGATGATATGGTTTGTCTCGGCCCGAAGATTGATCTGTCCCATCTCTTCAGCCGTCTCAGCGTGGACCATCCGAAAATGGTAAGCCGGAACGTCATGGAATTGGTGCGGAGAAAATGAGATAAAGGCAAGCGTCAATTCGTGATCTCGCAGGCGCACGTTGTCGAGTTGGATAGGCTTATGAATTTCTTACAGTTTCCTTGCGCCTTGTTTTTATGTAAAGGCATTTCATTGTTGTTGTGGATCCGAATGTCTTTGCGCTTTACCTTCTGTCTGCCATTGTTGCTGTAAGCATCTGCGCGCTGGGATGGATATTGTTCCATCTGGAGCGAGAATCGCGCCGGAAAAAATGATGAATAACAATTTTGGAGCAGATCAGGAGATAGCGTAGACGATAAAACTGCAGGTCTCTCCGCTACGTCGCTGCGCGACTTCGGTCGGGATGACAATCCTTATGGGGTCACGCCAATACCCAACTCCTATAAATTTTTGATTGAAAAATGACGGCACGTTTTGTTTGAAAACGTACCGTCAACTTAAGAGCTCTTACAAGTTACCGCGCGCGGCCTGTTCACGCTCGATGGCTTCAAATAATGCTTTGAAGTTTCCTTTGCCGAAGCTGCGGCTGCCTTTGCGCTGGATGATTTCGTAGAAGAGCGTTGGGCGGTCTTCTACCGGGCGGGTGAATATCTGCAGCATATAGCCTTCGTCATCGCGGTCGACGAGAATGCCGAGTTTTTCGAGTTCCTGAATCGGCTCGTCGATCCCGCCGACACGTTTTTCGAGTTCTGTGTAGTAGGTATGTGGCACGCGAAGAAACTCGACGCCTTGCTGCTGCAGTGTTGCGACAGTGTGCAGAATGTTGTCGGTAGCCAGTGCAATATGCTGCACGCCGGGGCCGTGGTAGAACTCGAGATATTCTTCGATCTGAGATTTTCTGCGGCCTTCAGCGGGCTCGTTGATCGGGAATTTCACGCGGCCATTGCCGTTCGCCATCACTTTCGACATGAGGGCTGAGTATTCGGTCGAGATGTCCTTGTCGTCGAAATGCTGATAGAGAGAGAACCCCATGACATCGGCATAGAAATCAACCCAGCGGTTCATCTCATTCCATCCGACGTTGCCTACCATGTGGTCGATATAGAGCAGGCCTACGGGGCGAGCGAGAGGGTCTTTCTCGACACCGCGGAAACCAGGCATAAAAGCGCCGTGATAGTCACTGCGTTCGACGAAGGTGTGGACAGTATCGCCATAGGTAGCAATGGTGGCGAGCTTCACTACTCCGTGCTCATCGCGGAGCTCGTAAGGTTCATGCACACTGCGCGCGCCGCGTTTCGTGGTTTCCTTCCATGAGAGTTTGGCGTCGTCTACCCACAGAGCAACATCGTGCACTCCATCGCCGTGGCGATGGATATGCTCGGCGATTTCACCATCAGGACGAAGCGGCGTTGTCAACACAAAACGCACTTTACCCTGCTGCAGCACATAGGAGGCGCGATGGCGGACGCCGGTTTCCGGACCGGAGTAGGCCACGAGCTGCATGCCGAAAGCCAGGCGGTAAAAGTACGCGGCCTGTCTGGCATTGCCGACGTAAAACTCTACGTAATCTGTTCCATTGAGGGGAAGAAAATCCTTTTGCGTTTGCACTTCCGGGTGCGCAAGAGTGGACATCGAAAATACTCCCGTTGCTAGGTTAGACGCGCCTGCAGACCATACAGATACTGCTCTGAACGAACTGCGACCCACTAACATATACCCAACGGGTAAGAATTGGCCAGAGCCGGCGATTTGTGCTGGACACAAATTGTTTCTGACGGGAGATCAATGAAGATTACAGAGCGGGATGCGCTGTTGGTCGTGGACGTGCAAAACGATTTTTGTCCGAGGGGAGCTCTGGCCGTTGAGCGCGGAGACGAAGTCGTTCCAGTAATTAATCATCTTGCGCCATTGTTTCGCTGCGTGGTGCTCACGCAGGACTGGCATCCGAAAGAACATCTGTCGTTTGCCTCGAACCACCCTAACGCACAGCCGTTTAGCCGGGCAGCATTAGCTTATGGCGAACAGACGCTTTGGCCTGACCATTGCGTACAGGGAAGCAAAGGAGCGGCATTTCATCCGGACCTCGATACCACGCGCGCGCAGCTGGTGTTGCGCAAAGGCTTTCGGCGCGAGATCGATTCGTATTCGGCATTTCAGGAGAATGATCGCGCCACCAGGACCGGACTTGCCGGATATCTGCATGAGCTGGGGATCAGGCGCGTGTTTCTGGCCGGCCTGGCCTATGACTATTGCGTGCGGTATTCCGCCGTGGATGCGCGCGCGGAAGGGCTTGAGGCCGTTGTGATTGAGGATGCCTGCCGGGCGATTGGGCTGGAGGGATCAGTTGAAGCAACGCAAAGACAGTTTGCAGAATGTGGAGTCACGCAGGTGAGGCTGGACGAATCTAATTTGATTGTGCAGTAGAGACAGGTTGACACTCTCGATTCCGAGTGAGATGCTCAAGAGTTTTGAACCACGGGGTGTTCTCACATGAACCCAGCCACCGCGCAATTGCATATAGCCGAATCATTTCTCATTCAACAGGACTGGAATGCCTACACGCCGGAACAGCATGCAGTGTGGGCGGAGCTGGTACATAGGCGCATGCCGCAGCTGGAAGAGCATGCCTGCAAGGAATATCTGGATGGCTTTCACCAGATCGGGTTGCGCGAGGATTCGATTCCAAACCTGGCAGAAGTAAATAAGCGGCTGGGGCCGCGTACCGGCTGGAACGCTACGCCGGTAAGTGGTTTTCTGCCTCCGGATGCGTTTTTTGAGATGCTGGCGGCGCGGCAGTTTCCCACGACGACCTGGCTGCGCAAGCGCGAGTCGCTGGAATATACGCCGGAGCCGGACATTTTTCACGATGTCTTCGGCCATGTGCCGATGCATGCGCATCCCGTATTTGCCGATTTTCTGCAGCAGTATGGGCGCGTTTGCCTGGGGCTGATGCAGGACAAGGACAAGCTGGAGCGCATGGGACGGCTCTTCTGGTTTACAGTCGAGTTCGGCGTGATCCGTCAGAAAGGAACGATCAAGCTTTACGGCAGCGGCCTGATTTCCTCGCATGGCGAATCGACGCATGTGATCAACAGGGAACTGGAAGGCGGCCCGGAGATTCGTGATTTTGATCTGGATGCTGTGCTGAACCAGGAGTTCCTTGTCTCGGAGATGCAGAAGGTTCTGTACGCGGTCGAGTCCTTCGATCAGATATATGAAGCTGCGAAAGAAGCAGAGCACCGGATGAAATAAAGCCATCCAAATTGCCGCCTGGCGAGTCTGATGAGTATGCAGACGCATGGCAAGAAGCGGATCGATATCATTCTGCGGCAGACTTCCGGGTATGCATGTCTGGCGGCCGGCATTGCCGGATGTATTCTGCCCATTATTCCCGGCATTCCGTTATTGTTCGTTGGTCTGGGTCTGCTCGCGGTGGACAGCCCCTGGGCGGCGCGTCTGCGCGACAGACTGAAGGCCTATGTTGCAAGGGCAGTTTCCAACCGGCCTAAAACCCCCTCACAAGACTCAGCGAACTGATCGCCACGGTACGGCAGTAATTGACGCGAGTCCGGCTGGCGCAGGTTTTCTCAGGATTGTTACATATCTGTTGCATACTGAGGTTGGAGGACGAATTGCCCCGCATCCATTTCCAGCAACAGTTGGCCGAGCTTAAGGACAAGATTCTGTCCATGGCAGCGCTTTCGCAACAGGCGCTGGACGCCAGTGTCGATTCATACCTGCAGCGTGATCCAGGACTATGCCAGTTTGTGCGCGATAACGAGAAGGCCATCAACTCGGCGCAGCGTGAGCTGGATGAGATGGCTTATGACCTGCTCGCCAAAGAGCAGCCCATGGCCATTGACCTGCGGTTTATTCTTGCCGTCATCAAAATTAATGGCGATCTGGAGCGCATAGGGGACCAGTCGATGAGCATTGCAATTCGTGCGCTCGACCTGATTGAGTGCGATCCGATTGATCTTCCGATTGATATTGATGGAATGCGCATGGGGGCGGCGCGTATGATTCGAACTGCCGTGCAGTCTTTGCTGGATGCTGACGCGCAGGTGGCGGAATCGGTGCTTGCGATGGACGATGAGATTGATCGGATGAACCGGATCGCGCATGAGGAACTGACGAAATTCATCCAGACAAAACCGGATCTGAGCCAGCAGGCACTGCAGGCCATTATCATTTCGCGAAATCTCGAGCGCATTGCCGACCATGCTACCAACATCGCGATGGACGTAATCTTCTGGGTGCGTGGGGCGGATGTCCGGCATCAACTGACAGCAGCCATCGATTAAAGCCCATTTCTTTGGAATGGTTCGATTTCACAAGCCAAAAGAGTGACAATGCCGTTACATTTCTAAAACGGTGTTGAATCCGGTATCGAATACTCTGAAAGTGGGTCCACTCTGATGAAAATCGCTGCCACCTCGACCGCTTATCCCCCGCATTACTTTTCACAACAGGAAATTGTTGAAGCGATCAAGGAATACTGGGGCGAGAGCTTCGAGAAATCCAGTCTCCTCGAAAGGCTTCATTACCGGACCGGAGTGGATGGGCGGTATTTTTCCCGGCCGCTCGAAGACTATCGCGGCCTGGACACGTGGGGTAAAGCGAATGACGCCTGGATCGAAGTCGCCGAAGATCTGGGCGAACAGGCTATAAATTGCGCGCTGAAATTTGCCGGGTTTGAACGCGAGCGCATCAATGCGATTTTCTTTGTGTCTGTCACTGGAGTATGCAGCCCGTCGATTGATGCCCGCCTTGTGAATCGTATGGGGCTTTCGCGGAATATCAAGCGCAATCCCATCTTTGGCCTGGGCTGCGTGGCCGGAGCAGCGGGTCTGGCGCGCGCCGCTGACTATGTGCGGGCATACCCAGACCAGGTTGCAGCCTTGTTGTCAGTGGAGCTTTGCTCGCTTACATGGCAGCGTGACGATCTTTCTGTTGCGAACCTGATCTCTTCCGGATTATTTGGCGACGGCGCTGCTGCGGTGCTGGTTGCGGGAGAGAAGGTCGAAACGTCCGGACCGCGCATTGTGGCGAGCCATCAGGTTTTCTATCCCAATACGCATGATGTGATGGGCTGGAAGATCTCGGAGAAGGGGTTCAACATCGTGCTTTCGCCCGATGTGCCGACGGTAGTGCGGGAAAATCTTGGCCGTGACGTCGATCACTTCTTAGAACAGCAGGGATTAAAGCGCGCGGATATCGGTTCGTGGATTATGCATACGGGCGGCCCGAAAGTTCTGGAGGCCACGGCAGACGCGCTCAATCTGAAAAATGGCGAGTTGGATGTTTCCTGGGACGCGCTGCGCCGTGTAGGCAATCTTTCTTCTGCTTCTGTCCTGGTGGTTCTGGATGAAGTGATGAAGCACAGGCGACCCGCTGCAGGGACGCGCAGCATCCTAGCTGCTATGGGGCCGGGCTTTTGCGCGGAGATTCTTTTACTGGAGTGGTAGTTGCCTTTGGCCGAAATTTCAGTGATGTTCTGATTGTGGGCGGCGGCCCGGCGGGGCTGGCGCTGCGGATGCAGGGAGCCGACGTGCTGGTTGTCGATGCGCTCAGGCCGCCAATCGACAAAGCCTGCGGCGAAGGACTGATGCCGGATGCGCACCGCGATTTGGCGGCTCTGGGCCTGTATTGCGAGCCGAATGATGGCGTACTGATTCGCTGGAAGAAGAACGTTTATCGAACATTCGGCATCGCAGCGGGAGATCCAGTGGCTTTAGCGCATCCCCGACCGATATCGAAAGAGCATCCCCGTGATGCCAATGCACCCCGAGGACGTTTTAGTACATTTTGTGGGAGCCACAAGGAAGTGGTGAAACCATAACAGAACGCGGGGCCATAGCTGGTCTGTCACCGGACCGGTGAGAGAGATGGAGCGCCCGCGGGGCGCTCCCAGCAGACAAATGCGTCCTTACTTAAACTGGCTGATCGCGTCCCAGACGTATACGCCAATAATAACTGCGGACAGAACACAGGTAGCGCCGGTCATGATGCGGACCAGAGGCGTTACCTTGTTGACCTTATTCACAATTGCCGTTTGTTCCGCCTGCTGGTGGTTCTCGGCGTCATCCAGAAAGAGTTGATCTTCCTCATAACGGGTCAGGGTGCCACGATAGGCAAGGAGCGCTAACAGCAAGCAGGTGACGACGGCCCATACGATCCACAGAACAAGCATGATGCTCACCTTTGGGATTCGAATTTAGAGCCGGTCCCAGGTACGGGCGGGTCCGAATTGCGCGGGCTCGGAGGTAGGTGGGGCCGCTTTGATTCTGAATCATAGCCCTATTCCGGGTCGTTTGAACAGGGGGCGTTTCCAGTCCGCGAAACTAATTTGGCAACCTCTTTGTCTGCAAAGGATTCCATCCATGTGTCCCAGAACGAGGAACGGGAGATCAGAGATGAAATTTCACACAAGACATTCAGCCGACTTTTTAACGCGCCTGGCCGTAGCAATTTTCCTGTTCGCCGCTTCGGTGTGGCTTGCAGCATGCAGTAGTCAGCCGCCCTCTGATGAGCAGATCAAACAAAAGGCCGCGGAAACCACGCAGCAGGTAAAACAGGGCGCGAAGCAGGCTGCAGCCGACGCTAAAGTAGCGGCGGCAAACGCGGAGCGTAAGGTCAACGATGTTGCCGCAGGCGTGAAGGAAGGCCTCAAGTCGGATGCGAAGCCAGTAGCGGGACGCGTGGACATCAATTCCGCATCTGAAGAGCAACTGGTTGATTTACCTGGAGTTACAGGCGCGAGAGCGCAGAAGATCATCCGTAACCGGCCCTACAGCGACCCGCATGAGCTGGTAAGCAAAGGAGTCCTCACGGAAGCGCAATACGGGCGCATTTCCGGCCAGATTACTGCCAATTAAAGCTCGTTTCAGGAGGTAAACACAGCATTTTAATGAACAATAGCGCTGAATCGATTGCCGGTTTTTGCCATCCAATAACAAGAGTTGTATGCGCCGTTTAAGGGGCGTTACACTCGTTACAGAAGCTTTCTTCAGGAGAAATGAATGGCAACCACCACTGTTACGCCGGCTGAAACCACGGAAGTCAAAAAGACGCCTCTGTCGCTGACTGATACCGCGGTCAGCAAGGTCCGCGAAATCATGGCGACCCAGGACCCGCTTCCTGCCGGATTGCGTATCGGAGTTGTAGGCGGTGGCTGTTCCGGCTTCCAGTACTCCATGTCCTTTGAGAACCAGTCCGGCATGATGGACAAGGTCTTCAACTTCGACGGCCTCAAGGTCTTTGTGGACGCCACCTCGCTGATGTACCTCAACGGCTGCGTTGTGGATTATGTCGAGACACTGGAAGCGGCGGGCTTCAAGTTCGAGAATCCGAACACGAAGAGCACCTGCGGCTGCGGGTCTTCGTTCAGCGTATAGCTCAGATTTCTTCTTAAATGAGCTTCATCGAACGAAAATGCCCCGTTTTGAAATAGAAATGGTCTCGCTTTGGCGAGACCATTTTGCTATTGCGGCGATTGTGTCGGCGGGCTGCTCGTAGGACCGGAAGTAGGGCTGATCGGCTGGTTCTGGTTGTTTGGGGTCGAAAATGGACTCGAAGAATTGCTTCCGCTGGCATTATCCGTGAGCGATCCGCCGCCAAAGATGCTGACGGAACTCATCAGGTCCTCAACCGGATCGTAGACAAACTCCCATTCGTTGTAGTGCTTCTGCTGTTTGTATTCCTTGATGGATGCCTTGGCGCTTTTGCTGGCCACGCCCACAATGGGGCCGCCGCTGCCGCCGAAAGTCTGGCCGCTGCCAAACGTACTGCCTGTGCTGCCGCTGAATGGGCTAGTGCTTCCGAGGCTTGTGGTGTTTGTCGAGGACGGAGTGCCTGCTGGGTTACTGCCGGAAGAATCCGTGCTGCCGGCGCTCGAATCCGTATTGCTGGTGCTGCTGGAGGAAGACGAAGTGCTGGAAATACTGGAAGTAGACGGCATCGTGCTGCCCGGCAGGGTCGGAGATAAACCAGCTGTCCCGCCGAGTACATTCCCTCCGGCATTTCCTGTGTTCTGAATCGGCTGACCGAACAATCCCATCGCCTTCACATGTGCCTGGCCAAAATGAATGATCTTCCAGTCGTCTTTGCCGGTCATGGGATCGGTGTAACGCTTGCGCAGGAAGCGCATATTGTTGGTGTTCTCAAGCTGATCGATGGACGATGGATAACGCCCGAATTTCTTGTAGTACAGCTTGATGGCGCGCGTGTACTGCTTGCCGCGCTGGATCAGCTCAGCTTCGCGGTCGCGTTGAATTTCCGTAGCAATGCGCGGGGCGGCAACGGCTAGCGCTATCAGGATCAGCACCACCATGAACAGCACGGCCAGCAGAATATAACCGGATTCGGATTGGGGACTGCGGCGGTGCATCTGTTTTCAATTCTGAATAAGCGGTAGCGGCTGCGCATTCTGGTACGGCAGGTCTTCCACCTGGACTGAGAATGGCGCGATCTTCAGGACCTTATAACGATGATCGACCACATCTCCTTCTGATGCGATAAAGACATCATCGCCATGCAGAAGGAACGCCTTGCGCGAGCCGTCCTTGTGCGCTTCATAACCAAAAAATTTCAAATCGATCGGCGGTGGCGGTGGAGGTCCCTGCGGCGCCTGAGCTACCGGCGCGTTGGGACGGATAGGGGCCTTCGCTTCTTCAATCTGAGGCGGCGCGGAGAACTGCGAGAAGATATTCCGCCCTTTGCCTGAATATTCAACCGACTCTGCCTGCGCCATCCATTCCGGATGCAGTGTCGGATCCAGGCTGGCAGCTATACCGGGGATTCTGGTTGCGGCATGCTGATTGACAGTGTTTGCCATAGCGGAAGGCGTCTGGCGGACGGCCGCAGTCTGAGCTGGCGGCGCTGGCGCAGAACCTCCACCGAAAAATGAGGTCAGCGCGTAGATCAGCGCTCCAATGACGCCGACGCCAAGCACGCCGGCGGCAATGACTTTTTTCCTGTCTTCGGCTCCAATCCTCAATGCCATTACTGGACCTCCTGAGGCTGCAGGGATGCCTGGGCGCTGTTGGCAGCGGCCTCTTCTCCGGAAACAGCCGGCAGGTCACCGCTGGAACGCAGATAAGTGGTCATGCGCAGCCGCAGATTCACGAGGCCGCCCTGCTGGCCGCTTAACGTAAGCGCGTGGATGGTGAAGAAGACATGGTTTTTGTCGCGTTCGATGTCGTTGATGAAATGCATCAGCGCCGAGTATTCGCCGCTCAGGCTGGCGTCGATGCGCACTTCGGTAAGTCCGTTAATCGCAGGCGTGGGCGTGTACTGCGCGCGTGTCAGACGCACATTGTTTTTTGCTGAGAGCGAACCAAGCTCGCCCGCCATCGTGGAGTAGTTGGCCGCGATGCGCTGTTCATAGAACTTGTCGGCATCCAAGCGGGCCTGGTCGACTTTTTGCGGAAGCCCTTCCAGCCGCGACATCTGCGATTGCAGCTGCACATAGGTCATGTGCTCGGAGTTATAGTCCGCCGACTGGTCGGAGCTGGCCGCATGCCAGGCAACAAAAAGCCGTGTAAGCAGAAAAAGATTCAGCCCCAGAAGCACTACGACTCCTGCGATATGCAGGTTGAGCAGCGTAAGGAGCCTGCGCAGATTGTTCATCGCGCGCCTCCTTTTGCCTGCTCTTTTTCATGCTTTTGGCCATGCTCCTGATTGAGCGGCACGGGTCTGTAATCGGCAAGAATATCAAAATTCACATCGCTGGACGCATTCACCGGCATGGCCTGCTGGTTGCCGTTGTTAGCGGTTGCGAGCGCCTCGCCCGCCAGCCGTGGCGATGCGAAGTGCTTTGAGCCTTCCAGGTTCTTCACCAGCTCAATCGCGCGCTCACGGGCCCCGCTGACGCGCATGCGGATGGTGACATGACCGTCCGGAGTGACCTGCGGATCGATGCTCAGAACCTGTACTCCGGCGGGCAGAACGGTTTCGAGGTCGCTCATCGTCTCCGTCCATGAAAAGGCTTTATGACGGAACAGATCGTTCAGGAAATCCGATTGCGTGAGCACGGCGGCGTTCTGCGGCTGGCGCATGAGCGCCTGATAACTCTGCTGCTGGCGCTGCATCTGCTGCACGCTGGCACGCATCTGGCGAACACGCGCAGTGGCTGCGTCTGCTTTTTTCTGCTCGATCCGCGCAAGATACCAGAGCGGAATGGCCAGCAGCAGCAGAACCGCCATCCAGATGCGCAGGCGTTGATAGACGGGCCGCAGCTCGACAAAAGGCCGTGTTGCAAGATTGACGGTGATGCGCATTAGCTTGCGAGCGCTCCTGACACCCCGGCCAGCAGGCCTTTGGGAACATTGTTGCCGTTTCCGGCAGCGGCGGCGCTGATCAGGTCGCGGATGCGGAACTGTTCCAGAGCAAGAATACGCGTCAGCTCGGGCGCTCCGCCCGGTCCGGCGTAGAAGACGGTATCCGGCACAGAGGCCAGCGTGTCTTCGAAGTAGGCAATGGAGACAGAGACAGCGTGGCGCAGCTCGTCATCGCGCTGGGCTTCGCTCTCGGGCAATTCCATGCTGCGGTGCAGCATAAGCTCTTCGCCGCGTGTGATTGCCGTGGTTACAGAATTGCCGTTGAGATTGACCAGCAGAGCAGGCTCGGTTTGCGTAAGCGCGGCCAGGGCCGCCAGAGTGCTGGGCAGAACGACGCCCGGCTCATATCCCGCAAGCCGCACAGCCTCTTCATATTCCGCAAGAACACCATGAGGCATCGCCGTGACCAGCAGCTTCGTTTCTGTGGCAGTCTGTTGCATGATCTGGTAGCTGATGGCGGCATCATCCACTTCAAACGGCACCAGTTTGCGCAGACGGAAGCGGACTACGGGAAGAGCTTCTGCCGGTTTTGACGGCAGCGTGTCGAAGTCAAGCAGCAACACGCGCGCAGCCGCATCGGGCATCACCAACGTGAGACGCTTGTCTCGCGTTTCTACTGCATCCAGAGCACGTTTCAGCGCGGCCACGACGGCCGCCTTGTCGATGATGTTCGGCGTCTTCAGGCCGGGAATGAGCGCTCCGGCGAAGAGCGGAGCATGGGCCGTCACAGTCTGCTGCGCGTCCGCAAGGCGCGCGGCCACCACGCCGTCCGGCGAAAGCTCGCAGGCGAGACGCGGGCGCTGGTGAGATTCCGGCATAAAGAGATTGAATGCCACTAGCGTGTCGCCTCAATGAATGTGACTTTGTTGATTTCCTTAAGCGTCGTCAGGCCGCGGCGCACGCGGTCGAGCGCTGATTCGCGCAGGAACTGCATGCCTTCCTTAGCGGCCAGTTTGCGGACTTCTGAGCTGGGCTTCTTATCGAGAATCATCTCACGGATGGGATCACTGAGATCAAGCAGCTCGTGGATCGCCGTTCGTCCCCGGTAGCCGGTGCCGCCGCACTCGATGCAGCCTGCTCCTTCGCGGAAATCGAAGTTGCGCCACTCGGCCAGGTCGAGTCCACTGGCAAGCAGCGTTTCTTCATCGTAGCGCACGGGGCGTATGCAGTATTCGCAGATAGTGCGAACGAGGCGCTGCGCCAGAATGCAGTTCAGCGCGGAGATAAAGTTGTAAGGCTCGACGCCCATGTTCAGGAAGCGGCCCAGTACGTCGAATACGTTGTTGGCGTGGACGGTGGTGAAGACAAGGTGTCCGGTGAGGGCCGAGTTGATGGCGATCTGCGCGGTTTCCTGGTCGCGGATTTCGCCGACGAGAATCTTATCCGGGTCATGGCGCAGAATAGAGCGAAGGCCGCGGGCGAAGGTGAGGCCCTTCTTCTCATTGACCGGGATTTGCGTGACGCCGCGAATCTGGTATTCGACGGGGTCTTCGATGGTGATGATCTTGTCTTCGTCGCTCTTGATTTCGTTCAGCGCGGCGTAAAGCGTCGTCGTTTTACCGGAGCCGGTGGGTCCGGTGACCAGCACCATGCCGTACGGCTCACGGATATAGCGGCGGAAGCGGCGCAGGTCATCATCTGCGAAGCCGACCACATCGAGCGTGAGCTTGCGAAACTTCTCGCTCATCGACTCTTTATCGAGTACGCGAAGCACGGCATTTTCACCGTGCACAGTCGGCATAACGGAGACGCGGAAGTCGATGAGGCGGTTTTTATAGCGCACACGGAAGCGGCCGTCCTGCGGGACGCGGCGCTCGGCGATGTCCAGCTCGCTCATGACCTTGATACGCGAGAGGATGGTCGAGTGGTGCTCACGCGCGATAGGCGCCATAGCCTGTTGCAGCACTCCGTCAATACGGTACTTCACCAGAACCGAGTCGTCATAGGTCTCGATGTGAATGTCGGAGGCGCGGCGTTCGAGCGCGGTAAAGATCGTCGTGTCGACGAGGCGGATGATCGGGCTGATGTCCTCTTCCGAGGTCAGCTTCTCGATGGAGATGTTTTCTTCGCTGTTGTCTTCGCCGGTCAGAACGTCGAACGTCAGCCCTTCGGATGCCTCGTCCAGAACACGCTGCGATTGCTCGGTTTTCTTGAGCAGGTCGGTAATCTGCGAGAGCGTGGCCACGCGCGTCGAAATGCGCTGCCCGAGCAGGCTTGAGATTTCGTCCAGCACCATCAGGCGGCTGGGGTCACTGACGGCGATAACGAGGCGGTCTTCCTGCTGTTCCAGCGGCACAAAGTTATAGCGGAACATCATGTCCACGGGCACGGTGCGGAAGAGATCGTGCTGGATGCGGAAGTTCTTGAGATCGACGAACTCGCAACGATAGCGATGGGCGAGGGCCTGCGCGCGCGCCGCCTCGTCCTGCTCAACCGGAATGAATGTGGGTGCCTGTGCCATGAAAATCCTTAAGTTATCGCGAAAGCGCGCCTGACTGACTGAGCGAGAAGATAGGCAGATACAGAGCGATGAGAATAATCACCACCACTACGCCCATCACGATCAAAATCGCCGGTTCGATCAAAGCCAGAGCCGCGGTCAGCGCCGTCTGAACGTCCTCTTCAAAAAACTCGGCGACCGAGTTCAGCATCTGAGGCAGCGCGCCGGTCGACTCGCCGACGTCAATCATTTCAGTCGAGAGCTCAGGGAAGACCTTTGTGTTTTCCAGGCTGCGCGCCAGGCTCTTGCCTTCGCGAACACTGCCTACAGATGAGAATACCGCCTTTGCAATTCGTTTGCTGGCGATGGAGCGGGCGGCAGTCTCAAGCGACGGAACCAGCGGCAGACCGCCTGAGAGCAGCGTGGAAAGGGTGCGGGCGAAGAGCGCAACCTGATATTTGAGCCAGATTTTCCCGAAAATCGGCAGCTTGATGCGGATGCCGTCGATGCGGTCCGAACCGGCGTCGGTCTTGCTCCAGCGGAAGAGCAGGTACGCGACGATTGCTAAAGCGGGCAAAATATAGAGGATATAGTGCTGCGCGCCGCGTCCTAAAGCCAGCAAAAACAGCGTAATAGAGGGCAATTTGGTGCCGATCTGGTCATAAAGCAGCGCGAAACGCGGCACCACGAACGTGATTAGGAAGATAAACAGGCCAAAAACGAGGGTAATCAGCAGCGCCGGATAGATCAGGGAAGCCTGGAGCTTCTTCCGGAAAGCCAGAGAAACCCGCTGGAAAGATAAATAACGGCTTAGGACCTCTTCGAGGTTGCCGCTGCGCTCGCCGGCCAGCAAAGTCGTGGTGTAGATGAGCGGAAATCCGCCCTGGGCCTCAAAGGCTGAGGAAATAGATTCGCCAGTCCGAACGCGTGCGGCCACGTTCTGCAACTGCGCTGAAAATGCAGGGTTTTTCTGGTTTTTGGCCAGCATTTCGAGCGAGCCGAGGATAGGCAAACCGGCGCGAATCAGTGTCAAAAACTGCTGATTGAAGATCAAAAACGTCTCTAATTTGGCCTTTTTGCGGCCTCCGGCGAGGCCCCGCGGCTTGACCGAATAGACGTAGTAGCCGGCCTGCGAGAAGCGCTGGCGCAGCTCCTCGGCGGAGGCGGCGGACTGGACCTGCTCCTGCACATGCCCGCGCTCATCGGCCAGCTTGATGACGAACTCTGCCATTCCCTATCACGATACCAGCTTGACTGGTTGACGGGCCGGGAAATCCCCCGAAATCCGGCCCGCCGCGTTCTCTCTCTATGGTGCTAATGAATGAGACGCGGTTGCGGTGGGTTTCGCTCATTTGGCCAGGATTGTCATTCCGACCGAAGCGCAGCGAAGTGGAGGAATCTGCAGTTTTCCGGCCCGCCGACAGAACTGCAGGTCCCTCCGCTCTGCGCCTTCGGTTCTCCGGGACTGGATGACAATTATTTGTGCGGCGGCAGAGAACCTAATTTGGCGATCCTCCCCTTTGGCCCAACAATCCAGGGGAGGCTGAGGGCGTTCCAGTTGCCATTGTCGAGGGGTTGCCAGGTCTTCCCACCGTCGTAACTGATATCAGAGCCGTTGGTTCCGGCGGCAATCCAGATGGCATTAACGTAATCTCCCACAGTGGCGGAGTCAGGCAATATCTGGACCGCAGACCGGTACCCTTCAGGCGGAGTAGAGGCGGTTGCCCATCGTCGGCTGCTTTCATCCCAGTAAGCCGCAGTCCCGCTGCGCTCATTTGGCCTCGAATAGTCGCCGCCTACTGCCACGGCATGATGGATCCTTTCATCTCCGTCAAGGACAGCGAGCGAGAATGCGCCAGATGAGCTTCCCGTAACCAGAGGGAGTCGCTCAGACGTAACCTTCCAATGCGTCCAGCAGTGACTCGGATCACGGTGAAATGCCTTTGGATCACATTCGCTCTGACCGCGTATGACATAGGGACCGGCAGTTCCGCCGGTTACAAACCAGTAGATGAAATTGCCTTCATCGAGCGAATTAAGCACTTGCGCGGCAAAGACTAGCGAAGAGTTGCTGGCGGCAAAGGCGCCCATTTGGGAAGAATCGGCTGCCAGTCCGGGAGTAGACGCGGATGTGACGCGAGTCCAATGTTGACCGCCGTCACTGGTGCGGAGAAGCGTGAAAAAGCCTCCGACGGGATCACCGAGGATGATCCCCTGCTGCGGACCAGTGAACTGAATCGCGTCCCAGAAACCGTCCTTATCTGGATTGGTGTAGAGCAGCGTCCAGTGGGAGCAGCCATCTGTCGTCTTGTATATGCGCGACTGGTCGCCGGGGCCGCTGGACATGACGATGGCGTTGTCCGCATCCCAGGCCCAGATGCCGCGGAAGTCGAGCTTTTCAGCTCCCGGCGGCATGGCACAGCTTTGCCACATATATCCGCCGTCTTCGGTGCGCAGAACGGTGCCATTGGTTCCGCCGGCCCAGGCTACTCCGCCGCCGACGGCGTGGATGCCGCGGAGGCTGGCGGTTGTTCCGCTGTTTTGCATTTCCCACGGACCGGATTTCTCAACCTGCCCCTGTGCTGCGAAGGGCAGCAGGCAGATGGCAGCAATCCATTTGAAGGCTTTCATGCGAGCAGCATACGTGATTTGCGCTGGGAGCGTTTTCTATGCTCTTAAGGTTTGTCGGTATGAAATGACAGAAAGCTGACAAAGGCGTGACACGCACAGGGATGAAATTCTCCTATCTTCTGGTTCGGGCCCATAGAGGGGCTTCCTGAGCGTTCATCCAGGCTGCGTGTATCTTGCAGCACTCCTGACGCCCCCGCACCGGCAAGGAGCCGCCATGAAAGACCTCAAGAGTTATAGAAGATTGAGATTCACAGGAGCGCTCGCGCTCACATTGATCTCAATTGCAGCCAACGTTTACGCGCAAAGCGCAAGTCCTTCACAGCACTACAAGCAAACCAACCTGATTTCCGACATGCCCGGCGTCGCCGCTGTCACTGATCCGAACCTGGTGAACCCGTGGGGACTGTCCCGCAGTTCTACCACTCCGTGGTGGGTTTCAGATAACGGAATGGGTGTCGCCACTCTTTATTCGGGAGCAGGCGCGCTTATTCCGCTGGTGGTTACGATACCGCCTTCGGAGGTAGACAGCGGCCAGACAGGAACGCCGACCGGGACCGTATTTAATGGCGCTACCGGATTCGAAATAAAAAAGGGATTTCCGGCTGTTTTCCTGTTTGTAACGGAAGACGGAACGGTTTCCGGATGGAACCCGAAAGTGGATGGCACACACGCGGTCATTAAGGTTGACCAGAAGGGGAAATCCGTCTTTAAGGGGGCCACGATGGCCACCGTGAATGTGCCGTTCCTCGGGCCGCAGAAATTCCTATATGTGGCCGATTTCCGCAAAGGCCGCGTGCAGATTTACGATTCCAACTTCCATCATGTGCCGAATATGGAAGAGTTGTTCGACGATGACAGTCTGCCCCCCGGTTTCGCTCCCTTTAATGTGCAGAACATTGGCGGCAACATCTATGTCGGTTTTGCCATGCAGGACAGCGACAAACACGACGAAGTGGATGGCGCAGGCCTCGGTTATGTAGACATTTTTTCGCCGGAAGGCCGTCTGCTGCGCCGGTTGCAGCATGGGCCGTGGTTCAATGCTCCGTGGGGTCTGGTGCAGGCATCCGGAGACTTCGGCGAAAACAGCCACGACATTCTGGTAGGGCAGTTCGGCAGTGGAGAGATTCTGGCCTTTAATTCAGTCACCGGACGGTTCAAGGGACGGCTGCATGATGCTTCGAATGCGGTCATCAAGATTGACGGCCTGTGGGGACTGGGCTTCGGCAACGACGCCGCAGCGGGGCCGGCGACAACGCTCTACTTCTCAGCCGGAACAGACCACGAGCAGCACGGTCTTTTCGGCACGATTACCCCGGTAGAGAATACGGAAGGCAACCACCAGTAACCGCGAT
>DATGMQ010000012.1:0-57386 GCA_035293545.1 Alloacidobacterium sp. | reverse complement strand
TCGGAAAGGTATCCCATCAAGGCGTAGTGACCTATTGGACAACTAATTGCCAAGCCAAATGGCTCAGTCCGCTTCATCGCTGCAGGCGCATATTTAATAGCGGATGCGATGCTGGAGGCAAGAACTCCGAAAGAAACGATTGATCCTGAATGAAGATAAAGCCCAACATAATTTTCTATCTCAGCCTTGCACTCCTCCCGCCCCTGTGATACAAACTAAACATTCAAGTTTGCTCCTTGTGAGCGAGCCTGAATTTCATGCAGAGTGGCTGAGGGACGGGCCCTGTGACGCCACGACAACCGGCTCAAGCAATTTGAGACATCGGTGTCAACTCTCGCTCACCTTAAGTGGTGGGGTACATGAGATTCGGGGTGCAGGCTGTATCGCATCTCGCTAAATCCCAGGTAAGTCGCAGTACCGGTAGTTTCGTTGTAACGAGAATCGTCACGTAGTGCCCGTGCAGAATTGCACCTTATCGGGGGCGTATCCCGATGAGGGTCTCCAACGCTGCTCCGCTGAGAACAGAGTGCGAGGGAAATGCAGGTCTCTCGACTCCGCACCTCCGGTGCTTCGCTCGGGATGAAAATATGTCATCTCGATTGGTCCGGAAGGTTGGGGACTCTGAAGATTGCGAGGGCAGAATGGCTTCATCTTACGAGTTATGTTGTCGGGAATGCGGGAAGCGGTATGAGAATGCACCGCTCTCGATTTGTGACGAGTGTTTCTCGCCGCTGGAAGTACAGGTTGATCTCGACGCCGCGAAGAAGACGGCAACGCGCGAGTCGATTGCACAGGGTCCTACCAATATGTGGCGCTACAAGGCGCTGCTGCCGGTCCCCGATGATTACGTTCCGCAGACGCCTGCGGGATGGACGCCGCTGGTGAAGGCTCCCCGGCTGGCCGACAGGATTGGCGCGAAGAATCTCTACATTAAAAATGACGCGGTGTGCATGCCCACGCTGAGCTTTAAGGACCGCGTGGTTGCGGTGGCTCTGGCCGCGGCACAGAAGTTTGGATTTGATACGGTCGGGTGCTCGTCGACGGGAAACCTGGCGAATGCGGTGGCGGCGCATGCGGCGCGGCTGGGGCTGAAGACTTACATTCTCGTCCCAGCGGACCTGGAAGCGGCGAAGATTCTGAATACGCAGGTCTATGGCGCGAACCTGATTCGCATTGATGGCAACTATGACCACGTGAACCGGCTGTGCTCGCAGATCGCAGACCGTTTCCACTGGGGTTTTGTGAATGTGAATCTGCGTCCCTATTATGCGGAAGGCTCAAAGACAGTGGGCTTTGAGATTGCCGAGCAGCTTGGATGGCGCTTGCCTGACAACGTTGTTGTTCCGATGGCCGGCGGTTCGCTGATTACGAAGATTCGTAAGGCATTCAAGGAGCTGATTACTCTGGGTCTGGTAGAGCCGAAGGATGTACGCTTCTTTGGCGCGCAGGCTACGGGGTGCTCGCCCATCGCTCGCGCGGTCAAAACAGGCGCGGACCACATTGAGCCGCAGCGGCCTTCGACGATTGCGCGCTCGCTGGCGATTGGGAATCCGGCAGACGGCGTGTATGCGGCGCGGGCGATTCGCGAGAGCGGCGGCTGGGCCGAGGATGTGTCGGATGTTGAGGTAGTCTCCGGTATTCAGGAGCTGGCGGAGACGGAAGGCATCTTTACGGAGACGGCCGGCGGTGTGACCACCGCAGTGACCGCCAGGTTATATGCGCATGGGCGCATCAAGCCTGAGGAGCTGACGGTGAGCTGCATCACCGGCAATGGGTTGAAGACCACCGATGTGCTCTCCGGCAGGTATGAGGCGAGCGAGGCGATTCGTCCGCGGCTGACGGATTTTGAGAACTACATCAACGAAATCAAGGAACTGAACGAGCTGGTATCGGGAGGCGCGGATGTCCGTTAGAGTATTGTTGCCGAATGCATTTCAGAAGCACACGAATGGCGCGAAGGAGATTCAGTCGAGCGCTTCGAATTTGCCGCAGCTGATTGAGGAGATTGAGGTCACATTTCCTGCGCTGAAGACGCACCTGCGTGATGAGACGGGACAGGTGCGGCGGTTTATTAACTTTTATGTCAATGAGGAAGATATTCGCTTTCTGGGCAATGAGAAGTATGCCTTCAAGGATGGCGACGAGGTACTGGTGATTCCATCCATAGCCGGTGGGGCTCCTGAACCCACATCCCTTCAGGATGGGGGGCACCCTGGGTCTTGCTCGTGCTGTTCGTATTGCGGGCAGGAAGAGTGTACCTGCTACTAAGTTCTCCCCTCGGCCCTCCCATGAAATGCGCGGATTCCGGTCCGCGCATTTCTTTTTCCTATAAATTCCTGACGAAAATTTGACGCATGGGGCTCTTGCAGGAGTCTATTTGCGCGCGTAGCATTCAAACAATTGTTTTAAACATTCGTTTAAATAAACCATGGTTGCTGAAAAAAGAGTTGAGAAGAAGAGGCGGGCCGGATCAGCTCGTCTTCAGGAGCAGGAAGACGCGCGCGCGCGGCTGATTGATGCAGCCATCGCGCTGTTTGCGGACAAGGGCTATGAAGGGACGAGCGTGCGCGATCTGGCGTCGGCGGCGGGCGTGAATGTGGCGGCGGTGAGCTATCACTTCGGCAGCAAAGACGCGCTGTATACCGAGGCGTTGCGGGCGTGCCTGGCTCCATGCGCGGAGATGCGGGAGCGGATGCAGGCGCATCTGGATACAGCCCGGCGCAGCAAGAGTCGCAGGGCTGCGGAAGAGGCGCTGCGGGCATGCATTCGGGAGTTCCTGGAAATGATGACATCGCCGGCGGCAAGGCACAGTCATCTGGTGATGCGTGAGCAGTCTGAAGGCAAACCGCGGTTTGAGCCGGTGATACGCGAGTTTTTTCAGCCCGTAGGAACGATTCTGCGCGAGCTGATTTTGTTGCTTGCGCCGGGGCTTCCGGAGATGAGCGTCTTCATGACGATTTCGGGAATCATCGGCCAGTGTATTCACACGCTCAAGGCGCGCGCATCGTATCGCGTGCTCGCAGGCGTGGATTCGCATAGCCCGGAGTATATCGAGATGGTTTCAGGGCACATGGCGCATCTGGTCGCGCTTGGGTTGCGCGGGCTGGAACGTGAGAAAAGGATGGTCTAGCAATGTGGAAGATTGCGATCAAGATGCTGATGGGCGATCGCAGCAAGTACTTCACGCTGGTGAGCAGTCTGGTTGTCGTCTCGTTTCTGTTTCTGCAGCAGGGGTCGATCTTCTGCGGACTGATTTTGCGCACGGCGCGGCCTATCGAAGTAGTGGGCGCGCCAATCTGGGTCACAGACCCGCAGTTGCGCAGTGTGGACGAGAGTAAACCGCTGCTGGATACCGATCTGCAGAGAGTGCGAAGTGTTCCCGGCGTGAAATGGGCGGTGCCGTTGCTGCTGCAGCTTGTCTCGGCGCATTTGCCGGATGGCAACTATCAGACGGTGCGGCTGTATGGACTGGATAACGATACGTTCTTTGGCCGGCCGAAGATGATTTCGGGCAATGGGCAGTTGCTGGCGCAGGACCAGGCGGTTGTGATTGGACGAGCTGAGTCTGAAAAGCTGAACAATCCCAAGCCGGGGCAGGTCTTTGAGATGAACGATAACCAGGCGCGTGTCGTAGGCATTGCAGATGTACCGCGCGATTTCTTCTCCTATCCCTTTGTGTATGCGTCATATGATCGCGCTCTGCAATATGCGCCGCAACAGCGGAAACAACTGAACTTTGTGCTCGCGGCTCCGGCGGACGGCGTTTCCCTGGCAGAGGTGACACGACGTATCCGCGAAACAACAGGGCTGGCGGCCTATTCCGAGCAGGAATTCCGCTGGGTGACGATGGGCTACTACCTCAAGAACACGGGAATCCCAATTGCGATTGGCACTTCGCTGGCGATGGTGTTTCTGGTGGGCATGTCGATTGTAGGGCAGACCTTCTATCAGTTTGCATTGCAGAACGAGCGCTACTTCGGCGCATTGAAAGCGATGGGCACAAGCGCAGCAACGCTGACGAAGATGATTCTGTTGCAGGCGCTCCTTGTCGGACTGGTTGGGTTTGGCGGAGGCGCGGGACTGGGCGGCATCTTCGGAATGATTGCCGGCGGACAGGACAGCAAGATGGCCTTTAACACACCGTGGCCGCTGGTCTTGATCAGCTTTGTCGCCATCATTGCTATCTGTCTGCTCTCGGCGCTGATGAGTATTCGCAAAGTGGTGAAGCTTGAACCGGCGGTGGTGTTCCGTGGGTAGTTAAACCCCATGTCTCTGCGGGACATGGGGGACCCGGTTTGGGCTGAATGATGAGAAACTGCAGGTCCCTCCGCTACGTCGCTTTGCGACTCCGGTCGGGATGACAATTTTGGGCGAGCGAGTATGTTGATTCAATCCAATGTTGGTGGATGTGATACGACGAATGGCACGCATGCGGCGTGTCTGCGCGGTGTGACGAAACTGTTTGGCGTGGGGACAACCGAAGTCCACGCGCTGAATGAAGTTGACTTCAACGTGCATACCGGCGAGTTGCTGCTGCTGGTCGGCCCCTCGGGCTGCGGTAAAACGACGCTCCTGAGCGTGCTCGCTGGAATTCTGGATGCAACTTCAGGAGAGGTCGATGTCTTCGGCACGCGCATCGATCAGTTGAGTCAACAGGAAAAGACGGAGTTCCGCCGCGACAACATCGGCTTCATCTTTCAACAGTACAATCTCCTGCCCACGCTGACGGCTGCGGAGAATGCCGCCATTCCGCTCTTGATTCACCGCGTTGAATTCGAACGAGCTATAGCTAAAGCAAAAGAGTATCTGGAAAGAGTAGGCATGGCTGAGCGCGCTGACTTCCTTCCGGCGCAGCTTTCCGGGGGACAGCAGCAGCGCGTGGCCATTGCGCGCGCCCTCATCACAGAACCCCGGCTGATTGTCTGTGACGAGCCTACGGCGGCGCTTGATGGAGAGACAGGAAAGATGGTGCTGGAGATGTTTCGTTCAACCGCGCTGACCGACAATCGCGCCATCGTCGTGGTGACGCACGACAACCGCATTTTTCCTTATGGAGACCGCATTGCCGAGATGCTGGATGGACGGATTCTCTCGATTCACGAGAATGAATTTGCAGCAGGACATGGAAAGGAGAGTGTCCAATGACGAAACGGCTGAGTATTTTTCTTCCGTTATTAGGAGTAGTTCTGATTGCCGTATGGGTGACGGTTTCGGCACGGCGCGTGCCGCATGAAAAGCCGCTGGCTGCGCCTCCTACCTCCCCCTCCGCGAATGCAATCGCCGCAACCGGGATCGTCGAAGCATCAGACCGCAATTACAACCTTGCGCCTCCGGTATCCGGCCAGTTAAGCGCTCTGTATGTGAAGGAAAACGACATTGTGCATCGCGGCGACAAGCTCTACACAATCGACGACCGCGAGCAGCGCACTGTGGTCGAGCAGGCGGAGGCGAATGTCGCCAAGGCGCGGGCCGCAGTGCAGACGGCGCAGGCGGACATTCTCACGCAGCAGGCCAATGTGAACAGCGCCAGAGCCGCTGTCGATACAGCGAAAGCAACCTACGATGACGCCGCGCAGATTGCCGGGCGCGATGAGGGACTGCACAAGGACGGAATCATCTCCGACCAGGCATACATGACGAGCGCGAAGACCAGTGATGCCGATAAAGCTCGCTGGCAGCAGGCGGAGGCGCAGTTAAAGCAGGCCGAGGCGCAGCTGCATAATGCCGAAGCATCGCTTACCGAGCAACAGGCCAATCTGCAGACCATGATTGCGACACGCGATCAGCAGCAGGTGCTGCTCGACAAGATGACGGTGCGTGCTCCCGCAGATGGGAAAATTCTGCAGGTGAATAATCGCGTAGGCGAGTATCTTTCGAGCACATCCGGTACTTCTCCGGTGCTCTTTGGCGATACAGATTCGCTGATGGTGCGCGTGGATGTAGACGAGATCAATGCCTCGCATGTGCTGCCCGGGTCGACGGCAACGGCGATGCTGAAGGGTGATTCATCGCGGCAGTTTCCGATGCAGTTCGTACGCATCGTACCTTACATGGTGCCCAAGCAGAATTTGACTGGCTCCAATTCTGAGCGCGTAGATGTGCGCGTACTTCAGCTGGAATTTAAGTTTGAGCCGCCGCAGTTTCCTGTTTATGTAGGGCAGCAGGTGGATGTGTTCATTCATTCGCCGGAGCGGGCGGCGAAATAAGTCCCACATCTTTTCAAGATGTGGGCAGCCGCGCTGTGCTCAGGGTCAGGCGGGGATGGATCATTTTTAAATAGGATGTGCTCAGAACCCTGATCCTGAGATTCACGGCATAAATGCTGTCATCCTGAGCGGCAGGCCGGCGAAGGACCTGCTTTCAATAGCCCTCCATTCAGACTCAGGACACTTAATCTTCGATAACACCGGCAAACATAGCGTTATCTTCCGCCAATGGTCGCAGGTGACGCGCTGCAGCAAGCAGATAGCGCTCGTCGTCGAAGTGCCTTTCGATGAAGTCACGGACGCGTTCAAGCACCGCATGCTGCGTAGTGTGCGATTGAAATGCTTCGATCTTCCGGTCTTTCCACGGCCCGAGCTCAAGAACCAGGGAGTATGGCGTGACCGCCGCATCACAGCCGTCATTTGAATTGTAGACAGAAACAAACGGGGTGCTGGAGTAGTAGAGTTTCTGCGGAGTATAGGGTGTGCCTGCATCCGGAAAGAACTGCCGCCGTCCAGCCCAGTGGAAGGCCGCTGTCGTCGCGAGGGAAACAATGGTGTGGTCGCGGTGCAGATTGACACCACCGTCTCCGCCAAACGTAAGGATGACTTGCGGGCGGTACTTGCGAATTTTTTCGACCAGTACGCCTGCCAGCTCGTAGAAATTCTGCTGATCCAGCCGCCCGTCGGGGTAATGAAGGAGTTCTGCGTGCGTGAGGCCAAGCAGCCGTGCTGCGGCATGGAACTCCCCGCGACGCAGGCTTGCCAGCTCCTCATCACTGGTAGCGTTGCCGCGGAAACTGCCTGCAGTGCCTTCGGTCAGGCAGATGACAGTCGTTTCAACACCTTTATCGTGCGCCATAAGCAGCGCTCCGCCGAATGCGCCGCTTTCGTCGTCGGGATGCGCCGTGAGGCACATCATGCGGTAAGACAATGAGAACTCCTGATGTTGTTCTGGTCTTCAGTGTAGCGAATGTTTATGCAGGCAGAATCGCCGCAGATGGAACATCGATGATTTCCGCTTCCGGCGGAATGTCCCACGGCAGCGAGGTTTGCGCAACAGGGCGGAAACTTTTTCTATGCAGCGGCGTCGGGCCGTATTTGTCGAGAGCAGCCAGATGTTCAGGTGTGCTGTAGCCCTTGTGCGAGGCAAGGCCATATTCGGGGTACTGCTCGTGCAGCTCGCGCATGCGCTGGTCGCGGTAGACCTTGGCAATCACGGATGCTGCGGCAATGGATATGGACAACGAATCGCCGTAGATAATGCTGGTTTGCGCGCAGGGATGGTCGAGGCGGAGCGCGTCAATGAGCAGATGATCGGGCGCGGGCATGAGCTTGAGCACTGCGTTGGTCATGGCCAGCCTGGATGCCTGATAAATGTTGATGCGATCTATTGTCTCGGCATCGACCTCTTCGATGGCGACGGCGATGGCCTTCTGCTCGACGATTCTCGCCAGCCGCTCTCGGTCTTCGCGCAGCAGTTGCTTCGAGTCGCGCAGGCCTCGAATACGCGTGTTCTCCGGAAGAATGACAGCCGCCGCGACAACGCACCCAAAAAGCGAGCCACGACCTACTTCATCCACGCCGGCGATCAGGGTCGCGCCCTGAAGCCGCGCCGTCCTCTCATGCTTATTGCCGCAGTGAAGCGAGCGCAGCATGCGCATCTTTCTGGTCGCAGCAGAGAGGGTCTCCTCCTCAGGCAGATCGGCTTCCAGAATGAATTTTGGAGCACGGGGCATTGATAAGAGTGTAGCGCTGGATGAACGGTGGATGATGGTGGAAAACGGGGACGTATCCCTCGTTTACATCTCCACCGGCCAACAAAGAGAATATGCCAGCCATCTTCGAAATTATTGATCAGGAGAAAACCATGATCCAGACAGCGCCTGCAACTCATACGTTCAATGCCGAAATCGAAAGTCCGCTGATTCCTCACCTCATGCACGTTGAGCGCGGCATCTGTCATGGACACGAAGAAATGCGCCCATTCTTTCGCGAATAGGACGTCGTAAGCCCAGCCTGCGCAAATATTACCGGACAGGATATTTCACTGACGGGAAAAAGCTGATCTGGGAGTATCCGCGCAAGAAGCCGGATGGCGAACAGATGGACTTTGTGGCGTCAATCGCATTGACGACGATGGATGGATCCAGCATCACTCTGTTTATTGGGGATGGCGAGGCGTCAATGTAATTCTGCAGGATGCATATCGCAGATGAAAATGCCCCGCCGGAGCGGGGCATCTGAGAATGCATGAACAGCTTAGGCGCGCTCGACTTCCTTCAGACGGGCGGCTTTGCCGCGGAGTCCGCGGAGGTAGAAAAGCTTGGCGCGGCGTACTTTGGCGCTGCGGACGGTTTCTACCTTGTCGATGACTTTTGAATTGAAGGGGAAGATGCGCTCGACACCCTGGCCGAAGCTCATTTTGCGTACCGTAAAGCTGCCCTGCGGGCCGTTTTTACGGGCAATTACGATGCCTTCAAAAGCCTGGAGGCGCTCTTTATCGCCTTCTTTAATCTTGACTTGCACGCGCACTGTGTCACCGGGGACGAAGGGAGGCAGGTCCGTGCGGTTCAGCTTTTCGGCAAGGCGCTGCATGACTGGATGGATGGACATTGTTCTTTCCTGCTGTTGATTTCAGAACTTTTAGTTTACATGAAAATCAGGATTTTTGCTGCTCCAGTATGGCCAGGAATGCCCTGTCCTCTCGTGTTAAATCGGCATTTTTCAGCAGATCCGGGCGGTTTTTTAGCGTCTTTTCGAGCGCTTTTTCGCGCCGCCAGCGGCGAATCTGGTCGTGATTGCCGCCACTGAGGACTTCAGGCACTGCCAGGCCACGGAATTCCGCTGGCCGGGTGTAGTGCGGGTAGTCGAGCAGGCCCCCTGAGCCGTAGGTGGAGCGCGGCGGGCCGTCCTCATTTTCAGGGAAAGCGTGGTCGGGCTGGCCAAAGCTTTCGTAAGCGCTGGAGGCTTCGTTGCCGAGAACACCGGGAATGAGCCGCATCGTGGCATCGAGGATAACGGCGGCTGCAAGTTCGCCTCCGGAAAGGACATAGTCACCAATGGAGATTTCGCGGTCGCAGAAAAGCTCGTTCACGCGCTCGTCGACTCCTTCGTAGCGTCCGCAGATAAGGACAACGCGATCGAGAGCGGCAAGTTCGCGGGCTATGGGCTGAGTGAAGGGCGCGCCCTGCGCAGAGAGCAAAATAATGCTTTCTTTTTGCGAATTTCGGCTCGATTTTGGCGCTATTTGGAGTGATTCAATGGCTTCGGCAAGCGGTTCCGGCTTAAGAACCATACCTTCTCCGCCGCCAAACGGACGGTCATCCACCGTACGGTGGCGGTCATGGGCAAAATCTCGAAGATTATGGGCCTGAACGGTCAGCAAGTTCGAGGCAAGGGCCCGCCTGAGCACTCCATGGGCGAGGATGCTGGTGAAGAAGTCCGGAAAAATGGTGATGATGTCGAATTGCATGGATGGCGTTTTTGCGCCGGTTCCAGTTTATAGATAACTGCTCGGCTCCAAATCGTCTTTTCCCTCTCTGGGGGAATTGATCGTAAGCAGGCCGTCGGGAAGGGCCATTTCGATGCGCTTCCCTTCGATGTTGACTTTCTTGAGATAGGCCTTAGCAAACGGGATCAGCAGTTCTTCTTTGCTTCCGGCTGGGTGCACCACCAGAAGCGGCGTGCTGGTGATTTCGCGATCCACCCCGGTAATTGGTCCAATATCTCCAGTATTCGCGGGACCGATGTCGATAATGTGACAGCCGAGCAGATCTTCGATATAAACCGAATCCTCGTCCAGGGGGGCGCGCTGATCGCGGCGGATAGCGACATCGAATCCGCGCAGGGGTTCCGCCTCAGAAATTGAGTCAATTCCGGCGAATTTCAGAACAATGCGTCCTTTGTGCAGCCAATGTTCCTCAAGCTCGACAGGGCGAGAGGATTTGCCATCCGGGGAGAGCAGGAAAAGACGCCGTCGTTCTGAAAAACGTTCCGGAAAATCCGTAAGTATCTCGGCAATGAGCTCGCCGCTTCGTCCCTGGGGGCGCACCAGATGCGCGACGACTACCCACGGCTGTGTTTCAGTCATGAAAATGATTGTATGAAGAGCCGTTTAAAAATGAAAAAATGAATAAAGGTAACCTTATATCAGGTTACCTTTGGGGTGGAGTGCACAGCCTATGCCATAAGGGTAACTGCCCGGATGAAAACCTAAACAGCAGATTCTGAATGGCTATTCCAGCGCACCAGCCTTTTCAAGGTGCTCTTCGAGGATATCGAGTGTATATCGATGGTGGTGTTTCATACTCACGGCGCCCAGAATCGTGCGCATGGAACGCGCTGTACGGCCCTGTTTACCAATGACTTTCCCCACATCTCCCGGAGCAACACGGAGCCTGAGCACAGTACTCTCTTCGCGTTCCACGGCCTCAACGTTAACAGCGTTTGGATCATCCACCAGAGCTTTCGCGATCTCGGTGACCAGTTCTTGCATATTGTCAGGCATTGCTTCGTGCGTCATTCAACCCCCCTTAGAGTACACGCTTGCAGTCTCTTGGGTTGGCCAATACTAACAGCAACCCGAGGGGGGATAACAGTGTTTTCTGGTGTCCTGTTTTAGTATTACTTTCGGAACTTTAAAAGCGGTAACCAGCTCAAAAGCAGGACCCAAAGGCGAATTAAGCAGCAGGAGCGGCAGCCGGGGTCTTGAGCAGCTTGGCCACGGTATCGGAGAGCTGGGCGCCTTTGCCGGTCCAATAGTCGATGCGCTCACGCTTCAGGTCGACGGTGGCTGGGTTGGTGCGAGGGTTGTAGGTGCCAACCACTTCCACGGAGCGGCCATTGCGGGCGCGGTCCTTCTCAATCACGACGACACGGTAATAAGGCTGCTTGCGGGCGCCAAAACGCGCCAGACGAATCATCAGCACAGGTAAATCTTCCTTTCAATCCTGGTTGTTCATGCGGAGGGACGTTTCAGAAGCGGCAGCGACAGGCGCAGGCACGCACAAATCCCAACACTTAAGTATAGCAGGAATAGAGATGAGGTAAATAAATGTGCTTCCCCCTCGAAGATTCGGGAGCTCTTCGAATTACTGGAAATTACGAAGAGGCCATTGTGGAAATAGCCTCTCCGTGTTCTATTTTCCTGTAACTGCTCACCACCTGATTTTGGCAGAGAGCTGCATCTGGCGGGGTAGATTGCTTTGACCTGTCGGACCTCTCTGAATCAGGCCAAAGGTTGAGTCGTTGGTGCTGTTGTCCGGATTCTCAGACCATAACGGGTGATTAAAGACGTTGAATGCCTCCACCCGTATCTGGAGATTGAGATTTTCATAAATGGCAAAGTTCTTTGACAGATTTACGTCGGTTTGCTGATTACGCGGGAGGCGAATGCCGGTGTCGATGTTGTTCGGCACAGGCGCATACCGCGGAACCTGTCTGAAGGCCGCCCCCTGCGCGCAGCTCCCGTCGTAATCATAGGATTGTAAAGGAACAATGGAATAAACGCCGTTGTTCTCCTGCCACTGTTCCACACAGGGAGCAACCAGGCGAATGAATCCGTTGTCCTGTTGAATATGCGGCTTGATCCAGGCGCTGCGCAGATAGATTTCGCTGGGATTGCCGGGCAGCAGCCAGGGATTGCCTGTCTGATAGACATACAGGCCGCCCAGTTCCCATCCTCCCAGCACGCCATCTACAAGCCGGTTTGCGTGTGCCAGGAGCGGACGCCCACGGCCAACAGGCAGCATGTAGACGCCTGAAATAGTGATGCGGTGAGTAATGTCGCCTCCGTCGATCTGCCGGAAGGGCGTCAGGTAGGTCGTATCGAGCACGCCGCCTTCATCCATCATTTTCGACCAGGTCCACGTTCCATGCAGCGTCAGCGCATTCATCCGGTGGGTCCCGGTCAACTGAAGCGAGTTGTACCAGGTATGGGCCGTATTGGCCTGCCACATGGTCATATCTGTGAACTCCGGAAACGGCCGCGTTAAATTAAGGGCGTTGATGGTGGTCGGGGAATAATAGTTGCTGCCCTGAAATGCGCTGATCCCTTTGAAGGGGTTTTGTACGTTGTTGTTATCGCAATTTTCGTATCTTCCGCCATTCTCGGGATTGCAATTTGTCATTGCAGCCGCATCTTCGTGGTTGATGTTCGGGCAGGCGCCCTTGAAGGTGTTATTGTTGCAGTCGCCGTTATAGAGCCGGCTGCCCACATAGGCCAGGTTGATGACCGTGTTCTTCGAGAATTGCCGTTCTATGCCGACGGAGTAGTTCCAGAAGGTCGGGATGATGTATTTGGGATTAATCGTCCACGGCCCTGTTCCCAACGCGGTGAGCATTCCAAGCGATGACCCTGTGGGCTGCACCACCGTTGAATACGGATTATCAATCTGGTTGGACAAATTCGGATGCGTTGCGCCCGGCCAGTTCGGATCATTGGCCTGGTAGGAAGTCTGAGCGCTATATCCGATGTTGTTGGGAGCATTCTGGGGGGTCCTGGTAGACTCGCCGAACCCTGCGCTCAACACGGTTTTGTCATTCAGAGCGAAGGCGACGCCGACGCGCGGCTGAATATCAAATTTGGACAGCGGATAGGGTGTCCTGCTGTAACCATTCACACCCAGAAAGGTCACTCCGCCGAGAATCTGGCTATAACCGGGCACGCTTACTTCAGAGTTGATTGGATTGACAGCTGTCGAGTTGAAGCCTCCATTGGAATAGTTATTGCGCTCCGTCGCCGGCTCGACAAAATCCCAGCGCAGTCCCAGGTTCAATGTCAGCCTTCTGGTGAGTTTCCAGTCATCCTGAAAGAACGGGGCCCAGTAATGCGAGCTCCAGTATGTCTTGACGCCAATGGTGTTCGATCCGGAGGTTGGATTCCCCAGCAGGAGCGAAGCGATGGAGTTGCCGCTGGCAGGGTCCCACGAACCACAGCTTCCGCAGTTTTGCTGGGTCCAGGTGCGGTCGATCCAGAAATTATTGCCGCCGCCGATGACGTTGTACCCGATCTGCCAGAACCGGAGGTCAAGTCCTGCATGGATCGTGTGCTTGCCTTTGATCCAGGTCATGCTGGGAAGCAGTGAAAGCGAGTTCTTCACGCTTTGGCCGTTGCTGTTTGTTCCAAGCGAATTGAATTCGCTGATATCGAGGTATGGAAATTCTGCAGCCGCAGCGGGCCCCATCGCGGCCACCTGTTGAGCAGTCCAGCCGAGAGCGGTTGGATCATAATTCGGGCCGTTATAGCTATAATCCGCCCTAACGCTTGCCCGCGCACGGAAATCGAAAAGCAGATTGGCCGTGGCGGTATGCGTCTCCTCAAGAGTGAAGGTGTGGCTGCGCTCTCCATGCGGCAGCTGGCCTCGCGTTGCCGGAGTAGTAAAGCCATCGTAGCTGCGCATTTCGACGCGCTCCCAGTACCCATAGCTGAGACTCATACGGTCTTTGGATGAAAGGTTCTGGTCCCATTTACCCAGCGCGTTGCGATAGCGGTTTTCGTCTACGCCGGCAACCACGTAATTATTTGCAAATGGATTGCTGCCGACAGGGGGTGTCGTGTTTGGCGCAGGGTACATTTTGATGATCTTCTGCGCCATTGGGTTGATGCGAGAAGCAGGAATGATGTTCGGCGCGGGTGTTGGATTGATGGCGTCGGTTGGGCCAAACGGAGTTCTGATCCATGTCCCGTTCGCATCCTGGTGAATGTTCATCGGATCGTAGAGCGTGATTGGCTCATAAGACTTGCTGTTGCCATTCCAATAGACCAGATTGGTGAAGTCTCCATCGGCCCACTGCGGACTTGGCACCGAGTCAGAGATGGTGTTCGGCTCCAGCTCGTGCCAGTTTTCGTATTGCACGGTAAAGAATGATTTATTTCTGCCGTCGTAGAGCTTCGGGATAAACACAGGGCCATCCAGCTCAGCGCCGTACTGGTCCCACTTCATCTTTGGCGTCCTGAACTGCGAGATGTCTACTCCGGGATCCGCTTTGGCAATGTAGTAGTCGTTGGACCAGGTGTTGGCATCCAGCCAGGTGCGACGAGCGTATTCATAAACATCGCCGTGCAGCTTGTTGGTGCCTGACTTCAGGACGACGTCCTCGACCGCGCCGGCCATCAGTCCATATTGCGCGTCGTACGGGTTGGTGAGGATTTTGAACTCCTGCACCGAATCGACCGGCGCAACATACGAGATAGCCGCCTGGCCGGAATTGTTAATTGGCGAGGAAGAATTCGTGACCCCATCCATCAACAGGGCCACATTTCCGGGCTGTCCGCCGTTCACGGCAAGATTCGCCTGCGTATCATCAAATGGGCGCTGCCATTGCGGACTTCCTGTCCACGAAGCACCCGCGCTAAGAATGGATAACATTCCCGGATCGCGTCCGTTTAGCGGAAGCTCGGTGACGCGCGTGTTCTCAATGACCTCGCCTCTGTCCGCTTTGCTGACATTCAGGAGTGACTCGGAGGCGACAGTGACTGTCTCAGTAGCGGCGCCCACTTTGAGAACAAAATCAATGGTGGCAGTTTGACCAACCTGCAATTCCACTTCGGTTTTCTTTTCAGTCGCGAACCCCGCCTGTGCTGCCGTGAGTGAGTATTTTCCCGGTTTGAGATAAGGGACCGTGTAATCGCCGGCGGCGGTGGTATACGTTATGTTCTCAACACCGGTAGCAAGATTTTTGATTGTGATTTTTGTTCTGGGGACACTCGCTCCAGAAGTATCCGTGACATGACCCGTGAATTCCTGCCCGTACAGCATGGATGAACATATGCTGACCAGCACCGTGAGTATCAGGCCTCTCCAATGAATATTCATGCTCCCAACCCCTTCTACGTATTCAGCATCAGGATTTAAGTGTTTTCGTAAACGTTTACATCATTGTGTGTAGCGCTTACGCTGCAGCAGATTTCATTTTTTTAATTTGCTGTTTTGATCTTTACTGCAAATGTTTACCAGGGAACGGAAAAAATGTAATCTTTCACACTTCGCGCTGTCAAACGATCCCATTTGGGACCTTGCGATTCTGCGGCGCGAGCAGTGGTGAAGCGCCAACAGATTGGAATTCTTCCGTCTGTAACACGGCTGTAAACCCGCGTACATACCGCTCATTTATCCAACGGAATGCTGGAAAAAATCCCCTTCCGGCATGGAGGAATGACGCATGCACAAGCTTGTTGCCACTTCCCTGGCAGCATTGCTGGTTTCAAGCCAGCTGGCTACCCCTGTTGTTGCCAATGCACAGCGAGACGGCGAAACTGCGACCCCGATCAAGCATCTGGTCGTGATTTTCGGCGAGAATATTTCGTTTGACCACTACTTCGGAACCTATCCGAAGGCCTTGAACCCACCGCATGAACCGCGATTTGTTGCCGCGCCGAATACTCCCACGGTGAACGGCTATACGGATGCGCTGCTCTTCAGCAATCCAAATCTGGTCAATACGACGGGCAACAAAGACGGCGCGAGTAATCCGTTCCGCCTGGACCGCTCACAGGCGGCAACGGCTGACCAGGACCATGACTACACGCCGGAGCAACAGGCCTTCCACGGCGGTCTGATGGATTCTTTTCCGCAGTACACGGGAACGCCGGGACCCCCGCCGAACGGACAGAGCACGAATGCTCTGGTGATGGGCTATTACGACGGCAACACGGTGACAGCGCTGTGGAATTATGCACAGCGGTATGCTCTGAATGACAACTCGTATAACACTACGTTTGGGCCATCGACGCCGGGCGCGATCAATCTGATCTCCGGACAGACGAATGGCATTACGGACCAGAGCAATGCGGGCGGCGACGTAGTGGAAGACGGCGCGGGCGGCTACACGCTGATCAGCGATGCTGATCCGATCGGCGATGTCTGCTCGACAACGACCGGATCACTGGTGCAGTTTGGAGGACAAAATGTCGGCGACCTGCTGAATGCCAAAGGCATTACGTGGGGATTCTTTGAAGGCGGATTCGATCTGACGAAGAAGAACCCGAATGGAACGACGGGCTGCAAACGCTCGCATACGTCGGCGATTACGGGCGTGGCTAAGGCGGACTACATTCCGCATCATCAGCCGTTCCAGTACTACGCTTCGACGGCCAACCCAAAGCATCTTCGTCCGACTTCAGTTCATCGCATCGGGCAGACGGACCAGGCGAATCATCAATACGATATTGACGATTTCTTTGACGCAGTGCGCGCCGGGAACATGCCTGAGGTCAGTTTCCTGAAGGCGGCGGGCTATCAGGATGCGCATGCCGGCTACTCTGATCCGCTGGATGAGCAGACTTTCGTGGTGCATGTGATCAATTTTCTGCAGACGCGTCCGGAGTGGAAGTCGACGGCAGTGGTGATTGCGTATGACGACTCCGACGGCTGGTATGACCACCAGATGAGTCCGATTGTGAACCAGTCGCAGACGGCTGCGGATGCTCTCACGGCTACGGGACAGTGCGGCAGCAGCGCAAATACTGCTCTGGCGGGTACGTATGCCGCGCATGCGCAGGGACGTTGCGGTTATGGGCCGCGGCTTCCGCTGCAGGTAATCTCACCCTGGGCAAAGCGGAACTTTGTGGACCACACTACCACCGACCAGAGCTCGATTCTTCGCTTTATTGAGGACAACTGGCTTGGCGGGCAGCGCATTACCGGATCATTTGATGCGATTGCCGGAACTCTGAACGGAATGTTCGATTTCCGCAACCCTTCGAACCGCGGACTGTATCTGCTCGATCCCAACACAGGACTTGTAGTCGTAGATGAGGATGGAGGTCATGGTCACGACCGTGACTGATGGATTCTGATTTTCTTCTTACCGGGTAGCGGCTTGACGCTGCTACCCTTTTTCATTAACGAGGAAAGTTTGATCACACGACGTAAGTTTGTCGCCGGTTCCGGACTGGTGCTGGCTGATTCTGTAGTGAGACGAAGTGTTGCCGCTTCAAATGCCGAATCGCTTGATCCTTCCACCTTGCCGGCGTTTGTCGATCCGTTGCCAATTCCCGCAATCGCGCGACCTGATGGCAGGCGCGCAAATCCTGATGATCCGAAGGAGCAGGTTCCGTACTACCGCATTGCCATGCGTGAGGCGAGGGTCAAGGTGCATCGCGATTTGGCGCCAACAAGGATGTGGACGCTGGGTGGGAGCTTTCCCGGACCTACGCTGGAGACGCAGATTGCGAAAGGCATGATCGTCGAATGGGCGAATGAGCTTCCGGCACGGCATTTTTTGCCTATTGATCATTCGCTGCATGGAGCGGGAAGAGATGTACCGGAGGTTCGCGGAGTCATCCATCTGCATGGTGGACGGACACCGCCGGAGAGCGATGGCTATCCCGAAGATTGGGTTGTGCCGGGGAAATCGCAGACTTGCTATTACCCTTCATCGCAGCATGCAGCGCTGCTTTTCTATCATGACCACACGATGGGCATTAACCGGCTGAATACGTATGCGGGCATGATGGGAATGTTCGTCATCCGCGATCTTCGCGAAGATGTGTATACGCTGCCGAGTGGGAAGTATGAGATTCCGCTGCTGATCTGCGACCGCATGCTGAAGACCGATGGGCAACTTGAATATCCGGTATCAGAGAAGCCGGGTGAGGTGTGGGTGCCGGAGGTCTTCGGCAATGCGATTCTGGCGAATGGGAAACTGCTGCCTTACTGCGATGTCGAACCGCGGCTTTATCGTGTTCGGGTGATGAATGGCTCGAACGGGCGGTTCTTCCGGTTTTCGCTGGAGAACAAAGCTGAGTTTTATCAGATCGGATCAGACCAGGGACTACTGGTGGCTCCGGTGAAGCTGAAGCGGGTAACGATGGCTCCGGGTGAACGGGCTGACCTGCTGATCGATTTCACCGCGATGGCCGGAGAGCGCGTAACTCTTGTGAGTGACAGCTTTTCTATCCTGCAGTTTCGCGTGGGCAAGACGACAGGCGAGCGTGGCAATATTCCGCAGAAGCTGCATGCATTTGAGCGGCTGGCTGAATCCAGCGCGGTAAAGACACGGCGGCTGACGCTGGGCGAAAACATGGACGATGTTCAACGGTCGATGGGCATGCTGCTGAACAATACACCCTGGCATGCTCCCGTTACTGAGAAGGCAGGGCTGAATACAACCGAAATCTGGGAGCTGGTGAACCTGACGGATGACTCGCACCCGATTCATCTGCATTTGGTCAGGTTTCAAGTCCTGGATCGCAGGCGATTCGATGCATTTCATTTTCAGGAGAAAGGCGATCTGCGCTTTACCGGGCCTGTCGTTCTGCCTGATCCGAATGAAATGGGTTGGAAGGACACAGTGCGCTGCGATCCGAATATGGTGACGCGGATCATCGTTCCATTCAACGGCTATGCAGGCCGCTATGTGTGGCACTGCCATGTGCTGGAGCACGAAGACAATGAGATGATGCGGCCGTTTGAAGTGGTGAGAGAATAACCCTTCGCGTTCTGCGAGAACTCGAAAGCAGGTCCTTCGACTACACACGTTCACTTGCTGCGCTGAGAATGGCAATTTTTCTTATTCCGCGCGCCAGGGAGAGATCGTCTGCCAGCGTTCAAGCTGTTCGGTTGCCCAGGCTGCAGTCTGGTCCTTATGGCATGTATTACAAGCGTTTGGAATGCCGAACTGCTCGGTCAATTTCGGCCAAATGAAATTAAAGGTGTGGCTGCTGACGAACTGACCTTTGATGGTGACTTCGATCTTTGGCATGTGGCATGCCGTGCATTGACTGCCGGCGCTGTTTTCTGCATGATGCGTGTGTTCTGCGACTGAGGTCTTCAGTCCTGCCGGATTGTTTTTGGTATGACAGCCGAGGCAAAGCTCATTGCCGGTGGCGACCAGGTTAGAAGGATTGCGGCTGCTGTGCACGTCGTGGCAATCGAAGCAGCGGAGGCCGCGGTGGTACATGTTGCTGTGCACAAAATCGTTGCCCTGCATGCGGTTCTTGTGCGCTGTGCCGTCGGGCCAGTAGTAGAAATCCTGCGTCCCCAATTTGGATTCTTCGAGCCGCCAGAAATCTGAGAGGTGCTCTCCCGGCTGGTAGCCGACAGGCCAGTCATAATATTTACCTTCGATGGGTTCCTTAAGTGGCCTTCCCTGCGAGTGGCATTGCATGCAGACGTCATTTCCACGCAGATAGTCGAGTTTTGCTGGGTTGACAATGTTGTCCATTGTAGGATGCTTAACGTGTTCGCTGCCTGCGCCATGGCACTTCTCGCATCCCACGTTCCACTCGGTGACCTGTTTTGTTTCGGTGTTGTAGTTGACGGAGTGGCACCCGTCGCAAAGCGGACCAGTAGGACGTTCAAAGCTGCTGTCAGGATAGTGATCGGCCCACCAGTCCGTTCCCTTCTCGACGTGATAAGGCAGCCATTTCTTCTGCACAAGATCCCATTGCGCCGGCAGGACAAAGTAGTCGTCGCCGCGGCGCGTAAAGTAGCGCTGCTTCCAGCGGCTGCCATAGACGAAGGCAACATCTTTCAGATCGAAGTTTCGGACTGGATCAGGATGAGAGAAGTCGCCCAGCACGGCTTCAGGATGCGAGGCTGGATCGCGCACGACGTTGGCCATGCGTGTTTGCGACCAGCCGGCGTAAATCTGCTCATGGCACTTACGGCATTGTTCTGATCCGACAAAGACGGACTTCTGTGCGCCGACCTGAACGACAGCCGTGAACAGAAGCAGGAGAACATGCCTGTAAATCATTCCGACAAGCATGCCACATGTTACTGGTTGACGCCGCTTGCGAGGAAGCCTCCATCGACGACTAATGTTTGTCCGGTGACATAGGAGGCAGCGTCGGATGAAAGGTAGATGGCCGCACCTACGACTTCTTCTGTTTTGCCGAATCGGCCCATGGGAGTGCGCATCAGCAATTCCTTGCCGCGCGGCGTGCTGTCGAGAAGCTCGGCATTGAGCGCGGTGCGAAAAACTCCGGGAGCGATGGCGTTGACGCAGACGCCGTGCTTTGACCATTCGACGGCGAGCGAGCGCGTGAGCGACGCGACTGCTGCTTTGCTGGCGGCGTAAGCGGCAACCTCATTGAGTGCGACAAAGCTGTTGAGCGAGGCAATGTTGATGATGCGTCCATAGCCGCGGTCGAGCATGTGCTTGCCGAAGATCTGGCAGGCGCGCAGCGTTCCGGTAAGATTGGTGTCGATAATGCTCTGCCACTCTTCCTCCGGAAAGGTGAGCGTGGGGGCGCGCTTTATTTTGCCGGCGCAGTTGATGAGGATATCGACTTTCTCGAAGTGTTCGAGCGTTTGCGCCAGGAGGTTTTCGAGTGAGGCGCGATTGGCGACATCGGAAGTCACGCGCAGAGTGCGCTTGCCTTTGGCTTCGATAGCAGCTGCGGTTTCTTCAACCTGCTCTTTACGCCGCGCAGACGCGATGACATCGGCTCCTGCGTCTGCGAGGCCGAGGCTGAGAGCGCGACCAATGCCGGATGTTCCGCCGACGATGACAGCGGTTTTTCCTTCGAGGCTGAGTGGATGAGTCATTTTTGTCTTCTACCTCAGGTTCGTTCTTAATATGTAATGGCTATGTTCTCGTTGGCTTCCAATCCCATGCACGCGCTGCCCACATTGTTCTTTATTATGAAGTGAAGCGGCCTTGATATGCCCAGAGGCCGAGACCGGGATTCGAAATGAAGAAAATCTCTTCGCCATCGACTGTGTTGTAGCCGTTGGACAGCTTCATCGGGTCGTAACGCCTTAACATGCTGATCAAATCAGCGTAGCGAAAGCCGACGCTTTCAATCTCTTCCTTCGTCAGCGAGCCGGGACAGTAGGTAATGGTGAAGCGTCCTTCTGACGAGCCGTGGATGAGATGCGCGGCGGCGCTCAAGTCAGACGCGAGATCGGGATGCTGTGCTACCGCTTCGAGTGTATATGGCGTGCCACGATATCCATAGTTGCGGATGAGCCCATCGATGGTCTTGTCTTCTCCGAATTCCTTCACGCCGGGGCCAAGAACGATCAACTCACCGCCATCGGCTAACGCCATGCGTGTGCGATAGATGGCCTTATTCCCCAGCCAGGTGCTCTTGAATTCGTGTGGCTCGAGGTAGACGACGGCTTTCCGGATGGGCCGGTCGAGCATTTCAAAGTTCACTTCGAGGCTCAGGTCGGCGGCGCGGTGGAAGCACTCAGCATCGTCACCGATGAAAAGCCCACGCACGGCGAGACGGCCCTGCGCATTGCGGCCGACGACGGTATGTACGTAAACGATCGGAATATCTTTGAGAAATTTATCGGAGGCGTAGTTGAGGACTTCGCGCACGGGATTTTGGGCGCGGCCCATGATGCGCTCCATTCCGTAAACCGCGCCAAGATAGTGGCTGCGGTTAATGCCTTCGCGGCCGCCGGTGCCGACGAGAATGTTCTTATTGTAATTGGCCATGCCGATGACTTCGTGCGGCACGACTTGTCCAATGGAAAGCACGAGATCAAAGCCACCGTGAATGATAAGGCGGTTCACCTGCGCGGGCCACGCATAATTAAGCTTGCCCTCAGATTGCTGATGAATGAATTCTGCGGGAACTTCGCCCAGCGTTTCTACATCAGTGCGCCAATTATGCACGCGGAAAAGCGAGTGCGGCACATCGCCAAACATGCGCGTGAGACTTGCCGGAGACATGGTGGAGTGCGTCCCGAGGGCAGGAAGAATGGCGTGGAGTTTATCTCCGTAATATTCGTATGTGTACCGGGTGAGGTCGCCGGCGCGGGAATGCGCGCGAGTCTGATCGGGTGGAACAACGAGGACGCGCCTGCGAACGCCAAGTTTGTCCAGCGCCTGGAAGAGCATATCTTTTAACTGCTCAGGCGAGAGTTCCGTCGAGGCGCTTCCGGTGCTGAGATAGAGACTCATGAGCTATGGCAAGTTTACCTTTGATGGAGGTGGTTCGACCACGCGCCGCATTATGCGGGAACCTCGATCTTCTTCAGTCCCGGCGCAAGCGCCCGCAGGATTACAAATGCGACGAGATATGCGCTGGCCGCGATTGCAAACAAGGACGCATAGCTATGTGTGATCTGCAGAATCCAGCCTGCGCTCAGGGAGAAGAGCACTCCGCCCACTGATCCTGCCATTCCACCGATTCCTACGACCGCGCCAACTGCGCTTTTGGGAAACATGTCGGAGACGGTGGTGAAAAGATTGGCCGACCACCCCTGGTGCGCGGCAGCCGCAAGACTAAGAAGGCCGACAGCGACCCATTCAGAATTTGTCCGGCTGGCGAAGAAGATCGGCGTCACAATGCAGGCGAAGACCAACATCGTCCTTAGCCGGGCCTTCACCATCGATGTGCCCGTGCGATTGATAAGGGCAGGCAGCCATCCGCCGCCAATGCTGCCCACTGCTGAGGCGTTGTAGACGATAATGAGCGGCAAGCCAAGATGCGAAAGCCCGAGGTGAAAGCGGGCATCGAAAAACTTCGGCAGCCAATAGAGATAAAACCACCAAATCGGATCTGTCAGAAACTTCCCCAGAGAAAATGCCCAGGTCTGACGATAAACAATGATCTTTTTCCAGGGGATTTTCGCAACTGGTTGCGGCGGATCACGATGAATCAATTCCAGTTCTGCGCGGCTGACTTTCGGCTGATCGGCGGGCCTGCGGTAATGCGTGAGCCACCAGATGATCCACACGGCGCTGAAGGCGCCGGTCAGCAGAAATGAGGGCCGCCAGCCGTAGTGGATTGTTACCCACGGAACAATGGCGGGAGCAAGTATGGCGCCGACGTTAGTGCCGGAATTAAAAATACCCGTGGCGAGAGAGCGTTCGCTTTGCGGGAACCATTCCGCCGTAGCTTTGATGGCAGCAGGAAAATTACCGGATTCGCCTAGCCCTAAGAAAAACCGGGCGATACCGAACTGCAATGCGGATCGCGCGAGCGAATGGCACATTGCCGAGATGCTCCAGACAGCCATCACGACGGCATAGCCGATGCGCGTACCGAAGCGGTCCACCATCTGCCCGGCAACGATCAGCCCCACAGCATAAGCAAACTGGAAGGCGCTGACGATATAACCGTATTGCGCTTCGGTCCAGCCGATGCTGTGCTGGAGCGTGGGTGCGAGAATGCCGAGCACCTGCCGGTCCATGTAATTGATGGAGGTAGCGGCGAAGAGCAGCGCGCAGACCGTCCAGCGCATGTGGCTTTTTGCCGGACGAATGATCGCGTCGTCGGTCAACGTTGTTTGATCAGTCGGATTGCCGGAGGCAGTCATAAAAACGGATTTCAGGGTTCTTTCGCTTGGTTATATCTGTGAGCGTTATCGATGAGCAAGACGAATGATCTTCATGTCTCTACAAGCGGTATGCCTTGCGAACGAGATTGACGGCCAAATCCTGCGCGACTTCAAACGCTTCGTCCTCATCAAGACGATGTTCGGCAACGAGGCGCGCAAGATAATTGCAGTCAATACGGCGGGCAACGTCATGTCGCGCCGGAATTGAGAGGAATGCTCGCGTGTCGTCGTTGAAACCAACGGTGTTATAGAAGCCCGCCGTTTCCGTAGCTAGTTCACGGAAGCGCAGCATCCCCTCCGGGCTGTCGAGGAACCACCAGGGCGGACCGAGGCGGAGACATGGATAGTGTCCGGCGAGCGGCGCCAGCTCGCGGCTGAATGTTGATTCATCGAGCGTGAAGAGAATCAATGTAAACGACGGCTCATTGCCGAAGAGATCGAGGAGGGGTTTGAGGCCGTGAACGTAATCGATGGCCGTGGGAATGTCTGCGCCGGAGTCACGTCCAAATTCCTCGAATACTTTTTGATTATGGTTGCGGATGCTTCCCGGATGAAGCTGCATGACCAGGCCATCCTCCACGCTCATGCGCGCCATTTCGGTAAGCATCTGTGCGCGGAACAGTTCCTGCTGCTCAGGTGTGGATTTACCGGAAAGAACAGTTGTGAAGAGCTTTTCGGCTTCCGGCTTGCTGAGGTTTGCCGTGTTGGCTGTCGGGTGGCCGTGGTCCGTTGCGGTGCAGCCGAGAGATTTGAAGCGTTGGCGGGATTTCCGCAGCCCGTTAAGATAGCCGGGCCATGTCGAAGTATCTTCGCCGGTCTGTTCGCCGAGACGTGTTATGTTCTCGCGAAAGCCGCGGAATTCCGGATCGACAACAGAATCAGGCCGAAATGTTGGAACGATGCGAGCCTTCCATCCTGATTCCTGAATTGACTTGTGGTATTCCAGCGAATCCAGCGGCGAATCCGTCGTTGCCAGCACTTCGATCCGGAACCGCTCAAATAGAGCACGTGGCCGAAAATCCGGCTGCTGCAGTTTTTCCGAAATCACATCGAAATAGTGATCGGCAGTTTGGGCGGAAAGTCGCTGATCGAGGCCAAAAAGCGTGGCGAATTCATAGTCGAGCCACATGCGGGTGGGCGTGCCGCGAAAAAGATAATAATGTTCAGCAAAGATATGCCATATCTTGCGCGAATCAATTTTCCCTGTCTGGCGAATGCCGAGCTCGCGCATGGAAACGCCCTGGCTGTAGAGCATGCGGTAGATGTAGTGGTCCGGAAGAATGAGCAATTGCGCCGGATCGGGAAACGGCTCATTTTTCGCAAACCATGCTGCCTCGGTGTGGCCATGCGGGCTGATGATTGGCAAGTCCCTTATGGTTGCGTAAAGGCGACGCGCAATCGAGCGCGTTTCAGGATCAGCGGGGAAAAGCCGGTCAGGATGCAGAATGGGCAATGCGTCAGACTCCATGAGTACGTGTCATCGACCATACTACGGCAGAAATACGTGGTCAGACCACTTTAAGCGCAATAATTTCTCGAAAAACAAAAACTTCAGACCGAAAATTGCGAAGGCAATGCTAATCTGCGGCATGCGGCAGTACTGAAAACAATATGGCAGAGAACACAAATCGCAATCAGGAAGCCCATCTGACCATGCAGGTGGTAAACCACGTACGATCTTTGATCGAAGAGGGAACGCTGCGTCCGGGCGACAAAATCCCGCCGGAGCGCGAGTTTGCCAAAAAATTGCAGATCAGTCGCGCCAGCCTTCGCGCCGGCATCGGCCATCTGGCTGCAATGGGCGTGCTGAACGTACGTCACGGGGTCGGAACTTTCGTCGCCGATGGGCCGCCTGCGCTGGGAACAGAGTCGCTCGCTTTACTAAGCGCGCTGCATGGCTTCAAAGACTGGCAGATGTTTGAAGCGCGTCTTGTGCTTGAGAGCCACCTGGCGGCATTGGCCGCTGAGCGCGGACGAGAAGAGCACTTTACCGCGCTAGCCGAAGAGGTTGCGGAGATGTACGCCACCTTCCATGAGCCGCAGGAATATCTGATTCATGATATGCGCTTCCATCGCACCATTGCTGAGGCCTCCGGCAATCCGATTCTCGCCGTGCTCATGGAAACCATTACAGCAGCCATTTATGATGAGCGCCGCAAGACAGTAGAGCGTTCGCGCGATCTGAAGCAGGCGGCGGAAACTCATCGGGAAATTTACCGCGCAATCCGTTCACGCAATCCAAAAGAAGCGCGCGCTGTGATGGAGAAGCACCTGAAGCTTGCCGAATCGGCGCTGGTCAGCGAACAGAAACGCGAACCTGCTCGGAAAAAGTCTTCACGGAAACAATAATCCAGCGCGTAACACCCTGCTGCATCCAATCTGCATGTCTTCTGCGAAAATTTATGACGTGCTCGTTGTTGGCGCCGGCGTTGCCGGCCTCGCGGCTGGACGCGTTCTGGCGGAAGCAGGAAAAAGGGTTTTCCTTCTCGAAGCGCGTAATCGCGTTGGCGGCCGTATCTGGAGCATCCCAGTCCCTGGCTCTGAATTACCGGCAGAGTTAGGCGCGGAGTTTGTCCACGGCCGGCCTCCGGAACTTTTGAGCTTGATTCAGGAAGCGGGCCTGCGCATCTATGAACTGGACGGCAAACAAATCTGCTTTGAACAAGGCAGACTGCAGGAGTGTTCGAGCGACGCAACCTCTTCCCTCTTTGAAGAACTTTCCGAGAACGGGCCTGATCTAAGCTTCGCCGAATGGATTGAACAGAAACACATCCCTGGAAAAGCAGCTCAGGCTGCGATGAACTTTGTCGAAGGTTTTAACGCAGCCGATGCCCGCAGAATCGGCACAGCAGCGCTGGCCAAACAGCAAAAGGCTGAAGACGCAATTGAGGGTGATCTCGCATTTCGCATCGAAGGTGGGTATTCTGCGCTGCCAGATTTTCTGTTGAAGAGATTTGAGGCGGCAGGAGGTAAAATTCGTCTCTCTGCGCCGGTCGAAGCAATCGTATGGCAAAAAGATGCTGTTCGCGTTATTACGCAAACAGATGAATTTACAGCGAGGAAGTGTCTTGTTACGCTTCCGCTCGGCGTCCTGCAGTCTGGCCGTGTACTCTTTGATCCGGAGCCGCAAGATGTGATGCAGGCGGCTCGACGGCTGGCAATGGGAAGCGCGCGCCGCATCACGTATCTCTTCCGGGAGCAGTTTTGGAAACAAAACGCCGCGGAAATGAGCTTTCTTTTTTCTGATGAAGGTCTGCCGCGCGTCTGGTGGACGCCTTCACCGAAAACAATACCGCAGATTACCGGATGGATTGGCGGCCCAAAGGCGCTGGCTTCAGAGTATTCCGATGATGAACAGTTTGTTCAGTCGGGACTGCGTTTACTGGCGAAGATGTTCAGCCAGACTGAGGACTCTTTACGCGCATTGCTTGCCGGCTGGCATACGCATGACTGGCAGCGGGATCCGTTCTCACTCGGCGCATACAGCTATGCTCCAAAGGGCGCAGTGGATGCTTCGGAGGCTATGACAATGTCTCTGGAAGAGACGCTCTATTTTGCAGGCGAGCACACCGACACGACCGGGCATTGGGGAACCGTGCATGGCGCTCTGGGCTCTGGGCAGCGCGCCGCGAAGCAGATTTTGTCTGCGCTTTAATGCTGGCTTGCCCAGGCGAGTCCGTCCGGTTCATGGCCTGCATCGATGTGTCCGGTCACCTCCATCGACTTGAGATCGATGACGGCAACGTAGTCATCCGGTGAGCAGGAGACGAAGACACGAGAGCCGTCCGGCTGCATCAGGATGCCTGCAGCGCCGTGTCCTACCGGGATCCGTTTCACTTCTTTACGCGTCGCTGCATCCAGAACCGTTACATCCGGGCTTCTCAGGCTGGAGATGAAGACCAGCCTTCCGTCTTTGGTGAACTTCAGGCGGTTCGCTCCCGGCACGTTTGCTGCCAGCGTCTGAGTCACTTTTTTCCCGGCAATATCGATGATCGAAACCGTGCCGTCCTGCGCATTGGCGACCCACAGCTCTTTTCCATCCGGAGAAACGTCGAGTCCCTCAGAACCTCTGCCCACCGGGATGACAGTCTCATTCCAGTCGCTTCGTGGAGTGCGTGGCGGTCCGGCACCGGCTCCTGGCGATGGTCCGGGCATATTGACGGCGACTTTTTCCATGATGCTCACGGTGGCTGAATTCACGTTCGTGGTAATGATTCGATTGAGATCAGGCGAGACCCAGATCATGTGGGTTCGGTTTTGACCGGTACCCAGCACCCAATCCACCTTCTTTGTTGCGGGATCATATCGTCCGATGACTTTTGCAGCTTCAGCGGTAAACCACGTTTTCCCGTCTGCAAAAGCCAGCCCATGCGGCCCGCGCAAAGGCCCAAGATCGACGGAAGGCAATGCTTTTTGTCCCACCAGATCCACGACAGCAAGCGTGTTATAGGCGCCGAAACCATAATTCGATGCATAGGCAGTCCTGCCATCACCGGATGCGATCACTTCGTGTGGATCATTACCCACGGGCACTCGGTTGATGACTTTCAGGCTCGCCGGATCAACGATAGCAAGCGTCTGGTCCTTTTTGGCGAGCACCAGCAGCGATTCCTTCGGAGTGTTCTGCGCACGCAACACCGGATTGACGAAAGCACCGCTGATCAGGAGCAACGCGCTGATGGCGATCTTTTTCTTCATGGCTGTGCACCTTATAACAATGGACGGGATAGTGCCAGAAAATTTCTCAAACAATGTTTACGTTTACATATCTGCTTTCACAGCATATCTTGCTTGTGGAAGGAGAACTGCTCACACAAATGCTGAAGAAACACTTTGCCGCCTCCGGGTTGCTCTCACTCTGTTTTCTGGCGGTTTCAGCCGCCGCAATTGCACAGTCATCGCAACTGGCCGCGACCCCGCCCATGGGCTGGAACAGCTGGAACCATTTTGCAGAAAAAGTTACAGATGCTGATGTGCGTGCCGCTGCCGACGCTTTGGTGTCGAGCGGTATGCGCGATGCCGGCTATATTTACGTGAATATCGATGACACCTGGCAGGGAAAGCGCGATGCGAACGGCGTCATCCATCCCAATGAAAAGTTCCCGGATATGAAAGCACTGGCCGACTATGTTCATTCGAAGGGTCTGAAGCTGGGGATTTACTCGTCGCCGGGACCGCAAACCTGCGCCAGATATGAGGGTAGCTACGGGCATGAGGAGCAGGATGCGAAAACCTATGCTGAATGGGGAATCGACTATCTGAAATACGATCTATGCAGCTTTATTCAGATCATGAAGCAAGAAGCCGGTGACGAGCACAGCGAGAAGGCTTTTGAGATACAAAAGGCCGCTTACGAGAAGATGCACAAGGCATTGCTGGCGACCGGTCGCCCCATCGTGTTTAGTCTCTGCCAGTATGGATGGAATGATGTCTGGAAGTGGGGGCCTGAAGTCGGCGGCAATCTCTGGCGCACCACCGGCGACATCAGCGACCACTACAGCCGGATGGAAGAGATTGGTTTTTCGCAGGCAGGGCTGTCGAAATACGCAGCGCCTGGGCACTGGAACGATCCGGACATGCTGGAAGTGGGCAATGGCGGTATGACAAACGATGAATATCGTCAGCACATGACGCTCTGGGTGATCCTCGCAGCGCCGCTCCTTGCAGGGAATGACCTGAGCAAAATGAGCCCGGAAACACTCGCCATTCTGACCAACAAAGAGGTAATTGCAGTCGACCAGGACAAACTCGGCAAGCAGGGCGACCGCGTCTGGGCTGAAGGCCCGAAGGAAATATGGGCCAAGCCGCTGTCCGGCGGAGAAAAAGCTGTAGCTCTGTTCAACCGCGCTCCTGACCCGAAATCGATCACTCTCAAGCTGAGTGACGTCGGCTTCGGGGCAAATGCAAAACTGCGCGACCTGTGGACCGGCAAAAGCGTGACCGCCACGAACGGCAGCTACACAGTACAGATTCCGAAACATGGAGCTGTCCTGCTGCGGATCAGCAAATAACCGATGACAGCCAATACTGAGCTGGCTGAGAGGGCGCTGGCGCGTATCTCGCGCCGGCTCATTCCCTTTTTGTTCATCCTGTATGTTTTTGCATATCTCGACCGCGTTAACGTTGGGTACGCTGCTCTTTTTATTCGTCGCGAGCTGAACTTCAGCGATACGGTCTACGGCACAGGCGCAGGTCTCTTCTTCCTCAGCTATGCCATTTTCGAGGTACCGAGCAACCTCATTCTGATGCGCGTTGGCTCTCGTCGGTGGATCGGCATTCTGATGGTGGCGTGGGGATTCATCTCTGCCAGCATGCCGCTTGCGCGCACGCCTGCGGAATTTTATGCGCTGCGTTTCCTGCTCGGCGCCGCGGAAGCCGGTTTCTTTCCCGGAATCGTCCTGTACTTCACGGCCTGGTTTCCAAAACAACTCAAAGCGCGGACGCTGGCTCGCTTCATGTCGGCAACAGCCATAGCCGGAGTTGTGGGCGCTCCTTTTTCGAATTTGCTGCTGCGCCTTCATGGCGTCGCGGGTATTGCAGGATGGAAGTGGCTTTTTGTCGGCGAAGGCGTGCCTTCTATTTTTCTCGGCCTGCTTGTTTTCTGGGTGCTGACGGATACGCCGGCCGATGCAACATGGCTCCCGCATGACGAGCAGCAGTGGCTGATCGAAACGCTGGCTGCGGAACAGGCCGGAATTTCCGCAACGCATTCAGTACATCTGCGCGAAATATGGCGCAATCCCGCAATGTGGCAGCTCTCGGCTATCTATTTCCTGGTGTCCGCCGGATTTTATAGCCTGAGTCTCTGGCTGCCGGTGGTGCTCAAGCAGATATCGGGCGCTTCAGCAAGCCGCGTGATTCTGCTGACAGCCATCCCATGGGCAATTGCAACGGTTGTCATGCTGATCATTGCGCATTTTTCTGACAAAACGCAGGAGCGTCGCCGTTTTCTCGCCGCCAGCCTGCTCGCAGCTATGGTGGGCTTCGGATTAAGCGCGTGGCTTGTGAATCCATTGCTCGCAACTGCCTCGCTTTCGCTCGCAGCAGCGGGAGCTTGGGGCTGTCTCGGGCCATTCTGGGCGCTGCCTACAACGATGCTGCGCGGCACAGCCGCTGCCGGCGGAATCGCTATTATCAATTCAGCGGGCGCGCTCGGCGGATTCTGCGGACCATATCTTATGGGCATCGTGAGCGATGCAACGCACAGCTTTCATGCCGCGCTGGGGACTGTGTCTGTCTTGTTGCTGATTGCTGCCGGAATCGCCTGGAAACTGCGTGTCTCCTGACGCAACGCTTTTGCCGCCGGTTCAGCATTTAGTAAGACAATGTCCCCCACAAGAAGCTCTTCAAACCGTAACGCCTCCGGCTACGCTTTATTTCGGGGACTAAAGTCCCCGGCTTCTACCGAGTGGCCTTTGCGCCTATTTTGTTTTACTTCTCAAACATCTAAAGTATCTAATTGCTCGGTTAGGTAGAAACTCACGACAATACTTGCTCTGTCCGGCAGTCTGCAATTACCACTTCGTCCGCACTGCTTTACAAAACTTAATTCACCTTAACCAATCTTTATCGCACGCCCTCAGGCACGGTGCTGCAATCGAGTTATTGCGCAGACATCAATTACACGCGCATGAAGGAGCACCTTATGAGTCGCGAAAAGATTACTTCCATATTTGCCAAGTTAGTTCTCCTAGCTGTTACTACGAGCGGTATGCTGGCACTGGGCACACAAAACGCTGGAGCCCAGGCGATCATCGTAACTACCCCATTTGCCTTCACTGCGGGCAATCAATTCTATCCGGCTGGAACATACGAGTTCACTTTGCTGTCCGAGTGGTCTCTTTCCATTCGCAATGTAAATGGAGTAAGTCAGAAATTTTTTACTGTGCGTCCGGAAGATAATAACGTCGCCGGATCAAAAGGAAGACTGACGTTTCGCAATTCTGATGGACACCACAACCTTCAAGCAGTCTTTGTGCCCGGTACAGGCAGGACTGCCGAGTTGCTTCAGCATAATGAGATTGTCGAGAAGGTTAAATCTGAAAGGTCATCGGCTTTGTCACATATTGCCTCAGCTACGGCTGAAAAGCAAAGTGTCACAGGTCGATGAGACGTTATTCAGCAGTAGCTAATCGTTTTTAGTGATGACTGGAGGTGTTGAACAACGAAGTCGCGATTGCTTTCTCTACAGGGGGCTGTGGCTAAAGTTACGGTTTCCCAGTAATTATTCACTTTGTGACGCAGATTGCTCTTAGCGAAAAGCGCATCTCAAAAACGCGCTTTTTGCAAGGCGAAAATGAGCCAGTTGTTACCAATCGATCTTCTCAGGAAGGCAATCTGTGATGAGATCGTCGTATGATTTGGATTACGTACACGACGCCTCTACGGAACCGATGCGATCAGGCGCCGGCACGAAAGCTGGCGGATTCCGTCTGGCTATTCGGGCGCGGTCATCTCAAGTAATCCGGTGGGAAATCCATCGATGCTGTGCGTGTTTTTTGCGCACCGGTATTCTTCGAGCCCGCTGCGGCTTTTGTTTTCAGCCCAGCGGCTAAGCGTGTCGCGCTCGCCTGCGTAATCGAACAGCGGCACGCCATATCCGCACGAAGTTTGCACCAGGTCCACCTTCAGCATCACCATCTGGCGCGCGCCGGGCGGTTCGGTATTGGCAAATTCGGAAGCAAGCAGGTGCCGATATTCGGCTGTGCCGCGAGGAATGATGCATCCTGTGCCATACAGGCGCAGGACCAGTGGAGCGCCTTCAAAGGCACAGAACATCAGGGTGAGCCGGCCATTCAGACGCAGGTGAGCCGCAGTTTCGTTACCGCTGCCGGTGAGATCAAGATAAATAACTGTCTGTTCATCAAGCACGCGCAAAGAAGCGACATCTCGAGGAGACACATTTACGCGTCCTTCGGCTGCAGCGGATGCATTGAAAAAGATGTGCTGCTTCAGAATGAAGTCGCGATGACTTTCCTGAATGGACGAAAACTGTTTGGCCAAGTTACGGTCTCTCTGTATGGATAAACAATAGCTCTGAAGTGAAAAGCAGGCCCTGGGACGCGCTTTTACAAGACGAGGGCAGGGTTGTTACCAATCGATCTTCTCGGGGAAGTACTCCGCGATCAGATCGTCGTAATAAGGCTTAAGTTCTTTGAAATTGGGCTTTGCTGCGCCTTTTGAATAGAGGTCGTAGGGGTTGAATTTGCGTACCCACTCGAACATTTCCTCGTCGTGCGCGTTCATCAGGTGTTTGTAGGCTCCGTGCTTGTGCGCCGGATAAAAAGAGTGATAGCGCAACATATAAAGCGCGGGTTCCGGCAGATACGGCTTCGCTACGTTGTAGATGTATTCGTCATGTCCCCAGGACAGATGCACTTTGTCGAGCCCGCAATTGGGTTCGTAGATACCGTATTTGGTCTGGTACTCAGGGACTTTGCTGTCAGGATTGGCCTCGAAGTACTCGCGGAAGACGATCTCGTCGGACCAGGCGCAGCCCACGGGGAATGTATCGCCAACGACGGCCCATTGCGGCTCACCGTAGAGGCAGAGCACTTTGCCGAGGTCATGAATCAAGCCGGTCAGGACCATCCAGCGGGGATGGCCGTCTTTACGGATGGCTTCTGACGTTTGCAGAAGGTGCTCGATCTGTGTGAGATCGGTATCTGGGTCGCTGTCATCCACCAGTGTATTCAGGTAGTCGGCTGCTTCCCAGATGCTCTTTTTACCGCGATTGAGGCTGAGGAATTCCTTCTCTTTTTCGAGGACAAAGTCTACGGTCTGATGTTGATGATTGAGGCGGTAAAACTCAGCTACACCGGGATTGGCCTGCGCATCATAATTGCGAAACTCTTCCTCTGCCTTGCCTTCCTTGTAGCGGCTGGCGACGAAGTCATCCCAGTCGTCGAGGTGCTCCATCGGTTTTTCGGGCGTGATCGTGTGCATGGGAAGAGTCCCCTCCGGTGACGGAATTATTATAGGAGTCTTCCCAGACGGTCGTCACCAGAATTTGGATATTTTCGGGATTGGTAGCGATTCCATTGGGCTGAGTCCCAAGCGCAAAGAAGACCTGGCCTGCTCCGGGAATTTCGCGGTGCAGGCCAGATCTTCGTGAGCACATGGTCAGGTTTACTGGACTCTTGCGTTGTGTTTATCGCGGTAGATGCGGCGCGATTCCTGGTTCTGCTGCTGGTGGATCGTTCTCCGATCCTGTTTGGTCAGGTGGCCGTTGTCCTGCGCCCGCATATTGCGCTCTTCGCGGTTAATGGCCGATTCCTGCTTTTCAAGATGCGCGGTTTCCCCGGCAGTGAGCTGGCCGCTCTTCACGCCATTGGCAATACGGTCCTGCTGGTTCTCCTTGCGCTGATTGATGTCATAGTCGTGTTTCCCGGGGGTGGGAGTGGTTGCCGGCGTGGATTGCGCAAGCAGGGCGGCAGGTGAAAGGGCGAGTGCTGCTGTTAGGAAAAGGCTTTTAAGATTCATCGTGGGCTCCAATGTAATTTTTTTGCTGCGGAGCAGATTGGGCTGCGACCGCTTACGGATGGTGTGAACACAAAGGAAAATAAGCAAGTTGCGATAAACGTAAAAAAATATATTTTTCGTGACGAGCCACAACTTTTCGACGGCGTCTGCGTTTGAAATCTTCTTTTTTTGACAGTCCGTAAACAAGCCGTTAGGTTTATCGAGATGTTGAAAGCCATTTTGACTGATGTGCAGTTCTGGATTCCGGTGGGTGTTCTGGCATTGGGCATTGCCCTGCTTGCATGGCTGCATTGATGAACAGCACAGGATTCAGGTGAGGAGAACGAGTTGGCAAACACAATAACGCGCAACGCACTGACAGCTTCCATGCATGGACTGGGCGTAGCGTGCGGACTGGCCGCTGGAGTTTGGCTGGGCGGCGCGGAGGCGCCGACGAAGCTGGTGAATGTGGGCATCTCGCCTTTCGCGGTTTCTCTGGCGATGGTTCTGGGCGTGTTCGTGGCGCGATGGACAGTGCCGACTCTGCTGAAGGGCACGGATTATGTTTTCAGCGATCTGTTTACCCGACCGCATCTGATTGTTTGGGCGGTACTGGCGGGCGCGCTGTGGGCAGTGGCCAATACGTTGACGGTGTTTGCTATTCGCGATGTGGGGCTGGCGATTGCTTTTCCGCTGTGGAATGCGAACAGCCTGATTGGCATCTTCTGGGGCTGGCTGCTTTTTCAGGAAATGCGCGGCGCCGGATTCAAGACAACGTCGCGAGTGCTGGGCGGGGCTCTGGCGATTGTGGCCGGCGCTATCTTATTAGCATTTGTAACTGTACAGCATACAAATACTCCCCATGCGCGCGCGGTACATGGAATTCTGGCCGCGCTGGGCGCAAGCCTGCTGTGGGGCACGATGTATGTGCCGTATAGGAAGGCCTATTTGAGCGGCATGAACCCGCTGTCATTCGTAACGGTATTTACGCTGGGTGAGCTGGGCACGATGGCCCTGCTTGCGGTTACGTTCGGGGGCGGCGTCTCTCAACTGCATGCCGAACTCTATATGGCGCGGCACGTGGTCTTCTGGATATTTCTGGGCGGCTTCTGCTGGGTAATCGGAGATCTGTTTCAGCAGTACGCAACGAAGTACATCGGCATTGGACGTGGGATTCCGTTATCGAATACGAATCAGCTATGGGGACTCGCCTGGGGAGCGCTGGTATTTGGCGAACTGGCGCATGTGAGCGCTGCCGGCCGCTGGCTGATTGTGGCGGGGTCACTGTTGATGATCGCAGGAGCAGTGTTCATCAGCTCAGCCGCTGCCCCAGCGCGGGAGCAGGCTTCCGGGCGCGATGCCATTTCGCGTGAATGCGAACGATATGGTCTTAGTCTGGAGGATTGCGTAGCGGCCCAGCTTGGGCGAATGCACGGAGATAAAAAATCCAGGCGCCCGTGGTGGGACATCCTAATTGTAGCTGCTGCGATTACGATTTTCCTCTGGCTGGGATTACAGGCGCAGGTTCCGCCTCTTGCCATGAATGTATTCTGGACAACGATTTTGTGTATAGTGCTGGTATTTGCCGCGGTTGGGTGCGGATGGCTGCTCTGGAAGCGCACACGATTTGAGTAATGTATTTCCCGAGCTCCCGCTCTTCATAGGTTTCGACCAGGCAAATAGGCCGTCATTCTGAGCCGCATCGGGGTCCCAGACACGCGATTTTGCGTGCTGGGATGGGGCACGCGAAGAATCTCCGACCAGCCTGGCTTGAGATTCTTTCTTTTCCTTCGCGCTGCTCAGGAGCGTCAGAATGACGGCGGTTTACATTACACGAAACTGCTCTACAACAAAGAGCTACCAGATGCGGACACGGTCTGGCGGAGCGAGATATAACTTCTCTCCCGGCTTCACGTTAAAGGCAGAGTACCAGGCATCGATATTACGCACGGTATCGGCGCGGTATTGCCCGGGTGCATGAGGATCGGTGAGAATCTGACGGCGTAACGAAGCTTCGCGGGTCTTGGATCCCCAGTTCTGACCGAATGCAATGAAGAACTGCTGGTCGCCGGAGAATCCGTGCTGCTCAGGCGCGGTCTTGCCGCTCAGCGAAGCATGATAGCCATCCCATGCGGCTGCGATTCCTGCTACATCAGCGATATTCTCGCCGAGAGTTTGCTTGCCGTTGACGTGAAGGTCCGGAAAAGGCGCATACGTGTCGTATTGGGCTGCCAGTTTTGCCGTGGATGCGTTGAAGTGAGCAAGGTCCTCGGGCGTCCACCAGTTGCGCACACGGCCTTTCGAATCGAAGGCGGCCCCTTCCGAGTCGAAGGTATGGCTGATCTCGTGGCCGATGACGGCGCCGATGGCTCCATAATTTGCCGCAGCAGGCGCCTTGGGATCGAAGAATGGAGGCTGCAGAATCGCTGCCGGGAAATTGAGAGCATTCTGCAGAGGCAGGTTGACTGCATTGACTGTCTGCGGCGTCATGCACCACTCCTGACGATTGACTGCGGCGCCGAGGCGCGCGATCTGACGATGATATTCAAAGAGGCTGCCGCGCCAGAGATTGCCGAAAATGTCGTCTGGCTTGACTTCATAGTTTGAATAGTCGACCCATGTCTCCGGATAGCCGATGCCCACGTAGAGCGTGTCAAGCTTGGCCTGCGCTTCAGCTTTGGTCGCGGGAGCCATCCAGCTAAGTGCGTCGATACGTTTATGGAAGGCGGCGATGAGATTCGCAACCATAGCCTGTGCCTGCGCTTTCGCTTCAGGCGGGAAGTAGCGCTGCGCGTAGAGCTTGCCGACCTCATCGCCCAGCTGACCATTGACGACAAAAACGCCGCGCTGCCAGCGTGGGCGCTGCTGGGGCGTGCCGGTGAGGGTCTTGCCAAAGAAGTTGAAGCTCTCGTCAGCGAACGTTTTGGGCAGAACGCTGGCGTAATCTTCGATCAGGTGATAAGCCAGCCAGTCCTTCCACGTATCGAGTGGCGTTGATGTAACGAGCTCAGATTCGCCTGCGAAAGCGCTGGGCTGCCAGACGATGAAGCTGGCCTGTTTGTCGAGTCCGGCGGCGCGGAAGTATTCGGCCCAGTCAAGGCCGGGAGCTTTGGCACTGAAATCAGACTGCTGCCATGTGTTGTTGGCTTTTTGAATATCTTCGTCTTCCGCAAGCGAGAGATGCTTTTCGGCTATTGCATGCTCCAGTGAGACGATATTGGCGGCGCGGGTGTCTGTATTGTCAAAACCCGCCAGCTTGAGCATGGCAGCGATATGAGCCTGGTACTTCTCGCGCAATTCGCGCATATGCGGACTGTCGCTCAGATAGTATTCGCGGTCCGGAAGTTCAAGGCCGCCCTGAAGCAGGTATGCAGTATAGTGCTCGGAATCGTTGAAGCCGGGCGCAACCCAGAGGCCGAAGAGATTAGAGGTATGGAAGTTGGTGTTGTTGAGAGCATCGACATCGGCGCGAAGTGTTTCCCCCAGAGCGCGAGCTAATTCTGTTTTGTCTTTAATGGCAGCAATTGCGTCGAGGTGAGGACGCAGCGGAGCGAGGCCTTTCGATTCAATACCGGCCTCATCCATATAGGAATTGTAGAGATCGGCAATCTTGCGAGGACCGGAGCCTGCGGGCGCGCTCGATTTCGCCGCCTCTTCAATCAGGTCGGCAGTGCGCTTATTGCTGAGGTCTGCAAGAGCGGTGAAGACGCCAACGCCGCCACGGTCGGCGGGAATTTCGGTGCGCTTGATCCAGTTGCCATTGGCATAAAGGTAGAAGTCGTCGCCCGGCTTGACGGACGTGTCCATGTTAGCGACGGCGATGCCGTGAGTTTCCTGCGCATAGGCAGCAAAGGACAAGAGGCAAAGGGCGCAGGCGGCCAGTTTCAGAATCTGGTTCATTTCAAATGTGCTCCAACGTTCGTTTTCGCAAACATTAGAGCTTAGCACGCCGCATTCTCTGCTTGGCTCAATGGTGTGACGATGAGAGTCCTGCGTGGGATGATTGGTCGGGCTCTTCTGGTTGAGAGCAGGCATTTATCATCGCAGAATGCATGATGATCTTCTGACGCGACGGTCTTTTTTGGGCGGCGCGGCGGCTTCCGGTCTGTTCAGCGTTACCGGGCGAGCACCTGCACTGGCCGCGGTTAAGCCATCAACCTATTTCGAGCTTGTTCGCTTGCCGGACCGCGTTACTGCATTTGCGGGTCTTGAGCACCGCGTGGAGCTTGCGAGGTCCGGTTCCCGCTGGACGGCGAGCGGGGTCGAGGTTGAAACGACGGTCGAAGCGGCAAGAATGCCAGTCCGACTGTCGGCTCCGGGTGCGGCTTTGACGCATGTGCATCTGCGCTGGAATCTGCATGTAAATGCTGATTTACGGTTTCTAGGCGATCATTGGGAGCGGAGTTACGGCGATCTTGCCTGGCGCGCAATGACCCCGGAGCGCGTCATGCCGTGGTATTTCGCGACATACGATGGCGTATCTCTGCATGCCTATGGGGTGGAGACAGGCGCGGGCGCCATGTGCTTCTGGCAGGGTGATCCTCAAGGCATTTCGTTATGGCTGGACGTATCAAATGGCGGCTCTGGCGTTGAACTGGGCGAGCGACAGCTGCCTGCGGCCACGGTGATTTCGCGCAGAGGCCAGCAAGGCGAGGATGCGCTGGCAGCGCTGCGAGCATTCTGTACGCTGATGTGCGCAAAGCCGCGACCTTCTCCGGGAGTCATCTACGGCACGAATGACTGGTACTACGCATATGGCAATAGCAGCCGGGAAATAATTCTCGAAGATGCGGAGATGGCTGCCCGGCTGTGTCCGCATGGCGGCCCGAAGCCGTTTACGGTAATCGACGATGGATGGACAAACAAAGAAAAGTTTCCGGATATGCAAAGGCTCGCGGAAGAAATTCGCGAGCGCGGTGTTCGTCCCGGGATCTGGATTCGTCCTTTGATTGCACCGCAGGACACGAATACAGCATTGCTAATGCCCGACGCACGCTTTGGCAGGCGCTCGGAGCGTGTAGCAGAACTCGCTTACGATCCTACGGTTCCAGATGCGCTGGAAAGAGTGCGCGCGAAACTGCGGCAGTTGCGGGCTTGGGGCTACGAGATGATTAAGCACGACTTTTCGACGTACGACTTGTTGGGGCAGTGGGGGTTTGAGATGGGCGCGCAGCCGGCATTGCCGGGCTGGCACTTCCATGATCGCAGCCGCACGAATGCTGAAATTATTTTGGATTTATATCGAGAAATTCGCGCCTTGCTCGGTGAGCAGGCTTTGATTCTCGGCTGTAACACGGTCGGACATTTGGGCGCGGGCATTTTTGATCTGTCGCGAACCGGAGACGACACCAGCGGCAAGCTATGGGAGCGCACGCGCCGCATGGGCGTAAACACAATCAGTTTCAGGTTGCCGCAGCATCGCAGCTTTTTTGTCGCGGATGGCGATTGTGTAGCAGTAACGCAGGCAGTCCCGTGGCGTGAGACAGCGGAGTGGCTGCGCTTCGTTGCGGCAAGCGGAACAGCGCTGTTTGTCTCTGTAGAGAAGAGTGCCATGGGCGCAGAGCAGAGGCAGGCTCTTGCTGAGGCGTTTAAACTTGCAGCTGACTCGCCCTCGCTTAAGGCAGCAGCAGACTGGTTTGAGAGCACGACTCCACGCCAATGGCCGGGCAATACTTTTGATTGGTGCGGAGATGCCGGAGCCTGGCCGTTCGGAGTTTAATGCTCATAGAAACACACGGATTATTTCAGGTTTGTATTCAGCAGATTCGCTGGACGTGCTCCGCCCAGCGCGATTCTGGGAATAGATAGAGCACGCAACTACCCAAAGGACTGAGCCGTAACCTTCTCAAACCAATAGATTCACCAGACATTCACGAAAGGCAATGTCCGATTGAGGTTAGCGGTGTTCAGATGCGGACACAATACCTCAGTCTGTCTATAATGCAACAAGGCTTCTGTGAAATATTGGCAAGACTCGAATAAAGTTCGCCCAGAGGACACGAATGAGCGAGAAGCAAGCTGTTTCGACCAAAAATGCTCCGGCGGCCATTGGGCCCTACTCCCAGGCAGTACGTGTGGGAGATTTCCTCTATACTTCCGGCCAGGTAGCGCTTGATCCAGCGACAGGCGCGCTGGTAGAAGGCGGCATCGAAGCTCAGACGACACGCGCCATCGAGAACCTGAAAGCAGTGCTTGAAGCCGCAGGAATTGGCCTGAAAAACGTAGTTAAGACCACTGTTTTTCTCAAAAATATGGGCGATTTCGCCGCCATGAATGCGGTTTATGCGACATATTTTGCGCCGGATAGCGTAGTTCCGCCAGCCCGATCTACTGTAGAAGTGGCGCGTTTGCCCAAGGACGCCCTGGTTGAAATCGAGGTCATCGCGAAGCTGTAACGCAGCCGCCGGTTCGTCATCTAATTCAGGTGGAGCAGAACATGGCTGATACAAAAGTAGAAAAGGTCCAGAGAACCGAAGAAGAGTGGCGTAAGTTGCTGACGCCAGAGCAGTTCCATATCACCCGCGAAAAAGGGACGGAGCCGGCATTTACCGGCAAGCTCTACTATAACCACGAAGACGGCATCTATCGCTGCGTTGCCTGCGGAGCCGAGCTGTTTACCTCCGACAAGAAGTTCGAATCCGGCAGCGGCTGGCCCAGTTTCTGGCTGCCCGTCAGCCCGGAAGCTGTAGAAACGCACGAAGACAACAGCTACGGCATGAGCCGGGTCGAAGTCACCTGCGCGCGTTGCGGCTCGCATCTGGGGCACGTCTTTCCCGACGGCCCACAACCGACAGGTCTGCGGTACTGCATCAATTCCGCCTCACTGAACTTTGAAAAGAAGCAGTAAATAACCATTATGAAGCGCAGGCGTTGGGCAGTGATCGCAGCCTGCGCTTTGGTCGTTCCGGCCGTTAGCGCGCAATTCCGCGGCGGTCCTCCCTGGCGGCATCCGGTCGCTTCATCGCGGACCATTCACATTGGCAATTCGATCATCCAGGTTGACTTTGGACCGGGCAAATTCGACCTCCCAACTGAAACTATCCTGCATTGGGTCGAGAATGCTGCCGGCTCAGTAGCTACCTACTATGGCCGCTTTCCCGTTGAACGGGACCGTGTGCTCATCGAAGCAGCGCCCGGGGAAGGCGTGCTGCATGGCACCACCTGGGGAGATGTGGGCGGCTTTCCTGCTTTTCATCGCATTGTGCTAGGTGAGCAGAGTACACAAGCCGATCTCGACGACGATTGGGAGATGACGCATGAATTCGCGCACACCGGATTCCCTACCATGGATGACGATCATCACTGGATCGAAGAAGGGCTGGCGACGTACATAGAGCCAGTCGCGCGTGTCCAGCGCGGCTTTCTGCCTCCGAAGAAGATATGGGCAGACATGATGCGAGACATGCCCAAAGGCGATCCCGGCAGCTCCGATCAGGGACTGGACCGCACACACACCTGGGGACGCACATACTGGGGCGGCGCTCAGTTCTGCCTGCTGGCCGACGTGATGATTCGCGAGCAGACGCATAACCGCAAAGGGCTTGAAGACGCGCTGCGAGGCATCGTGAATGCCGGCGGAACGATTGATCAGGAATGGCCCATTGAGAAGGCGTTTGAAACCGGCGACCGCGTAACCGGAACGCATGTCCTCATGCAGCTTTATAACTCGATGAAAAATGCGCCAAAACCGGTTGATCTCGATGAGTTATGGCGCAAACTGGGCGTGGTTCAGTCCGGTAATGAAGTTCATTTTGACGATCATGCTCCGGAAACTGCCATTCGCAAAGCGATCACCCGCGTCCCAGCTTCTGGCGTGATTCCAGGCCATCCTTAACAGCAATCCTCGCCTTTGCGGGCTTTATTCGCTTCGAAAAGAATCAGCGGCACAAGCGCAAGCGCTGCGACGCTGTCGATCCACGGGAGATGAAAGAAAGCATTGAAAACGAGGCCTGCGAGGGCAATCCATGACATGTAGGCGCAGACTGAGCTTTGCACCGCATCTGCCCGCAATGCCTTGCTGCACGTTTGCGTGGAAAGCTCGCGTTTGCGACGCCCGAGCCATGGCATGATGACCGCGGCAGCAATCAACAATCCAATACCGAAGTACGATGGCTCGGCGCGCTGTCCTCTCCCCAGAAGAGATAGCACTGATTCAACGCAGATAAAGACGGCCAGCCCGTAGAGCAGGATCGCGGTAATGCGTGCTGCATTTTGCTCCACACGCTCACCCACATAGAACCGCCGCAAAACAACGGCGGCCGAGAAGAGTTCGATGACACTGTCTCCGCCAAAGGCCAGGAGCGCCAGACTCCTTGCCTGAATGCCGGCAGCGACGGCGGCAGCAAACTCGACCGACATCCATGCGAGCGTCACCCACTGCAGGCGTATGACAGTGCGATTCTGCGTGGCAACGTGCATAACTCCAAGAATACAAAAGCCCCGGAATCCGGGGCTTCGTTATTGAAATTCAATCCGCGAGCTAGGCTTTTTCGACCTTGCCGCTCTTAATGCAACTGGTGCAGACGCGCAGACGCTTGGCTCCGCCGTTCACCTTTGCCTTCACCGGGCGAAGATTGACGTTCCAGCGCCGCTTGGTGATATTGTGCGCGTGCGAGATGTTGTTGCCGAATTGCGGGCCTTTGCCGCAGATATCACAAACCTGAGCCATGACTCACTCCAGAAATCTGAACTTTTCGCGCAGACCAGAACCCGGTTCATACTTCCAATCATCGCAATGTGTGCGAGGAGGGCAGGCAGACCACGCCTACTGGTGGCGAATCTTAAGTATAACCGAACCTAAAAGCAGTGGCAACGCTGGAATTTGGCGATAAAGATGACGAAATCAAGCGAATTTTATGCGAATATTTGCTGTTTAAGTCGCATTTTTATGCCAGAACCGGGGAACTATCGAATAAATTTCAGCGTACCTCCTACGAAAGGCTTCGTCTTTATTGCTGGGGAGGGTAACGGATGTCGATTCACTGGCTTGTTCCTGCGGCGAGCGCCGGCGTGGGCGTGATTCTGGGAGTTTTAGGCGACTGGCAGATCGGCACTAAGCTGCGGAAGCGGTCCGAGCTTCGCGCGCTCACGAAAGAATACGGCTCCCTGTCCGGAACTTATCTGAATTATCATCTCCGCGACGACGGAGCGCACGAGCCTGCCGGCGGAACCGTAGAGCTGGCCTGGCAGCCGCAGGATGGCCTCCTCGAAGCTACTGCTTTTCAGGCCAATGGACACCCGGAATGGCACAGCTATATCCGCATGAGCCGGGAATACCCAGGCACAGGCGCAGGCCACTTCAACAATGTGAATTCTATTCACGGCGGGATTCAGCAGGTCATCTACTCAAAGCAGACCCGCTCCTTTCTGGTTACGGGAACCAATCATAACCGGAAGGAATTTTCCTGCTGCTGGAAACGGAAAGGGTAAGGCTTACCTCGGCTGATATGGTTGCGCCGACAACTGTTTCATCTTGTCTTTGCGGGCATTCTGCTCGTTTGCCATCCGCATCGCCAGATCCAGCTCTGCCTGTGATTCATCTTTTCTTCCCAGCTTAGCCAGCGTCAGCCCGTGGTAGTAGCGCGCTGTCTGAAAGTCCGGGGACGCGGCGATCGCCTTTTCCAGATCGCCTTCCGCCTCGTCGTACTTGTGATCCTGATATGCGAGAATTGCCATCCCGGTAAGCGCGCCCGCGTGCGAGGGCAGGTGTGCAAGTGTCTGCTCGTAGTAAGTCTTTGCCTGGGACAGATCGCCTGCTTCGCGGGCAATTTCTCCGAGACGATAGTAGGATTCAGCCTGTTTCGGCGAAAGCTCAACCGACTTCAGAAACTGCGCGCGCGCGTCATCGGACCGCTGCATCATCTGCAGCAGAACGCCGTAGCCATAATGGGCCGTGGCATCGTCGGGCCGGTGCTTCAGATACTCGCGCCATGCGTCCTCTGAAGCCTGCGTCTGACCAAGATTCATCTTCAGGCGGGCAACAGCATAGAGGGTCTTCAGATTGTCAGGACGAAGCCGCTGCGCCTCGGCCAGCGTCGCGTCCGCATCTTTGTAAAGCTGCATCGATTCTTCCTGAATGCCCGTATCGAGCAGCAGCTCCGGATCGTCCGGCACCCAATACTTTGCCCGCAGCAGAAAGCCGAGTGCGTCTTCATTCTTGCCGGCAGCTTTTGCCTTCAGAGCAGCGGCAATCGCGGCATTTACTTCCGATTGTCTTGCCTGCGAATCTTTTGGATTCTGCTTGAGAGTGGCTTCGGCGGCGTCCATCTGCGCCGTTTCGTCTATGCTGCTTTGCGCGCACAGTTGCAGAGAAAGCAGTGCCAGAAAACATACCAATGCAGCTCTGCAGATGTAAACCATGGTCATTCGTGTATTCAGATTAGAGCAGACCGGCATTGGTATGATCCGAAGAAACTACATATTCCTCGGTTGCGCTCGGGATGACAATTCACTGAAAAACATTAGTTATTCGAAATCACCAGCCCGCATTCCCAAAAGAAAAAACCGGCAGACCAGTTCAGTCTGCCGGTGGGAGGCCAATCAAAACAGTGTCAGAAGTTAATCCTGCCGGTGATCTGAATGTTGCGCGGCGTGTTTACCGTGCCATTCGGAACACCGAAGAGATTGTCATTCGCCCCCAGGCCCGGAATGCTGAATGCATGCCGGTTCAGTGCATTCAGCAGTTCGAACTTGAGTTGGAAGGTAAGGTTTTCGTGAATCGTGGTGTTCTTCAGAATGCTGAAGTCCTCGTTGTAGTAGGCCGGCGTGCGTACTTCGCCGGTGACGCGCGGCATATCACCCAGACTGAACGCCCCGAACTCTCCTCGGTTGGCAACCGCATTCTGATCGTAGAATGCTCCGCCATGCGGCTGACGTTGCGTATCCAGGTTAAACAGGCTGTTCGTATTCGGGTCGGCTGTTGTAGCGCCGATCGGGTTTACGTGCCCTGAGTGATATGCCGGGCTCTTCAGATCTGATCCAGGCACGCGATCGAAACGAATCTGATTTTCGAATCCCGGAATGCCGCTGGCACAACAGAACGACAGCGGCTGTCCAGACATGTAACGCTGTACTCCGCCGATCTCCCATCCACCAGCAACGTAACTGGCAAACCCGTGGTTCAGCCAGGGCTTGCCGTGGCCAAACGGCAGTTCATACAGCCAGCTCAGAACAACTGTGTGCGGAACATCCTGAGCACTGACTGCCTTTTCTTCATGCAGGTTATTGACGTTCTGCACCTGCGCCACGCCGACTCCGTTATTCGGCAGCAGGCTGTCGGAGTTGGTGATCTGCTTTGCCCAGGTATAGGAAGCAAGCAGGTTCAGGCCGTTGCGGAAGCGGCGCTCCAGCGAAACCAGCAGGGCTTCGTAACTGGACATCCCGACGTTCTGCAGGCAGCAGCCCGTGTCAATAAAGCCATACTGCGGGAACGGACGAAGCGCCTGCTGCACCTGCCCGCCATTCCATAGTTGGTTAAAGCCAGCGAATGGCTCTGCCACGCCAACAGTATTGCCGTTTACCTGATCGGTAAGATGATTGCCCAGCGCAAAGTACTTCTGGTCAATATTGTTGATGTTTTGAATATTTGAGTGCAGGTTCTGCGCCTTGTTGCCGACATAGCCTACCGTCATGATCAGATCCTGGGCCACCTGCTGCTGCACCTGCATAGTCCACTCAGTGATCATCGCAGGACGTCCATACTGCGGCTCGATGTAGGAGCCGCTCACTGGAGCGCCGTTGAAAATACCCGGATCGAGATTCGGAGGTTGGGCAAAGGCTGGATATCCGTTATCCAGCTGGAAGGATGGATCGAACCCATTGTTGGGGAACGAAGGATTCGCGCGATAGCCGGTGTTCATGCTGCCGCCGAAATCTGAGTACTGCAGCGGCCCATAGATAATACCTGCGCCGCCGCGGAATACCGTTTTACCCTGGAACTGTTCAGGAGAATACGCAAAGCCAACGCGCGGGGCGATGTCCTTGTACCATGTGTCAGCCCATGCCGTGTTGCAGCCTTTGCATGTGCTGCCGAAAACCAGTGCTCCGGGAATATTGAATTCTGGATCAGTTGCCGTCGGGCTGAAGTTCGAGGTGTAATCCAGCGCTTCATGACGCGGCATGTCCACATCCCAACGCACACCCAGATTCAGCGTCAGATCGCGGTTCACCTTGAAATCATCCTGAGCAAAGATGCCGTAGTACCAGGATGTCCAGCGGGACTGATGCGGAATAATGCTCTGGCCGCCTCCGCATACAAGACCGAGCAACTGACTGGCAAACCCATAGCCATCCGCTATACCTGCGGATGAAGCTGTTTGATTGCCGCAGAAATTCAGCGTTGGACTGTTTCCGTTAATGGGGGAGTACTGCTGCCAGCGTAGATCCAAGCCGAAAGCCAAGCTGTGGCGGCCTTTCTGCCATACCATGCTTTCATTCAGACGCATGCCGTTGTCGACATTGTCATCGTTCTGGGGTGGATTGCCCAGATTCACGACATTTCCATTCGTGATTTGCGGAAAGTTCTTGGAAATGGCGTTACTGATACCCAGTTCTTGCGACCAGTTTTTATTCGCAAAGATGGCTTGAGCATAGTTAATGCTGTTGCTGCGGTTTGTTCCAAAATTCAGGTGATTCAACAAGGTTGGCGAGATGGAGAAGTCCCAGCCGAAGCGCCCGAAGTGTGTCAGGAAATCCTGTTTCCAGGTATTTGGGTCGACCGGATCCGGCAAGAGCGGATTGCCGCCGGAGATACGGTTATTTTCACGAGCGCTGTATGAACCATAAAACTTATGGCGGCTCGAAAGATTGTAGTCAATACGTACCGTGTAAGTGGTGTTGTTGATCGGGATGGAGCTCGGAAAGACGAAATTGTTAAACTGCTGGTCATTTGTCGGTGCAGGATAGAACGGAAGAATGTTGTTCATGACCGCACTGAACCGGCTGGTCGGAATCACATTGCCGGGGAATTGATCGCGGCAGGTAACCGGGCCATTTGGAGTGCTTACCGTTCTTTCCGTAAGAGGATCAAAGATTTCTCCCTGATAGACAGGAGCATTTCCCTGGCATGGATTCGTTCCAACTGGTGGAAGATCAGTCCTGTAAATCAGAGGAGCTGAGAAATCTCCATTGCGCATGGCCACCGTCGGAACAGTCGAAGTGTTCGTAGCGCCCAGCTTGTATCCAAGCTGCTCCCACGAGAAGAAGAAGAAGAGCTTATCTCTGCCGTTATAGAGCTTGGGAATCCATACCGGACCACCCAGGGTCAGGCCATAGTCGTTCTTCTTGTCCTGTGGCGTCGCATATTGCGCACGGCATGCCGGCGTGTCGCCGGAACCGGTGCAATAGAATGCCCGGTTACCGTTGTTGAACCAGGTGTTCGCATCGAGGTCTTCGTTTCTGAAAATCTCATATGCAGTGCCGTGGAAGCTATTTGTGCCGCTCTTGGTTACAAAATTTGAAATGCCGCCGGTGGTGCGTCCATACTCGGCCTGCGGCAGCGCGGTCGTAATCTTGAACTCCTGCAGTGCTTCCACTGACGGAGCTTCTTCATCGAAGGATGAGCCGTTTTCGCTGCGTTGCTGGCTGGCGCCGTCAATCAGCACTTCGTTGCCGTAGTTCTGACCGCCGGCAATTTTCGAGAGAAAGATGCCGTTGTTGCTGTTTGCCGTTCCGGGTCCGGTCGTGCCCGGAAGCAAAAACTGAAAGGCTTCCGGGGAACGCAGCGCGCCGACACCGCCGAGGGCCAGCGGCAATTCCACGATCTGTTTATCCGTAACTACGCCGCCTATGTCCGATGATTCGGTTTGAATGGTCGGTGCATTAGCATCAACCGTCACCGTCTCTGCCGCGCCGCCTGCCTGCAGCGTGATATCGAGAGCGGTGATCTGCTGAATCTGGATAGCTACGCCGGTGAATGTTCCAGTCTTGAACCCGGGCGCGCTTACGCGGATGTCATAGCGCCCTAATGGAAGTTCCGGGAAGTGGTAAGCACCCGCTGAGGTCGAAACGGTCCGGGTAATGTCATGGGTAGCCTCGTTGGTCGCTTCGACGGTGGCATTCGGAATCACGGCGCCGGTTGAATCGCTGACTGTGCCGGCGAGTCCGCCGCGAACCGTTTGCGCATCGATTGCAGGCAGACAGAAGAACGAAACGAGGATTGCCAAGCCGAAACACCACAGATGAAAACGCTGTGCTGTGTTCGACTTTAGGAACGTTCCGAATGTTTTGAGCGCGGCGTCTTGTAAACAGTTACATTTGCGCACATTGTCCTCCAATAACCTTTTCTAAATATCGCGCTGCTTTTCCTCTTGTGAAATGGGGTTTGCAGCCGATCAGCTTACGGTTTGTAAACAGTTACATTTGGTACAGAAACTACTTGCCTTTAGAAATGCTCCGGTTAATCATCATCTACTTGCCGTAGGAAGTTGTCAAACTTTCGGCTGATATTTTCAGGTATTGAACGCCTATTGAACGCCGTATGTTACTTGTTGGGGGTTTCTGAGGCGGTGTTCAATTTTCGCCAGTCCTCTGCCTGCTGTGCGCTCTGGCGCTCAGCGGCCTGGCGCAGCTGCTGGTACTGGGTCAAAGTTGCACGGGCTTTTGCGGTATCGCCCATCTTGCGATAGGTCTGGGCGAGTTCATACAAGGCGCGCCGCTGCACCTCTCCTTCGATGGTCGCGGCCCGCTGCAGTTCGCTCACTGCCTCATCATTCTTTCCCTGCGCAGCCAGACCGCGACCGAGATAGTAGTCGGCCACAGTGGGCTTTTCGTAGATTTTTACGACCTGTTGCAGCAGAGGAACGCCTGTCGCTTCTTCCCCACGGTCAACGCGGATGCTGCCGAGGTTATACATCGCTACCGGGTTTCCCGGCGTCAGCTCCAGCTGCTGCGCGAATGCCTTCTCCGCCAGATCGAGCGAGCCGCTCTTCCTGTACTCCTCGCCCAGGCCTTCGTAGAGATCGGCCTGCTTCGGAGCGATGTGGATGGCGGCGAGGTATTCATCAATGGCCTGCTTATGCTGCTCCGCGTCAGCCGCGAGTTCGGCATTCATGCGGTGGACGCGCCATGAGTTGGGGTCGAGATGGTACATCTCGGCATAGCTCTGCTTTGCCACTTTCAGGTGGGCCTGCCCGCGATAATCGAGGATGTTCAGGTCCTTCGGCGCCAGCTCTGCCGCGCGGTCGAGCGGCCCGGTTGCCTTCTCCGGATGCCCCGAGGCCAGCTCGACGATCCCCAGCCATAGTTGAGCTTCAGGATTCTTGGGGTTCGCCTCGATTTCCTGCTGCAGGTTCTCGATGGCCGCGTCGGTGCGGTTCATCTGGTAATCAGCGATGCCGAGGAACATGTGCGCGCCGGGCGAGCGTGGATCCAGCTGGATCGCCTTTTCAATCGAAGCCGATGCCTCGGGCAGCTTGCCTTCTTTCAACAATGCCAGACCGAGGTTCAAGTGCGCCTCCGCGAGATTCGGAGCAATCTCCGTAGCCTGACGGAAGTACTTTTCCGCATCGGCCGTTCGCCCCTCATGCATCGCCGTGGCCGCTTCGCGAAAAATGGACTGCAACTGCGTTTGTGTGTCCGGTTGACCGTGCGCCGGAGCAGAGAAGATGAGAACTAAAATGGCAAGAATTGTGAAGATAGGAGCTCGCATGATCCGGCTCCTACGCTAGAAGCGCTGAGAGTGGAAGTCAATGTGCTGGATTTTGTGTAATGAGAACCCACATCTCTTCGAAATGTGGGGCACCCGGAATTCAGCAACAATATGAGCGACCGTTAGCGGGTGCTATTTGCCCTAGTAGCATGGCGCGCGAAGGGCGCGCCTGCATGCAATACTTACTCGGCTGCGGCTTCTTCGGCCTTTACCGTCACCTTGATGTGGGCGGTGACCTCGCGGTGCAGCTTTACCGGGATGAGGAACTCACCGAGCGACTTCAGCGGCTCGTCGAGGCTCACCTTGCGGCGGTCAATGTTGAAGCCCTTCGATTCGAGGCCGTGCGCGATGTCGGCTGAGGTGACCGAGCCGAAGAGATGGTCGTTCTCGCCAACCTTGCGCTCGAATACCAGAGCCACGTCGTTGAGTTGGGAGAGCAGCTGTTCAGCTTCGCTCTTCTCTTTCGCCGAGCGGCGCACAGCCGACGCCTTCATCTGCTCGATGACGGCCTTGTTGGCTGCAGTCGCTTCCATGGCGAGCTTTTTGGGCAGCAGGTAGTTGCGGCCATAGCCGTCCGCCACCTTCACCACGTCGCCGCGGTGGCCCAGGTTGTTTACGTCTTCTTTCAGAATGACTTCCATTGCTGATCTCCAATGAGGGGCGCTTCGCGCCATTCAAAACTTAAATGCAGGTCCTTCCGCTTCATTTCGTTCCGCGTCAGGATGACAACCATAGTTTGGTTGTTAGTACCTGGCGGCGAACGGGAGCAGGGCGATGTTGCGGGCCTGCTTGATTGCCTTCGTCAAACGGCGCTGGTGCGTCGTGCATACGCCGGTCAGTCGGCGGGGAACGATCTTGCCGCGCTCGGCCACAAACTGCTGCAGCAGGCGCACGTCGCGATACGGGATCGCGTCGATCTTTTCCGTGCAGAATTTGCAGACCTTCTTACGGCGGAAGAACTTGCGTCCGCCAGGACCGCCGGGAGCGCCACCGGGACCGGCAGAACCGCCAGCCGGGCGTGGACCGCGTGGAGCGCCTGCGGAAGCTGCGCCCTCAGGCGCTTTCTGTGTAATTTCGTCAGCCATTTCTTTTCCTTCTCTACCGGAGCATGCCGGCCGTAAATCTAAAAATTCGGGTTATGCGCTCGCTGGAGTCGCTTCTGCAGCAGCGTGAGCTTCCGTGTCCTCAGCAGGAGCAACGGGCTGTGCGCTGAGCTTCTTGCGCGTGGCGCGGATTGCCTTAATCTTGTCAAGGCGCTTCTGCTCTTCGTCCATGCGCACGGTGATGAACTTGATCACCGGCTCAGAGACGCGCAGGCGGCGCTCAAGCTCGTGCACCAGCTGGCCGTCAGCTTCGATGGTCAGCAGAATGTAATTGCCTTCGCTGAACTTGCGAACCAGATAGGCGAGCTTGCGGCGGCCCATCTTTTCGGTAGAGCGGACGGTCCCGCCGCCGTTGGTCACGGTAGCTTCAAAACCTGCAATCAGCTTGTCCACTTCTTCGTCCTGCGTGTCCGGACGAACGATAAACATAACTTCGTAAACACGTTGCATTTCGTTTCTCTCTTCTCTCGCGTCAGGGATGCAGTTTGCAGCCTTGACCGTTACGATTCCTTCATTCACCTTCCGCCGGGCCGTTTTGCTCGCGACGGTTAAACTCATTCATCGCGGCCTTGATGTCCTGTGCCACGATCATCTCGACTGCTTTGGCAGCCTTGTCCAGTACCGGATCAAGCTCAGCCAGATCTGCTTTGCGCATCGGCGTCAGCAGATAATCTTTTCCGCGCCGTCCGCTCAACTCACCCGGTTGCGGCCCTACGCCGATCCGTATGCGCGCCCATTCCTGTGTCCGGAGCGCGCCATTGATCGACTTCGCTCCGTTATGGCCGCCATCGCTGCCGCCCGTTCTTATGCGAAGCGTGCCCAGCGGCAGGGCCAGCTCGTCATAAATCACCACCAGGTCGCGTTCCGGATCAGCTTCGAACTCCCGAACCAGAGCTTCAACTGATAGCCCGCTCAGGTTCATGTACGTTTCAGGCTTGGCCAGAACCACTTCGTGTCCTGCCATGCGGACCGTCGCCGTTGCTGCTTTGCATCGGCGATTCACGACCTGCACGCCATAATCATCGGCGATGCGGTCAATCGCCAGAAACCCCGCATTGTGCGGCGTGAACTGATATTCGATCCCGGGATTTCCAAGACCGACAATCAGGAACACGCCGCTCGTTTCGTTCGCCAAGCCTTACTTCTTGGCCGGAGCAGCCTCAGCCGTCTCCTGCTTACCCTTCTTGACCACTTCCGGCTCGGAAGGAGCAGCAGCCGCAGCAGCGGCTTCCGCCTCAGGCGTTGCCGGAGCTTCTTCCTTAATCGCAACGATATGTGCGACGGTGTTGTTCTCGTCCGTCAGGAACTTCAGCTTGCCGCCATGCGGCAGGTCAGAAACGCGTAGAACATCACCGAAAGCCAGCTCAGAAACATCCACGTCAATGTGGCTGGGAATGTCGGTCGGGAGGCACTCAACTTCGACTTCACGCAGCACCTGGTCAAGAATGCCGCCCTGCGTCTTGACACCAACTGGCGTGCCGACAAGCTGGATCGGCACTTCGACGCGGATCGGCTTATCGAGAGCTATGCGCTTCAGGTCAATGTGCAGCAGCGAACCCTTGATCGGCTCATACTGCCAGTCAACGATCATTGCCTTCGCTTTGGCGCTGCCGATCTCAAGATCGAAGATCGAGTTATGGCCTGCTTCCGAGTGCAGGATGCGAAGAATCTGCTTCGGATCAACTTCGACGGCGACCGATGGCTCATTCGCACCGTAGACGACGGCGGGAATCTTGCCCTTGACGCGCACGCGGCGCGCTGCGTTTTTGTTAAATTTGCCCTCGCGGGGTGTTGCTGCTACCACTTCCTGAGTGATCATTCTGTCCTTTTCCTTCGGGCACGAAGAATCAGCTATTAGCTTCTAGCTTTTAGCCATTAGCTTTTTCTTGCCGCTCCCTTTTTGCCTCTCGAAAAAATCGAGAAGGGTATCAAAAAACTTTTACATCCGCACGATTCGCCAAAAGCCAGTGGCTAGAAGCTAAAAGCTGCTTTCAGCTAAATAGCGTGCTGACGCTCGTCTCCATATGGATGCTCTCGATGGCGGCTCCCAAGAGACCGGCAATCGACCGCACCTTGATCTTTGGCAGCTTCTTCGCTTCCTCGCTCAGCGGGATAGAGTCGGTTACAACCAGCTCTTCCAATCTCGAATTGCGAATGCGCTCTACTGCCGGACCGGAAAGCACCGCATGTGATGCTCCGGCGTAAACCTTTGTCGCGCCCTTTTCGAGCAGCGCGTCGACTGTCTTGACCAGCGTGCCGGCGGTGTCAATGATGTCGTCGATGATGAGGCAGGTGCTCCCCTTCACATCGCCGATCACGTGCATCACTTCCGTCACGTTGATGTCCGTCCGGCGCTTGTCGACAATCGCCAGCGGCACTCCCATTTTCGTTGCGAAGAAGCGCGCTCGTTCCACGCCTCCCGCATCGGGTGATACCACGGTCAGATTCGGAAGGTTCAACTCCTTGAAGTAGCTCACCATCACCGGGCTTGCGAATAAGTGGTCCACCGGGATGTTGAAGAACCCCTGAATCTGCGCCGCGTGCAAATCCATAAACAACGCGCGATTGGCGCCCGCGGTGGTCAGCAAATCCGCGACCAGCTTGGACGATATCGCCACGCGCGGACGGTCTTTTCTGTCCTGCCGCGCATAGCCGTAATACGGAACAACAACGGTAATCCTGCCGGCAGATGCGCGCTTCAGCGCGTCAATCATGATCAGCAGCTCCACCAGATGCTGATCCACCGGGTTGCAGGTCGGCTGGACGACAAATACGTCCACGCCGCGCACATTTTCCAGCAGCTGAAAGTACACCTCGCCATCGGCGAAGCGCTGCATCTTGGTCTCACCCAGCGGCACGCCGATATGCTTGCATATCTCTTCGGCTAAGGGCCGATTGGCCGAGCCGGAAAAGATTTTGAAGCGCCGGTCTTCGGCGAGCTTCTGGTGCCGTTTGCGTTCGGGCGCTGTCTTGCTGCGTCCGTCGACTGCTGCTGCCTCTGGTGCCAGTACTTCCGTCGCTGTTTCCGTCTTCACAAGAAACCCCCAAGCTGGTTTGCATTGGTTGTCACTCATGCCGGCCACGACTGCATTTGACCGGCGGCTTCTGTTGTCATCGCCATGTTCCCGCAAGAAGTTATCTTCAGAGAACGCGACGTTAAATCTGGCTGGGCGACTAGGATTCGAACCTAGACAAAGTGCTCCAAAGGCACTTGACCTACCATTAGTCGATCGCCCAGTAAAACAGCCTTTAGCTACCAGCTCTTAGCTGTTAGCCCTTCAAACCGGCTGCCAGCGGCTAAAAGCTAGTGGCCAGCAGCCCCTACCATCGTCTTCCAGTACGCTGCCCGCGGCAAGGTTTTTGTCCGCAGGAAAGCGACGTCATTCGACCACAGCCTCTCTTCGGCTGCTTTCGCCGCTTCTTCAGTCTGGTAGAGGCCGAAAAGGGCCGATCCGGAACCTGAGAGCGCAGCATAAAGAGCCGCCTGCTCCGGGTTGCCGGGAGAACCAGTCAAAATGCGCTTGATATCACCGAGTGAGGGATGCTGACGGAAGACAACGTCTTCGAAGTCGTTTTCAATCCCGGTTCGGACAAGCGCGAGAAGTGGATTCCCGGGCCGGTCTTCTCTCTCGGAGAAGACACCGGAGGAGTGCGGCTCACAAAGACAAGCAGAGAGAGCTCGACTCAACTCTTCAAGTCTATCGGAGCGCGGGTTTTCGGTCAATCTTTCTGCATGAATCGCATCCCAGTCGCGAAAGGCCTGCGGGGTGGATACGCCTACGCCGGGGAGGGCAACAATGCAATGCGTTTCCGGCAGGTCGGGCATCGGATAAACCTCTTGCCCCCTCCCCAGACCCAGAACCGCGCCGCCAATCAAAAAAAGCGGCACATCCGAACCAACTTGAGCTGCGATTTTGAGGCGTTCTGCTCCGGAAAGTTGCCGATTCAGCTCGTGTTCCACTCCAATCAGCGCGGCGGCGGCATTCGCTGATCCTGCGCCCAGGCCACCCTGGACCGGAAGTCGTTTTTCGATGTGCACGTGAACTTCGGCTGTGACCTGTGCCGCAGCCAACCAGCGGTCCAGCATTTTCCAGACAGTGTTTCGCCCGTCCGTGGGAACGCGGTCGTCGTTTGTCGCCAGAATGATGCTGCTTTTCCCAGACCTAAGCGGATGTGCTTCGACAGTCAGCAGATCGTTCGCAGCTAATGTCTGGTAGAGCGTCGTCAGCGCATGGAAGCCGTCGGGACGAGACGGGCCAATAGCCAGGCCGAGATTGATTTTTGAAAAAGAGCGAATGCGGGTAGGCATGCAGATAGGCTTTAAGCAACTCGACCAAGAGGCTTAATCTTTTTCCGCGCGTGCTGCGACTCCTGCCATAGATCATATTGCGCCTGCATCCTCAACAAGAGATCAGGAGATACCCCGAACGCCTCTGACAAACGAATCGACATATCCGCTGTGATGGATGAGCTCCCATTCACAATGCGGGAGAGAGTTGCGCGCGCCACTCCAATATGTTCTGCGACAGAGCTGATCGAGCGATCACCGATATATTCCCGCACCAGCATGCCGGGATGAGCTGGGTTGTGCATCTGTGAATACATGCTGAAATCCTTAATGGTAGTCCTGATAATCCACTAGAACCGCATCTGTGCCTTCAAAGGTAAAGGTCAACCGCCAGTTGCCGTTAACTTTTACAGCCCAGTGCCCTGCTAAATCTCCTCTTAGGGAGTGCCACTCCCAACCAGGGACATTCATCTGTTCCGGATGAGTGGCTGCATTCAAAACGGATAAAGGCAGTTGTAATTTCTGTGCGTGCTTTGGCGGTATGCCCGCTTTTAATCCTGTCTTGAAGAATCTCTCAATGCCCCTGTCCAGGAAGCCTTTAATCACTTCAGCAGTGTAACATGAGGCGTTACACTGCTTGCTTTCCACTAGGAACGTAGGACAACCTTTTCCAAAACCGCGTTAAACTACCGCCAACATGACTCGCAGCCTCCTCTGCCTTTCAGCCGCCTTCTTGTCTGTTTGTTCCTGTCTGTCAGCCCAGCCGGTTGTCAATCCATCACTCTCGAACCAGAACGAAACGCCCGTTCGCACCAAACACGCCATGGTCGTCAGCATCCACCATCTGGCGACCGATGCCGGCGTTGAAATCCTGAAAGACGGCGGCAATGCCGTCGATGCGGCGGTGGCTACGGGCTTTGCGCTGGCGGTGGTGCATCCAGTTGCGGGAAACATAGGCGGCGGGGGCTTCATGCTCATTCATCTGAACAGTGCAGATGGCGGTAAATCCACGTTTATTGACTACAGAGAAAAAGCGCCGCTGGCTGCCACGGTCAATATGTATCTCGATGACAAGGGCAACATTATTCCCAACGCCAGTATCGTCGGTTATAAGGCGGTCGGCGTTCCGGGATCGGTTGCCGGCATGGCTTACGCGGAAAAGAAATACGGCAAGCTGACGCTGGCCAAGGTTATGGAGCCGGCCATTCGTCTGGCTTCGGAAGGTTTTGTTCTCACCGAGGAAGAGGCCGGGACCCTGCATGATTCCGACCTGGCGCGCTTTCCTGAGTCAAAGCGTATCTTCCAGCGCGATGGCAATTTCTATAAAGCCGGCGAGATATTCAAACAGCCGGAGCTGGCCGCCACCCTCAGGCGTATCGCAAAAGACCCGGACGACTTCTATCACGGCGAAATCGCAAAACAGCTCGCGGCAGATGTGCAGAAAGGCGGCGGCCTGATTACCGAGAAAGACCTCGCCTCCTATGAAGTGAAAGAGCGCGAGCCGCTCACCGGCACTTACAAGGACTACTCCGTTATCGCGGCCCCGCCACCGTCATCCGGAGGCGTGGCCCTGCTTGAGGCGCTCAATATTCTGGAAGGCTATAACCTGGGCCGCCTCGGCGACCGCACTCCGCCGGAGATGCACCTGATCACCGAGGCGTATCGCCGCGCCTATATGGACCGTTCTGACTATCTCGGCGACCCCGATTACGTGAAGATTCCTGTCAACCAGCTGATCGACAAGAAATATGCTGCGGCCTGGCGTTCCAGCATTCACGAAGACCAGGCCACGGCATCGGCAGACCTGAAGCGTCCCGCAGGTTTCATTCCTCCTCCGCCTACCATGGCCGATGTACGCCACGAATCCTCGCAGACCACGCATTATTCTGTCATGGACGCTGATGGCAACGCCGTTGCCGTCACCACCACCCTGAACAATGGCTTTGGCTCCGATGTCACGGCGGAGAAGCTCGGCTTCCTGCTGAATGACGAAATGGATGATTTTGCGTCGAAACAGGGCGTTCCGAATATGTTTGGCCTGATTCAGGGGCCGGCGAATTCCATTGCTCCCGGTAAACGCCCGCTTTCAAGTATGACGCCGACCATCGTGCTCAAAGATGGCAAGGTAGCAATGGTCCTCGGCTCGCCCGGCGGCGGGCGCATCATCACAACAGTGGCCAACATCTTCCTCAGCGTTGCCGACGAGGGCCTGAACATCCAGTCCGCCGTTGATGCGCCGCGCTTCCACCATCAGTACCTGCCTGACGTGCTCTATCTTGAGCCCGGCTTTGCCGATTCGACCATCGAAGGCCTGCGGGCAATGGGCTATCACGTCAACGTGAGCAAAGGCCACTGGAGCGACGGCGAATGCATTGCGGTCGATCCGACAACAGGCGATCTCGAAGGCGGACAAGATCACCGGCACAGCTATGGCAA
>DATGMQ010000011.1:0-3976 GCA_035293545.1 Alloacidobacterium sp. | reverse complement strand
AAAGGTACGCGAGTCCGCCAACCACTCCGCCGAGAATCGGCGCAACCCAGAATAACCAGAGCTGCTGCAACGGCCACCAGTATCCGGCAAAGATGGCCGGGCCGGTGCTGCGCGCCGGGTTCACTGAAGTATTCGTCACCGGAATGCTGATGAGGTGGATCAGCACCAGGCACAGGCCGATCGGAATCGGGGCAAACCCGGCGGGAACGCCGCGCTTGTCCGTCGCGCCCATGATGACCCAGAGGAAGAAGAAGGTCAGAACGAATTCCGCCACAAAGCACGCCAGCAGCGAGTAGCCGCCGGGCGAGTGCGCCCCATAGCCGTTCGAAGCAAAGCTGCTGGGAGCGGTATTGAAGGTCGGATTTCCGGACACAATGATGTACAGAATGCCGGAAGCAGCAATCGCGCCCAAAACCTGCGCGATTACGTAAGCCGGCAGGTCCTTTGCCGGAAAGCGCCTGCCCGCAACCAGTCCGCAGGTAACCGCCGGATTGATATGGCAGCCGGAGATATGACCGATGGCAAAAGCCATCGTCAGGAGAGTCAGACCGAAAGCAAACGATACGCCGACAAAGCCGATTCCCAGTTCGGGAAAGGCCGCCGCAATTAAAGCCGATCCGCAACCGCCGAAAACCAGCCAGAAGGTACCCAGAAACTCCGCAAATGCACGACGAATCAGTGTTGGTGACACGGAAAATTCCCCCCTTGCATACGCCTGAATGGCGAGTTCTGAACCGCCAAAACCGTACCACGGAATGACTTGATTGCAGCGAAGAATTTCTACCCCATGCTCATGTTTGTCAAGAGGCGCCGCTCTGATTATTTTGTATGTACCTGAATTGAGACGACTTAAAAGTACAGCTTATTGGCGTGATTTCTATCTCAAAAATCTATATTAGAAATACAGACATAGAGCAGATTAACTGTCATTCTGAGGAGCAGTGTGGCAGCTTGTCTCTGAGCGCAAATCGCCTGCAGTTCAGAATGACGTTTTCCTTTTTAATCATTTAAACCCTGCGATATCAGTAATTTACAAAATACAGGGGGTTACTCGACAACCACTTCTTCTACCCCTTTGCCCCCGCTGGTAAGAGTAATAGCTGCAGCCAGAATCAGCCCACCGCCAAGCCACGCCAGAGGTCCCAGACGCTCCCCCAGCAGCTTCACTCCCAGGATGGATCCCAGGGCCGGTTCAATGTTCAAAAAGACCCCGGCCCGGGACGCCGGAACGCGGTGAATGCCCGTATTCCACAGCAGCATCGCAGCCGTATTACACAGCAGTCCGCTGGCCGCCAGCGCCAGCCAGGCCTTCAGGCTGATGCCATGAATCGGCGGCAGCCCAGCGCGAAATATCACCCACGGAGCCAGCATCGCCGTTCCGGCAAGCAGGCCATAAGCCGTAACTGCCAGCGGAGAATGCCCCCGCATCAGATGCTTGTTCAGCAGGACCCAAGACAAGGCAATCATGAGCGAGAGCACGATCAACAGGTCACCTGCCAACGTCGGACCGCGTCCTGAAGCCTCATGATGTGCGCCAAGCACGATCAGGGAAACGCCGGTTGTCGATCCGGCAAGCGCCAGCCAGCCGGTCCAGTCCAGCCGTTCATGCGCAAAGATCGAAGCCCCGACGGCGAGAATCACCGGCATCGTTCCGACCATCAGCGCCGCATGGCTCACCGTCGTCATCGCGAGGCCCTGAAACTGCAACAAATACTGCACCGGAATCCCCAGAAACGAGGCCACCAGCAGGAGAATCCAGTCGCGCCGCGTGAATGTTGGCCGATGCAGCACGAAGAACAGAGGCGGACAGGCAAACAGAAACCGGTAAAGCACCATGTGCGCCACAGACATCTCAGCCAGCGCAATCTTGCCGAAGAAGAATCCAGTACCCCACAGGCATCCAGCCAGCGCGCACGCTCCATATCCGAGCAAAGCCCGGCTGGAGGTTTGCGTATTGCTGGTTGCAACGGAGGACATATCTTACTCTGACACAGGCGGATAATTTGTGCTCCTCGATGGATGCCGCAGCGTCAGGAAAGTTGATGTTATTTCTTTGTCGCGGACATCCGCTTAAATGCTTGCCGTTTTGCGCTTTGACCGTCGCTGAACTGATACACTGGCGGTGTCGTGGTTGAGCTGGTTCCCTCTATACTTTCGGCAGATTTTGCGCGTCTGGCAGATGAAATTGCGGCTGCAGAACGCGGCGGCGGCACGGTCATTCACGTGGATGTGATGGATGGACATTTCGTTCCGAATATCACGCTTGGACCGCCTGTGGTTAAATCGCTGCGCAAGGTCACCAACCTGCCGCTCGATTGCCACCTGATGATCGAGAATCCTGACGAGTTTATTCCGGCATTTGCGGATGCGGGCGCCGACTGGGTCAGCGTTCATTATGAAGCCTGCCGCCATCTGCATCGTACGCTGGAGCTGATCGCGCAACACGGAATGCAGCCTGCGGTTGTCATTAATCCGGCGACGGAAGTTTCGTTGCTGCGGCCGGTTCTCAGCATGGTGCACCATGTTCTGGTGATGAGCGTGAACCCCGGATTCGGCGGGCAGAAGTTTATCCCTTATTCACTGACGAAGATGCGCCAACTCAGGGAGCTTCGCCAGGAATTGGGCCTGAGTTATAGGATTGAAGTAGACGGCGGCGTGGCTCACGATACAGTCGCCGCCGTAGTCGAAAATGGAGGCGAGCTGCTGGTGGCTGGAAATGCCGTTTTTGGTGACGGCAAGGCCGAGCAGAATGCCCGCGAGTTATTGAAGGCCGCGCGCAAGGCAGCGGAAGTGGAAAGCTGGGGCTCGGTAGCGTGACAGCTTTCGGAATCATCGATGTTGAGGTGTTATGAATCGTTTTGTGACCCAAGTTTCGGCAATCTGTCTGTGTCTGGCAATGGTGCCTGCGGCCAACGCGATCGGGAAAAAGAAGAAGAAACAGTCAGACCTGAGCCAGAATCCGCTGGCAAATGTAAATTCCAAGCAGCCGGACAAGGAACTCTTTGACAAGGCGATGAAGGCCCTCAAAAAGGGCAAGTATGACGTTGCCCGACTTGATCTGCAGACGCTGCTGAACACCTATCCCGATACGGAATATGCGATGCGCGCCAAGCTCGCCGTCGGCGACACCTGGTACAAGGAAGGCGGATCGGCGGCGCTGACCCAGGCCGAGCAGGAATACAAAGACTTTATTACCTTCTTCCCCAATACGCCGGAAGCAGCTGAGGCGCAGATGAAGGTGGGCGACATCTACTACCAGCAGATGCAGAAGCCCGACCGCGATCCGCAAAACGTGATGCACGCTGAGCAGGAATACCGGCAGATGATCCAGCAATTCCCGGACTCGCCGCTCATTCCGCGCGCCAAGCAGCGTCTGCGCGATGTGCAGGAAGTTCTGGCGCAGCGTCAGTTTGAAATTGGACAGTTCTATGCCTCGCATGAAAACTGGCCGGCGACCATTGCGCGTTTGCAAACTGTAGCAGACAGCTATCCGCTCTTCAGCCACAGCGACCAGACGCTGATCACGCTGGGCGACGCTTATGTAACCCAGGCCCAGCTGGCAGGAAAACTGAATCTGCCTCCCAAAGCCAAAGCTGAGCTGGTGAAGGCCTACAATGATCGCGCGGCTGACGCATACAACCGTGTGGTAACGCGCTATGCTATGGCTCCTCACGTGGAAGACGCCAAAGACCGGCTGATTGCCATGGGACGACCCGTACCGGAGCCGACGCAGGCGGAGCTTGCGGAAAGCGAGGCCGAAGAAGGCAGCCGCACTACCGTCAAGCTCAAAGATCGCGCATTGCTGATGGTAAAGCCAGGACCTTCTACCGTCCGTGCTGCTCGTGTGGGTGAGCCAACTATGGCTGATCCCAAGCAGACTACGGCTCCTCAGGTTCGCGACACCACGGTAGCCATGTTTAATGCCGCGATGAAGAACCAGCCTATTCCTGCTGGCCCTGGTTACGGCGCAGGCACT
>DATGMQ010000010.1:0-56313 GCA_035293545.1 Alloacidobacterium sp. | reverse complement strand
CGAGCGGAACTTGATGTTCGGGTTGTGCTTCGACAACACCTTCGTGATCGCCGCCGTCAACGTCGTCTTCCCATGATCAATGTGCCCTATCGTCCCCACGTTCACGTGCGGCTTCGACCGGTCAAATTTCTCCTTCGCCATGTCCCTTTTTCCTCTCTCGTCTGACTGCTCAAAACTTGCCGGGCCTGAAGAAGTCCGGCCATAATTCAAAAATTACTTGCCCTGGTTGCGTCCGATGATCTCTTCGGAGATCATGCGCGGCGCTTCCTCATAGCGGGCAAACTGCATTGTGTACGAAGCGCGTCCCTGCGTCGATGAGCGGATATCGTTCACGTACCCGAACATCTCCTTCAGCGGAACCATTGCCTTGATGACCTGCGATCCGCCCACGTGCTCCATCCCTTCGATACGTCCCCGGCGCGAGTTGATGTCGCCGATGATCGTGCCCATGTGCTCTTCCGGAACCGTCACTTCAACCGCCATTACAGGCTCCAGCAGAACAGGACTCGCCTTCTTTGCGGCTTCCTTGAATGCCATCGAACCGGCAATCTTGAAGGCCATTTCGTTCGAGTCAACTTCGTGGTAGCTGCCGTCAAAGAGAGTCGCCTTGAAGTCGACCATCTCGTAGCCGGCCAGTACGCCATTCTGCAACGCTTCGCGGATACCCTGCTCGGTCGGCTTAATGTATTCGCGAGGAACCACGCCGCCCTTAATTTCATCGATGAACTCGAAGCCCTTGCCCGGCTCATTCGGCTCCAGACGAATCTTGACATGCCCGTAGTTGCCCGAACCACCGGTCTGGCGGATGTACTTGCCTTCAGCTTCGGCAGGCTTGCGGATGGTTTCGCGGAAGGCCACCTTCGGCTCGCCAACGTTGGCCTCGACCTTGTGCTCACGCTTCAGACGGTCGACGAGAATTTCAAGGTGCAACTCGCCCATGCCGCTGATGATCGTCTGGCCCGACTCCTCATCGGTGCGGACCTTGAAGGTCGGATCCTCATCGGCCAGTTTGGCCAGCGCCAGACCCATCTTCTCCTGGTCGCCCTTGGTCTTCGGCTCGATAGCCACCGAGATAACCGGCTCGGGGAAGTCAATCGCGCCCAGCGCAATCGGATGCTGCGGCGAGGAGAGCGTATCGCCCGTCTTGATTTCCTTCAGGCCCACGCAGGCGCAGATATCGCCGGCCAGAATTTCAGTGATGTCTTCGCGCTTGTTGGCATGCATTTTGACGAGGCGGCCCACGCGCTCCGTTTTGCCCGTGCGCGGATTCAGGACTGTGTCGCCTGTTTTCAATGAACCCGAGTAAACACGGATAAAGCTCAGCTTGCCGAACGGATCATTAATCAGCTTGAACGCCAGCGCCGAGAATGGGGCATCGTCAGCCGTCTCGCGCGTCAGGATGACAGAGGTATCGTCGGGATCGACGCCCTGCACCGGAGGAATATCCAGCGGACTCGGCAGATAATCCACCACAGCGTCGAGCAGCGTCTGGACACCCTTGTTTTTGAAGGCCGTTCCGCAAAGAACCGGGAAGACCTTCATATCAATGGTCGCCTTGCGCAGTGACTTCTTCAGCTCTTCAGGAGTCGGCGTCTCGCCTTCGAGGAACTTGTGCAGCATGTCGTCATCATTCTCGGCTACGGTCTCGATCAGCTGCATACGGAAAGCTTCCGCCTTCTTCACGAGTTCAGCCGGAACCGGCTCGACCGAGTACTTCGCGCCCATCGTTTCGTCGTGCCACAGAATGGCGCGCATCTCGATGAGATCGACAACACCCTTAAAATTTGCTTCTGCGCCAATCGGAATCTGGATCGCAACCGGACGAGCGCCGAGGCGCTTGCGAATGGTCTCAATCACATGCTCGAAGTCAGCGCCGGCCTTGTCCATCTTGTTGACAAAGCAAAGGCGTGGAACCTTATATTTGTCGCCCTGACGCCATACGGTTTCCGTCTGCGGCTGCACGCCGGAAACAGAGTCGAACAGCGCTACCGCCCCATCGAGAACGCGCAGCGAACGCTCGACTTCAGCAGTGAAATCGACGTGACCCGGCGTATCAATAATGTTGATGCGGATATTGTTCCAGGTGCAGGTGGTAGCAGCAGACGTAATGGTGATGCCGCGCTCCTGCTCCTGCTCCATGTAATCCATCGTCGCCGTGCCTTCATGCACTTCGCCGATGCGGTGCGTAATGCCCGTATAGAACAGAATGCGCTCGGTCGTCGTCGTCTTTCCGGCGTCGATATGCGCCATGATTCCGATGTTCCGGCAACGATTTAACGGTACTTGGCGAGCCACTTTGATTCTCTCTGCTTCTCTCAGGCCTTCCCGGCCCGAGGTTCAAATTTCATTCGGGAACAATCTTTGCTCCCGTTATTTCATGCGCCGAAGGCGCGATTGCCTGAACGGCCAGTTCACCAGCGGTAGTGCGCGAAGGCCTTGTTGGCTTCGGCCATGCGGTGAACATCTTCCTTCTTCTTCATCGCGGCGCCGCGACCGTTGGCCGCATCGAGCAATTCATTGGTCAGCTTGTCGACCATACCTTTTTCGCCACGCGCGCGGCCGTAGGTCACCAGCCAGCGAATGGCCAGCGAAGTGCGACGTTCAGGGTTCACTTCGATCGGCACCTGATAGTTGGCGCCGCCAACACGACGGGTCTTGACTTCGAGCAGCGGCTTGCAGTTCTCGACTGCCTTCTTGAAGAGCTTCAGCGCTTCGTCGCCGCCCTTCTGCTCGAGACCCTTCATGGCCTCATAGAAGATGCCCTGCGCGGTCGACTTCTTGCCGCCCCACATCATCGAGTTGACAAACTTCGTAACCAGCGTCGAGTTATAGACCGGATCGGCTGCAACTTCCCGCTTCGCAATGTGACCTTTTCTCGGCATAAACCTTTTAACCTTCTAATTTCACAAAAAACAGATCCTTCGCTTCGCTCAGGATGACATCACGGGAAGGCTACTTTTTCCCGCCTGCGACAGCTCCGCCCTTGGCGCGCTTCGCGCCGTACTTCGAACGGCTCTGGGTGCGCTTGGTCACGCCGACCGAGTCGAGGGTGCCGCGCACGATGTGATAACGCACACCGGGCAGGTCCTTCACACGGCCGCCGCGGATGAGCACGATCGAGTGCTCCTGCAGGTTGTGGCCTTCACCCGGGATGTAGGACGTGACTTCAATGCCATTGGTCAGACGGACACGGGCCACCTTACGGAGCGCCGAGTTCGGCTTCTTCGGCGTCTGCGTGTATACGCGCGTGCAGACTCCGCGGCGCTGCGGCGAACCCTGCAATGCAGGCGACGCCGTCTTATAGTTCGGCGCCGTGCGCCCTTTCCTCACGAGCTGACTAAATGTAGGCAATCCAAACTCCTTACCGACTCCAAAACTCTTCTTACTGCCAGACACGCTGCAACTGCTCGCGCACAGTCCATGACAGCGCACATTCCGCTGTCTGCCCGCGCGAAGACCCTGTTGCTGCTTCGCGTCTGTTACTTCTTCAATCCCAGACGAGAATCAGGACGGTGGCCGCACGTTCCTTTGTCCCGCATGAATCGGGAACGAAAGAAAGCCGGCTCCGTTTCGCTGATTCCGGCCTGCATAGTCCTTCAAGGTGAAGGGTGTCGCAGGCTCCGATGCGATCCGCCCATCTCATGAGAACGATGGGGTCCGCAGATATCTCTTTGCCAGTCTTCAGCTTCTCCGGCTGGCTTGTCTGCGAAGCTTCTTTGGTTGTAATTGCTCTTCGACGCTATACACACGAAGAGCAGTCTCATGGAACCTTCTAAGAGTACCAAGTCCATGTATTTGAGTCAACAAAGCGCGTGAAAAATTCATATTTTCATGCGTATTCGCTTTATTTCGGCGCGAAAACAGGGCTATTTTGCTGGCAGAAACTCAATCTGGATGCGATTTGCTGCCCGGTTTTGCGTCGTAAATGCAGGAATACAAAGCTAAACGCAGAGGGCGCTAAGTACACGCCAAGTCCGCAGAGGCAAGCCACTGTTTTTCAGTCATTCTTTCGGTCTGCTAGTATCCGGCATTATGTCCCGTCGCATGCTTGTTTTGTCTTTTCTCTTTCCTGGGATTGCCAGTTTCATCTTTGCTCAGACTCCGGCTGCCCCGGCCAAAGATCCTCGCATCGGGCAGATTATTACGCAGCTGGAAGCTGTTCGCGCACCGCGTCAGACGGCGGTCTCGCCGGACGGCAAGTGGATTGGCTGGGTGGTAAGGACGGAGCAGGGACGCGGCTCGGAGATCGAGGTGGCGCCGGTTGAGAATCCATCGGCTACGCATCGCGTGACGGCCTGCACGGAAGGCAAGCAGGGACAGGAGAATGAGATTGCATGGTCTCCGGATTCTGCGAAGCTTGCCTTCTTCTCCGATTGCAACAGCGAGCACCAGCAGGGGCTTTATCTTGCGGAACCTGATGCAAAGGCCCCGGCGCATCGGCTGACTACATTTCATGGATACGCGGACTCGCCGCAGTGGTCGCCGGATGGAAAATTCATTGGGCTCCTCTATGTAGAAGGTGCAACACGGCCCGCAGGGGCGCTGGCGGCGATGAAGCCGCCTTCGGGCGTAATCGGGGTAGAGGGGTTGGAAGTGCAGCGCGTGGCTGCGGTGGATGCTGCTTCGGGCGAGCTGGCGCAGGTCACGCCGGCAAACCTGCACGTCTATGAATTCAACTGGTCGTCTGATTCCAGGAAGCTGGCATATGTTGCCGCGCCACCTCCGGGAGAGAACAACTGGTGGGTAGCCAAACTTTATACGCAGCCTTTCATGCCGGGAACAAGACCAATTGTCGGAGGGCGCGCAGGCTTTGATCCCGCAATTCTCGTTGATCCGGACAGTGCGGCCAGTCCCATCCACGGATTACAGATTGCTGTTCCGCGCTGGTCGCCGGATGGCAAATACATTGCCTTCATCTCCGGGTTGATGTCGGATCAGGGTTCTACTGGCGGCGATGTTTATCTTGTTCCATCAACCGGTGGCGAGATCAAGGACATCACTCCTGACTCGACGGTCACTTCGGCGTGGATTCAATGGCTGGGCGAGAATCAACTCGGTGTATCGCAGCATGTCGGCGGAGAAAGTGCGTTTCGCTCTATTCCGGCTTCGTATGCGGGGCACTCCAATGGCGCGTCGGGCACAGAGTATTTTCGTCAACCGGCATCAATTGGCGATGGACGTCTGGCGATGAGCCTGTCCTTGTCGCAGAAGCAGGACGTGGCTTTTATTTCCAGCTCATTTGAGAACCCGCCAGAGGTCTTTCTCGGCAAGCTGGGACAGACGCCGAAGCCCATCACCCACTACAACGACAATCTGAAACCGGCATGGGGCAAGTCGGAATCGGTGGAGTGGAAGAATGAAGGATTCAATGTGCAGGGCTGGCTTATTTTCCCTGCCAACTATGATGCGAACAAGAAATATCCGCTGATCGTGATGGTGCACGGCGGCCCGTCGGCGGCGGTGACGCCACGCTGGCCTGGAGCGGGCTTCGGCGGCGCTCCGTTTTCGGCGCTGGGCTATTTTGTGCTCGAACCGAATCCTCGCGGCAGCTATGGACAAGGCGAGAAGTTTACGCAGGCCAATCGCAAGGATTTCGGCTATGGCGATCTGCGCGACATTCTTGCGGGCGTGGATACGGTGACGAAGAAATATCCCATTGATCCGCAGCGTGTCGGCATTACCGGCTGGAGCTATGGCGGATTTATGACGATGTTTGCCGTGACGCAGACGAACCGCTTCAAGGCTGCGGTTGCCGGGGCGGGCATCGCCAATTGGCAAAGCTATTATGGCGAGAATTCTATTGACCAGTGGATGATTCCGTTCTTCGGGGCATCAGTGTATGACGATCCCGATATTTATGCGAAGAGCTCGGCCATCAATTTCATCAAGAGGGTCAAGACGCCGACGCTGGTTGTGGTCGGCGACCGCGACGGCGAGTGTCCGATGCCGCAGTCGTTTGAATTCTGGCATGCGCTGCGCGATGAGCATGTGCCGACAGAGCTGGTGGTGTATCCGAATGAAGGGCATCATTTCGTCTCGCGCGATCACCAGGTGGATGTGCTGGAGCGGGCGCTGAGCTGGTTTGAGCAGTACATGCCGGCGCAGTAAGTTGTAAATCGACCGCGAAGGCGCTAAGTTCGCCAAGATTCGCGCTGCGCAGGGTGAATGCAGTATATCGATTCATTCAATTTCCTGAGGATTTTCCTATTGACGAGGTACTAACGTTGTGCCAAAGTGTTGGAACTAACGAATGATTCGTATCGAACAAGTCGCTGCTCTTCTCTGTCGCTGTTGATTCTTTCCTCTCGCGTTCTGCTGAGGTTGCAATTCCCTTTTAAGTCCATCAGTATGCGGTGCCCTGGATGTCCCTGCGCTCGTTTTTCTTCGGCGGGCGTAAACAACAACACCTACCCACGCAGGAGATGGAAATTCCATGTCGCAAAAAGTAAATCCCTCACTCTTGTTCAAGGCAGGCCTTGTGTCGCTTGCTTGCACATTTCTTGCCGTCCCCGCGCTTCAGGCGCAACTAGAGCGCCCGCGCGTTGCGGACATTTCCTCGGACCACGGTCCGATACAGCCGGCGCAGCCCATCACGTTTACTGTGCACCTGAATCTGCGCAACCAAGCGGCTTTCGACAAGGCCGTCGATGACCTATACACACCCGGCTCTCCCACGTATCACCAGTGGCTGACGAACAGCGATATCGCGCGATATGCTCCTTCGGCGGCGGATGTTGCCACGGTGAAGAAAGAGCTTGAATCGCATGGCCTTTCGGTTCTCTCGGTGAGCCCGGACAATCTCTCGATCCGCGCTCGTGGACCGGCTTCGAGCGTGGAGAGTGCCTTCCAGACGCAGATCCATGAGTTTGAACGCCAGGGCAGGGTTTTCCACGCGAACGTGACGGCGGCAAGACTTGCCGGTCCGGCAGGTTCGCTCGTGCATGGAGTCACGGGCCTGACCAGCTTCAACATGCGGCCGTATGTGAAGTTCCAGGTCAATCCCAAGACGGGCAAGCAGCATACGCTGCCGGTTGCAGGCAAATCTGCCACCATGGCGAAAGTTAAAAATGCAACGGGCGGTTTTGCTGATATCGCCACGAACAAATGCTTTACGAAGGCCATCCCCGTCACCCTGACGACAGATGGCGCGTCGCTGCCGGTTGGCAATTATTACGGCAACGACTATGACGATACATCGCTGGTTTGCTCCTGGACGCCTTCGCAGCTCCAGGACCACTATGGGCTGACCGCTGCGTACAAAAAAGGATTGGACGGGACAGGGCAAACCATTGTTATCGTGGATGGCCCTACAGACGGCGCGCAGCTGACCAAGGACCTGGCGCTCTTTTCCAGCCTGGGTGGACTGCCGGCAATCAATTCCTCCAACTTCCAGGTGCTTTATCCGGATGGCAAGCCAACTCCACTCGCACTTCAGGTCGAGAGCTGGCAGGATGAGGCGTCGCTCGATGTCGAGTGGGCACATTCCATTGCTCCGAAAGCCAAAATCGTAATCGAAATTCTGCCGACGCAGGACTGGGATGAGTTCGAGTTCGCGATTGACTACGCGCGACAGCATAAGCTGGGCAACGTGATCTCAAACAGCTATGGCTATCCGGAAGCGCTCTTTGGCGCAGCTACCGTCAAGGGTTTTGAGCAGGTGCTGAAGAAGGCAGCGGCGGCGGGTATTGCAGTCAACTTCTCGAGCGGCGACGGTGGCGATGAGGGCACCGGCTCGCCGAACGGCGGCGGACAGTCCTATCCGGCAACTTCGGCTTACGTTACGGCAATTGGCGGAACCAGTATCGGAATTCCCAACGGCACGACCGCAGGCGCGGAAGTGGGCTGGGGCAACAATGCCAATATTCTCTCGTTTGCGCTGAATGGGGTCTTTGATCCTCCACTCTCGTATGGCTTCCTGGGCGGCTCAGGCGGCGGCGAGAGCACCTTTATCACGAAGCCTTCGTGGCAGAAGTCGTTCACCGGCACGGGACGGCAGGAGCCGGACATCTCGGCCCTGGCTGATCCATACACCGGGGCCGTCTTCGTTATCGATGGCACGGCGAATGCGGGTATTGGCGGCACCAGCCTTGCCTGCCCGATCTTCTCGGCAATCTGGGCCCTGGCGGACCAGGCGGCGGGAAAGTCTCTGGGACAGGCGGCCCCGCTGCTGGCCAAACTGCCTGCCGGAGCGATCAACGATGTCGTGCCGGTAAGCAGCCCGACGAATGTTGCGGGCGTCATTTTCGATTCGAATGGCGCAACATTTTATTCGTCGGACACGCTGCTGGCTCCGCTTTATACAACGAAGGAGTATTACAGCGCGTTCTGGAACCTGCAGGGTGAATATGTGGACCTGAGCTTCGGAACTGACACCTCCCTGACGGTAACGAAAGGCTGGGACAACGTCACCGGATGGGGAGTGCCGAATGGGCTCTCCTTTATTAATGCTGCTGCCAAAGCAAAGTAATCCCACATCTCTTCGAGAGGTGGGGCACCCTTTATTGTTTCGGGTGCCCCATGTCTCGCAGAGACATGGGTTCAAATCCTCTCCCTTCGCTTGCTGAAGTCCTTTCAAGCTTTTACACTCAGATTTCAGAACTATATTCCTGGACGACTCCCAGAGAATCTCTGGCAGTGACAACCGTCTGCTTGGCGAGTCCATACAGACGGGGAGGTTTCATGCAGCGGTTTTTCGCCCTGATTGCTTTATTTGTACTTTCTATTCCCGTCGGCATTTCGATTGCAGGCTGCGGCGGCTCAAACCCGAAAGATTTCTGCACCAAGAACGGGCACGGCTACGGCGAGCGGGTCACGGACCTGGACCACATTTCGCTTGGCCCGGCATCGACCGGCATTTCGCTCTCCTATGGACAGACGGGGCAGCTGAACCAGCCACAGGGCTTTAACTGCAACGGCGGCACCGTCAGCGTGGCCCACTGGATTTACGGCACGACGAACCTGAATGTCGCCGACATCAATCCATCGACTGGCGCGATCTGCGCCGGGACCTGGAACCGTCACAGCGCTTCAGGCATTCCTGATTTCACTATCTGCACGCCGCCAGCAGCACCTGCGGTGGCCCAGGTGACGGCCAGCGCTTCTGCGGTGACCAGCAACCCGGTAAATGTCTATATTCATCCGCCGATTACCGCGGTCACGATTGGCAATCAGACCGCGTGCGTATCACAGAATCAGACGCTACCGGCGCCCTTGACCCAATCTACAAAGGTCTTTGGTCCGGATGGGGTGGCAATCGATCCGGCATATATCGGAACTATTACCTACACTCCGGTGAATTCGACGATTGTGACCATCAACAATACGAGTGATGCTAACAGCACGAGTCCGGTAAACGGACTGGCCACGGCGCATATGCCAGGATCGACGGCCATCAATGCCACGCTTTCCGGGACCACTTCCGCAGCGGGGTACTTTTACACCTGCCCGCCGAAGAGCATCGGCCTGACGCTGAATGGGTCGACCGGCATTCCGACTCCGGTGACGGTGAGCGCAGGCAGTCCGCAGAACATGATTGCTACGATTCCTGATACGACAGGAGCGGCCATCAGCGGGCTTTCGCTCGATTACACATCGACACAGCCTAAACAGATTGCCGTGAGCAGCACGGGAACCGTGACGGCGACGTTTCCGACGACGACCACAGTTACGGCCATTTGCCAGCCGGGCACCTGCAATCCGGCGGCGAATGTGGGCGTGATTGGGCAGTTTGGTACGGGGCTGCCGGTGGTCAGTAATCCGGTGATTGTGAATACGCCGGGACGCAGCAGCAGCAAGCTGTGGCTGGCTTCCTCGCAATCGTCGTATTTCACGCCGGTCGATCTGACTTCGAGCGGGGCGCCGGTTCCGATCAAGCTGCCGTATATTCCGAATTCGATGGTGATCGACCAGAACGGCACAAACCTTTACTTCGGCAGCTATCACGAGCTGATGGTGGTGAATGCGGCCAACAATACGCTGAGCAAGGAAGACCCGAACGTTCCGGGCGTGGTGCTGGCAGTCTCGCCGGACAATGCAACGGCGGTGATCAATGATCAGGTGAACCAGATCATTTACCTGTACAACGAGAGCAAGGGGAGCTTTACCAGCAGGGGCGGCCTGGCTACGCGCGCGCAGTGGTCGCCGGATGGAAAGAATCTGTACATTGTTGGGCCGAATAATTTTTATGTCTATAACGCGTCCACCGGCTGGAGCACCTATACGAATTCGAACGGCGGCAACAATGTCTGCACTGCAAGCCAGCTGAACAACAATAACGGCGCGCCATATGATCCGTTCTGCTCGCCTGATTTGACGGTGGCGATTCCCAGCATTGGGCCGTTCATTACCGGATCGAATACGACTGCCAACGGCTTCTGCCCGGTGACGCCGGTCGATACGACCAATCCGGACTACTATCCGCTGGCTGCTACGATTGCAGCGGCCACCGACCATGTGACGGCGACGAATGACGGCAATCATATTCTGGGAGCGACGGCGAGCCCGGCGCAGATTGCTGATATCTCGGTCAAGATTCCTACGGGGTCATGTCCAGCCAGCGGCCAGGGCATCAAGCTGCAGCAAGGCACGGATTACGCGGTCAACACAACAGCGCTGACGGATGTAGTGCCATCGGAGATCACGGGGGTGATTTCATCGCCGGATGCGACGATATCGTTCATTACTTACAATGCGAGCGGCGCGAGCGGTTTGCTGCCGGCCTATAAGCCGTCTACGAGCTTTGGCACTGCGGGGACACTGACGAATGTTCAGCTTTCATCGGGAGCGCTGGCGCCGATCTCAGGCGCTTTCAGTCCGGACGATTCAACGTTCTTCGTGGGGACTTCGGGGGACAATCTGCTGCATCTGGTTGATGTTCAGAGTCTGACGGACACGAAGACGATCAATCCCAGATTGCCCGCGTGCGTGAAGAACCCTGCGAACGGCGCGCCGACCTGTGATCCCAGCGCGAATGTGCCGGTGCAGTTCATTGCGGTGCAGCCGCGCGCTACCACGTAGTTTGATTTCAACTCTGTCAAAAGGTCCGCGTGATTCTCGCGGACCTTTTTGATTTTGCGCACTGCTTTTCCACATTTGCGCTACTTTAACCCCCTGTTCACCTTGCCTTCACAATCTTGACAGAGTTAAGCTTTAGCGTCTTTATAGTTATGCCTGAATCAACACACTGTTCATGCGCGTAGTCCTTGTTTTCTGTTCTGTGCACGACTGCTGGTTCCTTTAGAGGAGGCTACTATGAAGCAGAAGTACCCGTGTATACGGGCATGGTATCGTTACGCCATTGCCCTCGCCTTCGCCCTGTTCCTCAGCTTTACTCTTGTTGCTCAAGTAAATACTGCCAGTCTTTCCGGCCTGGTGACCGACCCGAGCGGCGCGGCGGTCCCGAATGTCACTGTAACGGTTACGAATCCAACTACCGGATATGTCCGTACGGTCACGACCGACAATGCAGGCAACTATGCGTTTCAGAATCTGCCCATCGGGCAGTATACGGTCCGCGTGGAAGCGCCCGGATTCAGCACAACAGAGGAAAATGTAACTCTGAATGTTGCAGAAAAGGGCCGCAGCGATTTTTCTCTGCAAGTCGGCTCCGCGCAGCAAACAGTCGAAGTGAAGTCTGAAGCTGCGGCGCTTTCTCCTGATGATGCTTCGATCGGCGCGGTAATCGGGTCGCAGACGATTGAGCAGACGCCCCTCTATCTGCGCAACTGGGACGATCTGCTCCGGATTGTTCCCGGCGTGCAGATTGCGCGTTACACGCAGCAGAGCGGCGCGACATCAGCGGGACGCACCGGAGATTTCAATGTCAACGGCATTCACTCGCTGCAAAACAACTTCATCCTCGACGGGATTGATAACAATACTTTCTCGGAGAATGTTCAGGAGCTCAGCACTGAGTCTGCTCACCCTTCGGTCGATACGATTGCAGAGTTCAACATCATCACAAATCCGTATTCAGCGGAGTATGGACGCTCGCCGGGCGCTGCTGTTTCGGTGAACACCAAGAGCGGCACGAACCAGTTCCACGGCCTCGCCTATGAGTACCTGCGCAACAACTATTTTGACGCGAACGACTGGATTTCCAACCACAACCATCTGCGCAAGCCGGAGAACAATCAGCATCAGTTCGGAGGGAATTTCGGCGGGCCGATCATGAAGAACCGGCTCTTCGGGTTCTTCAACTACGAAGGAACGCGCATCAAGCAGGGAGTTTCGCGCACGGCTACTGTACCGCTTCCCAATGAGCGCATCGGCGACTTCAGTCCGGCAACGGCGGCGATTGTCGGCGTGAAATATCCGACGATTTATGATCCGCAGACAGGACAGCCTTTTCCTAACAATCAAATTCCCGCCGGACGTATCGATCCGGTGGTCGCCTCGCTGATTGCGCTCTTTCCGCAGCCGAATGCGCCGGGAAATGCGGGCGCGCCGGACCTGAACAACTTCGTTCGCAACGCGCTGGCGCAGGACAACACGGACAACTATAACGGCCGCGTGGACTGGACGCCATCCCAGAGCAACACTATTTTTGCCCGCTACAACTATTCAAACCGCTTTCGCTTCATCCCCGGTTATCTTGGCGGGCTCGCAGATGGCAGCAGCACTTCGGCCTGGGGACGGCAGAAGCTGAAGAACCATAGCCTGGTCCTCGGATGGACGCATGTCTTCAGCCCCAGCCTGGTGAATGATTTTCGCTTCGGATGGGTGCGCAATTTCTCCTTTGCCGAGCAGGACCCGTTTACGCTGAAGCAGTTTGCCGGCGATTTTGTGCCCGGCATTCCGGTGAATCCGGCAGTTGGCGGCGGCGTTCCGCTGACGACATTCAACAATTTCGGGTTCCTGGGATCGCCTGACTTCCTGCCGAAGCAGCAGGTCCCGCAGCAGTATCAATACAACGACACGCTTTCGCTTATTCGCGGACGGCAATCGCTCAAGATCGGCGCTTCGCTATATCTGCCGATGCGCAACCTTTTCCAGGATGAGCCGGGCATGCGCGGCGATCTGACCTTCAGCGGCAACTTTACCTGCCAGCGTAACGCATCGAGCCAGTGCGTCTCAGGTACCGGTTTCTCTTACGCTGACGGTCTGCTCGGACTTGTAGCGAGCAACCAGCTCACCAATGTTCATTTTGTCGATCAGCGTTTGTGGATGCTGGCCGCATTCTTTGAAGACGACTGGAAGGTGACGCCGAAGCTCACGCTCAATCTGGGCCTGCGGTACGACTTCGCCACGCCAGCTCTTGAAGGCAAAAACCAGATGGCGAATTTCGATCCCGGCTCCGGCTCGCTGGTCTTTGCGCGCGATGGCGGACTACGTTCGCGCTCGCTGGTTGAGGTGAACAATAAGAACTTCGGCCCGCGTTTCGGCTTTGCTTTCTCGCCGAACCAGAACACGGTGATCCGCGGTGGATACGGCGTCTACTACACGCTCTTTGAGCGCTATGGCAGCGAAGACCAGCTTGCGCTGAATCCTCCCTTCCTCGTCAACAAAACGCAGTCCGCTGCATCGACTTCGACGACGCCGGTCATGATTGCGCAGCAGGGCTTCCCGGCAAACTATCTTGATCCCTCAACGATTGACCTGAACAGCCTCACTGCATTCCACATCCGCGCAATGAACTCGCATGATCCTTCGCCCTACGCGCAGCAGTGGAGCTTCGGCATCCAGCGGGCGATTGGCGTGCTGACGGCGGATGTCAATTATGTGGGCACCAAGTCCACACATCTCGATCTGATCCGCGACTATAACCAACCGTTCATTGCCGGCAATGCTGTTGTTACTACCAAAGATCCCAATACCGGCAAGGTGATACCTTCTATTCCGTATTCCAACTTCGGCCAGATCGAGTACACCGATCCGATCGGCTTCGGCAACTACAACGGCCTGCAGGCGGGACTCACGGGCCGCTTCAGCAACGGGCTGAGCCTGCGCGCGGCCTACACCTACTCACATAGTCTGGATGATGCGCCGCAGGAGCTCGAATCAAACTCCGGAGACGCGCCGAACGGGCGCAATCCATCAGCGTGGTACGGCAACAGTGATTTCGATATCCGTCATCGCGTTGCTGTGAGCTATGTCTACGAACTGCCTTTCGGCCACGGCAAGCCTTATATGAATCATGGCCCAATGTCGTGGATTCTCGGCGACTTCCGCACGTCGGGCGTCTACACGTTCTATTCGGGCCATCCCATCACGGTGAACTCCGGCGGAACGCTGAACAATGCGCTCGATCCCTACGGCTTCGCAGTAGCGCCGCCGTTCGTGATCGGCAAGCCGCACATTGTCGGCGATCCGAGCTGCTGGTACTACGTCTCAAAGAACAAGGCATGCTCAGCGCTTGCCCCGAACCTCTCGGATGCCTATGCGCTGCCTGCCGCCGGGACCTTTGGAAACAGCGGACGCAATACCATCATCGGTCCCCGGACCAATGTTTTCGATGCAGCATTGCTGCGCGAGTTCCCCATTGAGCCGGTCAATATCGAATTCCGCTGGGAGGTCTTTAACGTGACCAACACGCCGGAGTTCGGACAGCCCAGCAATAACTTCAGCAGCAGCGCAGCGGGCAGCATCACGAGCCTCTCGGGTGATCCGCGCGTCATGCAGTTTGCGCTGCGGTTGTCGTTCTGACCCGTTCCCCATCCTGTCGCGCAGTTTACGACAGGATGGGGAGCTCTCGTTGCTGTGGTGAATCAGAAATTCACTGCATATTCGAGTGGATTTATTGAATTGATATTACTGAAAAAGGCAGATCGTCCCCCTTCATTTCACTCAGGGTCAGGATGACAGCGTTGTTGATGAATTAACGATTCACTGCGCTACATTCTGCTCTGAGGAACCTGGAGCATTTTTCCTATAGGTGCAGACCAGGCACATAGTGGTCATTCTGAGAGGCAGGCGAAGTATCTCCAGCCTGGCTTGAGATTCTTCCTCCCTTCACCACCATCACGTGAAACCGCAAGTGGGGGGCGTTTCGGTCGTCAGAATGACGGTGCTTTATGAGCCGAGATAACTGCAAAGCAGCGATAATGTTCTCTTATGCCTAAGCGTAAACTCCCGCTCGCTCTCGCTTTCTTCCTTGTATTTTTCTGCTGGACAAATGCTCTCGTTGGGCAAAACAAACCCGATATTGTCCTCGAGGGTACGATTGCCGGGCGCCAAAACAATTCTTATGTCGAAGCGCCATTCACGGTTCCGAAAGATATCGTATCCATCACCGTTACATTCAACTACACAGGAAAAGACCAGCATACCGCGCTTGATCTCGGCCTTCTCGATCCTGAGCGATTTCGCGGTTGGAGCGGCGGCAACAAGGACCACTTTACGGTGAGCACGACGAACGCCACTCCTTCTTATCTGCCCGGGCCGCTGCCTGCCGGGCAATGGAAGCTGCTGATTGGCGTGCCGAACATTCGCGCATCGGTTACATCGAATTACGAAGCTGATATTTTCCTCACGCGAAGCGCCGGCGTGACAACCTCATTTGCTGACACTCCGCTGCGCGAGGGACCGGCATGGTATCGCGGCGACCTGCACATGCATACGGCGCACAGTGACGGAAGCTGCCAGAGCCAGAGCGGGAAAAAAGTTCCCTGCCCTGTTTTTCTTACCGCTGAAACGGCAGCCGCGCGCGGACTGGACTTCATTGCCGTCACTGACCACAACACCACATCACATTACGACGCGCTGCGCGAATTGCAGCCGTACTTCGACAAGCTGCTCTTCATTCCCGGGCGCGAAATCACTACGTTCTCCGGTCACGCCAATCTCTTCGGGCCGACAGAGTTTGTCGATTTCCGCGTGGGAACCACCGTTCCCTCGATGCAGGCGCTCTTTGAGAAAGCCGCCAGCATGCACGCCATTCTTTCGATCAATCATCCGAATGCGCCGACCGGCGAGATCTGCATGGGCTGCGGCTGGACCCCGAAAGAGGCCATTGACCCGCATCTGGTCAAGGTGATTGAAGCCGTTAATGGCGGAGCGGAAGAAGGACAATACTCGGGCACCAGCTTCTGGGAAAAGTACCTGAACCAGGGTCTTCGCGTCACGGCAATCGGCGGCAGCGACAACCACAATGCGCTGCTGCCGGCGACGGCGCAAAATGCCATCGGCAGTCCGACGACTGTGATCTATGCTGACAATCTGTCTGTCGCCTCGATTCTGGACGGCATACGCAAAGGGCATGCATTTATCGATCTCAGCGCTTCGCGTGACAAGCTGCTTGATGTCTCAGCAGAAGACAGCGATGAAAAGGCCATAATGGGCGACGCGCTCAAGGCTCCTGCGGGATCGACTGTGCGTATCGGCGTGCATGTTGTGGCCTGCGCTGGAAATCAGCTGAGATTCCTGCTGGATGGCCAGCCGGTTTCATCGCTGCATTCTGATATTACGCAGACAGACCAGACTGTATCGCTTACGTTGCCGGCAGATGGTAAGAAGCACTGGCTGCGGGCAGATGTAGTTACGGCGGAAGGCAAACTGGTGCTGCTCGGCAATCCGATTTATCTCAACTACGCGGAAGAGAAAAAATGAAGAAACTGACTATGCAGAACGTAAAAAGAAGACTTGTCATCCTGAGCGCAGCGAAGGACCTGCAGTTTGTCCGCCTCTTTCTCATGATTGTTTTGGAGGCTGCAATCTTCTTTCCTCCTGCCCATGCACAAAACGCGGCCCATCCCGGCGCCCGCTCCATCATGGACGCGCACAACTGCTATCCCTACTTTGAATGGTGGTCAGATCGTATCGATCGTGCTCTCTCTGCCGGAATGCCGCTGGCCATTGAGCAAGACCTTGCCTGGTACACCGACAAGAAAACCGGCAAATCGTGGTCCATCGTTACGCACGGGCTGCCGACGGAAGCGAATGCCCCGACCATGAAGCAGTATTTCTTCGAGCGCGTGCGTCCTCTCGTCGAAAAAGCCCTGCGCGATGGCAACAAGGGCGACTGGCCGATTATCACGCTGAATCTTGATTTCAAAACGGAAGAGCCCGAACATCTGCGCGCTGTTTTTGCATTGCTGAAGGAGTATCAGGACTGGCTTACGACTGCGCCGCGCACCGCGGATGGCGCAACTCCGCAGCCGCTTGATGTGAAGCCGATTCTCGTGTTGACGGGAGAGTCGGACGCGCAGGAGAAAGTCTTCTATGAAGATGTTCCAATCGGCGGCAAGCTTCTGCTCTTCGGCGCTGCACGCACCAACACTAAAAATCCGATGGCCGCGCCTGAAATCATAGAACCGGCACACTCTACCAACTACCGTCGCTGGTGGAACAATCCGTGGAACGTAGTGGAGAAAGGCGGACAAAACAAGGCCGGCGACTGGACGAAGGAAGACAACCTGCGTCTGCGCGCGCTGGTCGAGCACGCTCACCAAAATGGGTTGTGGATTCGCTTCTACACTCTCGATGGCGTGGATGATAAGCAGGACCTGAGCTGCCACGGCTGGTTTTCCGGATATAACTTCGGCTCGCTTTCTGCTGCGGAAGCACGTTGGCAGGCAGCGCTTGAGGCCGGCGTGGATTACATCGCCAGCGACCAATACGAGGCGCTGGGCAAATTCATTCGCGACCACTCCGGCAAGTAACTAAAGTTTGGGAAATATTGGCCGTTAAGGGCTGCATGTCGAGATCGAACGGTTGCGATCAGGTAAGAATGAACGCAACCATGTCATTGTTCTCCTCCGCCCGCCTCCATCTTTTCGAGAAGTTTGCCGTTACGGCTGCTCGGCGCAGGCCTGCTCGCGCGTCGCATCTCGATACTGGCCGCCGCGGTGAGCTTGCGGCCTTTTTCTATTTGCGGCGGCAGGGATACATCGTGGTCGCTCGCGGCTGGAGATCAGGACGTCTGCGCGGCGACATTGACCTGATTGCGTGGGAGAACGGCGTCCTTTGTTTTGTGGAAGTAAAAACGCGAACGACGCGTGACGTGGCCACGGCCGAGGCGGCAGTCGATGAAGATAAGCGGCGGATCCTGCGGCGGCTGGCACGCAGCTATCTGCGTCAGCTTCCCGGCGGAGAAGTTCCGGCCCGCTTCGATATTCTTTCCATCTATTTTGAGAATGAAAATGCCGCGGAGTTTGAGCTCTTCCGCGGCGCTTTCGACTGGGCGTAGAAACTCTATTTCTCGAGCGCCGCATGCGGCCGGTCGTTCTGCCAGATGAGGATTTAAATCTGCAGGGCCGAGTGGCCGGTCCTGGCGTGATAGTCGGGGCAGACGATGAGATCCTGATCGCCGGGCTGCATCAGCACTGATTTGCCGCCGGGCCCAAGCATCGCTGACCGCGGTAAGCAGCTCGCGCCTTCGCCCTTCATTGATTCCCGTTTCATGAAAATCGTCTTGACATGGATTATCTGTGGGAACTATTATCGCGCCTCAGTAAACATTTACCAGCACAACGGTGAACGTGTAAGTATTTACTCCGCAACAGAAAGGCAGTACCCGGCAGAAAGCGTCTACGTTTTCGCTTTACTTCATCACTTCAGACATTTGCATGAAGTGAGAAAACATTTTTAAACGGGCTAATGATTGAAGTTGTTTCCCTGAGCAGCGCCAGGCCAAGTAAAAGCAGGTTTTTCGGGTGCGGTTGCTGCAGCAGATCACTTGCATAGTTGTTCATTTCAGGAGGATGTGATGCTTCGTTCAAGGTTTCTACTGGCGACTGTTGTCGCTCTCACCTTGTTGCTTGCCCCCACAATCCGGGCGCAGGAAAACGCAACCATTACCGGAACGGTCGTTGACCCGAGCGGCGCGGTCGTACCGAATGCCAGCATCAGTCTCACCAATCCGGCTACAGGCCAGGTGAGGCAGACTGTATCCAATAACGACGGAATCTATCTATTCGCTAACGTGGGCGTTGGCAATTTCACCCTTAGCGCAACAGCCAGCGGCTTTGTGAATTTCAGCCGTACCGGCATTGTGGTAAACACCGGCCAAACCCTCAAGGAAGACATTAATCTCACCGTCGGAGCCACGGGCCAGACAGTAACCGTGCAAGCCGATGCGTTGCAGGTGCAGACCGAAACCAACGAGCTCAGCAACCTGATCAGCGGCCAGCAGGTCACGCAGCTGGCCACGAATGGCCGCAACGTCACCTCACTCGCGGCGCTGGGCATGGGCAAATCAAACAACCTGCCGTCCTTCGGCGGCGTCAATGCGCTCACCTCCGCCAATGGCATCAGCTTTAACGGGACCCGCAGCACGCACAATATCTACATGCTGGATGGCGGCGAATTGAATGATCGCGGTTGCGGCGGCTGCTTCAGTTCTCTGCCCTCGATCGACGCTCTGGCCGAGTTTCAGACTCTGGACAGCAATTATGGGCCAGACTACGGCATCGGCTCCGGCGGGACCATCCTCATGGTGCTCAAGTCCGGCACGCATGACTTCCACGGGGGCGCATGGTACTTCAACCGCAATGAAGATTATGACGCCAACAACTACTTCATTAACTTTGCCGGTAAGCCGCGTCCGAAGTTCCGCCTGAACGAACCCGGCTTTAACATCGGCGGCCCGGTCTGGATTCCTCACGTCTACAATGACGCGCGCAACAAGACGTTCTTCTTTGTGAATGAAGAGTGGCGCAGGCTCATTCAGGGCAGCACGCCTGCTGTGGTAAACGCCATTCCGGCCAGCAATTTCCCCGTTGCCGGTCAGCCGCTGGTTTACAGCGTTCCAGCAAATGGCAAAGTTCCTATCGTGCCCAATACCACTGATCCGGCCAAGCTGGCCCTGTACGCACAGGATGGATTGACGCCCGGACAGCCCTTCCCCAACAATACGATCCCTGCCAACCTGATGGATCCTAATGCGCTCCTTGAACTGAATGCAGGGACCTTCCCCAAACCGAATCTGGGAGCAAATCAATACATCTCTTCGATTCCGCAGCCAACCAATGTTCGTGAGGATGTGGTCCGCATCGATCACACCATTAGCTCGAAATTCCAGTTCAGCGGCCACTACCTGCACGATGCCGTCTCCCAGACCTACTATCCACCGCTGTGGGGTGACAGCACCTATCCGACGGTGGGCACAGCCATGCTTAATCCATCATGGTCTTCCAGCTTGAAGCTCACACAGACCTACACGCCCGCTCTGCTGAATGAGACTTCGTTCCTGTTCAGCGGCAACACCATCAATCTTGATCCAGTCGGTATTTCAGCGCAGCCGGACGGATGGTCCGCCACCAGTTTCTTCCCGCTGGACAACAACATCGGCCATCGCATGCCGGAGATTCAACTTCAGGCTCCGTATAACGTAACCTGGAGTTCCAGCTATTTTCCGTGGAAGAACTCCTACTTCGGCTATGAGCCTCGCGATGATATGTCGTGGACGCATGGCAAGCACCAGTTTAAGTTCGGCTTCAACTGGCTGCATGCAGTCAAGAACCAGCAGCTGCAGGCGAATACTCAGGGCACTGCCGTTTTCAATAACAGCAGCTTCTCTCAGGATTCGTACATCAATTTCCTGCTCGGAGATGCCGCCAGCTTCACGCAGTTAGAATTTCTGGCCGGCAAACATTGGGTCAATAACAACTATGGTTTCTACTTCAATGACAACTGGCATGTCATTCCGCGACTGACTCTCAACCTCGGTATCCGCTTCGACGGCCTGCCACATGCCTATGAACGGTATAACCAATTTGCTAATTTCGTGCCTGCGGATTACGACACTTCGCAGGGATATCCGCTCAATCCGGATGGCACTCTGAATCCGGCTTTCCTGACAAATTTCAATGGGCAGAACTTCTATCTCAACGGCATCCGCGAGGCTGGCGTCAATGGCTTCCCGCGCGGAAACGTCCACAACAAGTACACTACGTGGCAGCCGAGAATCGGCTTCGCCTACGATGTCACCGGCGACGGCAAGACGGTCATCAGATCCGGCTTTGGCATGTTCTTTGAGCGCGTCCAGGGCAATGATGTATACAACGCGGCCCTGAATCCGCCGTTCGCCTATCAACCATCCGCTACCAACGTGTACTTCTCTAACCCAAACACCAGTGCGCTGGATGGAACGACAACATCGCAGACCTTTCCTTCTCAGCTCACCAATTTGAAGTACGAGTACACACCTCCGGGAACAGCAATGTTCAGCCTGGGAGTGCAGCGCCAGCTTGCTCCCTCGATAGTGGGAGTCATTCAGTATGTCGGTTCAGTCGGCTGGGACCAGAACAACGACCGGCAGATCAATACCCTGCCTTTGATTGATCCCGTCGTAGGTTATGCAAAGAGACAGGCTGTTGCAACCAACACCCCCAATCCTGCTCTGGGCATTAACAGCCCGAATGCGAACCTCTATCGAATCTATCCGGGATACAACAATATTAATCAGGAAGAGAACGAAACCAACTTCAGCTACCACTCGCTTCAGGCGGGCCTGCGCATGGAAAATCGCCATGGATGGACCGTGCAGCTGGCCTACACCTGGTCACATGAAATCGATACAGCCAGTAACGATCTCAACGGACTCTCCAATCCGTTCAATGCAGCATATGACCGTGGATCGGGAGCATTCGACCGCCGCCATATCTTCAACGCCAGCTATATCTACAACCTCCCGTTCTTCCTGCACAGCTCCAACGCGGCTGCGCGCACGATTCTGGGCGGATGGGTCTTCTCCGGCATCACGGTAGCGCAGTCCGGAGTGCCGCAAAACATCCGCTATACGGGTCCCGATGTTCTCGGCCTGGGCGGCGGAACAACCAACCGCGAGAACCTGGTAGCGCCCGTCAAATATCCCAAGAAGCGGGAGGCATGGTTCACCACCAGCTCCTTCTCGAATCCGGTAGCTCCCTGGGATGGCGGCCCTGGCGGTCTTAATAGCGGGTTCGGCAATTCAGGAAAAGACGCTGTTGTTCTACCGGGACTCTTCAACTTCAACATGTCTCTGTTCAAGAACATTCCGCTCACGTCCAGCGAAACCGGGCCGAAGTTTGAGCTGCGGTTCGAGTCGTTCAACACCTTCAACCACACGCAATTCAGCGGCATAGATTCAAGCTCCAATGACTCCAACTTCGGGCAGGTTACGTCGTCCTATGATGCCCGTCGTTTGCAACTGGGAGCGAAATTCAGCTTCTGATCTGCTGATATTTCGCGAAACAAAAGCGCCACAGCAAAACAGCTGTGGCGCTTTTTATTTGCGGTTTAGGTAATTTGTATAGGCAATCTCGACCAAAGAAGCGTCACTCTGAGCGAAGCGAAGAATCACAGATGATCTCCATACCTTGTTTAAGATTCTTCGTCGCTTTGCTCCTCAGAATGACAGCGTACAAAACTCTATCCCTGGCTATCCCTATACTCCTCATGCCAGGCCATCTGAATTGCCTCCAGCTTTGATTCATTCGACTTCGCCGGATCGTCGGCGAAGCCTTCCAGCTCCGTCACATATTTGTGCAGGTCGGTAAACCGTACCGTCAGCGGATCGAGGTCAGGAAATTTTTCGTGCAGCTGGATTCCAATTTCTTCCGCATCTGTCCAGTGAATCTCTCGCGCCATTTCAAATTCCTCGCATTAAAATTTGTCATCCTGAGCGGAGTACGAAGCACGGCGTCGAAGGACCTGCTTTTCCCTCACTTCAACCACTGACCTACTTCTCCTCTGCAAGCGCCAGCGGCTTGCCTTCAGAAACATAGTTCCGGTTCCACTTGGGAATTTCAACGACATACGCGCCGGGCTTAGTAATCACCGCCTGGCAGCCGAGGCGCGAGTTGAGCTGGAGATCTGCCGCCATGTCCAGACGATCCAGTTCGTCATCATCGGCTTCGCTCAGTCCCTGCGCGCCTTCTTTGATCCAAAGATGGCATGTTGTGCACGCGCAAGATCCGCCGCAGGCATGATCGAGAAAAATGTCGAAGTTCTCCGCCACATCCAGAAACGACATCGGCTTGCCGTGGTGATCATAAGGCATCGTGCCGTACTCAAATTCAACAGTTTTGCCTTCGGGCAGAAAGGTCACGCGCACCATGTTCGGGGCGGGCGGCTTGCTCAGGTCAATCTCCTGCTCTGTCTTCACTTCACTCATAAGATATAAATCCCAGGTGCCCCACATATCGAAGCGATGTGGGAATTTACACCATTAATCCTTGCTGATCTCCGCGGGCGCAAACGGATGCGGCGCAGTCGGCCCTTCACCCAGCTTATCGCCTGCCGAATCCATCGTCTCGCCTTTGATCGTCGAAACCGCAGCGTCCATCATCAGTTCGGCAAAACGCCGCGTCGCCTTATCCAGTGCCTCAGTGCCTGCGCGGAGGGCCTTCAGATCGTTGCCCTGCTTCAGTTCGTGCAGTTTGTCTTTAAATTGGCCGATCTGCGCGCGCTCTTCGTCTGTGAGCTGCTGCCATGCCGGATGCTTCGGCGCTTTCTCCACCGCAGAGAGAATCGTGTCGGCCTCGTTACGCGCTTCAATCAGTTGCCGCTCGGCAAAATCAGCTTCGGCATGATCGAACGAGTCGAGAATCATTGATTCCACCTGCTCGTCGGTCAGGCCGTATGTTGGCTTGACTTCGATCTCTGCTTCCTTGCCTGAGCGCTGCTCGCGGGCAGAGACATGCAGAATGCCGTTGGCATCGATCAGAAATTTGACTTCGATGCGCGGCAGCCCGGCACTCATCGGCGGAATACCTTTCAGATCGAAGCGCGCCAATGAACGGCAATCTTTCGCCAGCTCGCGTTCGCCCTGCAGGACATGAATGGCAACGTTCGTCTGGCCGTCCACGCCGGTGGTGAAATGCTCGGTCGCAGAGGCGGGAATGGTCGAGTTTCGCTGTATGATCTTCGCGACGACTCCGCCCAGCGCTTCAATGCCGAGCGAAAGCGGCGTCACGTCGAGCAGCAGCATGTCCTGCGTGGCCTTTGAGCCTCCCGCGAGAATATTGGCCTGCACCGCCGCGCCCAGCGCAACCACTTCATCCGGATTCAGCTCAGTATGCGGCTTTTTGCCGCGCTGGCTCAGATGGAAGACTTCATCGGTCAGCGCGCGTACCAAAGGAATTCGCGTCGATCCGCCAACCAGCACCACTTCATCAATCTGCTCCGGCGTCACGCCTGCGTCTTTCAAAGCTTGCCGGCATGGCTCAATCGTGCGGTCAGTCACCGGGCGAATGATCTGCTCGAAGGCCTCGCGCGGAAGTTCGCGCTGGTACTTCTGTCCATTCGGCAGATCAACGCTGATGCGTGCTATCTGCGCCGACGAAAGCGCAATCTTCGCCGCGATGACTTCCTTGCGAATTGCCTGCACCGTCTCCGCGCTGTTGCGGACATCGATGCCAAGCTCGCCCTGAATATCGTCAAGCGCAATCGCGATCAGCAGGTTGTCGATATCGTCGCCGCCGAGGTGTGTGTCACCATTCGTGGCAATGACTTCAAATATCCCCTCGTGCAGCTTCAGGATCGAGATATCAAATGTCCCGCCGCCAAGATCATAGACAGCGACAATACCTTCCTTGTTGCGATCAAGACCATAGGCAAGCGCTGCCGCCGTTGGCTCATTTACCAGCCGCAGCACTTCGAGACCGGCCATGCGGCCCGCGTCTTTCGTTGCCTGCCGCTGCGCGTCATTGAAGTACGCAGGAACAGTGATGACAGCCTTTGCGACAGGAGCGCCGAAATAACGTTCGGCATTCTTCTTCAGCTGACGCAGCACGTAGGCGGAAATTTCCGGCGGAGTAAATTCTTCATCTCCCAGCCGGATGCGAATGACCTCGCCTGCCTGCAGATCATCGGCAAGACGAAACGGAAAGAGCTTCAGCTCTTCCTGCACATCTTCCACGCCGCGTCCCATCAGTCGTTTTACGGAGTAGATCACGCGCTCCGGCGTCTGCACCAGATACTGCCGCGCGCCATTCCCGACGACGAACTTTCGCTGGCCGTCACCAGCAAGCGCGACGACGGAAGGCACAAGGTTCGACCCGTCCTCGCCGGGAATCACCACCGGCTGCTCGCCCTGCATAAAGGCAACGAGCGAGTTCGTCGTGCCGAGATCGATGCCTACAATCCGTTCCTGTTTCTGCTCTGCCAAGTTCAATCCTCTTATCGCGCACCTGCAGGGGGGTTCAGCACATACTGCGCTTCGCCTCTGCCGAATGACCAGTCATCGAGATCATTCTCTGTGAGCACGATCATTACATTGTCAGGCGCGATACCTGCGCGTTCCTCGAACAGCTTCGCAATCTCGCGGTACAGCGCCTGCTTCTTCTCAGTTGTGCGTCCCCGCCGCAGAGTAATCTGCACGGCCACGAATTCATTGGTCCGCTCGATGCCCATGAACTTCGGATCGGCAATCAGCTCATCCTCCGCATGCGCGGTGAGCACGACGAACTTATCGCCTTCCGGAATGCCAATGGTCGCCCGCATTGCATCGTAAACCGCGTCCGCAAGCAGTTTGCGCTTCTCCCGTTTTACAGCCTCACCGACAGAAATCCGAACCAGCGGCATTCCATCTCCCTGAACAAAAATTTTGGGTGCCCCATCCTATCGCGTACTTTGCGATAGGGTGGAATCAAGCGCCTCATTCACGTCGCGCACCAGATTCCGCACATAACGGCGGCGGTCGAGCAACGCAACCATCTTGTCTTTCACATCCGCTTTTGCAGCCTCATCCGCAGCATCCTGCGCCTTGTCCCACTTTGACCAGAGCGCCTGCAGCTGCGCATCAGAATCTGCCAGCTGTCCCTCAAATTGTGTCTTCGCCTTTTCAAGATCGCCGCGCAGCTGCGGATCGTCTTCGCCCATCTTGCGGTTCATGCGCATCTCTTCAAGCTGCATGTTCAGCTCGAAGACTTCCTCCAGAAGATCAGGCGGAACGCGTGATTCTTTCATTGCGCCGTTCTCTGAGCTTCTGTCCTGGTCAATCTCCACGCCCTCGAGGCGCAGCAGATACTCAGTACGCGTGATTGGATTCTTCAGCGCGCGGTATGCATCATTCAGCAGCGATGTCTGCTCCAGGCTCCACTGCTGCTCCTGCTCACTGGCCTGCGCATACACATCGGGATGCAGCTTGCGGCTCAGCTTGTAAAAAGCTTTTTCCAGTGCAGAAGTATCGAGCGCCAATTTGCGCGGCAATCCGAAAACATCGAAGCACGTGACGCCGGCAGCGGGAGCCTGCACTTTGCCGCATGCATCGCAAAACAGAGCGCCGGCGCTCAGCGCAGAGCCGCACGACCAGCAGGCCGTCTTCACGGATTGTTGCTCACTCACCGGCATACTAAAGATTGAAGCCGTTCAATTCGGAGCGGCTTTCGTCAGGCTGAAAATGACGACCCGCATCCGCAGGACTTCGTCGAGTTCGGATTGATGAAGTTGAAGCCCTGCCGCATCAGCGTCTCTTCGTAATCCAGAATCATTCCGTGCAGATAGATGAACGACTTTGGATCGATAAAGACGCGCACATCGTCGAACTGATAGATGCGGTCGCGCTCGCGCGGCTGCGTATCGAAGCGAATGTTGTACGAGAGCCCCGAACAGCCGCCGCCCTGCACGCCAAGACGTAGTCCGCCCTCGGCAGGCGAAATCCCTTCCTTCGCCATCGCGATGCGGATGCGCTTGATCGCACGCTCCGTCACCTGAATCCCCTTCTGACTGGGACTCTGGTTCTCGGCATTCAGAATTGCCAACTCAGCACTCATTGCTCAATCCAAAATACGGGTGCCCCATCCGGAGCGGAACGCAAAGGGTGGGTTTGTCGATTTCACTTACTGCGCTGCGACCGGCTGTGTTGCATTCGCCGTTTCTGCAACGCCGTTCTTCTTCTTCCAGTCGCCAATCGCTGCGCGGATCGCATCTTCAGCCAGCACCGAGCAGTGAATCTTCACCGGAGGCAAAGAAAGCTCCTTCACAATGTCGGTGTTCTTGATCTCCAGGGCCTCAGATACTGTCTTGCCCTTCACCCATTCCGTCGCAAGAGAAGAAGAAGCAATGGCCGAACCGCAGCCGAAAGTCTTGAACTTGGCTTCCTCAATCACCTGCGTCTCCGGATTCACGCGGATCTGCAGGCGCATCACGTCGCCGCACTCCGGGGCGCCGACAAGACCCGTGCCCACTTCCTGGCTCGACTTGTCGAGCTGTCCAACATTGCGCGGATTGTTGTAGTGGTCGATTACCTTATCGCTATATGCCATGTCAGAATCTCCTCCGATTCTTTAAACCATCATAAAAACGTTGTCATCCTGAGCAGAGTGCGGGTGCCCCACATCTCGCAGAGATGTGGATTAGTGCGCCTGCCACTCAATCTTCGTCAGGTCGATGCCTTCCTTCACCATCTCATATAACGGTGAAAGCTCACGCAGCTTCTGCACAATGTCGATCAGCTTGTCCGCCACGTAATCCACTTCTGCCTCGGTATTAAACCGTCCCAATCCAAACCGGATCGAGCTGTGCGCCACATCGTCGCCCAGTCCCAGGGCCTTCAATACATAAGATGGCTCAAGTGTCGCAGAGGTGCAGGCCGAACCGCTCGAAACCGCAACATCGTTGATGCCCATCAGCAGCGATTCGCCTTCCACATACACAAAGCTCATATTCAGGTTGCCCGGCAGGCGATGTTCCATCGAGCCGTTCACGTGAATGTAGTCTAGGTTCGATTCGAGCTTCTTTTTCAACTTGTCACGCAGAGCGGAAAGCCGCTTCGCCTCACTCTGCATCTCCTGGCCCGCAATCTCGCAGGCCTTGCCCAGGCCCACAATGCCGGGAACATTCAGCGTGCCTGACCGCATGCCGCGCTCATGGCCGCCGCCATTGATCTGCTCGGAAATCTGCACACGCGGGTTGCGGCGCCGAACGTAAAGAGCGCCCACACCCTTCGGTCCGTAAATCTTGTGACCGGAAAGCGACAGAACATCAATGTTCATCGCGTTTACATCCACCGGAACCTTGCCCACCGCCTGCACCGCATCAGTATGGAAGATGACGCCTTTCTCACGGCAGATTTTGCCAATCTCTGCCACTGGCTGAATCACGCCGATCTCGTTATTCGCGAACATGATCGTGACCAGAATTGTCTTGTCATCTATAGCGCGCTTCAGGTCTTCAAGATCGATCAGCCCATCGGCCTTCACCGGCAGATAGGTCACGCGGAAGCCGGCCTTCTCCATGCGCTTGCAGGTATCCAGCACCGCTTTATGCTCCGTTACCTGCGTGATGATATGGTTGCCGCGCTCGCGATACATCTCGCCAATACCCTTGATGGCAAGGTTGTTCGATTCCGTCGCGCCGGAGGTAAAGATGATCTCCTTTGCCGTCGCGCCTATCAGCTTCGCAATCTGTTCGCGAGCATGTTCGACTGCTTTCTCAGCCTCCCATCCAAAGGAGTGGTTACGGCTGGCGGCATTGCCGAAGACCGTCGTAAAGTACGGCATCATCGCATCCAGCACCCGCGGATCGAGCGGCGTGGTCGCGTGATTGTCCATGTAAATCGGCAGCTTTACTCCCGCCGGCACGGTGATATTGGCTGTCTCTACTGCGCTGCTCATGCTTTTCTCCTCAAACTCTCTGCCGTTTTACGTGACCTGCAAAATCTTTTCACCCGAAGCGCTGCGAATCGTAATCAGCTCGCGCACGGTTTTGCTGCGGCCTTCTTCCACCAGATCTGAAATGTGAATGTTTTTCAGGACGCTCGAAATCGTCTCATTCACGCGGGCTAATGGTTCTTTGATGGTGCAACTGTTCGTCAGGTCGCAGTTCCCTTCCTGCGTAAAGCAGGAAGTAATGAATAACGGGCCATCAATGGCGAAAATCACTTCAAAAGCTGAAATCCGTCGCGGATCTTTCAACAACGAATAGCCGCCATTCATCCCGGCATGCGACTTCAGCAAACCTACCTTCGCCAGCCGCTGCAGAATCTTTGCCAGCAGCTGTGCCGGTATGTGATAAGCCTCAGCTATGTCTTTCGCACTCAATGCGGTCGCCTCCGGATGCTCTGCCAGATACTTCAGAGCCATCAGGCCGTAATCCGCTTTTTTAGTGAGCCGCAGCATGGCGTGTTCCAAGTATACGACCGCTGGAGTCCGAATTTCAATGCGTGGGCTTGTGCTGCTACAAATACATCAATCCTGCCGAGCAATCACGCCCAGATCCGTCAGGCCATTCACAAAGAACTGTACCGCCAGCGCCACCAGCAATAGACCCATAATACGCACAAGAATGCGAATTCCTGTCTCTCCCAGCAGCCTTCGGACGTGGTCAGCGCCGTTCAGCACGCCATAGCTGACCACCGCCGTAATGGCAATTGAGCCGATAATGGCGAACATCTGCCAGTGATTCGGGGCCTGCCCAACCAGGACCATTACGCTTGAAATTGCGCCAGGCCCCGCCAGCATGGGAATGCCGAGCGGGACGATGCCCGCGTCTTCTTTCGCCGCAGCCTCAATGGTTTCATCCGAAGATTCCTGCGTAGGCGAGCGCTTCGCTTCGAGCATATCGATGCCGATCAGCAGCAATATCAGGCCGCCCGCAATTTCAAACGCCGGGAGCTTAATTCCGAACAGGCTGAAAATGAACTGTCCGGCAAATGCGAAGGCCGTCAGAACGATAAAGCAGGTCAGCGATGCCTTAAATGCCATGCGCTTCCGGCGCCTGGAGTCCGCACCCGCAGTAATCGCCAGAAACGACCCTATCGCCGCAAACGGATCTACCAGAAAGAAGATGGAGCTGAAGGCCAGCAGCGAAAAGCGCACATAGGTGGAATGTTGCAGCTCATGCAGCGCCGTATTGGCTGGGCCATACATCGTCCTATCTTACCGCGACTCTTTTATTTCTATTAAGTAATTCAAAATAAGCGGGTTATTCGGATAAAACCAGCACGCCTCCTGCCTTTTGTGTCAAAACTTCCTGTCTGCTGGAACAGATTGCCAACCGCATAAAGGTTGCCTGTCAATCATTAGATTATCTCTATTCATTTCAATTATTTACAGAAAAATATGTTTGGCAGACAGGCTGCATTTTACAGGCACTGCCTGATGGAGAACTGTTCCATCCGGGCGCCGACAAGACGGAAACATGTTTTCCCCCGGGAGTAGCGCCATGAACCCACTGTCGGAACTACAACAAGACAGGAGATACGAAGTGAATTCTTTCGATTTTTCTGGAGTTTCGCCTCGGATTTTGCTCGGAAGCGATAGTCCACACCTGGTTTCTGCCGTCACGAACGCGCTCCTTAAGGCAGGTTTTCAGGTGGATACCGCTCATAATTATCTCCATGTGGAAGAACTCTGGAATGAGGCACGGCATGAAGTCATTCTTTTTGAAGTTTCCAAACCCGATTCGATTGAGCCTGTCATTCAGTCTGCTCTGCGCATCAAGCGACAGGATGCGCAACAGTTCATTGCCTATCTGGTCGACAGCAACCTGCGCATGAGCGGCCTCACCGGCGACGCCGTCTTTTCGCGAGACATCGCAAGCCTGCCTGAGAACCTGCGCGAAGTGCTGAACGAGGAATTCCAGCTTTAGAATTGGGCCCAGGCCAGGCCATCGGCCTCTTTTCCGGCGTCAATGGCCGTCCTGACCCGCCACGCAGCAAGGTCAAGCACCGCCACTTTGCCGCTGTGCCCACAGGAAACATAAGCAACAGCATTATCGGGCCGCACCAGAATTTCGGTCGGTCCCTGCGGCACATCGATGGTCCGCGCTACTTTCAAAGTCGATAGATCAACGACGGCAACTTTGTTTCCCGAGGTCAGTGCGACGAGCAGCCACTTGCCGTCTTTCGTGGATGCGGTTCCATAGCCAATCGAAGGCAGCGCAATCCATGATTTCACTTTGTTCGTCGCTGTATCGATGACAGCCATCTGAGGTTTTGTGTAGTCGGCGACGAAGACCAGCTTGTCGTCATTCGACAACGAGATGCGCTGTACCTTCGGCGCTACCGGAATGACTGTCACTGTTTTGCGCGCCTTCAGATCGAGAACGGACACGCTTCCCGGCCCGACATTCGCCGTGTATCCGTAGTGCCCATCATGCGTGATCGCCAGCATGTGCGATTCAGCTGCGCCTGTCGGGATCGATGCGACAATCTTCAGAGTTTTAGGGTCAATCGCCGTAACCGACTTGTCGAGCTCTGTCGTGACATACAGCAGTTTGCTGTTTGGATCGTAAATCGGCTTGTGCGGACGCACGCCGTGACCGAAGCTGACTGTCTTCAGCACCTTTCGCCCGGCAATATCGACAACGTCCATCGTGCTTCCATCGCTGCCCGGACGGCCCACGCCGGAATCGCCATAGATCGGCACAAATGCGGTCTTGCCGTCTGGCGATGCGGCCACTTCATGGCCGGTGTAGGCGTCTTCAGGAACGGTGGCGATCTGCTTCTCCGCAACCGGATCAATGATGCTGAGGTCCTGATCGTGCTGATTAGCAACCAGCAGAACTGCATGCGAAGCGCTTTGCGCCATCAATACAGCCGGAGCCGCGCTCAGCCCCAGAGCGCACAGAAAACGAAGCGGTGATCCAAAATTTAGCATTGACCGCGAATGTATCACACAGGCATTGCCTGGTGCTCAGTTACTCGCGGAAACAGATTTCCGACAGGCGCTCTCCATGTAGTGCAGAACTAAACCGATTCCGTGTAGAATTTCGCCGACCCGATTTTTACCAAACAGGAGACCCCTTGCGCTGCTACCGGAATGCCTTTCGTCTGTCGTTCGTGTTCGTTTTGTTGCTTTCTTACGTTCCTTTCAGTTGCGCACAGGAGGGGCTGACGCCGCCTGTCCCGCATGCGAAGACCATCCACCTTAAGCATGTGCTGGTCATCGGTCAGACCAAAGGATTTGAGCATGACTCTGTTCCTGACGCGATGGCCGCCATCTTCAACATGGGTCAGGAAAGCGGGCTTTGGGATACAACGATCCGTACGGATACGGAGCTGCTGACCAAGAAAGACCTCGGCAGAAACTCGAAAAATCTGAATTACTTTGACGCCATCGTTTTTGCCAGCACCACCGGCGAGCTTGACATGGATGACAGCCAGAAGGCTGACATGATGTCTTTCATCAAGGAAGATGGCAAAGGATTCGTCGGCATCCACGCCGCGCTTGACACCAACTACAAATGGCCTGAGTACGGAGAGATGATCGGCGGCTGGTTCGACCAGCACCCCTGGATGACCTTCAATGCGCCCATCATCAATGAAGACCCGAGTTTTCCCGCCGTCAGCCACTTCCCGCATGAGTTTGTGAAGTACGACGAAATCTACCAGCCCAAAGACTGGTCGCGCGACAAGGTCCACGTCCTGCTCAGCCTCGACCCTTCGCGCCTGAATTACGAAAACAACCCGCGCATTCACCGGACAGACCATGACTTCGCCGTCGCCTGGTCAAAGATGTATGGAAAGGGCCGCGTCTTCTACTCCACTCTGGGGCATACGGAAGAAGCCTGGAGCGATCCGGATATCAAGAAGATGTATTTTGAAGCCATTAAGTGGGTGCTGGGCATGACCGACGGCAGCACTGCCTCGCATCCGCGTCCATCAGGACAGTAGCTTTGGAAGAGTGGGAAGAAAGGAAGCGCTCTGCGTCTGAATCAGAGCGCAAAACCCTCATTCTCTGCAATCGCCTCAATATCACGAGCGCCGTGAAGAACCCGCACTATTTCGTTCGGACGAGGCAAATAATAAATTGCGTATTTTTTATAGAAGATCAGCGCAGATCAGACACGAGTTGCAGACGTATTGCCCCTGAAAACGGGAACTGCAAAACAGACTCAAATCTGGATTGGATACCAGCTACAAACTTCGATGCGATAGTCTCTGAAGCTATCTCAGCGAGATGACTCCAGATTTCAGCAAGATCACCTTCAGCAGTTTCTGTCAGGCGGAGGTCTAACGATCGGCTAATAGTTTTCTCCCGCGCTTGATAATTCGCTCTACATCGAATTTAGTGGCGCGGTTCGCGGCAACATCAGCCAGTCCGCGATCGATTTCCGCTTTGAGATCTGTAAGCTTCTGCAAACGCAATTCCCGCTTCAATTTCCAGTCGCGGAGAGCTTCGCGAATGACCTCGCTCGAAGAAGCATAGTCGCCCTCATCCACAACTCCTCTTAGAAGGGCCGCCATCTCCGCAGGCAAAGTGACTGTCATGCGTTCGATATCAGCCATGCTTCCTTCCTATACGAATTAATCATACTTTATATGAATCAGATTACTGTATGTTCCTCTCAAGGTTAGCGTGAAGCCGCCGAATCACATCCAGGCAGTGGGAGAGAAAGACCAGGCTTCATGGTTCGAAAATATTGTCATAACGACATAGCATCCTAATATCACCATATGCAGCTTCCTGCCGCATCTTCGTCCTCTGTGCCCACGCATAGCGGCAAATACTTCAGCGACACTTATCTCTTCCACTGGCACAACCAGTCTTTCCGTGACGATCTGGTACTGCTTCTACCCATTGCTCTCTGCCTCGGAATAGGCCTGCTGGTTCATCATCCGGCAGCGGGCATGATCGCCGCCGGAGGAGCTGTCACCGCAGGCTTTGGACGCAAGCAGAGCATTGACGCATCTCCTCTGCTTCCCATGCTCTTCGTCTGCCTGGGAATGGCCTTCTCGGCCTTCATGGGCGTCATTATCGGGCACACAAACTACTTCCTCGTTGCCATGGCTGCGCTCTGGGGATTCGGCTACGGCATGCTCACCACGCGCGAGGGTGGATACAGCTGGGTTGGGCAGCAATGTGTCATTACGTTTCTGGTGGCTTCTGCCTATCCAGCCTCCGTAGAAGCTGCCGGCATTCGCGCCCTGCTGATCTTTGCCGGAGGCATCATCCAGCTGGTATCGAGTGCTATTCTGCTGCGACTCTTTCGCCAGCTCGGCGAACATCTGATTTCCCTGGCGCGCTATATTCGCGAGGAAGAAGCAGCGCTGCGGAATGCTCTGCTGCAGACCGCGCAATCAGTAAGAGAACGCAGATTTCTCACTTCAGCTTTGCCTTATTCCCTGCGCATGGGCATCACGCTTGGACTCACGACAGAAATCTATCGCCGGTTACATTTTGCCAGCGGCTACTGGATTCCCATGACGGCGCTGCTGGTGCTGAAACCCGGTCTTACCGATACCGTGAGCCGCGCGATAGCCCGCATGCTGGGCACGCTGACAGGGGCCATCCTGGTGAGCTTTTGTATTGCTCATATACCTTTGTCTCCGGCGGTATTGGCAGCCTTCACTTTGCTCTTTGCCTGGCTTTCCTACGGCATTCTCAATGTGAACTACGCTCTGTTCTCGGTCTGCATCACCGGATACATTGTCTTCCTGCTCTCGCTTGCGAATGTGCCCGGCCCATTGATCGCGCAGCGGCGCGCATTATGCACTGCAATTGGCGGATCGATTGCGCTTCTATTGCGGCTGATTATCATCTTTCGTCGCAAACGAGCGCGGGAGAAGAGCGGAAGAACAGAGCCGGGTTGGGCACGCTGATTCACTGGCTCTGAATTGCTGGAATTCTGCGTTCCGGCTTTGGCGGAGGGGGGCTGAAGCAATTCAGCCGCATGTTGCGAATAGCTCCGGCAAACTGTTTCATCTCTGCCTCGACGATCTCCTGCACACGCGCAGGAGTGCCCGTTGCACGAAGGTTCAGAACCACATCGTGCAGCTTTGCCGGCGAGGCGTCGAGGTCTCCTTCCACCACCGGCTCCTCGCCATTGGCGCAGATAGCCGCCTTCAGCCAGCCTGCAGGCGAAGTGTCCAAAAGCTTTAAATGAGCGACGGGAATTCCTGCCTTCGTAAACGCTGCCTCCAGATGATCGAGCAAAGGTCCAGCCACGGAAGCCGGGCTCATTGGGATTTCCGGCTCATACGTGAAGCTCAGATTGAGCCATGCCAGAGCTGCTTCCGCGCGCGCATACCGCTCATAATCGATATCGAGACTTTTCACTCCTGCGGGCAGGCATCCGGACAAAATCTCATCCAGCCATTCCTCAATGCCTCGGCCGGTCATTGCGCTGACGTACCGAACTTCGGCACGCGGAATCTCCGGGGTATCTAAATAAATATCAGTCTTTGTAATGCAGACCAGATCGGCCTCCTCCAATTGCTTGCGAAACAGAAAAGCTGCATCCGGATCAGCATCTTCACTCAGCAGCACGGCGGCTCGTGATGGATCGACCAGAACAGTAAACGGCGCAACGCGATAGCTGTCGAATTCCTGCAGCAATGGCGCAAGCACTGTGGCGGCAAGATCGGTGCAGCTCCCGACCGGCTCCGCAAAAATCACATCCGGATCATGCAGCCGAATCCGGTCCATCGCTTCCATGAGTTTCGAAAAGCGACAGCAGAAACATCCGCCGGTCACTTCTCCTGAGAGAACGCCGCGCGTTTTCGCGTACAGCGAATCCACCAGTTCGTTCCCCTGATCGTTGGTAATGATGGCGCTGCGCAGTCCTCGTTGCCCCAGCAGACGCGCGGCGGTGAGAATCAGGCTTGTCTTTCCAGCCCCGAGAAAACCGCCGACTACAACCACCCACGGCTTGCTGGCTGACGCGGCTGAGCTCAAGCCCGCACCTCGATCTGCAATTCACTTCCCGCGGCAAGCTTCACTGTGTCCTGCAGAGTGATCACTACATGGTTGCCCTGCTGCTTCAACTCGTTTGTCAGGGTTTTGCCATCAGATCGAACAGAAGCCGTTGTTCCGGAAGCCGGGAGGTCGAAGGAGCGGCAGGGCAGCTCTCCCGCCAGCGCCTTGATGGCGAAATGGACACCGTTCGCCTGCTTCCGGTAGGAGAACATGCCCCAGCCGGTTCCGGTGGCCCAGAAACAACGGAAGTCAGCGTGAGAAATCTTTGGCGCAGCCGTGACCGTCGCATTGGGTCCATCGTAAATAAATCCGCTGAGCGAGACGAAAGCCGACCACGAAGACATGGCGCGCGCATAGTGATGGCCGCACTCGGGCTCATCCCAGGGATTGCGCTTTTCGCCGTCATGGCGCATCCGGCTATTCCGAACGACCTCGATGCCCTCATTCACCATGCCCCATGACATCATCAGCGCGGCGGCAGTGTATTCCGTGCCCGTCCACGCCTCCGCATAGTAGGGGAAAGGAATGTGCGGGCGCTCTGCCGTTCCATAGTCACAGACAACCACGGCAGCCTCATCATTCAGCGCATAAGTGCGTTCCACGTTGTCGTGATCAGCCAGCGACGCTTTATGGTTGTATCGATAAATAGATCGCAGCGTCGCACGTATGTTTGCAGGCGATACCAGCGGACCCATGCCGCCGATGTCCACCAGATACTGCCCTACAAGCTGGTCAATCAGACAACCGCTGCCGACCTGATATTCAGGCTTTTCTGTATTCTCCGCGCCGCTGTCACCGCGCAGGCTCGGCGCAATCTCATCTTTCCGAAATCCGCGAATCTTCTGGATATAAAATTCGCCGTTAAACAGATTGGCATCGATCCACTGCCGCCCCTGCTCGAATAACCGCCTGTATTCCCTCGCTGAAGAATCGTCGCCTGCGGCCTGCGCCATCTCCTCGCCCGCGCGCAGCGCTCCGAGATAATAAATGCCGCACATGGGATTCGGCCCGTAAAACTCCACGTCATAGGTATTGTGCTGCACGCCTTCCAGCACGCCGTCCCGATTGCCGTCCCATCCGCCCGGCATCCATGCGAATTCCAGCGCTTTCTTCACGCGCGGCCAGATGCCGCGCAGCCACGCATCCTCTCCGGAGATTTTCCAGTCGAGCCATGCATGAACGATCTGGCCCATCTGTCCATCGGCGGCGGCAAAGCCGGAGCGCGCTTCTCCATCCGGCAGCAGTTGACGGAAATGCATCGCGCCCGCGTCATCCATGGAATAACCGAACGCGCTCTTCCGCAGTGACCGGGCAAATGACGGGAAGAGAAACGTGGTCGCCGTTTCGTAGTTCCACACGTGGGTGCAATTGCCGAAGCAGCAACCAAGTTTGTCGTCGCTGCCTTCAAAGGCGTGAAATTCTCCATCAGCCGTGCGGAAGCAGGTAGTCGTTGCCAGCGTGGAAAGGTTCGCGCTAGCGGCGTCCTTCACCTCGCCGGGCAGAGTGCTTTCACTGAAAGCTTCCGCGAATGTGCGTGTTTGTTTTTCAAGACTCTCCAGATTTTTCGCCGCATAGCTGGCGGCCTCCCATGCGTCTTTGAAGCGCGTGGAGTAGTAGTTGCCGATTATGGTCTTGCCTTTTCCCGGAGGCGCTGACCAGCCGCACCAATCAGGAGTGCGGTTCGGGAAATGCCAGCTCAGCAGAAATGGAAAGCTGGCCGACCTCCCCGGCGCGATGGTTCTCTGCAAGCAGAGCACCCCGACCGAATTTGGCGATTCAGGCTGCGCTCCCAGATCACCCTCTTTCGAAAACTGGTCCCAGAAGAGCAAAGGCGAGTTCCACCATCGTCCCTTCGGCCAGCCGGTCCAGTGAGAAACTTTGAGGCCTGAATCCGGAATGGCGCCCACAACAAAGCTGCCTGTCATCGGATCATCAGCCGCCAATCCCGGATTGCTCATGACAAGGCCCACGACTCCATCTGCAGCGCGATACTCATTGATACGCTTGTCATGCTCGCGGTCGTTTGTCTTCACCGGATTGTCCAGCGAATAGGCAATGCTGACTTTTGCAGTCGCGTGGCTGGTGTTCGTCACCTTGTAGCGCAGCACAGCAATCGGCAATCCTGAATCATCCGGCTCGTGCGGGATGAAGGGCGAGAAGGCCTCAAGCTCTATCTTTACAGGCAAATTGCGGTCTTCAAAATCGATGTGCGCCAGCGGATAGGCTCCTGTGAATGCGGCGCTGTCAAGGCGGCTCAGACCGGGAACGTTGTCCGATCCCAGGCCGTCCTGCCCATCATACGGAGGAAGAATGCGCGATTCCAGAACACGCGCAATCGGTTTTTGATTGCCGGACTGCGCCCATATCGACGCAAATGCATACGATGGCCGATAACCTTTGTTCGGGCGATTGAAAATTTCCCAGTTGCAGAGTTGACCGCGTCCACCCAGACCAATGCTGCCGGCGGCAACTCCTCCGAGAGGAAAAGAAATCATCTTGAGCTGGCGCCCGCGAAACTGCCGCGGAAAAGAGATTTCACTCGCATCTTCAGCAGCCGCAACTTGTCTGCCGTTCTCTTTTTGTCCGGCCTTCAGCAGGGGCCATTGCGCTATCTGGGTCGAAGCGCCGACCGCGCCTGCAGCATTTTTCAAAAAATCGCGGCGGTCTAACCTGAACTTGTCTGCCATTCGATGCTTGTCCGTATGATTTTTTCTTCGACCAGCAGTATCACACACCGGACAGAGGCCCTTCACTCACCGGCCGGCATTTCGGACATCAGCAGCGTCCTCCCCTGGCGCAGTAATACTCGGCGTCGGCGAGATACTGCGTCCAGTCAGAAGCGATTCCCTGTTGCGCCGCATCCAGCGGCATGCGTCCGGCTTTCACCTCATCTGCGAGATAGTTCTCGACGTGGTCTTTGATCTTGAAGTATCGGTCGTTGAGTGTCACCGTATCCGGTCCGCACTGCGGCCAGATATTTCCCAGCCCATCGGCTCCTCCCAGTTCGAGCGGAACCAGATGGTCCAGCTCGCATACCTGGTTCTGTCCGGAATTCACCCGCGGTTTTTGCAGGCCATACCATTTGTAGGTGGCATGCTTCTCCGCCTCGCTCTCCTCGCAGTTGCGTGTCCCTGCTGTTTTCCATGCCGGATTCCGCAGCACATCAGCAGTAACCGTCATGTTGATTCCGCCCGGAGTGCAGCGAGGATCGGGCACCGGATATCCGTTGCGCATCTGTGTACTGCAAGCATGCTCGCCCGGCTGCTGCCATTGCGCAAAATAGCGGGAGTTGCAATTTATGCCCAGAGCCTCATTCGCCAGAAGCGCGGACTCACGACGGCTCTGTCCGGGAGCATGCGAGACAGAGGGCACAGCTATCGCGTTATGCCGCATGTTCCGCGATTTATGTTGCACAGCAAAAAACAGCGCAATGAGAAGAACAAGGATGAGAACAGAAGGACTGGCGGACTTTCGACGACTCATTCGCTTTTCACATTAGCATGTGGTCGCGTCAGAATGTCTTCAGATATTCAATCAGAGCGCGCTTATCCGCGGCGGGCAATTTCGAGCATAGGCATAGCCACGGTCCTGCACAAAGCGCGACGCATTATCCGCAAGCAGGAACAGTCCTTTCAGCGCGCCGGTTCCGGTGAGATGGCAGAAGAGGCGCGTCCAGAATTATCTTTGCGGAATTTCTCCGGCGTCACCAGATCACGTGGACAGTCGGCAGCTTCTTATAAGTCTCCGACGAGAATTCCTGCCAGATGTGGCCTTCCGCAGCATTGCTGGCTATGGCCCGTTCGCTGTGGGTGTCTCATCCTCAATGACGACCCCCGCTTTCTCGCGTATCGTGACGAACCCGGCGTGCTCAAAAAACACAGGGCAGCGGTTTACGCTCTTAACGAAACCCTTCGTCCGCGCAGAACCTCGAAGTCCTCTCGCACGGTGGATGGCCGCGCGCGTGTGGGCATCAAGAGAATCTCCCGGAGAGCGCAAAACATCATGCACAACAAGGCAGAGCAAAGGCTCCCCATGCGCCGGCTTCTTTGCGCTCAAGAGCATGTTCTTCTTCGTCGCATTTTGCGCATTTGCGCTGCAGGCCGCGCTGTTCTTCTGCTTCGCAGACCGAACATTTTCGCTGTCTTCGGCCGTGACAGGACGAAATAACACCGGCCAATTGTCCGGATTCCGCAGACGGCATGCGCATGATTGCGTCGGCAGTCCGGTCAGCTTCCTGTTCATAGGCATCGCCGGGCTGATTAGTGGTCAGTCGCATCAGGCTGGGAACCGAAAATACGCGCTAATATGCCACTTTTATGCCATCCAGTGAAGGAAAGAAGCAGGAATGAAGCTCTGCGGCAAAGTGGCCGGATGCTATGCCGGGGTTTCCATTGGCAATGTCCGCAGCTTCCTCAGCGTTTGCGGCTTCCAGAATGGCGGTAGCGATAAGTTCTCCGCCATCAGTTATGGGACCCGCAAAAAGGATTCGGCGGGCTTCGGTTTCGCGCCGGAGCCACGCGAGATATTCGGCCATCAGGCCTTCGTGGCCTTCGGTGAAGTTCCAGCGCGGCCCTTTGTGTAGAAGGCAGAGAAAATAGGGTTTCAGGTTCCGGGGAACGTCAGGCCGTTGGCTGGTGGAAGACATGATTCAATTATGACGGAGCGTCGGCGGCGCAGAGAGCACAGACAGCGGCGCCGAACTTTGCTGCTTTGGCCGGCCCGATGCCATCCACTGACAGCAGTTCTTCTTCGGTGCGCGGGCATTCGGCGGCAATGGCGCGCAGAGTCCGGTCAGAGAAAACATAGAATGCAGGCTGTCTCAGCCGGCCTGCTTCTTCGCGACGCCATGCGCGCAACTTTTCTTCAAGTGCGGCAGCTTCAGCAGAGAGCGGGGTTTCGGGCTTTGGACCCTTGCTTTTTCGCCCTCTTTTGAGAGGTTGGGCAGCAGCCTCTTTGCTGGTGTCGCGCATCAGGATGGTGGCTGCATCCTCGTCTGTCAAATCTTCGCCTTCTCGGGTCAGGCTGGCTTTGCGGTATGCAATGCTGCGGCCATCTTTCTCGAAGCTGGCGTCCTCGATGCTCAGGAAGCCTGCTCCACACATGGCCCCGAGCAGATCTTCAAAATGATCGCGGTCCATATGGTTTGTCGCGCATAACTCCTGATGCAGTTTTCCGGTGGATTTAGGCGCTCCGGAACATAGAGCTTTTGTGATGGCGAATGTCAGCGCATGCTCGGTTTTGTTTAATCGCCGGAACCGCTGCGCAATCGCGCGCTCGGGCGAGCACACATCGCATTGGCCGCAGGCCCGGCGACCATCGTCCTCATCGCCGAAGTGGCGGACAAGCTGCGCCATGCGGCACTGATGCGATTCGGCATAGCGCATCACGCGATCCAGTTGCGCCATGCGCTGGTTGGATTGCGACAAATATGGCTGCCGCCAGCCTGCGTCGCCGCGAATGACATTGCCATCGAAATCGATGCGCGCGCCGCCGTGGGTCATAAGCTTGTCAAGCGCCGTGATAAAAATTTCGCCGTCGAGCTTTGATTTCAGCAACTCGGCCAGTTCGTCTTTGTGGCGAGGTTTTCCATCGAGCTTGCGAAAGATCAGATCGAGATCATCGACCGGCGGGTAGTCACGCTCGTAGAAGAAATCGTGCGTCCGGCGGTCGGCATAGGAATGCATCAGGATCGTGCGGCTGGGCTTGCCGTCGCGTCCGGCGCGGCCAATTTCCTGATAGTAGGCTTCAAGGCTGGCCGGAAGAGCGGTGTGGATCACGGTGCGCACGTCAGGCTTGTCAATACCCATGCCGAAGGCAATGGTCGCTACGACGGTCTCGAGATTGCCGGCAAGAAATTCGCGTTGGACACGCTCTCGAGAATCCGGCTCCATGCCTGCGTGGTAGGCGGCGGTTGAGAAGCTCTGCGAGAGATCCTGCGCCAGGAATTCAGCTTCTTTACGCGTTGGCGCGTAGACAATGGCCGGGCGGCGTTCTTTCGGCGTAAGTAAAGTCAGAGCGAGTTGGGTACGCTTCGGTTTGGAGACCTCGACGACTTCTACTGCAAGATTGCTGCGGCGGAAGCCGTGAATGAATCGCTCAGGTTGATGAAGCTGAAGCTGCGTCACGATGTCGTCCTGGACGACAGGGGTTGCCGTTGCCGTGAGCGCCATGACCGGAGCCGGACGCAAAGCAGGCAGATAGCTGCCCAGCAGGCGGTAGTCGGGACGGAAGTCGTGTCCCCATTGCGAAATACAGTGTGCCTCGTCGATGGCAATAAGTGCGGGCTTGCGTTTGGCCAGCATCTCGGGAAAGCCGGGAACGCGCAGGCGCTCCGGCGCGATGAAGAGGAAATCCAGCGTGCCGTTCAGATATTTGCGGCAGGCTTCTCTGGAGAATTCGCGGCCCAGGCCGGAGTGGATTCGCGCTGCCCGCAATCCCAATCCAGTTAACTTTGCTGCCTGATCGTCCATGAGCGCAATCAGCGGACTGATGACCAGCGCTGTTCCGCCTCGCGCAATGGCGGGCAACTGATAGCAGAGAGACTTACCCGCTCCGGTTGGCATCACCAGCAGCACATCGCGTCCATTGACCGCGGCGCGGCACACTTCCTCCTGATTGGCCCGGAATGACGGGAAACCAAAGATGCGGGCCAACAGGTCCGTAAGCTGCGCCGATGACATGCATCCAGTATGCGGCATGCGTGGTAGATGAAACCATCATTCACGAGCCGCTATACTCGATGCCTATGGACCATCTGTGGACACCCTGGCGCTACACCTACGTCACGACTGCTGACAATGCCAGGCGCCAGGGCGTGCCGGAGGAACTGGCGGCATGGCCCGGCGATAAAGGCTGTGTCTTCTGCAACCTGGTTGCTGCTGTGGAGTACGCCGAGGCGCACGGAATGCCCAGTGAACAGGCTGAAAAGGCTGCGCTGATCGTCCACCGCGACAAGAATACGTATGTCGTCCTGAACCGTTACCCCTACACATCCGGTCATGTCATGGTGCTGCCTTATGCGCATGAAGGCTCGCTGGCTGCTCTTCCGACTACGGTTGCGCATGAACTGATGGACACAGCGCAGCGTCTGGAAACCTTCCTTGCCGGCACATACCGGCCCGGAGGAATCAATATGGGACTGAATCTGGGAAAGTCGGCTGGAGCAGGCGTTGCAGGTCATCTGCATTTGCATATCTTGCCGCGCTGGGCAGGAGACACGAATTTCATGACGGTGATTGGCGAAACGCGAGTCTTGCCGGAAGACCTTGAAACGACGTGGCACCGGATTCGAGAGAATTTTCTGAAATCTGCCTAGAGGCGGGTTTTGCTCATTCTGCGCGTCCGGCATCCAAGTGAAGCAGGCATGAATGCAGGAGGGCGGCATGGCAGACAACGATGCAAAAAAGAACCATTCCAGCGAGAAATTTGAGGAACACGCTTCCGCCAGACAATCCTCTCCGGCGAGCGTACAACCGAATCTTCCTCCCACCCAGCCTCACGAAGCGCGCCTGAGCGGAGCAAAAGTGAAGGAACAGCATCGCCTGCTCAAAGAGAACGTGGAGCAGGGGAAGGAAGAGCGCCATCCTGATCTGCCGGCGGGGTTGCACTCTACGGGGTCGTTTACCGGCGAAAACGAAAATAAGAAATAGCGATTTCATCGGTGTGTTCTGAACGAAGGAAAACAGGCCCTTCGTCGCGCTGCGCACTCCTCAGGATGACAGCATGCGATTTATTCAAGCTTTGGAAAGAGTGAGTCGCCGGGTTCTTCAGCTTTTTCTTCCGGTTTCCAGTCTTCGGCTGCTAATTCCCGCGTAACGGATTCAAGCATGTCGATTTCCGGCAGCTCCTCCTGGCCAATGTGAAGCTCATGCAGCTTTCGCGCATAGGTGAAGACGCTGCCTCGGCCTTCCACGCAGCCGACCAGGCTGTTGTAGTGCTTCACCGCATTTCCGAGCGCATTTCCCATCTGGGTGAAATACTTCTGCGCGGTCGTAAGTTTGTCATACAGTTTTTCCCCGACTTCGCGAATAGCCACGGCATGCTTGGTCACTTCAAGCTGCTGCCAGCCGTAAGCGACTGCCCTAAGTAACGCGATAAGCGTGGTCGGGGTGGCGAGAATCACGTTGGAACTGGTGCCAAACTCAATCAGGCTGGGATCTTGTTCGAGAGCGGCACTGAAGAAGACTTCGCTCGAGAGAAAGCAGACGACGAAATCCGGGCTGTCTTTGAATTGCTTCCAGTAGGACTTGGCCGAAAGGGCGGCCAGGTGCTCCCGGACACGCCGGGCATGCGCTGCCAGGTTCAGGGCGCGCGTTGCTTCGTCGGGCGCGCTCATTGCGTCCAGAAATGCATCGAAAGGCGTCTTTACATCGATGATGATGGTGCGATCGTTCGGCAGTTTGATTACGCAGTCGGGACGCAATGAGCCTTCTTCGGCGCGCACATAAACCTGCATATCGAAAGAGGCATGTTCCACCATGCCGGCAAATTCAATGCAGCGTTTCAGCTGCAATTCTCCCCAGTTGCCGCGCACCTGCGGCGCTCGCAAAGCCGAGATAAGCTGGGACGTCTCCCGGCGTAACTCCGCATGAGAGCTCTGGATGCCGCCGATCAGTTGCTCGAGCGACCGGTATGCGCCTTCGCGCCTTACTTCCAGTTCCTGCGTCCCCTGCTGGAGTTTGTCCAGCATTTCGCGCACAGGCTTCAGCAGGTTTTCAATGGCTTTTTCTTTCTGGTCGAGCTGGTTTCCGGCAGCCTGTTGCTGTTTGCCGAGCTCCTGCCGCGCAAGCTGGAGAAATGCCTGGCTATTCTCGTTCAAAACGCGCGATGCCGCGCTGCGAAAGGCATCTTCCAGAGCGAACCGGGCCTGTTTCAGCGACTCCTGCTCGGCCGTGAGCCGCTCCTGCAGACGGGCATTTTCCACGCTCAGGTTTGAGGCGTCTTTTCGCGCCTGTTCCAGCAGATTTTTGCATTCGGCCAGCTGGGCAGCAGCCAAGCTTTCGCCGGCCCGTTTCTCGGCCAGAATTTCGCCACGGACCTGCTGCTGATGAATCCAATAACCCACAGCCACCCCGATCAGCAGGGCAACCACACTCAGAATTACTGCGAGAGGCATAACGAATATACTGCCACTGAAACACAAACAAAGCATCGTCTGAGAGCATTCTCTTCAGGCGCCGAGCTTTACACCTTCATGGGGCCTCAGTAGACTTGAAATTTCGGAGGATGCCTGTAGTGTGTTTGGCTGACGCGGCATCCAATCCGAAAGAATTTGCGAATTTTTGCCGTATCGATGGAATAGGAGAAACGCATGGCAGCAGTGGAAGATAAAGTAAAACAGATCATCGTCGAGCAGCTTCAGGTCGACGAAGCCGAAGTGACCCCCAGCGCAAGCTTCCAGGAAGACCTGGGCGCCGACTCGCTCGACGTCGTGGAGCTTGTGATGCAGTTTGAAGAGGCCTTCGACCTTGAGATTCCGGATGAGGATGCCGAGAAGATCAAGACGGTGAAGGACGCCATCGATTACATCGATAAGAACGCGAAAGGCGGCAAGTAGTCTTGCAACGGCGCGTCGTAGTTACGGGCGTCGGCCTGTTGTGCGGAGTAGGAAACACAACGTCCGAGGTCTGGAAAAACCTGCTGGCAGGCAAGAGCGGAATGGCCCCCATCATCGGCTTCGATACGACCGGATTTTCGGTGACGTTTGCAGCCGAGGTAAAGGGCTTTGATCCGCTTAACTTCGTGGACAAGAAGGAAGCGCGCAAGATGGCGCGCTTCATCCACTTCGCTCTTGCGGCAACGCAGGAGGCCATGGAGATGTCCGGCCTGAAGATCACGGACGCCAATGCCGACCGTGTGGGCGTGCACATCGGCTCAGGCATCGGCGGGTTTGACATCATCGAGCGCGAGCACAGCGCCATGCTGCAAGGCGGTCCGCGCAAGATATCTCCATTCTTTATTCCTGCCGCCATCATCAACCTTGCTGCCGGGCAGGTAAGTATCCGGTACGGCGCTAAAGGTCCGAACGAGGCCACAGCGACGGCCTGTACCACCAGCGCGCATTCCATTGGAGATGCTTATCACATCATCCGGCGCGGTGATGCTGACGCCATGATCGCAGGCGGAGCCGAAGCAGCCATCACCCCGATGGGCATTGGCGGATTCGCAGCCATGCGTGCTCTCTCTACGCGCAATGATGATCCGGAGCATGCCTGCCGTCCTTTTGATAAGGACCGCGACGGCTTCATCGTTGGCGAAGGCGCGGGAATCCTGATTCTCGAGGAGATGGAATCAGCGAAAGCCCGCGGAGCAAAGATTCTCGCTGAGATCATCGGATATGGCATGAGCGCCGATGCTTATCACATCACCAGCATGGCTCCTGAGGGCGAAGGCTGCCGCCGCGCGATGAAACATGCCATTGATAATGCCGGTATCCAGCCGCAGGACATCCAGTATGTGAATGCGCATGCTACTTCGACTCCGGTAGGCGATGTACTGGAAAGCGCAGCAATGGAGCAGCTTTTTGGTGAGCATGCCACCAGCGGCAAACTGCTGATCAGCTCGACGAAATCCATGACCGGACATCTGCTTGGTGGCGCAGGCGGGCTGGAAGCCGGTATTACGATCATGGCGCTGCTTGAGCAAAAGGCCCCGCCTACGACTAATCTCGATAATCCTGATCCCGAATGCAGGCTGAACTATGTGCCGAATAAACCGCAGGACGCAAAGATCGATATTGCGCTGTCAAACTCATTCGGGTTTGGTGGAACGAATGGTTCTCTGATCTTCAGGCGCTGGAATTAGCATCTGGAATTTTATTTCACCTGAATATGACCTGAAAATGCGTGAATTTGGAATCCCAACTTAAGGAAACTACTTGGAGCCACCACTTTCTATGGAGATTTCAGCCAGCCTTGAGTGCTCTAATCGTTAGGGAGTCTTATGCACGATTACGGGGCTATGGTGTTACCATCGCGCTTATTCTGGCTGGAATACTCTTCAATCGCCAGGATGTGAAAGATCTTCGTTCGGAATTACGCCAGCAAGCCACGGAGGCGAACCGCAAGGTTGAAGGACTGACGCAACAAGTCTCCGATTTGAGGGCCGAAATGTTTCGTGAATTTCGCGAGTTCTACCGTACGTTGGGCCAGCACGATGCCAAGATCGATGCGCTGGAAAAGAAACAGGCTTAGGAGAGCAGCACTCTTCGATAAAAAGCCCGGCGCGAAAAAAGCCGGGCTTCCATTCACTTTCAGTGTGAGAATTACACAGGCTGCACATTCTCGGCCTGAAAGCCTTTATTGCCGCGCACGACATTGAACTGCACGCGCTGGCCTTCCTGAAGGCTGCGGAAGCCGTTCGCGTTGATTGCGGAGAAGTGCACGAAGATATCTTCGTTGTTGCTCTCGCGCGTAATGAAGCCGAAGCCCTTGGCGTCGTTAAACCACTTGACTGTACCCTGTTCCATTTTGGGGTATTCCTTTGTATTGATATTCGCTGAAAACGGGAAGGGAAGGTGTAGAGCAGGCAGTGCTTTGGAGGGCATTACGTGCGAACAGAACCCACTCGGAATCGAGCGTAGTTTCAGTATATCTCAATCAGAAGGAGTTGGCTGCCCGCAGGATCAACTGCGGGGCAGCCCTGGAAGCATAAGCTATGCGAAAGCGCCGGAAATCAATATCAGCACGAGCCACCAGCCCACAACAGCCGCGGCTGCTTTTCCCCGCGATACTTTCGCGACAATAGCGACGCCAATCACACTCAGTATCAGCGACCAGATTTCAAATATATCGACGTGCGTCAGATAAGCAACCAGTACATGCGGCACGTCGCTGCTCAGGTAATACCCGAGATTGGTGCCAACCGGGTTGTTGAGCAGAAACGAGTCGGGCGCAACACCGGCAAAGAGCGCAATAATGGCCAGCAGGTACTTAATGGTGTAAACCAACCCTGCATACATATAGACCGCAAACACTTGTCCGAACTTTGCTGTTCCGGCAAAGCCGAAGTTCACCGTGGCCCATACCAGCAGCACCGTAATCACCGTAAAGATCAGAATCAGGACCGGGAAGCAGTAAGCGACGATGGCGGTCACCTTTGCCGCAATGGCCTTAGCCGTAGCTACCTGCTCAGGCGGGGTCTGGGCAAAACGCTCTTCCTGCTTTGGGTTCTGATGAATATTGTTCTCTGCAACCCGCTCCCATCCCACCTTCGTCTGTACGGTGAAAGAGAAGAGTATGCTCGTCACAATCAGGACCAGCAGCGGTCCCCACCATGCTGCGCTGCGCAGCAGATCGGTGAATGTCTTTGAGGGAGCCACAAAGGTATCGACGATACGCTGTCCTTCATTTAACGGAGCAGATGCAACTGCAGGTACAGCTTCACTCATAGGGCCTCTCTTGTCCGGATGCTTTCTTCGACAGGGCCGATTGTACCCCTGATGAAGCGCCGATGCGACGAAAAACCACTCGATGCGCTCGACGACCACATCCTAAGTGATTGAATTCAGGTTGTGAACTGGAAAAACAAGGCGTCCCGAACCAAGTTGAACACTTCCTTGTTCGCGTAGTGCCGGATAATCTGAAAAAGCTCTCGTACTCCGCGGTCCCATTCATGCGCTGTATTTCTTTTTTCCTTGCCATTGCTCTGTTTGCTGGCGCAGGGAACTCTGCCTTTGCCGCAAAACGAAAGCAGCATCGTTCTCGCGCGGTTGCTGTGAAAACGCACAAATCTGCTCATCGGAGCGCTCGCTCCCGTTCCCGCCACGCTGCTCTCGAGGCAAAAGAAGAAACGTCGAAAGAGACCATTCCCGAGGTCAGGCTCAGGCATGCGAAATTGCCTTTGCTGCCGCCTTTAAAGGGATCGCGGGAATCACTCATTCGCCAGAACCAGCGCAGCGAGGCCGAAGGGCTGGAGCGTATTGAGGATGACGACCAGCTCGATGATCTTCGTGATCAGCACGCGCTTGTTGCCGTGCCCGTCAGCATGTCGCTGCGTGTGAATACGGAGCTGCCAGCGAACCGCCGCTACTGCCGTCCCTGGACAGCACGCTTTTTAAGCGATCTGGGCCGAGTTCATTACGAACGGTTTCATCGTCCGCTGCAAGTCAATTCCGCCGTGCGCACGGTCGAATATCAGCGCCGCCTGATCGAGGTAAATGGCAATGCCGCCCCTGCCGAGGGCAATATCGCTTCGCCGCACCTGACCGGAGCGACCATTGACATTGGGAAAAAGGGGCTCTCGATGTCAGAGATTGCCTGGATGCGCGCTTATCTGCTGCCGCTGCAGACAGCCGGGAAGATCGACGTAGAAGAAGAATTCCACCAGGCCTGCTTTCATATCACGGTCTATAAATCCTATGTGCCTGCAACGCCGAAACTGGTTCCACATGAGCGTGGCAGCAAAAGCGCTCTCATCGCCGCCGGCGTGCAGTAATCAATATCGTTTTGTAAGCGCTGATGGAGCGGGCCCGGACCGGCCGTTCAGCAGCCAATCCACAGCACAGCGAACATCTTCATCGCGCGCTTCCCCCATAATGCGCGCGATAATTTCTCCCTGCTCATCCAGAATGGCAGTTCCCGGAACGATGTCACCGAGTCCAAAGCTGCCTAGAGTATCGGTGTCTGCGCCTACCCAGGTTTCAAGCGTCACGTTTCCGCGGTTGAGAGCAGGCTGAATTTTTGCGCGGTCCTTTGCCGCATCAATCGAAACCGCAATGAAATGGACATTTTTGCCACTGTAACTCGCCGCCAGCTTCGATAGTCGCGGCAGTTCTTCCTGGCATGGCCCGCACCAGGTCGCCCAGAAATTGAGCACAACAATTTGTCCGCGCAGTGATGACAGCTTCTGCGACTGCCCACGCAGGTCTTTCAAAGCAAGGTTCGGCGCGCGCTTTGCATATGCGGGTGTAATCAGAAAGCATGCAGCCAGGAAAATTCCAACGAAAACTTTCATGAATGATTGCGAGTGTAGCTGGGAATATGCTCCAGTGCCTCCACCGAAAGATTGGCAAAGGTGTCACTCTGTGGGTCCAAGACTCCGATATATACGCGCTGGTATGGTGCTGCGAGTAACTTCCATCGAGGCCAATCGGACGGAGCAATAATGAAAATAAAAAACTGCAAGCGGGGGATCGCCCTTTTTGCAGCAGTATTCGTTTTTTCAACAGTATCCAAACATAACCAAATCTGGGCGCAGGGCTGTGTTGCCGCCCATTCGCCGCAGCCGGTCATATCCGGATTAGATCCGACCAGCCAGCCCCGTTCCACCAATTTCCTGCACGGGCTTTCGGTCACGGTTGGGTTCCGCACGTACAGCTCGTATAAGCATTATGTCGGCACGGTGTATCAGGCGCAGCGCGCGGCCATGCACAATCAGGTGCAGAACCACGTCGATCTGTACGATCTGTCACTCAGCTATCAGCTTACGCCGAGGTGGAGCATTATCGCAGACATTCCGGGCATGACAGCGACACGGCATCAGCAGGGCAACGTAAATACATATCGCTCAGGCGGTATCGGAGACATGCTTGTCGGCGCGCAGGCATGGGTATGGCGTCCGCCAACAGAAAGTCACGGCAATATTGCATTCTCCATGCAGCTTAAACTGCCAACCGGGATCAATGACGCAAAGGGAACGACCATCCTGTCCAACGGACAGAAGCAGACGCGGCCTTTTGACGAATCTATCCAGCCTGGCGATGGTACCTGGGGATTTGCTCTGGCCACTGAAGCGTATCGCGAGTTTTATTTCCATACGACAGGCTATTTCACCGGCTCATGGCTTTTCAGCCCGCAGGATACAACCGGGATCAAGACGTATCGATCAGCTCCGGGAGAAAACGTGATTTCCGCGACAGATCAATATCTGTGGCGTGGTGGTTTCTCCCATCCTGTACCCAAGATTTATGGATTGGCCCTGAGCATCGGTGGACGCATGGAAGGCGTTCCTGTGCGCGATGCATTTGGCAGCAGCAATGGCTTTCGTCGCCCCGGTTACGTCATTTCGATTGAGCCTGGTTTGATGTATGCACGCGGACGCAATGCATTCAACGTGAGCGGTCCGTGGGCGATGGAACGCAACCGCAAAACCAGCGTGACCGACTATGCAAACCACATTCACGGCGATGCCGCCTTTTCGGATTACACCGTGATTGCCAGCTACACTCGCACGTTTTAAACCAGCGGAAACAGGGTGCGAGATGCTCTAGCATGGAAACGTGATCTACACGCATGCATGGGTTATCGCAGCTGCGACATTGGCTCTTGCGCCTCTGTTTCTCTTCGGTTTTGCGGGCGGTAGTTGCATATCTGTATGCAGCAAGCTTCCATTGTATTTTCGGCTTCTGTTGCCTGCGATCTGCTGCATTCCTTACCTGCTTGTGTGCTGGCCGTTGCATCTTCTTCGGGCAGGGTGGCTCGCACTCTATCTATTTTTGCCAGTCGGAGTTGCTGTGTTGCTTGCACTCGCGACGAAGCTCGATCCGCAACAGCGAGGACATGCCCTCGATTTTCTGGTGCTGTTCGCTCTGGGATCAGCAGTCGATCTTCGCTGGTTTGAGCCTGCCTGGCCGCATGCCCTTGTCGCAGTAAATAAGCTGATCCTGCTCGATGCCGGTTTGTATGGGTTTCTTGTTATCCGCAAACTCGACGGAGTCGGCTTTGATCTCCGCTGGCGATGGCAGGATTGGAAGACCGGACTGCGCGAGCTTCTTTTCTATGTGCCGATTGCCGTTGCGCTGGGTCTGGCTATCGGCTTTCTGCACTGGCATGGACGCATAGAACGCCCATGGCTGCTGCCCGCAATCTGGCTCTTCACCTATTTTCTGATTGCCTTGCCGGAAGAGATTTTCTTTCGCGGATGGATGCAGAACCTCTTTGAACGCCGCATCGGCCGCAATGCATCGCTTCTGGTTACAGCTGCTCTCTTTGGGTTGTCGCACTTCAACAAACGCGCAGCGTACTTTAACTGGCGCTATGTTCTGCTGGCGGCTATCGCCGGCATCTTCTACGGGCGCGCCTGGAGGGCGGATAGGCGGATCGCGGCTTCATCCATTACCCATGCGTGCGTAGATACCTTGTGGGGGGCGCTCCTCCGCTGAGGGTGATGCGGTTGATAGCGCAGATATCCAAGCCCTACGCGCATGTGATGGTGCAAGGCATCCGGCACCGTAATGGCCACGCAAAGACCAAGAATGCCATGCGCCAGTCCAAGCGCGTATAGATTGCGATAGTGAAGAAACAGAGGACAGGCAATCAAGGCCCATAGCAGCGTGAGCCCGATCAGGACTGGATTAGGAATATGAGCAATGGCGAACAGAAGCGCCGCAATGGCAATCGCCAATGAGCGCTTTTTCAGCATGCGCAGCAGCCGCATCAGCACGAAAACCTGAAGTAGAAATTCCTGTACAAAGGACCAGATCAGGTACCCGATGATGCGAGCGCGCATGGATAAATGCCCGATCCTGGGAAGACCATGAAGCGTCCCGAAATAACCGGCGGCCATCACAGCCAGCACTGCGAGTCCGACAGCAACTGCGACAATCCAGAGAGAACGTTTAGTCCCGGCGGGAGCAAGACCGAGTGCTTGCAGCTTCTCCCGCCGCAGCATCGTAATGCCGATTACCGCAACAATAGCCAGCCAGTAGAAAATCCGCTGTGCCGGCATCGGTGTCCAGATGACGGCCAGAATCAGGCCGTAGGCTGAAAGAAGTTCCAGCAGATCACGAAGGCGGGAATCAGCCTGCAGCTTCACATTCTTCTGATGCTTATCAGACGGTGTTTCCGTCTCATAGTTAGAAGGTCATCATATACCTGAATTTCGTGCTGGCAACAGGGAGAAGAGCCTAGTTGCCTGCTGTGTGCGCATTGCTTTGCGCAATACGCACGCCGCTCAAACTGCTCACATAGCGAGATACGCCACGGTAGAGCGATTCAGCGATGCGCTCGCGATACTCCGGGTCGCGCAGCTCGCGCGCGTCGTCCGGATTGGTAAGGAAGGAGATTTCCGCCAGGATCGACGGCATGTTCGCGCCGATGAGTACAACGAAAGGAGCTTTTTTCACCCCGCGGTCCCTCAGCCCATCGTTTCCGTTCTCGAGGCCGGAATAGAGGCTCTGCTGCACGTCGGCGGCAAATTCGCGCGACTCGCTGATCTTGTCCTGCAGGGCTATTTTCTTCACCAGATCAGAAAGCTGATGAATCGACTGATCGGAGACAGCATTTTCGCGCGCCGCCACTTCGAGCGCGTCCGCTGAGGTGGTGAAGTTCAGGTAATAAGTTTCAACTCCGCGCGCCGATGGGTCAGAGCTGGAGTTTGCGTGGACTGAGATGAAGAGATCCGCCTGCGCCTTATTGGCAATGGCCGTGCGGGTTTCCAGCGGGATGAAAGTGTCGTCATCGCGCGTGTAAATCACGTCTGCACCCAGCCGCTGCTTAAGCAGCTTGCCCAGCCGCAGCGCCACATCAAGGACGATATCTTTCTCTTCAATTCCGCCGGGGCCGAGTGTGCCTGAATCATGTCCACCGTGCCCCGCATCCACAACGATGCGTCCGATTTTCAAGCCGAGCGCGCGAACCATCGAGCGCTCGCCCATTGCTGTTGGCGCAGCTGCGTGGATCACCGGCGGGTCTGGATTTACTGTGCTGCTTTTGCTGGCGGACTTCTTCGAAGACGGAGTGGATGGCGGCGGAAACGCTGGCTGGGGCTTGTTGAGGCTCTCCAGCTCATTCGGTTGCGGCTGGGGCGATGTTCCGGAAACAGACTGGACCACAGGCGCGGTGGTTGGATGTTTTGTTGCTTTTACGCGATTCGGCTGGCGGTCGAGTGAGGCAATATCCTTAAGAGTAGACCCAGCCCCCTTTTCTTCATCTGCTGTAGACGTAGCCGGAGAAGGTTGTGGAAGTGACAGTGGAGTTGTCGTCGCAATAGTCGTACTCTGCTCCCGGGATTTTTGCTGCGGCGATGCCCCAGGCTGTGGCGCGGCAGTTCCAGCTTGTCTCGTGCCCAATTGCGGCTGCTCTTTTGCCATTTGCGAAGGAGCGGGCGGGGGCCCGGGCTTGCTGCCGTGCACATCGATAATCAGCCGCCACGGATTCGGCAGCAGAAACGCCGAATACTCGCTCACATCGCTCACATCGAGCACAACGCGCGTCACATCATTGGAAAATTGCGCCATGCGGATGCGCTTCAGAAATCCATCATCGGTGACTTCAACCGACTTCCCGGTCAGTTCCGGCGAGAGCTTCGCGCCGTGCAGGTCGAAAAAAATGCGGTCGGGATTGGGGACGCGCGATGCTTCGTATTGCACCTCGTCCTGCAGATCGATAGCTACACGCGTATAAATCGGCGTTGACCAGTGACGCAGACCAGTCACCAGTGGCAGCTTGCCTTTGCGTGGTGGAGGCGGCGCATTCATGGCCGCTTCGGTCAGCGTTGCCTGCTCCCGAGCAGGCGGTTGCGTCGTGGCGGGAGCTGGAGTTTCCGGCTGCGCTTTCGCTTCAGCAGAGTGAGCCGGCTGTGGCTGCTGTGGCTCCAATTGAATTGTGGCCGGATTTCTATGTTTTGGGACGGACGTTGAAGACGCTGAGGGAGCGGGCGCAGGCGGTGCCTCGGCCACGATTGCCGGAGCAGGATTCTTCTGCGCAGGCCGCTTTCCGTGTTTCTCTGCTACTTCTTCCTTGCGGATACTCTTCAGCTCCTGCCGGGCCTCATCGCCCAGCGGACTTTGCGGATAGAGCTTCAAAAACTGCTGAAACGTGGTCTTCGCCGCGTCGCGATCTTCGAGGTCGCGAAGATAAATTTCCCCTTGTGTAAACAACGCGCTGGCGCGAAAACGGCTAGCGGGATACTGTTTGCGCAGAAATTCATACTGCCCGATGGCATCATGCAGCGACTTCTCATCCTGAAACACGCGTCCCTGCTCGGCCAGCAGATCGGCAACCGCCAGAATGCTGGCATCGGCCTTCGGCGAAGCGGGATCTCCGTGATACACCGCGCGATACGCATCGAGCACGCGCTCATAGTCGCGCCGCGTCCGCTGCTGCTCCGGGCGACCTTCAAGGGCCTCCCGCAGTCTTTGCGCCTTGTCAAAAGGAGAGAGCGGCTGGTGTGCAGCATTTGCCGGCCAGGAGAAAAGAAGGCCGCAAAAGATCAGGCACAGGAATGACGCGCGTCCTCCGGAGCGGTAGGAAAGGGGCATAAACAAATTCAGAGGCAGCACACGCCAGAGCTGTTTTGATTATAGGTGGCGAGTCAGAGAGGAGCAACGCAGGAAACAGGAAATGAGCGGGAGGAAACCAGTATGGAACCCAGAAAAACTTCTTAATGCTGTCATCCTGAGACGTAGTCGACGGATCTGCTTGCTCAACCTGGCAAATTCTTTGCAGACACATACAGGAAAGCAGGTCCTTCGCTGCGCTCAGGATGACAAAATAGAGTGGTGAGTCAACCAGCTAACTCCTCCACAACATTTGGAGCGTTTTTTAATGCGGCATCCAGCCGACTCACATCTTTGCCACCGGCTTCGGCCATATCGGGGCGTCCACCGCCGGAGCCGCCGACTAGCTTCGCAATCTGTCCGACAATCTTTCCTGCCTGCACTTTTCCGGTCAGGTCTTTGGTGACTCCAACGATCAGCGCGACCTTGCCTTCTTCCTGCGCCGAGCCGAGCACTACAACACCGGAGCCGAGCTTATTCCGAAGATTATCGACGAGCGTGCGCATCTGGCCGCGGTCGAGCGAGTCCACACGCTGCGCCAGAACTTTAATATTGCCGTTTACCAGCACCGCCTGATCGGCGGCGTTCGAGACGGCCGAGGCAGCTGACTTCATGCGCATCTGCTCCAGTTCGCGACGCAGCTTTTTCAGCTCTTCGTCCTGGGCGCTGAGTTTCTGCTTGAGCGCTTCGGCTGGCGCGAGTTCCACGCTTGGTGAAAGCTGCGAGGCGAGCTGCGCTACGGCAAAGTCGCGGCGGAATTCGTTCAGAGCGCCTAGCCCGGTCACAGCTTCGACACGGCGTACTCCAGAAGACACGCTGCCTTCGCCCAGCAGCTTGACCACGCCGATCTCGCCCGTAGCGCCGGTATGCGTGCCGCCGCAAAGCTCGGTCGAAAAGTCGCCGATCTTGACCACGCGCACCTTCTCGCCGTACTTTTCGCCAAAGAGCGCCATGGCATGATACTCGTTGATGGCCACGTCGATCGGCACGTCTTCGAGCGTCTCAACGCGAGTGTTGCCGAGCACTTCCTTATTGATGAGGTCTTCAATGTCCTGCAGTTCTTCGTCGGCAATCGAAGTGAAGTGCGAGAAGTCGAAGCGCAGACGATTCGGCTCAACCAGCGACCCAGCTTGTTTTACATGCGTACCCAGGACCTCGCGCAGCGCCGCATGCAGCAGATGCGTGCCGGTGTGATTGCGGCGCGTGGCGTTGCGGAACCCGGCATCGACCACCGTGTCCACCTTGTCGCCGATCTTCAGCGGCTGACGCAGAATGGCCTTGTGTGCGAAGACACCCTGCACCGGCTTGGTGCACCCGCTCACATCGGCGACGACGGAGTTGTGGTCATCGGAATAAAGCCAGCCGTGATCGCCAATCTGTCCGCCCGAGTCGGCATAGAAACTCGTGTGATCGAGCACAACCTCAACCGCATCGCCCGGAGCAGCCGCCTGAACTCCCTGCCCATCCTTCACGATGGCCAGAATCTCCGCACCATCGACGCGTAATCTGCCATAGCCTTCGAAAACAGTCTTCGGAAGCTCACGAAAGACAGGACTCGCCGACTGCTTTGTGCCGCCCTTCCAAGAAGCACGAGCA